>NZ_JBLUPW010000001.1:0-587002 GCF_048068175.1 Pseudomonas sp. NY15356 | reverse complement strand
ACAAGGCCGCTCCTACCGAAGCACCGTGAACATCTGTAGGAGCGGCCTTGTGCCGCGAAAAGGGCGCAAAGCGCCGCAAACGTGTTCAGATCACTTGAAGTCCAGGTTCAGCGCCTGGGCGCAGGCCTGCAGCGAGCGCCGCTCGCTTTGGGCATACAAGGCCAGTTCATCCTGCACCTTCATCTGCAGCGCTGCCTCGAAGGCTTCGCGGTTGGCATTGCTGCCATAGTCGGCCTGGGCATCGTCGCCCAGGTTGGACTGGAAGATCCCCGCCGCGCTCACCGGCAAGAAGTCTTCGTACACCAAGGCTTCGTAATGCACATAACCTGCGTCGATCAGCCCTTGCAGCGTGGTCGGCCGGCCCTGCTGGTCGCGGGCGGCCAGGCCCTTCTCGGTGGCGAAGTAGCGGAAATAGGCCAACCCCTGCTCGCGCATCTGCGCCAGGTCGTCCGGGAACTCGGCAAACTGCGCCTTGAGCAGCGCCATGTAGCGCTCGGCATTGGCTTCGGCTGGCACGCCGCCCAGGGCGTCGCGGGTTGCATCGAGCAGGCGGTCGTAGAGCTGGCGGCCTTTCGGCGTCAGCGCCGCGCCGCGTTGTTCGATCTCGCCGAAGCGCGCGGTATGACTGCCCTGCGCATCGCTGAAGGCTACCTTTTCCTGCAAGGCCTTGAAGCTGGTCTGGCGCAGCAGGATCGGATGACGGCGGGTGGGCGGGCCTTCGACCACCGCCTTGGGCGGGATGCCCTTGGCCGGCATGCCCAGCTGGATGGCGTCGATGTCCAGGGTGCGCGGGGTCAGGTGGTTGATGTGCGGGCCTTTGAAGGCCACCACATCGGCGATCAGGCGATGCTGATCGTGCAACCGCTGGTATTGCTCGGCGGTCACCGTCGCGTCCTGGTGCCAGCGGAAGGTGTGCAGCGCTTCCTGGACGAAGGCCTCGGCATCGGCAGCGCCCAAGCCACCGTCGCGCTCGCATTGGGCGATCAGTTCAAGGGCCCGTGGAGTGAAGATCTTGCGCTTGGCCAGGATGCCCTGGGCCAGCTCGCGCAGTTGCGGGTTGTCGATCAGCTCCAGGCGCAGCAGGGACGTGAACACGCGGAACGGGCTGATGTGCAGCGACTGTTCATGCACAGCGCGGAAGGCGGTGGAATGCACCGGCACGCCGGCCGAGCTCAGGTCGTAGTAGCCCACCGGCTCCATACCCATGACCGCGAACAGCCGGGCGATGGTCGCCAGCTCCTCGGCGGTGCCGACGCGGATGGCGCCATGGCGCTCCTGGTCGAGGCGCTCGATCTCACCGGTCCAGCGCAGGGCCTCGGCGACCGTGGGCTGCTGGGTCATCACCTGCTGGTTGATTTCGCTCACCAGCTCCAGCAGCGTGCCGTACAGGGGCACTTCCTGTTTGTACATGAGCGACATGGCGGCAGAGAACTGCGCGCGGATGCTGTCGGGGCTGACGAAATCATGGGCGGGCATCGCTAGCTTCCTGGAGGTGAGTGGATACCCGTACATGAAAGCGGGGAATGCACCTCCCCCACAAGCGAAAAAAAGTGCAGGTGTCATTCCTTTTGCGATTGATGATCGCGAGTGTTGCGCCATCCCTGTAGAGGCGGGCTTGCCCCGCGACGGCCCGCAAAGCGGGCCCGATAACAGTCAGCCCTGCAATTGCTCCCGAACCCACTCCACTAATGCCCGCACCTTCGGCACCTCCGCCGCATGTTCGGCAAAGGCCAGGTAATGGGCCCCGGGGCTCTTCATCGCATAGTCCCAGGCCACCACCAGGCTGCCCTCGGCCAGCTCCTTGCTCACCAGGTAGCGCGGTACCAGCGCCACGCCACAACCGGCCTGGGCCGCACTCAGTGCCATGTAGAATGTGTCGAAGCGCGGCCCGTGGTAGCTGTTGTCGGTGTGCAGGCGCTGCTCCAGGAACCATTCATGCCAGGCCTCTGGCCGCGAGGTGCTTTGCAGCAGCACCAGTTCGGCCACTTCGCTGGCATCGTGCAAGGCTCGCCCCTGCAGCAGCTCGGGTGCACACACCGGCACCACCTCCTCGCCGAACAGTTCCACGCAGGTGGCGCCCGGCCAGGTGCCCTGGCCATAGAAGAACACCGCGTCGGCCGAGCCCTGAAGCAGGGCGAAAGGCTCCATTTCGTTGCGGATGTCGAGGTGGATGTTGGGGTGGCGCTTGCCAAATCCCTTCAAGTGCGGGATCAACCAACGCACACCGAAACTCGGCTGGGTGGCTACCTTCAAGACTTCGGTCTGCTCGCCGTAGGTCAGTACGTAGCGACTGGACATGTCCACCTGGGTAAGGATCTTGTTGACCTCGGCCAGGTACAGCGAGCCCGCGGGCGTCAGTTGCAGGCGCCGACGAATGCGCAGGAACAGGTGGTGACGGAGCATTTCCTCGAGCTGTGCCACCTGCTTGCTGACCGCGCTCTGGGTCAGGTGCAGTTCCTCGGCGGCACGGGTGAAGCTCAGGTGACGGGCAGCGGCCTCGAAGCACTGCAGGGCGGTCATCGATGGCACCAGGCGTTTGGACATAGCGGTCTCTACGGCGGATTGTTCATTACCTGGCGGAATGATATACGGAATAAAGGTCGTTTGTTGCGCCAGTGTCATCGGATTAATACTGATCCACATCAGGTTTTCAACCCTCCACCTTCTGTAGGAGAAGCACATGGTCGCTGGATTGCTCGAGCGCCTTGGCGTTGCCGCCGAGGCTTACACCCAGGGTGACTACCCTGTTCACACGCCGATCGACGGCAGCCAGATCGCCTCGGTGAAGCTGCTCGACAAGGCCCAGACCACCGCGCGTATCGACCAGGCGCAAAAAGCCTTCGAGGCCTGGCGCAACGTGCCGGCCCCGCGCCGCGGCGAGCTGGTGCGCCTGTTCGGCGAAGTGCTGCGTGCCCACAAGGCCGAACTGGGCGAGCTGGTGTCCATCGAGGCCGGTAAGATCACCCAGGAAGGCCTGGGCGAAGTCCAGGAAATGATCGATATCTGCGACTTCGCCGTCGGCCTGTCGCGCCAGCTGTATGGCCTGACCATCGCCTCCGAGCGCCCGGGCCACCACATGCGAGAGTCCTGGCACCCGCTGGGCGTGGTCGGCGTGATCAGTGCCTTCAACTTCCCGGTTGCGGTCTGGGCGTGGAACACCGCGTTGGCCCTGGTGTGCGGCAACGCCGTGGTATGGAAACCGTCCGAGAAGACCCCGCTGACCGCCCTGGCCTGCCAGGCGTTGTTCGAAAAAGCCTTGAATGCCTTTGGTGATGCGCCGCAGGGCCTGAGCCAGCTGGTGATCGGCGGCCGTGAAGCCGGCGAAGCCCTGGTGGACGACCCGCGCGTACCGCTGGTGAGCGCCACCGGCAGCACCCGCATGGGGCGCGAAGTCGGCCCGCGCGTCGCGGCCCGCTTCGGGCGCAGCATCCTCGAGCTGGGTGGCAACAACGCCATGATCCTGGCCCCGAGCGCCGACCTGGACCTGGCCGTGCGCGGCATTCTGTTCTCGGCGGTCGGTACCGCCGGCCAACGCTGCACCACCCTGCGCCGCTTGATCGTGCACCGCTCCATCAAGGATGAGGTGGTTGCCCGTGTCAAAGCCGCCTACGGCAAGGTACGCATCGGTGACCCACGCAAGGACAACCTGGTCGGCCCGCTGATCGACAAGCAGTCCTTCGACGCCATGCAAGGCGCGCTGGCCAAGGCGCGCGACGAAGGCGGGCAGGTATTCGGCGGCGAGCGCCAGCTGGCCAGCGAATACCCGAACGCCTACTACGTTTCGCCGGCCATCGCCGAGATGCCGGGCCAGAGCGACGTGGTACGCCACGAGACCTTCGCCCCGATCCTCTACGTGCTGGCCTATGACGACTTCGAAGAGGCCCTGCGCCTGAACAACGAAGTGCCACAAGGCCTGTCCTCGTGCATCTTCACCACTGACATCCGCGAGGCCGAACGCTTCCAGAGCGCTTCGGGCAGCGACTGCGGCATCGCCAACGTCAACATCGGCACCAGCGGTGCGGAGATCGGTGGCGCCTTCGGCGGCGAGAAGGAAACCGGCGGTGGCCGTGAGTCCGGCTCGGATGCCTGGAAGGGCTACATGCGTCGGCAGACCAACACCGTGAACTACTCACGCGAGCTGCCGCTGGCGCAGGGGATCGTGTTCGACTGATGATCGCACGCGGGGGCTCTGCCGCCGTATCGCGGGACAAGCCCGCTCCCACAGGGTTCAGCGCAATCCTGTGGGAGCGGGCTTGTCCCGCGATGGGTCGCAATGCGGCCCCAACAAGAACAACATTGCTGGAGCCGGGCCATGTCCGAACTGCGTCAAGAATGTCTGTGGGAATTCGTCACCAAGCCAACCGTCGCCACCCAGGCCCTGGCCGGTGAGCACAAGGCCGATGTCTGCGTGATCGGCGGTGGCATCACGGGCCTGTCGGCGGCGATCCACCTGCTCGAGCAAGGCAAATCGGTGATCCTGCTGGAGGCCTGGAAGATCGGCCATGGTGGCTCGGGACGCAACGTCGGCCTGGTCAACGCCGGCACCTGGATCCGCCCCGACGACGTCGAGGCGACCCTTGGCCTGCAGCAGGGCAGCCGCCTGAACAAGGTGCTTGGCGAAGCTCCGGGCGAAGTGTTCGCCATGATCGAGCGCCTGGGCATCGACTGCCAGGCCCAGCACAAGGGCACCCTGCACATGGCGCACAATGCTACCGGCATCGCTGACCTGGAGGCCCGCCATGCCCAGTGGAGCCGACGCGGCGCCGACGTCGAGCTGTTGACCGGCGCGCGTTGCCAGGAATATTGCGGCACCGACAAGATTTCCGCCGCGCTGCTCGACCGCCGCGCCGGCACCATCAACCCCATGGGGTACACCCAAGGCCTGGCCGCTGCCGTGGCACGCCTGGGCGGCCAATTGTTCCAACAGTCCTCGGTCCAGGGCCTGGAGCGCGACGGCGATGGCTGGCGGGTGAATACCGCCCGTGGCTCTGTGCGTGCCGACAAGGTGGTGATTTCCACTGGCGCGTACACCGAAGGCGAGTGGAGCAACCTGCAGAAGCACTTCTTCCGGGGCTATTACTACCAGGTCGCGTCCAAGCCCTTGCAAGGCGCGGCGGCGGACAAGGTCCTGCCCCACGGCCAAGGCTCCTGGGACACCCGTACCGTGCTCAGCAGCATTCGCCGCGACGACCAGGGCCGCCTGTTGCTGGGCAGCTTGGGCCGAGTCGACAACAAGCCGGCCTGGTTCGTGCGCAGCTGGGCCGACCGCATCCAGAGCCATTACTACCCGGAATTGGGCAAGGTCGAATGGGAAATGCATTGGACCGGCTGCATCGACTTCACCCCCGATCACCTGATGCGCCTGTTCGAACCGGCCCCTGGGTTGGTGGCGGTGACCGGCTACAACGGCCGCGGCAACACCACCGGCACGGTGATCGGCCGGGCGTTTGCCGAATTCCTGCTCAAGGATGACCCAGACAGCCTGCCGATCCCGTTCTCGCCGATGAAGCCGGTGAGTGCCCCCTCGTTACGTACCGCGTTCTATGAGTCCGGATTCGCGCTGTATCACGCGGGCCAGTGCCTGCGGGTAGTGCTGTAGGAGCGTGGAGGCTTACTTGTGCAACCAGCTCAGGAAGCCGCCTTTCTTCACTTCAGGCGGCTTCTGCAGCAACAGTGATTCCCGGCTCTGGCGGCGGAACCGCTGCAGTTTGGTCAGTGCCGACTGCACCTCGCCACGCTTGATCAGGCAGCTGCGTACCTGCTCCTTGTCGATGCGATAGAGCAGGCAGCCGGTCAGCGTGCGGAACTCGGCGAAGGACGCCTCGTCGTCGGTCAACCCTTCGATCCCCAACACCTCGCCCGGCCCCATGCGCCCGGCCTCGACCAGCCGCTCGCCATCGCGGATCGACGCCGAGACCACGCCACTGCCGATCACCAGCACATGGTCGGAGTGCTCGCCCACGCCGAGGATCACCTGGTCCGCCAGGTATTCCACTGCTGTCATGCGCTGGCTCAGGGCATCGCGCTCTTCGCCGGTCAACGAGCGGAACACCCGCACCTCGTCCAGCAGGTCGCGCTGGCGACTTCGTGGTGGCAGGGCCAGATCGACGTTCCACATCACGCCGCTGGCCTCCAGGTGGCGGTGGGCCAGGTCGAACAGCTGGTTACGCACCTCGGTCTTGCGTTCCATGCTGGCGACGAAGCCGCTGGCCTCGTACTCCACGGATTCGAGGGTCGAAGCCTTCACCGCGACCTTGGGCTTGGGCGTGGCCAGCAACGCGCTGGTGCCCTGCAGCGCCTTTTCCAAAGCATCGAATACCCGTTTGGGCCGCACCTTGGCCGGTACCACCACACTGATCGATACCCCGTGCACATCCGCCGGGCGGCTGAAATTGAGCAGCCTGGCTTTCGCCACCACCGAATTGGGCACCACGGCCAGGCTACCGGTGCCGGTGAGCAGCCGCGTGGCGCGCCAGTCGATGTCCAATACCTTGCCTTCGGTGCCGTCGATGGAGATCGAGTCACCGATCTGGTAGGGCCGCGTGGTGTTCAGCACGATGCCGGAGAACACGTCCGCCAAGGTGCTCTGCAACGCCAGGCCGATGACGATGGCCATGACGCCGGAGGTGGCCAGCAACCCTTTGACCGGCAGTTGCATTACGTAGGCTGCCGCGGCCACCACCGCTGCGAGAAAGATCAGCGCGCCCAGCACGTCCTGCAGTAGACGCCCACCATGGCCGCCTCGCGCCACCAGCAGCAGGCCGAACACCACCGTGACCGTACGCGCGCCGAACAGCCACCAGGCGATTTCCAGCAGGGTGGCGATCAGGTTGCGCGGCACATCGTCCGGCCAGGGCGCAGGTTGCAACGGGCTCAGGCCGGCGGTGAGCAAGACCCAGCTGAACAGCAGGAAGATCACCAGCCGGGCAGCGATGCGACAGGCCCGGCGCTCGACCGGGATCAGCTGCCAGAGCAGCAGGTCCAAGAGCACCAGGCAGGCGCCGAGTAGCAGCGGTGAGGACTGGATGAAGGCCAGCATGATGGTCTCGGTTCAAGGACGGATGGGGGAAGTAAAGAGCACGTTGGGCAGGCAGGCAATGGATGACGTCGCCGCCCCATTCGCGGGTTTACCCGCGAGTCGAGCCGACACGGTTTTCGTTCTGAAAATAGAACGCAACAGCCAATTTTCACTATCTAGTGCTTCAAAGGTGATGTTTTTAATCTGTGCCCATGCAGTCAAGGCAACATCCCAACCCAATCTGAAGGAGCACAGACCATGACCCCATTCACCTACAACCGTCTGGACAAGAACAACGCTGCCGTTCTGCTGGTCGACCACCAGACTGGCCTGCTCTCGCTGGTACGCGACATCGAGCCGGATCGCTTCAAGAACAACGTGCTCGCCCTGGCTGATCTGGCCAAGTATTTCAACCTGCCGACCATCCTCACCACCAGCTTCGAGCAAGGCCCCAACGGCCCGCTGGTGCCAGAGCTCAAGGCCATGTTCCCGGACGCGCCCTACATCGCCCGCCCTGGCCAGATCAACGCCTGGGACAACGAAGACTTCGTCAAGGCCGTGAAGGCCACCGGCAAGAAGCAACTGATCATCGCCGGCGTAGTGACCGAAGTGTGCGTGGCCTTCCCGGCGCTGTCGGCCCTGGAAGAAGAGTTCGAAGTGTTCGTGGTGACCGATGCCTCCGGCACCTTCAACGAGATGACCCGCGACGCCGCTCACGACCGCATGAGCCGCGCAGGTGCGCAACTGATGACCTGGTTCGGCGTGGCCTGTGAGCTGCACCGCGACTGGCGCAACGACATCGAAGGCCTGGGTACCCTGTTCTCCAACCACATCCCGGACTACCGCAACCTGATGACCAGCTACAGCACCCTGGTTGCTGGCAAGTAAACCTCCTGACCAGGCGCCGGATGCCGACGCCTGGCTTCACCTTGCCTAGGGGAAGATCGATGGACAACCGTACTGTGGTGACGCTGGTCATCCAGCACAGAGTGCGCAGCGATGCGCTGGCACGTTATGAAGACTGGCTGCGGCACACCGTCGGCGTCGCCCGCCAGCAGCCGGGTCATCTGGATGTGAATGTGATCCGCCCTGACAACGGCAGCCGCCAGTTCACCACCGTGGTGCGTTTCGCCGAGGCCAACCAGTTGCAGGCCTGGGTCGATTCCGCCGAACGCCAGGCACTGGTCAACGAGGTGCTGCCGCTGCTGGAGGAAGGCGACCAGACCCAGGTCCATGATGATCCGGAGTTCTGGTTCACCCCACCCGCCAGCGGAGCGTCCCAACCGCCACGCTGGAAGCAGGCACTGCTGACGTACCTGGTGATCTGCCCCATGACGCTGGTCATCCCGCAGCTGCTGGCGCCGCTCTTCGCGCGCTTCCCGCAACTGGGCGGCGCGATCGCCGGCAACCTCATCGTCAACCTGTTCGTCATCCTGCCCGTGGTGTTCTACATCATGCCTTGGGTAACCCGCCGCTGCGCCAATTGGCTGCGCGGCTGAGCCAAGCCTTTGATGTAGCTGTGGGCGCGGGTTCACCCCGAAAGAGGCTACGCCAGACAGCACAAACGTTGAACAGGGCTAATCTTTCACAGCCCACCGCACTTGCATCCAGGCCCTGATCGGCCCCAGCCGGCATGCGCCCGGTTGCGCCTGCCGCCCAGACGGAGAAGACCATGTCCAAGGACCACAACGACACGACCCGTCGCCAGTTCCTCGCCGCCAGCACCGTGCTGGGTGCCGCCGGCGCGCTCTGGTCCGCATTGCCCTTCACCGGCGCCGCCGGTTCCGTTCACGCATCCATCCAAGGAGGTTCCATGACGGCCGACCTGATTCTGTTCAACGGCAAACTGCATACCGTTGACCGCGAGAAGCCCACTGCGACCGCAGTCGCCATCAAGGACGGCCGCTTCATCGCTGTGGGCAGCGACGCCGAGGCCATGGCCCACAAGGGCAACACCACCCAAGTCATCGACCTCAGGCAGCGCACGGTGATCCCCGGCCTGAACGACTCGCACCTGCATCTGATCCGCGGTGGTTTGAACTACAACCTGGAGCTGCGCTGGGAGGGTGTGCCGTCGGTAGCCGACGCCCTGCGCATGCTCAAGGACCAGGCCGCGCGTACACCCACCCCACAGTGGGTGCGTGTGGTCGGTGGCTGGAATGAATTCCAGTTCGCCGAAAAACGCATGCCGACCCTGGAAGAGATCAACCAGGCCGCGCCCGACACCCCGGTGTTCCTGCTGCACCTCTACGACCGCGCGTTGCTCAACCGAGCCGCCCTCAAGGCCGTGGGCTACACCAAGGACACCCCCAATCCGCCAGGCGGCGAGATCCAGCGCGACAAGTTCGGCAACCCGACCGGCATGCTCATTGCCCGCCCGAACGCGATGATCCTCTACGCCACCCTGGCCAAGGGGCCGAAGCTGCCGCTGGAATACCAAGTCAATTCCACCCGCCAGTTCATGCGCGAGCTCAACCGCCTGGGCTTGACCAGTGCCATCGATGCCGGCGGCGGCTACCAGAACTACCCGGACGACTATCAGGTCATCCAGCAGCTGGCCGACAATAACCAGCTGACCGTCCGCATCGCCTACAACCTGTTTACCCAGAAGCCCAAGCAGGAACTGGCCGACTTCAAGAGCTGGACCTCTAGCGTCAAGCTGCATGGCGGCAACGACTTCCTGCGCCACAACGGCGCCGGCGAAATGCTGGTGTTCTCGGCTGCCGACTTCGAAGACTTCCTCGAGCCGCGTCCTGACCTGCCGCAAACCATGGAACAAGAGCTCGAGCCGGTGGTGCGCCATCTGGTGGAGCAGCGCTGGCCGTTCCGCCTGCATGCCACCTACAACGAGTCGATCTCGCGCATGCTCGATGTGTTCGAGAAGGTCAACCGTGACATCCCGTTCAACGGCCTGCCATGGTTCTTCGACCACGCCGAGACCATCACGGCGCAGAACATCGAGCGAGTGCGGGCACTTGGCGGTGGTATCGCCATCCAGGACCGCATGGCCTTCCAAGGTGAATACTTCGTCGACCGCTATGGCGCCAAGGCTGCCGAGCAGACGCCGCCGATCAAGCGAATGCTCGACATGGGCGTGCCGGTGGGGGCCGGTACCGACGCTACCCGTGTGTCCAGCTACAACCCATGGACTTCGTTATATTGGCTGGTCAGCGGCAAGACCGTCGGTGGCATGGCGCTGTACCCCGAAGGCCTCGACCGCGACACCGCCCTGCAACTGTTCACCCAGGGCAGCGCCTGGTTCTCCAGCGAGCAGGGCAAGAAGGGCCAGATCAAAGTAGGGCAGCTGGCCGACCTGGCGGCGCTGTCGCTGGACTTCTTCAGTGTCGAGGAGGAAGCGATCAAGGGGATCGAGTCGGTGCTGACCATCGTCGACGGCAAGGTGGTATATGGCGCGGCGGAGTTCGACAGGCTCGGCCCCCCGCAGGTGCCGGTGCTGCCGGAGTGGTCGCCGGTGACCAAGGTGCCAGGGCATTGGCGAGTCGGTACGCCGTCGTTGGCGGCGATGGCCCACCAGTGCGTCGGGCCTTGCGGGGTGCATGCGCACAGCCATGAGAAGGCGCGGCATTCGAATGTACCGGTGAACGACTTCCAAGGTTTCTGGGGCGCACTGGGCTGCTCGTGCTTCGCGTTTTGAGCGCACATGCCCTGTGACGCGGCCTTGCGTCGCGAAAAGGTTGAAAGCAGCCCCAAGACAACACTGCAACACAGGCCGGGGCTGCTTCGCCATCTCGATATCAAGCCATGTCGCTGACGGCGAACTCCTCGGCCAAATGATCGATCAACGCCCGCACCGACGGCAGCAACCCCCGTCGCGAAGGGAAGATCGCATGCACGATACCGCAGCGCGGGTGCCAACCCGGGATCAACTCCACCAACCGGCCCGCTGCCAGGTCGTCGCGCACCGCCACCCGCGGCAAGTGCGCGATACCTACCCCGGTCACTACGAAATGGCGCAAGGCGAACAGGTCGTCAGTCACTACGCGGGGCGTGTGGGGGATGACGATGCTGCGACTGGCGTCCTCGTCGTGGAACAGTTCCCAGCGGTATTCACGCTGGGCGCTGCCCCAGTGCAGGCTCGGCAGCTGGCCGAGCATCAGGGGGTCAAAGCCGTCAGGCAGTTGCTCCTGGAACTGCGGCTGGCCGACCAGGCACTGGGTGCTGTTGCTCAGCACCTTCATCACCATGTCGGTGTTTTCCAGCGGCGGGAAGCGTACACGCAAGGCGATGTCGAAGCCCTCGTGCAGCAGGTCGACCCGGCGGTTGGTGCTCTCGATGAACAGTTCCACCTGCGGGTACTTGATCATGTAGCGGGTCAGCATCGGCCCGACCCAGGAGTTGAGCAGGGTGGTCGGGCAGCTGATGCGTACCAGCCCGCGAGGTTCGCTGCGGTTGCGCTCGATGATCTCCGCCGCCCCCTCGGCCTCCACGCGCATGGCCAGGCAGCGCTGGTAGTAGGCCTGGCCGATCTCGGTCAGCGAGCAGTGCCGGCTGGTGCGCTGCAGCAGGCGCACGCCCAGGCGCTCTTCCAGGTCGGCGATGCGCCGGCTGAGCTTGGACTTGGGAATGTCCAGCGCCCGGCCAGCCGGGGCGAAGCCGCCGTGCTCGACTACCTGGGTGAAGTAGTAGAGGGAATTGAGGTCTTCCAATGATCGTCTCCGGATGCGTGGCTGCCTGTACTGGCCTCTTCGCGGCTAAAGCTGCTCCGTTGTGGGGCGCGGCTCCAGATGCGAAAGGGCTGGTGTAGATAGTACAAAACAATCGTCCATGAAACAGAACGCCAGCTGAATCGCGCCGGCTGCGAGTGGGTAATATCTCGTAACTCGATGGGTGGTTGCCTGGGGTGGTGGCGATACATCAATTCACAGGCTGCGATTCGATCCCATCCAGCAGCGCCTCAATCAACCCCTCTGCCATTTCGACTGCATTCAGAGTGCTCCAGAACAGGCTCTTGCCGGTTTCGTCCAGGTGTTCCAAAGCTTTGTAGCCGTAGTCGTAGGCACCTCTCAGGTACTGTGCGACGTGTACAAGGGCGTCATGGGCGGATACGTCCGGATTTACCGTGAACAATGGTGGATGGCCGGCGTCGCAGCGGCTGAAGGCGCGTTGTGTGGTGTTGGGGAGGGGTGGATCGGGGACGATCTTTTTCATAGCCAAGCTCCGATAGAAGTTGGCCGGCACCATCCGTTTCCACGCGAAGGGTGGCGGCTGCACGCGGGGTGGAAAGCCAGGCTATCGGAACCCCGGCAGGCCATTCGGCCTCCCGCATGCAGCTGCCATGACGACAGCTATTCCGATTACCTGCCGGGTTTCCACGCCCGATCGCTGAACCGACAGCGATCCGGCAAGCCTAGAGAGCAGGCTTTCCCCGGACAATCAGACGGGCGTCGACACGGTGTGTACGATAAATCCCCACGCTGCACGCATACGTAGGAAATGGCTCGCGATGAAGTAGGGCGTTGCTGAGACGACCGTGTTTAAGAACGGTGCACGGCTAGTGCAGTCAAGCCTTCTTTCCGGAGGCTATATCAGACCGTCTAGTAGCGATGGCCTGCGAAGAGGGCGGCTGGATTTGCTTGGAATTAATTTGAGAAATTACTTACGCATAGATCGGAGCACCTGAAGTCGCCAAACCGGGCGGTCAGGAACAAACTGCGGCACCCGGAAATCCTTCAGGAGCACGACTATGTGGCTTCCCAATGCCATGTTCGATCCACCCCACCCAGGGGAGTCTCTCCGTGAGGACGTATTACCTGCTATTGGCATGAGCGTATCGGGGCTGGCGCGCCACCTCGGCTATTCGCGTGGGCAATTGTCCACCGTGCTCAATGGGCGCGCCGCCATGTCTGCCGACCTTGCTTATCGTCTTGAGCTGGCGGGCCTTGGTGATGCCCGCCAGTACCTTGCGGAACAGGCTGCTTATGATCTCTGGCAGGCTGCGCACCGTGAGCACCCCCAGATAGTACGGTTAGTGTTTGCCTGATCGCTCAATCAGTATCCGATTCAAACAACCGCTCCAACTCCAACCGCGCCTCCTTGGCCGTCTGCATCACCTTGGCCCGGTCATCGCGTACCTGCCCTTGGGCGACCAGCACCTCTTCGTCATGCTGGGCGAACCGTTCGATCCGGTCGGCTGCCTGTTCGTCGCTCAAGCCCAACCCGACCAATGCCCGGCGGCTCATCTCCAGGCTGGAGTAGAACGTCTCGCGGATCGGCTCGGCGCCTACATCCACCAACTTGTGCACATGCTGGCGGTTGCGTGCGCGGGCCAACACCTTCAGGTGCGGGTACAGGCGCTTGACCCGCTCCGCCGTGCGGGTGGTGACGTCGGGGTCGTCGGTGGTGATGACGATATACTCCGCCTCGCCGACCTTGGCCGCGTGCAGCACCTCCGGGCGCAGCGGGTCGCCGTAGAACACCGGGGCCTGCTCGAACATGCGGGTCATCTCGATGGCGTCCACAGACGTTTCCAGGGCGATGAAGGGGATTTTCTGGGCGCGCAGGATGCGCGAAACGATCTGGCCCATGCGGCCCATGCCGACGATCACCACCCGTGGCGTGTCGGTCTGGATCTGCTTGTACTGTTCGGGCACTTCACGCGTGGCTTGCGGGCGCTTGAGGGCGCGGGCGCAACCGAGCATCAGTAGGGGCGTGATGGCCATCGACAGGGTGATGGTCATCAACAGCAGGTCGTAGGTCTGGGTGTCGAGCAGGCCCTGGTCCTTGCCCAGCTTGAACACCACGAAGGCGAACTCACCGCCCGCCGCCAGTACCATGCCCAGGCGAAGAGCACTGGTGCTGCTCAGACCTGCGACGCGGCCGACGCCGATCAACAGCGCCAACTTCACCGCGACCAGGAGCAGGGTCAGGCCCAGCAGCACGAAGGGCATCTCCAGCAGCAAGCCCAGGTTGGCGCCCATGCCTACGCTGATGAAGAACAGGCCCAGCAGCAGGCCCTTGAACGGTTCGATCTGCGACTCCAGCTCATGGCGGTATTCGGAATCCGCCAGCAGCAGGCCGGCGAGGAAGGCGCCCAGGGCCATGGAAATGCCGGCTTCCTCCATCAGCCAGGCGGTGCCGATCACCACCAACAGTGCAGTGGCGGTCGAGACCTCAGGGATGCCTGTACGGGCTACGGTGCGGAACACCGGGCGCAGCAGGTAACGGCCGCCGACGATGACGATGGCGATGCTGGCGAACACCTTCAGGCCATGTTCCAGGCTGTCGCCCTGGCTGGTGTCCGGGCCGCTGGCGGCCAGCAGAGGGACGAGGGCGATGAGCGGGATCGCTGCGATGTCCTGCATCAGCAGGATGGCGAATGCCAGGCGCCCGTGAGGGGCGTTGAGCTGCTTGGTTTCCGCCAGGCTCTGCAGGCCCAAGGCGGTGGACGACAATGCCAGGCCCAGGCCGAGCACGATCGCTGCCGGCAGCGACTGGCCGAAGCCGAACAGGGCGATGGCGCCGATGACCGCGCCGGTCAGCAACACCTGGGCGGTGCCGACACCAAACACCGATTTGCGCATCAGCCACAGGCGTTTCGGCGACAGCTCCAGGCCGATGATGAACAGCAGCAGAACTACACCCAACTCGGAAATATGCGCGACGCTTTCGGTATCGCGGATCAGCCCCAGGGCTTGTGGGCCGATGGCCACGCCAGCGAGCAGGTAGCCGATCACTGCGCCCAGTTGCAGACGCTTGGCCAGCGGGACTGCCAGGACAGCGGCGAGCAGGAAGATCACTGCGGTTTGTAGAAGGCTGCCTTCGTGGGGCATTGCTCGGGCTCCTTGAGCGGCTTGTGGGGGATTGGCGCAGCGGTATCAGCTTACGCCAGGGTAAGCGAGGGGCGCATTTTCGTCCTGGGATCGAAACAGGACAATCCGGGTTTCCCGAGAAGCAGCGTTCTGTCATTGGCACCTTTGCAGGCCCCATCGCCGGACAAGCCCTCAGGGATTTCGCGAGTTTTTAGAGCGGCGCGGTCTCGGTGTGAGCTGGCGACAGCCTGCGATGGGCTGCAAAGCAGCCCCAAGCCTTCAAACGGTGGAGCTCTTCAGACTCAAGGGGCCGCTTTGCGGCCCATCGCAGGCTCCGCCAGCTCCTACACGTCATCGCCACCTTGAGCACGGCGGCAAACCTGTGGGAGCGGGCTTGCCCCGCGATCGAGTCGCCTGCACTGCCATGATCAGGAACCAGGCCGATACTGCAGCGCTTCGGCCAGGTGCGCACGGCCAATGCGCTCCACCTGCTCAAGGTCAGCCAGCGTGCGGGCCACCTTGAGCAGGCGATGGGCTGCGCGCAACGACAAGGTCAAACGCTCGCAGGCACCCTCCAGCCAGGCCTGGTCGGCAGGCTCCAGCACGCAATGGCGGCGCAGGCCATTGAGGTCGAGAAAGGCATTGGCGCACCCTTGGCGGCGTTGCTGCAGCTCGCGGGCCTCGGCCACCAGGCGGGCGACGCTGGCGCTGGAATCGCCGCTGGGGTCGTTGGTCAGCACCGTGCTTTCCCGTGCCACGGTCAGATGCAGGTCGATGCGGTCGAGCAGGGGGCCGGAAAGCTTGTTGCGGTAGCGCTGGATCTGTTCGGTGCTACAGCGGCAGCGCCCGGTAGGGTCGCCCAGGTAGCCGCACGGGCAGGGATTCATCGCAGCCACCAACTGGAAGCGCGCCGGGAAGCGGACCCGGTCCTTGGCCCGCGCCACCACGATCTCGCCGGACTCCAAGGGTTCGCGAAGTACTTCGAGTACACGCCGCTCAAACTCTGGCAGTTCGTCCAGAAACAGCACGCCATGGTGCGCCAGGGTGATCTCTCCTGGTTGCGGCCGGCTGCCCCCGCCCACCAGGGCCGGTCCTGACGCTGAGTGATGAGGGTGTCGGAAAGGCCTCTGTGGCCAGCAGTCCAGCGGCTTATGGCCGCTGACCGACTGGATCGCCGCCACTTCCAGGGCTTCGCGTTCATCCAGTGGGGGAAGCAACCCGGGCAGGCGGCTGGCGAGCAATGTCTTGCCGGTACCTGGCGGGCCTGTAAAAAGCAGGTTATGGGCTCCCGCCGCCGCCACCAACAGCGCACGCTTGGCTGCGGCCTGGCCTTGTACTTCGCTGAGATCGGGGTAGGGCCGGCTGCGCAGCAGCAAACCGTTGGCCGCGTAAGGTGGCAGGGGCACCTGGCCGTTGAGGTGGGCGACCAGCTCCAGTAGATGGCCCACCGCATAGACCACCAGGCCGCTCGCCAGGCTCGCCTCTTCCGCATTCTCCTTCGGCACGACCAACGCTCGCCCGGCCTCCCGTGCCGCCAGCGCCGCCGGCAAGACGCCCTGTACCGGGCGCAACCCACCCGACAAGGCCAGCTCACCGATGCACTCGATCTCGCTCAAAGCCGCCACTGGTACCTGGCCATTGGCCGCGAGGATGCCCAGGGCGATGGCCAGGTCGTAACGGCCGCCGTCCTTGGGCAGGTCGGCGGGCGCGAGGTTCTGGGTGATGCGTCGGTTGGGGTAGTCCAACCCGGAATTGACGATGGCGCTGCGCACCCGGTCCTTGCTTTCCTTGACCGTGGCTTCGGGCAGCCCGACCAGGGTCAGGGTTGGGAGGCCGTTGGCCAGGTGGGTTTCGACGCTGACAGCGGGCGCCAGTACTCCGACCTGGGCGCGGCTGTGGACGAGGGCGAGGGACATGGACACTCCGTGGTCGCTTGTGGGGAACCGCTTCCTGCGGTTTGGCAAGCATAGAGCGCCTGGGGAAAGGCTATCGGGAAAGAGTGCGTCGGGGTTTTGCAGCGAACCGGGTCAAGGCCAGGGGCCGCTGTGCGGCCCTTCGCGGGTGAGCCCGCACCCATAGGGAGCGGCGGTCGTTATTCCTGGGCAGGCGGCGCGACCCGAGCCTCCAGCTCGGCCAGTTGCTTCTCCAGCGCCTCCAGGCGGGCGCGGGTGCGCGCCAGGACGACCATCTGGCTGTCGAATTCGTCCCGGCTGACCAGGTCCAGCTTGCTGAAGGCACCTTGCATCAGGACCTTGAACTGGCTTTCCAGTTCGGCGCGGGGTTGGGCGGTGTCGCCGCTGAACAGGCGGGAGGCCTGGTCGCTCAGGGCGTCGAGGAAGGCTTTTGGCGCGAGCATGTTGGGCTGTCCGCTGAATCAATGAGAAGACGGGCAGTGTAACACGCGCCCCGGCGGGGCTCGCGCTGCACAGGTTTTGCGCAATACGCCAGGCCAGCATGCACCATAATTGTGCGCGTTTTGCCTGATAGCGATTGGCCCAGCACTCGGATTTACAGTAACTCTTTGTTTTTTATGGCTTTGTTCGAGCTGGCAAGGTTTCTGCTAAGACCTCTGCGAGCCATGCACTGATGCAGTTCCTTGAACCAGGCAGCGCGCATGCGATGCCAGATGCCGCCGACGGCGCGTTACAAAGCCAGGCGCTGCGCTTAGACTTGAGACGGGTTTGTTTTCCTGGGGCAAGTCCACCAAATCGGGAGAAGTTTCATGAAGCTAGTCACTGCCATCATCAAGCCGTTCAAGCTGGACGACGTGCGCGAGTCGCTGTCGGAAATCGGCGTGCAGGGCATCACCGTGACCGAAGTCAAAGGCTTCGGTCGGCAGAAAGGCCATACCGAGCTGTACCGCGGTGCCGAGTACGTGGTCGATTTCCTGCCCAAGGTGAAGATCGACGTCGCCATCGACGACAAGGATCTTGACCGGGTCATCGAAGCCATCACCAAGGCGGCCAACACCGGCAAGATCGGTGACGGCAAGATCTTCGTGGTCAATCTGGAGCAGGCCATTCGCATCCGTACCGGCGAAACCGATACCGACGCGATCTAAGCACCACAGCCTCACCAAACCCAACGCCCCAGGAGAAAACAACATGACTCTGCGCAAGATCGCAGGGCTAGGAGCCCTATTGTCCCTCGTAATGCCCGGCCTGGCCCTGGCAGAGGACGCTGCCCCGGCGCTGAACTCCGGTGACACCGCCTGGATGCTCACCGCCACGGCGCTGGTGCTGTTCATGACCATTCCGGGCCTGGCGCTGTTCTACGGCGGCATGGTGCGCTCGAAGAACGTGCTGTCGGTGATGATGCAATGCTTCGCCATCACCGGCCTGATGAGCATTCTCTGGGTCATCTATGGCTACAGCCTGGCATTCGATACCTCCGGTATGGAAAAAGGCGTGGTCAACCTCAATTCCTTCGTCGGCGGCTTTTCCAAGGCGTTCCTCAGCGGTGTCACGCCTCAGAGCCTGACCTCGGCTGCCGCGCTGTTCCCCGAAGCGGTGTTCATCACCTTCCAGATGACCTTCGCCATCATCACCCCGGCGCTGATCGTCGGTGCTTTCGCCGAGCGCATGAAGTTCTCTGCGATGCTGGTGTTCATGGGCGTGTGGTTCACCTTGGTCTACGCACCGATCGCCCATATGGTCTGGAGCGGTGACGGTGCACTGATGTGGGACTGGGGCGTACTGGACTTCGCCGGTGGCACCGTGGTGCACATCAACGCTGGTATCGCAGGCCTGGTCTGCTGCCTGGTGCTGGGCAAGCGCAAGGGCTACCCGACCACGCCGATGGCCCCGCACAACCTGGGCTATACCCTGATGGGCGCCGCGATGCTGTGGATCGGCTGGTTCGGTTTCAACGCAGGTTCCGCCGCCGCCGCCAACGGCACCGCCGGCATGGCCATGCTGGTCACCCAGATCGCCACCGCCGCCGCGGCACTGGGCTGGATGTTCGCCGAATGGATCGGCCACGGCAAACCGAGTGCCCTGGGCATCGCCTCGGGTGTGGTCGCCGGCCTTGTGGCCATCACGCCGGCTGCCGGTACCGTTGGCCCGATGGGCGCGCTGGTGATCGGCCTGGCTTCGGGCGTGATCTGCTATTTCTGCGCCACCAGCCTCAAGCGCAAGCTCGGCTACGACGACTCTCTGGATGCCTTCGGCGTGCATGGGGTCGGCGGTATCGTCGGTGCCATCCTCACCGGCGTATTCGCAGCGCCTGCCCTGGGCGGCTTTGGTGCGGTCGAAGACATCGGCGCGCAGGTCTGGGTGCAGACCAAGGGCGTGCTGTTCACCGTGGTCTACACCGCCATTGCCACCTACGTGATCCTCAAGGTGCTCGATGGCTTGATGGGGCTGCGAGTCAATGACGAAGAAGAGTCGGTCGGCCTCGACCTGGCTCAGCACAACGAACGCGGCTACAACCTGTAACCGCAACGCGGTAGAAAATCGCCCGGTTCGCCGGGCTTTTTTTTGCCTGGAATTCGCTGTTTAGCGTAGGGCAAACGGTTTACCCGGCACGTTCGTGACATTCGTAAAAAACTTACAGGTTGCCAGGCGTTCAGGGAGCTTTGCTTTTTTCACGAGCGCGCTAGAATGCGCGCCGAAGGGTGTTCGATGAGCTGTCCACACTCTTCTCAACCCTTTGCTAGGCTTGCAATAGCGCATGGCCAGCAGGTAATTGCCGGCGCTTTTTTCCGGCCGATGGCTCGATGATTTTTCAGGCACTGCCAGGAGCAGGGCCTGCAGGGCGGCAGTCTCCCATCAGGAGATGGATGCCCGGGCAGTGGCCAACCCACGGCCAGTTGAATTTTCACTGGTGGACGCCGGTCTACGGCTCCATTGGTCTATAACTAACCTGCTTTTCGCAAGTCATGAGGTAGAACATGAGCGACGACGATCTGGAAAATGACGACCTCGAAGTAGGCGACGAAGACGAGGCCGATGAGGGCCTTGAAGCTGCAGCCGACGACGGCGTGGAAGATGCCGGCGAAGACGACAGCCCCGCACCTGCCGCCAAGGGCAAATCCAAGGCAGCGGTCTCGGTAGACGAGATGCCGAGCATGGAGGCCAAGCAGAAGGAGCGCGATGCGCTGGCCAAGGCCATGGAAGAATTCCTTGCACGTGGTGGCAAGGTTCAAGAGGTCGAAGCCAACGTGGTCGCCGATCCGCCCAAGAAGCCGGACAACAAGTACGGCAGCCGCCCTATCTGAGTGGCTGGATGCAAGAAAGCCCGCCGTCGCTGCGGGCTTTTTTGTGGCTGGCGATCCGGTGGGGCCGGCAATGATTCTGTGGAGATTACCTAGCCCTTCGGGCTGAGCTGTCGCGCAGCGTACACGTGGTTAGTGCTGCCCCTGTGGGAGCGGCCTTGTGCCGCGGTCAAGGCGAAGCCCTTGCCAGGCGACGGTGATATCGGGTCGGGCCTAATCGGGGGACAAGCCCGCTCCCACAGATCCGTTCACCGCCAGCGGGTCAGGATGTCCGGCAACTGGGAAAGCCGTTGGATCTCGGCATCCGGCGCCTGCTCGCCCGCCCAGGCCTTGCCCTGGGGGTTGAACCACACCGCCCGTAGCCCTGCGCGCTGGGCGCCGGCGATGTCATCACCGGGGTGGTCGCCGATGTGCACAGCCGCACTGGCCTCCACCTCGCCACGGCGCAGGGCTTCAAGAAACGGTGCCGGGTCCGGCTTGCCGATGCCCAGGTCCTCGGCGCACAAGGCGAACCGGAAATAGTCCGCCAGCCCCAGGCGACGCACATCGGCGTTGCCATTGGTGACCACGCCGAGGATGTACTGGTGACGCAGAATCTCCAGCACCGGTTGCACCTCGGGGAATACCTCGACCTGGTGACGGGCATGGAGGAACACCTCGAACCCTTCGTTGGCCAGTTCCTGGGCCTGTTTTGCGCTGTAGCCGACTTCTTCCAGGGCATGGAACAGCACTCGGCGGCGCAGGGCGCTGATCCGGTGCTTGAGGCCAGGCTCGGCCTGTACCAGGCGCTCACGGATGGCGAACAGGTGTTCGACCGGGATCGGCCCCAAGCTCGGGGCGTTGGCCTCGAGCCAGTCGCGCAGGACGATCTCGGCGCTGGCGATCACCGGTGCGGTGTCCCACAGGGTGTCGTCCAGGTCGAAGGTGATCAGCTTGATGCTCATGAGTCTGTGCCTTTGCTGCGTTTGGCCCGAGGATGGGCGCTGTCGTACACCGCGGCCAGGTGCTGGAAGTCCAGGTGGGTGTAGATCTGCGTGGTGCTGATGTCGGCGTGGCCGAGCATCTCCTGCACGGCGCGCAGGTCCTGGGACGATTCCAGCAGGTGGCTGGCGAAGGAATGGCGAAGCATGTGCGGGTGCAGGTGCTGGCCGAGTTCGCGCTCGCCGGCAGTCTTGACCCGTATTTGAATGGCGCGTGGGCCGAGGCGGTTGCCCTGGCGGGTGACGAACACGGCATTGTCCCGCGGGGCGCTGATGCCGCGCAGCTTGAACCACTCCTGCAGGGCCTCGCGGGCCTTGCGGCCGACCGGCAGGACGCGGGCCTTGCCGCCCTTGCCCAGGACCTGGACCAACCCGCCGGCCAGGTCCAGGTGGTCCATGTCGAGGTTGGTCAGCTCCGACAGGCGCAGCCCGGACGAATAGAACAGCTCGAGGATGGCCTGGTCGCGTCGGGCGATGAAGTCGTCATCGACGCCGCCATCGAGCAGTTGCAGTGCGCGGTCGGTATCCAGGGTCTTGGGCAGGCGCCGTTCGCCTTTGGGTGGCGATAGGCCGTTGGCTGGATCGTGCTGGCACAGGCCTTCGCGGTTGAGGTAGCGGTACAGGCCCCGCACTGCCGAGAGCAGGCGTGCCAGGCTGCGCGACGACTGGCCGTGGTGGTGCTGGCGTGCGACCAGCTGGCGCAGTTGCTGTACCTGCAGCGCCTCCCAGCCGTCGATGCCTTGGCTGTTGCAATATTCGATGACCTTCTGCAGGTCGCGACGGTAGGCCAGCAGGGTGTGGTCGGACACCTGGCGCTCGTTGCGCAGGTGTGCGCAATAAGCCTCCAGCTGGCGCTCCATCAGCGCACCGGTCGCAGGGTCTGGGTGAAGCGTGGGACGACACGGCCGAGCACTTCGGCGATGTAGCCGAGGAACAGGGTGCCGACGCTGCTCTTGTAGTGTTGCGGGTCGCGGCTGCCGATTGCGAGCACGCCATGCAGCCCCTGGTATTCCAGGGCGGCCACGGCACTGGAGCCGACTTCCTTGCGTTGCTCCTCGCCGAACAGGAAGGCCAGCTCGTGCTCGCGCAGGTTGCCGCTGACCGTCTTGCCACTGCCCAGGAGCGCGCCGATGGCCTGCTGGGCCTCGCCACTACTGGCCCAGCGACCGACCGGGGCGGCCGTTTCGCCGAACAGGATCAGGCTGACGAAGGGCACCTGGAATTCCTGGCGCAGGCTGTCCTCGACCGCCATCACCACTTCCTCCAGGCTGCCCGCGTCGAGCAGGTCGAGGATCAGCCGTCGGGTCTTGTCGAACAGCCGGTCGTTGTCCCGGGCCACGTCCATCAACTGCGACAGGCGATGGCGCATCTCGATGTTGCGGTCGCGCAGCAGCTTGAGCTGGCGTTCCACCAGCGACACGCTGTCACCGCGCTGGTGCGGGATGCGCTGTTCGACCAGCAACTCGTCGTGTTCGGCGAAGAAGGTCGGGTGGGCGCGCAGGTAGGCGACCACGGCCTCGGCATCGAGGTCCTGGGCCTGCTTGGGTGCAGCCTGGGGCTGATCGGTCATGGCGGTTACTCGCTTAAAGACGAACCTGTCCTTCGTAGACGCGCACGGCGGGGCCGGTCATCAGTACGGGCTTGCCGGGGCCGGCCCATTCGATGTTCAGGCGCCCGCCCGGCAGGTCGATGGTCACCGGCGAATCCATCCAGCCTTGGCTGATGGCGGCCACGGCAGCGGCGCAGGCGCCGGTACCGCAGGCCTGGGTCTCGCCGGCGCCACGTTCCCACACGCGCAGGTTGGCGCGGTGGCGGTCGATGACCTGGATGAAGCCGGCGTTGACCCGCTGCGGGAAGCGCGGGTGGTGTTCGATCTTCGGCCCGAGTTCATGCACCGGCGCAGTGCGCACGTCGTCGACACGCAGCACCGAATGGGGGTTGCCCATGGAAACGGCGGCGATCGAATGGACCTGGCCGTCGACTTCCAACGGGTAGCTCAGGGCCTGTTTATCGGCGACGAAGGGTATTTCAGCCGGGACGAAGCGCGGAGGGCCCATGTCGACGCACACCTGGCCATCGTTGCGCACGTCCAGCTCGATGATGCCGCCCTTGGTTTCCACGCGGATACGCTTCTTGGCGGTCAGGCGCTTGTCCAGTACGAAGCGGGCGAAGCAGCGCGCACCGTTGCCGCACTGTTCGACTTCGGAGCCATCAGCGTTGAAGATCCGGTAGCGGAAATCCACGTCCGGGTTGCTGGGGGCCTCGACGATCAGCAGCTGGTCGAAGCCCACGCCAGTGTGGCGGTCGCCCCACTGCTTGGCGTGCTTGGGCTGGATATGCGCGTGCTGGCTGACCAGGTCCAGGACCATGAAGTCGTTGCCCAGCCCATGCATCTTGGTGAAACGCAGCAGCATGGGGTCACTCCGGGAGCAGGCTTTCGCCGGCGAACAGTTCGGCGATGGTTTCCCGGCGACGGACCTCGAAGGCCTGGTCGCCGTCGACCAGCACTTCGGCACAGCGGCCACGGGTGTTGTAGTTCGAGCTCATGACAAAACCATAGGCGCCCGCGGACTGGACAGCCAGCAGGTCGCCTTCGGCCAGGTTCAGCACGCGGTCCTTGGCCAGGAAGTCACCGGTCTCGCAGATCGGGCCGACCAGGTCGTAGCTGCGGCCTTCGCCCTGGCGTGGCTTGACCGCGCTGACACCCATCCAGGCCTGGTAAAGGGCTGGGCGGATCAGGTCGTTCATCGCCGCATCGATGATGGCGAAGTCCTTGTGTTCGGTGTGCTTGAGGTATTCGACCTGGGTCAGCAGCACGCCGGCATTGGCGACGATGTAGCGGCCAGGTTCGAACACCAGGGCCAGGTCGCGCTCGCCTACGCGCTCGCGGATCGCCTTGATGTAGTCGGCCACCAGCGGCGGCTGTTCGTCGCGGTAGCGCACGCCGACGCCGCCACCCAGGTCCAGGTGACGCAGGTGGATGCCGCACTCGGCCAGGCGGTCGACCAGCACCAGCAGGCGGTCGAGGGCATCGAGGAACGGCTCGACGGTGGTCAGCTGCGAACCGATATGGCAGTCGACACCGACCACATCCAGGTTGGGCAACTGCGCGGCGCGTACGTAGATGGCCTCGGCGTCGGCAATGGCGATGCCGAACTTGTTCTCTTTCAGGCCGGTGGAGATGTACGGGTGGGTACCGGCATCGACGTCCGGGTTCACTCGCAGCGACACCGGTGCGACCTTGCCCATCTCGGCCGCCACGACCTGCAGGCGTTCGAGCTCGTCGGTGGACTCGACGTTGAAGCAGTGCACACCCACTTCCAGGGCGCGGCGCATGTCGTCGCGGGTCTTGCCGACGCCGGAGAACACCACGCGGTCGGCACGCCCGCCGGCGGCCAGCACACGCTCCAGCTCACCGCCGGAGACGATGTCGAAGCCCGCGCCCAGGCGCGCCAGGACGTTCAGCACGCCCAGGTTGGAGTTGGCCTTGACCGCGAAGCACACCAGGTGCTCGACACCTTGCAGGGCGTCGGTGTAGCTGCGGTACTGGGCTTCGATGTGGGCACGCGAGTAGACGTAGGTGGGGGTGCCGAAACGTTCGGCGATGGCCGACAAGGCCACGCCTTCCGCGAACAGCTCACCGTCGCGGTAGTTGAAAGCGTCCATTGGATTTCCTTACTGCTCGGGCTGCGGCTCTTGCTGGGCGGGTTCGGCGGCATCGACCGGTGCAGCCGGCTCGGCAGCTTGATGCTGGTGCGACTTGTGGCTGTCCTTGCCGTCCTTGCCTTCTTCAGGCAGGTACAGAGGGCCCTTCTGACCGCAGGCCGAAACGAGGCAGGCAACCGCGACCAGCGCCGCGAGGGAGGAAATCAGGCGCTTCATTGGCGAATCCTTTGAAATATGCAGTATTACGCCCGAGTATACCGAGCGCCTGCGGGCTTGCCTATGCAAGGACCGGTCCGCCTGGCGGACATACAGCCTGCATGCTGTTGGCGGGTGAACTCGTTCCGACTGGGCCGAACGCTGGGCTGCGGGAGCGGTTCTACCTACGAACGGAGCGCCGCCGACACAGATGCTAACCTTTGCATTCGCCGGCAAGCGCCCGTATCTTGCCCGGCTTGCCGTAAGCAGCCAATTTCGAGGTTCCTGCAATGAGTTTGAGCGAAGCGCGTTTCCACGACCTGGTCGACGCGACCCAACAGGCCCTGGAAGACCTGTTCGATGAAAGCGGGCTGGATGTGGACATGGAGAACTCCGCCGGGGTGCTCACCATCAAGTTCGACAGTGGCAGCCAGCTGATCTTCAGCCGTCAGGAGCCGCTGCGCCAGCTGTGGCTGGCCGACCGCTCGGGGGGCTTCCACTTCGACTATGACGAAGAGAGCGGCAAATGGGTCTGCGAGAAGAGCGAGGAACTGCTGGGCGAGATGCTCGAGCGCATTGTCTGGGAGCGCGCCGGCGAGAAGCTGGACTTCGACGAGATCTGAGATGAGCGAGCAACCCCGGCCGCCCAAGCCGCTGTACAGCAACGTAAGCCCGGCGGTGCCTTCGCCGTGTGTCAGCGTTTGCCGGCTCGACGAGCGCAGGGTCTGCACCGGTTGTTTCCGTCATGTGGAACACATCCGTGAATGGCGCTCGGCAGACGACGAACGGCGCCGCCAGATCTGCCGCGAAGCCCAGGTGCTGCGGGCGCAGCACAGCACCCAATGATGCCATGGGCTTGAGTATTTGCCCGGCTGTGGTAGTGTCAGGTTTGCGTCGTTGACGCCAAAAGCATTCACAAACCCCGCCCTTGGGCGGGGTTTTGCTTTATCTGCCTGTTAAAAAGGAGTCTGACTGGATCATGAGCACCAAGCCTTCCCTCATCCTCACCCGATTGGACGTACAGCGTCTGGAGCGTCTGATCGACAGCCTCGACGAAAGTACGCCGGGTGTGCTCGCCTTGCAGGACGAGCTGGACCGCGCCGAGCAGGTGGTGGGTCACGAGGAGGTCCCAGCCGGGGTGGTGACCATGAACTCGCGCGTGCACTGCCGCGAGGAAGCCAGCGGCAAGGACTATCACCTGACCCTGGTGTACCCGAAGGATGCCGGCGGCGAAGGCAAGGTGTCGATCCTCGCACCGATCGGCTGCGCGCTGCTGGGGTTGTCGGTGGGCGAGCAGATCGACTGGCCGGCGCCGGGCGGCAAGACACTCAAGCTGACGTTGCTGGAGGTCGAGTACCAGCCGGAAGCGGCGGGTGATTTCGACCTTTGAAAGGTAGGGTAGGGGCCGCTTTGCGGCCCGATCTCAAGGCTCCCGCACCGCCTGCAACTCCTCCAGCCCTTCATTCAACGCCTTCTCCAGCTCGGTCTTGTAGCGCAGGTACAGCGCAGTCGAACCCTGCTCATCTTCCAACAGCTCGGACAGGTCCAGGTCGGTGATATAGCAGCGGTAGCTGCCCGCACTGCGGCGCTGGCCAAGAATCTGGCGGGCGACCACGGCATAGAGCTGGTCGCCATGCTCCAGCTGGGAAAACTCCAGCTGGTCGCAGTAGAGCGTCACATGCACCTCGTCATCCGCACCGGCCTGCAGGATCGCCTGGACTTCATAGCCACCTCGGCCACCCTCTTCGTTCGGCACAGGCCGCGGTTCCAGGCTACGCGCCTTGCCGTTGCCCGACGGCAGCAGCTGGTAGTAGAAGATCTCCAGCGACGCCTGCTGCAGGCTCTCCAGCGGCAGTTGGGCGTCGCGGCGAACCACCACCGAGCGCAAGAAACGTTGCAACGGTAGCAGCAGGTGCGCCTCGTCCTGCAAAGGCAGGCGCTGTTGCCACAGCGCGTTGTATTCATCGAGCACATACAGGTCGGCCCAGCCCTCGAACAGGCGGTAGAACACCTGGATGCAATGGGGGCGTCCCTGTTCCAGCAGCAATGGCAGGTCATGATCCTGCAAGGCATTGGCATCCAGGTGCAGGGGGCTGTAGGCGCCACGCTCCTCGCCCAGGCACGCCAACACCGCCTCGTGGTCAGGGAGCGTGGCGAGGGTGACCTGGCCGGGCTCGAGCTCCAGCACATGGGTATGCTGCGCAACCTGCAACAGGTAACGGTGGTTCAGGCCCTGGTCGAGCAACTGTTGTACGGTGGCGAAGATGCCCTCGACCCGTTGGGTGATGGCCTGGGCGCGGTTGTGGCAGAAGCAGCGCACCCGCAGGCGCGGGCGATGACGGCGCTGGCCGAGGCTGTTGAGGTAGTCGCGCAGACAGCGCACCAGGGCGTGTTCGCCGTCGTAGCGGTGCACCAGCACTTCGTTCCAGCTGTTGAGGGTGACCTGGTCCAGGGTCAGCACCAGGTTCTCGCGCACGCCCGCGTAGCTCAGCGAGTCCGTGCGTTCGGTGGTCATCAGGATGTTCAGGTCGCGATGCTGGCGCAACGGGTCGATGCCGACATTGATCAGCAGCAGGATCTCGTCGGCCACGCTCGGTTGCAGCAGGCGGATCTCGCTGACGGTTTCCAGTGGCAGTGCGATCGTCTGTTGCAGGGCGCCCAGCAGATTGAACAGCTCGAACTCGGTCAGGTCACTGCTTCCAGGGTGCAGCGCCAGGCGTGTGCTGCTGTCGATCACGCCATTGCGATGGGCCCAGGTGAGCAGCTCGAGCAGCTCGCGGCAGCGTTTGATGGGGCTGAAATGCTCCCATTCGTGCACGCCCAGGTTGCCGTTGTACAAGCCCCAGTGGCAGGTGCCGGGCTCCTTTCGGTTGGGCGATTGCACTAGCGTCAGGGTGTCCTCGGCCAGGTCCGGTGCGATGCCCGGGTTGATCACCTCGATCTTGCCGGCGCGGCGCTCGAAGGCTGCATACAAGCGGCGGCCCAGGACGTTGAGGTCGCGTTGGTCGGCCCGGGTGCTGGCGTTCTGGCCGCGGGCGAACTGGGTGAGGAATCGGTAGCTGTGGTTGAGCTCGGCTACCAGCTCACGGCGTTCGACGGCGACTTGGCGCACCTTCCACTGGGCACGGCTGTCGAGCATCGCCAGTTGGCGTTCGTCCCAGCCCCATTCCCCGGCCAGGCGTTGCAGCAACTGGCGTTGCCAGCCACCGGCACGGGCGCGGCCGTGCTCGCTGAGCTTCTTGTTGACCTTCAGGTACAGGCTGCGCCGTACCAGTTCGAGGCGTGCGGTTTCGCCACGGCCTTGCAGGTAATGTTCGATACGCCGATAGACCATTACGTACGGGTCCAGAGCGTCCAGGTCCAGTTGGTTGGCGAATACCGCCTGCTTGTAGTCCAGGCTCAGGCAGTGCACGCCAGGGTGCTCGCTGGCGTAGGCCTCGGTCAGCAGGAGCTTGAGCAATGATTTGTAAGGTGAGTCGATGCCCTTGAACAGCTGCCACAGCCCGGCACCGACGAACTCGCCGGGCGGGATGTGCGCCAGGTGGCCGAGGTCGAGGTCGTCCTCGGCACGGATGAAGCGCTTGGACAGCAGCGTCTGGGTGTAGGCCTGGTAGTTGTGCTCTTCGTACACCGGCACCAACCACCATAAGGGTGTGCGCCCGCCCAGCCAGATGGCGGTGCGGTAGAACTCGTCCAGCAGCAGATAGTGCTGGGTGGTGCCGCAGTCATCCGAGCTCAGCTGGCCATTGCGCTCGCCATCGACGAACCCCTGGGGTTCTATGAGAAAGAAGTGCGCTTCCGCGCCTTGGCTGGCCGCCCAGGCCTCGAGCAACTGGCATTTGCGCCGCAGTTCGGCCAGTTCAAGTTCGCTAAGCCCCGGGGCATGGCATACCCATACATCCATGTCGCTTTGCTCGGCCTGGGCCAGCGTGCCCAGGCTGCCCATCAAGAACAGGCCGTGGATGGACTGCGGCACATTGCCCCGGCGAGCCTTGTGGGTGAAGGAGCGCGCCAGGCGCTGGGCCTCGGCCAGCAACTGCGGGCCTGGCTCGAAGCCGGACAGGCCGGCGGGGGTGTTGCCCGAGACGTAGCCTGGCAACAGCGGGTGATTGACGTGGAACAGCAGCGGCAACAGGGTCAGCACGTGTTGCTGGCGTGCCGAAAGGCCTTCCCGTGCCCGCTCCAGGCGCCCCTGGTTGACGTGCAGGAAGCGCGCACGCAGTTTCGCCAGTTCCTTGCGGTCGATGCCTTGGTCGAGGTCGGGGCGGATTTCGTGGGGGCGGTTCATTGCGTACTCAGGGCTTCCAGGCGCTGCGCCGAGTTTAGCCTGAGTATTGCAGTCGGATAAGCGATAAGTGGCTTTTTGACGTCATTTTCCTGCTGCTACCGCCCCCTCTGTGGGAGCGGGCTTGCCCCGCGATCAAGGGCGAAGCCCTTGCCATGCAACTACGATGGCAGGGCTGGCCCAATCGCGGGACAAGCCCGCTCCCACAGGGGAGGAGGCGTGGTATTCCTGAGGCGCGGGTTTGGCTCAGGCCGGTTGTGCCGCCTTGAGGATGGTCAGCACTTGCTGGACACTCTGGGCGGCATCGAGCCCCAGGCTGGTCAGGTAGCCACCGTCGGGCTGGTCGGTGAGTTGCTTTTCGTACAGGCGCCGGGCGGCAGCCACCAGGGCAGGGGAGGCATTACTGTGGACCTTGATGCCTTCCTGGTGGGAGTCCAGGTTGAACAGGGCGAGGACTTCCAGTTCGGCGATCAGTTCGGGGGTGAAGGACATGGCGACTCCTGACTTCCAGACAAGGACGGAGGCACCGTGGTCGGTGCCTGATCCTGGAGTGTAGTCAGGCTTCGTCGTTGTCGCCTTGATCTGCTTCAGGTGGAAGCTCGGGGAGGGCACGCAGGGCGTTCTCGTACCACTCGCCGTTGAACGGACGATCTTCATCGAGCATGGCATCGATCTCGATGGCCAGCACATGGGCCATGAGGTTGAGGATGTCCTCGCGCTCGTAGCCGACCAGGGTCAGTTTATTGAAGGTAGCCTTGGCCGCTGGCGGCTCGCCGCTTTCGATCTGGTTCTCGATGGCCTGGGTCAGGGTCGCCTCGACGAAGGCTTCCTCTTCATTGTTGTCGATGTCGCTGGGCTCGCTCATGGCTGTGCTCCTAGGGTGGGATGCACAGTGTGCCATGCCCGCGTCGGCGATGCCTGGCCATCGACCTGGCGGATGATGCTGGCCAGCCGCAGACGATGGGGCTATAAACAGCCGGCTCATCCCACTACGGCCTGGAGGCTGCACCCAATGCTCAAGCTACATGGATTTGCCGTCAGCAATTACTACAACATGGTCAAGCTGGCCCTGCTGGAAAAAGGCTTGCCCTTCGAAGAAGTGCCGCTCTTCCCCAGCCAGACGCCGCAGTCCCTGGCCATCAGCCCGCGGGGCAAGGTGCCGGTGCTGGAGACCGAACACGGCTTTCTCAGCGAGACCAGCGTGATTCTCGACTACATCGAGCAAACCCAGGGCGGCAAGCCGCTGCTGCCGGCCGATGCCTTCGCCCAGGCCAAGGTGCGTGAGCTGCTCAAGGAAATCGAGCTGTACATCGAGCTGCCGGCGCGCACCTGCTACCCGGAAGCCTTCTTCGGCATGGCGGTTGAACCGGTGGTCAAGGAGCGGGCCCGCGCCGACTTGCTGGCAGGGTTCGCCACGCTCAAGCGCAATGGCCGTTTCGCTCCCTATGTGGCGGGCGAACAGATGACCTTGGCCGACCTGATGTTCTGCTTCTCGGTGGACCTGGCCTGTGCCGTGGGCAAAAAGGTGCTGAACATCGACTTCCTGGCGGATTTCCCGCAGGCCGAGGCGTTGATGAAGACATTCGCGGACAATCCGCACGTGGCGCAGATCGCGGCAGACAAGGACGCGGCGATGCCGGCGTTCCTGGAGATGGTGCGCGGCAAGCGTTGAGATGAGAAGGGGGCCGCCAGGCGGCCCCAAGGGTGATTTAGCGCGAAGCCAGCAGCGCCTTGCCGCGTGCCACGGCTGCACGCACCTGGGCCGGTGCGGTGCCGCCGATGTGATTGCGCGCATTGACCGACCCTTCCAGGGTCAGCACGGCAAACACATCCTGCTCGATCTGGTCGCTGAACTGGCGCAACTCGTCCAGGCTCATCTCGGCCAGGTCCTTGCCGGTGTCCACGCCGTATTTCACCGCGTGGCCGACGATCTCGTGGCAGTCGCGGAACGGCAGGCCACGGCGCACCAGGTAGTCGGCCAGGTCCGTGGCGGTGGAGAAGCCGCGCAGGGCCGCTTCACGCATGATGGCGTGCTTGGGCTTGATCGCCGGGATCATGTCGGCGAAGGCCCGCAGCGAATCGCGCAGGGTGTCGGCGGCGTCGAACAGCGGTTCCTTGTCTTCTTGGTTGTCCTTGTTGTAGGCCAGCGGTTGGCCTTTCATCAGGGTCAGCAGGCCGGTCAGGGCGCCGAACACGCGGCCGCTCTTGCCGCGCACCAGCTCCGGGACGTCCGGGTTCTTCTTCTGCGGCATGATCGAGCTGCCGGTGCAGAAGCGATCGGGCAGGTCGATGAACTGGAACTGGGCGCTGGTCCACAGCACCAGCTCTTCGGAGAAGCGCGACAGGTGCATCATCGCCAGGCTCGCCGCGGCGCAGAATTCGATGGCGAAGTCGCGGTCGGAAACACCGTCCAGCGAGTTGCCGGCCACGGCCTCGAAGCCCAGCAGCTTGCAGGTTAGCTCGCGATCGATCGGGTAGGTGGTGCCTGCCAGCGCGGCGCTGCCCAGGGGCATGCGGTTGGTGCGCTTGCGGCAGTCAACCAGGCGCTCGTAGTCACGGCTGAGCATTTCGAACCAGGCCAGCAGGTGGTGGCCGAAGGTGACCGGCTGGGCCGTCTGCAGGTGGGTGAAGCCGGGCATGATGGTCTCGGCTTCGCGCTCGGCCTGCTCCAGCAGGCCCTGCTGCAGGCGGGTGATCTCGGCCAGGATCAGGTCGATCTCGTCGCGCAGCCACAAGCGGATGTCGGTGGCCACCTGGTCGTTGCGGCTGCGGCCGGTGTGCAGCTTCTTGCCGGTGATGCCGATGCGGTCGGTCAGGCGTGCTTCGATGTTCATGTGCACGTCTTCGAGGTCCACACGCCAGTCGAAGCTGCCAGCCTCGATCTCGCCCTGGATGGTCTTCAGGCCATCGATGATGGCATCGCGCTCGGCATCGGTGAGCACGCCGACCTGCGCCAGCATGGTGGCGTGGGCGATCGAACCCATGATGTCGTGACGGTACAGGCGCTTGTCGAAATCGACCGAGGCGGTGAAACGGGCGACGAAGGCGTCGACGGGCTCACTGAAGCGGCCGCCCCAGGACTGATTGGTCTTGTCGGTGCTCATGGATTCACTCGTTGAAGGCGTGAACGAAAAAAGTGGCGCCGATCATAGCAGGGTTGGGGCACGCGCCGCAGGGCGCTGGTCGAGAGAATCCGCCGAAAATGCGTGCCAGCATCGGATGTGGGGATATTCAACGATTGAACGGCAGTGTTCCACGAAGCGTCTACAGTTGGACAAAGGACTGGCAGCGAATCTGTCAGGTCAGTGAATCTTTGGCCATCGCATCGGTCTAGAGCGTGACCGCGCTGTCGGTCACCCTACATCTGTCTACGCTATACCCATGCGAGACTCACTCAGGAATCCAGCGTAATCATGAATGTCCTGATCGTTGATGACGAACCCCTGGCCCGCGAACGCCTTGGCAGGCTGCTTGGCGAGCTGGAGGGCTACACCGTGCTGGAGCCCAGCGCCACCAACGGCGAGGAGGCCCTGGCCTTGATCGAAAGCCTCAAGCCCGATGTGGTCCTGTTGGACATCGGCATGCCCGGCGTTGATGGCCTGCAGGTCGCCGCCCGCCTGTGCGAACGCGAGGCACCGCCGGCGGTGGTGTTCTGCACCGGTGATGATGAATACGGAAGCCAGGCCTTCAAGGACAGTACCCTCAGCCACGTCACCAAGCCCATCCAACCCCAGGCCCTGCGCGATGCCTTGCGCAAGGCCGACAAACCCAACCGTGCCCAGCTCGCCGCCCTTACCCGGCCTGCCAATGAAGGCGGTGGGCCGCGCAGCCATATCAGTGCAAGGACGCGTAAAGGCATCGAGTTGATCCCGTTGCCCCAGGTCATCTATTTCATCGCCGACCACAAGTACGTGACCTTGCGCCACGAAGCCGGCGAGGTCCTGCTGGACGAGCCGCTCAAGGCCCTGGAAGACGAATTCGGTGAGCGCTTCGTGCGCATCCATCGCAACGCGCTGGTCGCCCGTGAACGTATCGAGCGCCTGCAGCGTACGCCGCTGGGGCATTTCCAGCTGTACCTCAAGGGCCTGGACGGCGACGCCCTGACCGTCAGCCGCCGCCATGTGGCCGGCGTGCGCAAGATGATGCAGACCCTCTGAGCCTGCTGCGGCCCTATTGGCGGCAAGACGGCTCCCACTGGAATACCGCCAGGTTCGCGCATTGCACCATTTCCGTGGGAGCCGGCTTGCCGGCGATTGGGGTGGTCCAGGCAACAAAGGATCCTGACCCATATCTGCAAGCGACCCCGACGATGCTGTTATCATCGACAGCATTTCTTTGGTTCGGGGCGTTCCATGTCCACTCGCGAAATCCGCATTGCCACCCGTAAAAGTGCCTTGGCCCTGTGGCAGGCCGAATACGTCAAGGCCCGCCTGGAACAGGCCCATCCAGGCCTGGTCGTGACCTTGGTGCCCATGGTCAGCCGCGGCGACAAGCTGCTCGACGCTCCGCTGGCGAAGATCGGCGGCAAGGGGCTGTTCGTCAAGGAGCTGGAAACGGCCCTGCTGGACAACGAAGCCGACATCGCCGTGCACTCGATGAAGGATGTGCCCATGGACTTCCCCGAGGGCCTGGGCCTGTATTGCATCTGCGAGCGTGAAGACCCCCGCGATGCCTTCGTTTCCAACCGTTTCGCCAGCCTCGAGGAACTGCCAGCCGGCAGCATCGTCGGCACCTCCAGCCTGCGCCGCCAGGCACAGCTGCTGGCTCGCCGCCCAGACCTGCAGATCCGCTTCCTGCGTGGCAACGTCAACACCCGTCTGGCCAAGCTCGATGCCGGTGAATACGACGCCATCATCCTTGCCGCGGCCGGCCTGATCCGCCTGGGCTTCGAAGACCGTATCCGCGCCAGCCTCAGTGTCGAAGATAGCCTGCCGGCGGGCGGGCAGGGCGCGGTGGGTATCGAGTGCCGCAGCGCCGACCAGGCGATCCATGCCTTGTTGGCGCCTTTGCACCACGCGGACACCGCCGACCGGGTGATGGCGGAGCGGGCTCTGAACAAACGTCTGAACGGCGGCTGCCAGGTGCCGATCGCCTGCTACGCAGTGCTCGAAGGCGAGCAGCTGTGGCTGCGTGGCCTGGTCGGCCAACCCAGCGGTGGCACCTTGCTGGTGGCCGATGCCCGGGCGCCGCGCGGCGAGGCCGAGGCGCTGGGTGTGCAGGTTGCCGAGGCCCTGCTGGCACAGGGCGCCGAGGCGATCCTCAAGGACGTATACGGCGAGGCCGGCCACCCGTGAGCCCTTGGCGCCTGCTGCTGACCCGCCCCGAAGAGGAGTGCCAGGCACTGGCGCAAAGCCTCGCGCAGGTAGGTATCGCCAGCAGCAGCCTGCCGTTGCTGGCCATTGCGCCTGTAGTGCTCGAGACGCCGCAGGCCGGGGTGCTTGCGCAACTGCAGGCGTACCAGGCGATCGTCGTGGTCAGCAAGCCGGCTGCTCGCCTGTTGCTCGAACACCTGGCCCAGGCTGGCCTGAAGCCGCCATGCCGGGGCTGGTTCACGGTGGGCGCGGCCACGGCCCAGGTGCTCGAGCGCCATGGCCTGCACGCCAGCTTCCCAGCCCAGGGCGATGACAGCGAGGCCTTGCTCGCGCTGCCCCAGCTGCGCGAGGCTATCGCCGAGGTCGCCAGGCCGCGGGTTTTGATCGTCCGTGGTGTGGGAGGTCGCGAACTGTTGGCCGGGCGTCTTGGAGAGCAAGGTGCTAGTGTCGATTATCTGGAACTGTATCGCCGCAACTTGCCGGAGTATCCGGCCGGTACCCTGCTGCGCCGCGTCGAGGCGGAACGCCTCAACGGTCTGGTGGTCAGCAGTGGGCAGGGCCTGGTGCACCTGCTGCAGCTGGCGGGCACCGATTGGCCGTGCCTTTCGCACCTGCCATTGTTCGTGCCGAGCCCCAGGGTCGCCGAACAGGCCAGGGCGGCAGGCGCCCAACAGATTGTGGATTGCCGTGGCGCCAGTGCCACGGCCTTGATTGCTGCGGTGCAGCGAAGTGCTGCACCTGCCGACTAAGGCGCTAAGCTGTATGCGACGCGCCCCCATGCAAAGGATGGATACGTGAGCGAAACTGTCTTGTCCAACAACGAACAACCTACGGCGTCCGAGACGCCGGAATCCACCTCCGCCACGCCTGCCAAGCGCTCTGGCAATGGCTTGGCGCTGTTGGCTCTGCTGCTGGGTGCGGCTGGGGTCGCAGTCGGTGGTTGGGGCGTCTGGCAGGTTCGCCAGCTGCAAGGCACCGAGCAAGGCCAGGGCCAGCACCTGCAAACCCTCAACGAGCGCACGGCCGCCTTGCAGCAGCGCGAACAGCAGATCAGCGCCCAGCTGGCCAGCCTGCCGGCGGCCAGTGAGCTGGAAGATCGCCGGCGCCTGGTGGCCCAACTGCAGGGCGACCAGCAACGCCTGAGCCAGCGCCTGGAGACGGTGCTCGGCGAAAGCCGCAAGGAATGGCGCCTGGCCGAGGCCGAGCACCTGCTGCGCCTGGCGACCCTGCGCCTGTCGGCCCTGCAGGACATCACCAGCGCCAAGGCGCTGGTCGAAGGCGCCGACGAGATCCTGCGCGAGCAGAGCGACCCGGGCGCCTTCGCCGCCCGCGAGCAACTGGCCCGCAGCCTTGCGACCCTCAGCAGCACCGAACAGCCGGACCGCACCGGCCTGTTCCTCAAGCTCGCCGCCCAGCGCGAGCTGGTCCAGCAACTCAGCGCCCAGTCGCCGGAGTTCGAAACCAAGGCTGATGCCCTGGGGGCACTGACCGCTGACGGCGACGGTGCCAGCCGCCTGTCCCAGTGGTGGGCCGAGATCTCCAAGTACTTCCAGATCGAGTTCAATGCCGATGAGAACGTGCGGCCGCTGCTGTCCGGGCAGTCGCTGAACCAGTTGCGCCTGGCCCTGAGCCTGACCATCGAACAGGCACAATGGGCCGCGCTCAATGGCGACGCCAAGGTCTATACCCAGGCCCTGGACGATGCACGCAGCGTACTGCTGGCCAATTTCAACGCCGACAACCCGCAAAGCAAGGCCATGCTTGCCAGCCTCAACGAACTGGCCGAGCAGCCGGTCTCGGTGGTCACCCCTGACCTGAGCGAGAGCCTGGCAGCGGTGCAGGCCTATATCCAGCGCAGCCACCTGCCGGCCGAAGCCGAAGGGGGCAAGCCATGAAGCGTGTCTACCTGCTGGCGGTGCTGGCGATCGTGGTGGCCGCGGCATTGGGCATCGCGGTGGCCAAGCACAGCGGCTATGTGCTGATCGCCTATGGTGGGTTCCGTTACCAGTCCGGGCTTTGGGCGGCCTTGGCGGCGCTGGTTGCCGTCGTCGTGGTGCTCTGGTTGCTGCGTTACCTGGTGGGCCTGGTGCTGACCTCCACTGGCGTGGTCAACCCTTGGTCGCGCCGCAACCGCAGCCGGCGCACCCGCATCGCCATCGAGCAAGGTCAGTTGGACCTGGCCGAAGGCCGCTGGGCCAGTGCCCAGCGCCATTTGCACCGGGCGGCCGAGGCCGAGCGCCAGCCGCTGCTCTACTACCTTGGCGCGGCGCGTGCCGCCAACGAACTGGGCCGAGCAGAAGAGAGCGACAACCTGCTCGAGCGTGCCCTCGAGCGCCAGCCACAGGCCGAACTGGCCATCGCCTTGACTCACGCGCAGCTGCAGATGGACCGTGGCGATATCGGCGGCGCCCATGAAACCCTGCTGGCCATGCAGGAGCGCCACCCGCACAACCCGCAGGTGCTGCGCCTGCTGCATCGCCTGCACCTGGAGACCGGTGACTGGTCGGCCCTCATCCGGCTGCTGCCCGAGTTGCGCAAGGGCAAGGTGCTGCCAGCCAAGGAACTGGCCGAACTGGAGCAACGTGCCTGGGGCCAGAACCTGGGCTTGGCCGCGACCCGCGGCGAAGACCCGCAGGCGGCCCGGCAGGCACTGGAACGGGCCTGGCAACAGCTGACTGCCGCCCAGCGCCAGGAGCCGCAGTTGGTTTCGGCGTATGCCGAGCAATTGCGCCAGGTCGGGGCCCAGGGCGAGGCCGAGCAGGTGCTGCGCGCTGCCCTCAAGCGGCAGTATGAAAGCCACCTGGCCCGGCTGTATGGCCTGGTGCGCGGTGACGATACCGCCCGCCAGTTGCAAACTGCCGAGGGCTGGCTCAAGGAGCATCCACAAGACCCGAGCCTGTTGCTGACCCTGGGGCGGCTGAGCCTGCAGAACCGCCTGTGGGGCAAGGCCCGTGACTATCTGGAGAGCAGCTTGCGCATGGAGCGCAACCCGGAAGCCTGTGCCGAATTGGCCCGCCTGCTTGCCGGGCTCGGGGAAACCGAGCGCAGCAACCAGTTGTTCCAGGAGGGCCTGGGCCTGCTGGACGAGCGCCTGCTGGCCCTGCCTCTACCCGAAGGCGTGCGTGCCTGACCCGACACAAGTGCCCATGCCACCCCGTGGGCACTTGTGTCAGTAACTTCTCCGGTAGCATCGCCAGTGTTTACGCTGGCCTGCTTCGGAAACTTCCTACGTGAAATTGAACACTTTCCTTTTTCAATCAGGGACTTGTCTTCCCGGTAGTGCCTTGAAACAAAGCGTGTCTTTCCTCTACCGTTCCGGTCTACTTCATCCAACCCGGGACTTTCCTTGCCCATGCTGCCGGCCCGTTTGCGCGTCTTCTTCCTACCAGGCTGGCTCGCCTCGATGGCGGTCCTGATCGCCTCTTTCCACCTCGAGCATGTGTTGAACCTGGTGCCATGTCCGCTGTGTTTCAGCCAGCGACTGCTGTTGGGGATGTATTCGCTGATCTGCCTATGCGCCATTGTCCACAGGCCGCAGTTGCGTGGCAGTCGCAACTATGCCGGGCTGGCGCTGGCCAGTTCGGTGGGGGGCGCGTTGCTGGCGGCGCGACATGTCTGGCTGCAGGGAGCGGGGGCGGTGGTCGAGACTTGCCAGATGCCGTTCGGACGGGTCGTGGAGCAATCCTGGCGCGAGGCCTTGAGGCAACTTCTGTTCGGTGGCCCCGACTGCACCTCGTTGACTTGGAGCTTCATCGACCTGACCCTGCCCGAATGGAGCCTGCTGGCCTTCCTGCTGTTATCGACGCTACCCCTGGGGTGGTTGGTTGCGTATCGCTTGCACATGATCGACAAAGGTTGACCCATGGCAAGCGCGATGGGATTGTTCGACCAGCGGTGCCCCGGAAGGGGATTAAACGCTTGTATGAACTTTGTCCGCTGCGTACCTTGAAGGCCAGCACGCGCGGGAATAATCTCCCAGCACGCATACCGAAAACACAACTGCTCGATGCCGTCCTGCTGATGTCACCTTTGTGCTGCGGTGTTTATGCGCGAGGTGCAGCGGCATCAACCCAGAAGGGATGAGATAGCCATGCTCGATAGTTGTCAGAACGCTCAGGAACGCTGGGGTGGGGTTCACAAGCTGATCGATCGTTGGCTCAAGGAGCGGGAGGAGCTGGTCAAGGCTTTTCGCACCTTGCGCGATGCCAAGCCAGCCTTTGCCGACAAGGACAAGAACCGCGACTTCTGTGCGGTGCTGGTCGATTATGTGTCGGCGTGGCATTTCGAAGTCTGCGAACAATTGGTCACGGAGGCCAAGGCGTTCGGTGACAACGAGGCCCTGAAGCTGGCCGAGGATATCAATCCGCGAATCAATGACATTACCCAGATCGCCCTGGCCTTCAATGACCATTGCGAGAAAGGGGAATGCAAGGACACAGAGCGCTTCGCTGAAAAACTGGGCAAGCTCGGCAGCTTGCTGCATGAGCGCTTCGAGCTGGAAGACTGCCTGATCGAAGTGCTGCACAACGCGCACAAGGAAGAGAGCGCGGTGCAGGCCTGACGGCCTGTGTCAGTTGGCGACCGCCAGCAGTTCGATTTCAAACACCAGGGGCGTGTAAGGGGCGATCAGGTTGCCCGCGCCTTCGGCGCCATAGGCCTGCGCCGAGGGGATCACCAGGCGCCACTTCGCCCCTGCCTTCATGCGCGGCAAGGCTGCCTGCCACCCTTCGATTACCGAATCCAGGCTGAACCACTGCGGTTGCAGGCTCTGGTCGAAGACCGAGCCGTCCGGCAGTTTCCCCACGTAGCGTACCTGCACCTTGCCGCCGGCCCTGGGGGCGTTGCCATTGCCACGCGCCAGTTCAGTGTAGAGGATGCCCCCGTCCAGCTCATGCATGCCGGCGCGCGCCCGCTCGCTGGCCATGAAGCGTTTTTCGTCCGCCTGTAGCCGCTCGATCTCGGCCTGCTCTGCCGCTGCGTTGGCCTGTTCCTCGTGCTGCTGGAGGATGGCCTGCATGCGCGGCTTTTCCAGTTTCAGTGGCTGGCCTTGATAGGCCTGGCGCAACCCTTCGAGCAGTGCATCGAGCTGCAGGCCGGGAACTTCGGCGCGCAGGCGTTCACCGAGGCTCGCGCCCAGGCTGTAGGCCAGGTCATGGTCATTGGCAGGGGTATCAGGATCGGCCAGGGCAAAGGAGGCTGCCAGGCACAGGCCCAGAACAAGATAACGAGGCACGTTCAACTCCGGTTGGGAGGAACGGAAAGTATGCCAGCCTTGTTGATGAAAGATATGTAAATATCAGCAACACTTTATTGACCAACTACACTTGCACCGAGCTGCAAGATGACAACTTTGCCCAGGCATGCAACGCGGCATCAATATTACGGTCAACATGCCCTAGCGGCGTAAGCAGCAGAAGCATAGTATGAGCCGCACTCTCGTCAGCCAGGAGGTAAGCCATGTCGGCCAAGAAGAAGCCAGTCAGTACGCCGTTGCACCTGCTCCAGCAACTTTCGGGCAGCCTGCTCGAACATTTGGAAGATGCCTGCTCGCAAGCGCTGGCGGATGCCGAGAAACTGCTGACCAAGTTGGAAAAGCAACGTGGCAAGGCGCAGGAAAAACTCCACAATGCGCGCCTGAAGTTGCAGGACGCCGCCAAGGCCGGTAAAGCCAAGGCCCAGGGCAAGGCCCAGAAAGCAGCCGGCGAACTTGAAGAGTTGCTCGATTCGCTCAAAGAGCGTCAGGCACAGACTCGCTCTTATATTCAACAGCTCAAGCGCGATGCCCAGGAAAGCCTGAAGCTGGCGCAGGGTGTCGGCAAGGTACGCGAAGCCGCCGGCAAGGCGCTTGACCAACGTGCCGCCGCTGCCAAGGCTCCGGCGCGGGTAGTGGCCAAGCCTGCGGCCAAGGCGCCGGTGAAAGCCGCGGCCAAACCGGCTGCCAAGCCGGCCGCCAAAGCGGCCCCAGCCAAGGCTTCCGCTAAACCGGCTACCGCTCGCACTGCCGCTGCCAAACCTGCTGCAAAACCGGCCGCCGCCAAAGCCGCTGCTGCCAAGCCGGCTACCCGCAGCGCCGCCAAGCCCGCAGCCGCGAAGACTGCTGCTGCCAAACCAGCCGCGCGTACCGCGGCTGCCAAACCAGCTGCGACCAAAGCTGCCGCTGCCAAGCCTGCTGCCAAAGCCACCGCTGCCAAGCCAGCTGCCGCCAAGGCCGCTGCCGCGAAGCCCGCAGCCAAACCAGCCGCCACCAAGGCTGCTGCCAAGCCCGCAGCCAAACCTACCGCGGCCAAGAGCGCTGCCGCTAAGCCGGCTGCCAAACCCGCTGCTGCCAAGGCCACCGCGAGCAAGCCCGCAGCCAGACCCGCTGCGGCAAAAGCCCCGGCCAAGCCAGCTGCAGCCAAGCCTGCCGCCAGTAAGCCTGCCGAAACCAAGCCATCCACGCCGGCGGTAAGCAGCAGCTCGGCGCCAGCGACCCACTCGGCGGCACCGGCTGCCGCTTCGCCAGCACCGGCCAGCAGCCCGGCTCAGTCGCCTTCGTCGGCGTCCTGAAGCCCTTCGGCCACGACGCGCAGTTGACGCAGCGCGTCGTGGTCGCGGGCCTGCTCTGGCGCCAGCCAGGGCAGCCAGTCTTCCACAGGGTGGCCCTTCGTAGTGGGCCATGCCTGTGCCCGCTGCTCCAGGCGTGCCAGCAAGGTGCGCTCGGCCTCCAATTCCAACCCTTTCACTCGCTCGCGCAACGCCGCCAGCTGCGGGTCGTCCTGCACGCCGGCACGCCACTGTTGGCGTAGCGTTCGCAACGGCGTCACGACCTGGCGTTGCCAGGGCGCGGCAAGCTCCTGCAGTGCACGCACCCGCTCGGCATCCGGCGCCACGCCACGCGCTCGCAGCCAGGTGCCGCACAGCAGCAGGCAGACATCACCGCCCAGTGCCTGCAAGGTCAGGCAGGCGCTTTCAACCCCTGGCCGGGTGTACAGGGCCAGGGCGTAGTTCCACAAATCGTCGTGCATGTTCGGGCTCGCCAGTGGTCAAGGTGGCCTGTGTGCTCCAGTGGGAAGCTGATAGACTCCGCGACCATCATGATCAGACTATCCAACCTCACTTTACAGCGTGGTCCGCAGCGCTTGCTAGAAGGCGCCGAGATGACCCTGCACGCCGGTCACAAAGCCGGCCTGATCGGCGCCAACGGCGCCGGAAAATCCAGCTTGTTCGCCTTGCTGCGTGGCGAGCTGTCACCCGATGGCGGTGACTGCCAGCTGCCGGCCGACTGGCGCATCGCCCACATGCGCCAGGAAGTCGATACCCTCGACCGCCTGGCTGTGGACTATGTGCTCGACGGTGACGTGCGCCTGCGCAAGGTCCAGGCCGAATTGGCCGTCGCCGAGGCTGCCCATGACGGTACCGCCCTGGCACGCCTGCACAGTGAGCTGGACAGCGCCGACGGCTATACCGCCGATGCCCGCGCACGCAAGTTGCTGGCCGGGCTCGGGTTCACTGCCGAGCAGATGGATCGCCGCGTCGGCGATTTCTCCGGTGGTTGGCGGATGCGCCTGAACCTGGCCCAGGCGCTGATGTGCCCGTCCGACCTGCTGCTGCTCGACGAACCCACCAACCACCTGGACCTGGATGCCATCCTCTGGCTGGAAGACTGGCTCAAGGGCTACCCCGGCACGCTGCTGCTGATTTCCCACGACCGCGACTTCCTCGATGCGGTGGTCGACCATGTGGTGCACGTCGAACAGCGCAAGCTCAACCTCTACAAGGGCGGCTATACCGCCTTCGAGCGCACCCGGGCCGAGCGCCTGGCGCAGCAGCAGCAGGCCTACGAGAAGCAGCAGGCCCGCCGTGCGCACATGGAGAAGTACATCGCCCGCTTCCGCGCCCAGGCCACCAAGGCTCGCCAGGCGCAGAGCCGGATCAAGGCATTGGAGCGGATGGAAGAGCTGTCGGCGGCCCATGTGGATTCGCCGTTCGACTTCGTCTTCCGTGAGTCGGAGAAGATCTCCAACCCCTTGCTCGACCTTTCCGAAGGTCGGCTCGGTTATGGCGACAAGGCCGTCCTGGAGAAGGTCAAGCTGCAGCTGGCGCCCGGGGCCCGTATCGGCCTGCTCGGCCCCAACGGCGCCGGTAAGTCGACTCTGATCAAGAACCTGGCCGGTGAACTGCAGCCGCTCGCCGGGCGCCTGGTCCGTGGCGAGAACCTGGCCGTGGGCTATTTCGCCCAGCACCAGCTCGACTCGCTGGACGACAAGGCAAGCCCGTTGCTGCACTTGCAACGCATCGCACCTGCCGAGCGCGAGCAGACCCTGCGTGACTTCCTCGGTGGCTTCGACTTCCACGGCGACCGCGTCGACGAGCCAGTGGTGAACTTCTCCGGTGGCGAGAAGGCGCGCCTGGCACTGGCGTTGATCGCCTGGGAGCGGCCTAACCTGCTGCTGCTCGACGAACCGACCAACCACCTGGACCTGGAGATGCGTCTGGCCCTGACCATGGCCCTGCAGGAATTCAGCGGCGCGGTGGTGGTGGTTTCCCACGACCGCCACCTGCTCAAGAGCACCACCGACGATTTCCTGCTGGTGGCCGATGGCAAGGTCGAGGCCTTCGACGGCGACCTGGACGACTATAGCCGCTGGCTGATCGACTACCGCCAGCGCAGCGCCCCTACCAGCAATGCTCCGGCCAACCCGGACAAGACCGACAAGAAGGCCCAGCGCCAGGCTGCCGCCGCCTTGCGCCAGCAACTGGCGCCCCACAAGCGCGCAGCCGAGAAGCTGGAAGCCGAGCTGAACCAGGTGCACGGGCAATTGGCCGAGATCGAAGCCGCCCTGGGCGATGCCAGCCTCTACGAAGCGGCTCGCAAGGACGAACTGCGTGACCTGCTGGCCCGCCAGACCAAGCTCAAGCAGCGTGAAGGTGAGCTTGAGGAAGCCTGGATGGACGCCCTGGAGACTCTCGAGAGCATGCAGGCCGAACTCGAGGCGCTGTCCTGATGGAGGCGTTGCGTTCGCTGCTGCCGGGGCAATGGATGGATGCGTTCTGGCTGGGGTTGCAGATCCTGCTGATCCTGATCGCCGCGTTCATCCTGCAGCGTGTGGTCGCGCGGGGCCTGAAGAGCCTGGGTGAGCGCTACCCGCTGCCGCCGGAGCTGCTGGTGCCGGTGCGTGGTGGCCTGCGCTGGCTGATCATGGGCAGCGCACTGTTGTTCGTGCTGGAGCGCATGGGCGTTTCGGCCACGGTGCTGTGGACGGCCCTGTCGGGCTTCGTGGCCGTGGCAGCGGTGGCGTTCTTCGCCATCTGGAGCGTATTGTCCAACCTGCTGTGTGCGGTGCTGATCTTCACGGTCGGGCCGTTTCGCATCGGCGATGTGGTCGAGCTGGTCGACACCCTGGACAAGCCCGGGGTCAAGGGCCGGGTGATCGCCATCAACCTGTTGTACACCACGTTGATGGAAACGCCCGAGGCGGGCGGGGCGCTGGTGCAAGTGCCGAACAGCCAGTTCTTCCAGAAGGCTGTGCGCCGCTGGCGAGGGACCGAGGTGCCGGTCGTGACCAAGGGTGAGGCGGTCGAGGCTGATTGATAGCTGGAACCGTATCGGGCTCGGCGGTATGCCTGTGAGAGCGGGTTTACCCGCGAAGAAGCCTGCACCGGCACCCTAAAAATCGCTGGTTATTTTTTCGCCAAGGCCTTAGCTTAACCTTTTGCAATATTTGTTCGAGCGAGGTGTGCGATGTCGATGGAAACCTGGTTGGCCTTTCTGGCCGCATGCTGGGTGATCAGCCTGTCGCCGGGTGCCGGGGCCATTGCCTCGATGTCCAGCGGGCTGCAGTACGGTTTTTGGCGTGGCTACTGGAACGCCTTGGGCCTGCAACTGGGCCTGATCGTGCAGATCGCCGTCATCGCCGCCGGTGTCGGCGCCATCCTCGCGGCTTCGGCCACCGCCTTCCAGCTCATCAAGTGGTTCGGTGTCGGCTACCTGGTGTACCTGGCCTACAAGCAATGGCGCGCCTTGCCCATGGACATGAGCGACTCCTCTGCCGTGCGGCCGATCGGCAAGCCGTTGAGCCTGGTGTTCCGTGGTTTCCTGGTCAACGTCAGCAACCCCAAGGCCCTGGTGTTCATGCTCGCGGTGCTGCCGCAGTTCATCAACCCCCATGAGCCATTGCTGCCGCAGTACCTGGCCATTACCGCGACCATGATCACCGTCGACATGCTGGTGATGGCTGGCTACACAGGGCTCGCAGCCCGCGTGCTGCGGTTGCTGCGCACACCCAAGCAGCAGAAGCGCCTGAACCGCACCTTCGCCGGGCTGTTCATCGGTGCGGCGACCTTCCTGGCCACCTTGCGCCGCGCGCCGGTCTGACCTGCCGTAGACGGCCCAGCAGAGACAGGGCCTTCACGGCTGTTTATCGACCAACCCCTTGAGCAGGTCCATCGGCAGCGGAAAGACGATGGTCGAACTCTTGTCCCCGGCAATCGTTCCCAGGGTCTGCATGTAGCGCAACTGCATCGCTCCCGGCTCCTTGCCAAGCATCTGCGCGGCCTGCATCAATTTCTCCGAGGCCTGCAATTCCCCTTCGGCGTGGATCACCTTGGCCCGCCGTTCGCGTTCGGCCTCGGCCTGGCGGGCGATGGCGCGCACCATCGACTCGTTGAGGTCGACGTGCTTGATCTCGACATTGGCCACCTTGATGCCCCAGGCGTCGGTCTGGGCGTCCAGCACCAGGCGAATGTCCGAGTTCAGTTGCTCGCGCTCGGCCAGCAATTCGTCGAGCTCATGCTTGCCCAGTACCGCGCGCAGGGTGGTCTGGGCCAGCTGGCTGGTGGCACTGAAGAAGTCCTCTACCTGGATGATCGCCTTCTGAGGGTCGAGCACGCGAAAGTACACCACGGCATTGACCTTGACCGAGACGTTGTCGCGGGTGATCACATCCTGGGTCGGCACATCGAGTACCACCGTGCGCAGGTCGACCCGCACCATCTGCTGGATGCCCGGGATCAGGAGGATCAGGCCAGGCCCCTTGACCTGCCAGAAGCGCCCCAGCTGGAACACCACGCCACGCTCATACTCGCGCAGGATACGCAGGGCCGAAAGCAGCAGCAGGCCGAGGACCGCCAGCACCGCGCCGAAACCGAATTGAACGAACATCGTCACTCTCCTTGCGCACCGGGCGCGGTGGCGCTGACCTCCAGCATCACGCCACGGCGGGCTGTCACGCGCACATGTTGCCCAGTTTGCAACGGGGTCGTGCACTGGGCTTGCCATTGTTCGCCCTGGGCCTGCACCGAGCCGCAGAACGGGTTGTCCGCCATCACCTGGGTCACTGTGGCCAGGCTGCCGACCAGGCCGGCGTCGCCGCTGACCAGGGCGCGTTGCCGCGCCTTGATGGCCATGCCCAACACGCCGCCGAGCAGCAGGGCCGAGACCACCGCCAGGGCGACGATCAGCGCCAGCGGGATGCCGAAGCCAGGGGCGTCGGTATCGATCAGGATCACTGCGCCCACCACGAAGGCGACGATACCGCCGAAACCGACCACGCCGAAGCTCGGCAGGAACGCCTCGGCGATCATGAACGCTACGCCGAGCAATACTAGGGCCACCCCGGCGTAGCTCACCGGCAACAGCTGCAGGGCGTACAGCGCCAGCAGCAGGCAGATACCGCCCACCACGCCGCCGACACCGGAGCCTGGGTTGATGAACTCGAACAGCAGGCCGTAGATGCCGATCATGATCAGGATCAGCGCCACGCTGGGGTTGGTGATCACCGCCAGCAGGCGAGTGCGCCAGTCGGGCAGGTGTTCGACCACGGCCGCTCCTGCCGTGTGCAACTGGCGGGGCTGGTCGGCGGCGACCAGGGTCTTGCCGTCCAGCTGTGCGAGCAGCTCGGGCAGGTCGTGGGCCACCTGGTCGATGACCTTGATGCGCAGCGCCTCGCTGGCCGACAGGCTCACCGCCTCGCGTACCGCCTGTTCCGCCCAGTCGGCGTTGCGCCCGCGCAGTTGGGCCAGGCCGCGGATATAGGCTGCGGCATCGTTGACCTGCTTGCGGGCCAGCGCATCGTTCTCGCTGGGCCCGTCTGGCGCCGGTTTGCCAGGCGACGGCGCACCAACCTGCACCGGCGTGGCCGCGCCCAGGTTGGTGCCCGGGGCCATGGCCGCCACGTGGCTGGCGTACAGGATGTACGTCCCGGCGCTGGCTGCGCGGGCGCCGCCGGGGGCGACGAAGCTGGCCACCGGCACGGGGCTGGCGAGGATGGCCTTGATGATCTGACGCATGGAGGTATCCAGGCCGCCGGGCGTATCCAGGCGGATCACCACCAACTGCGCGCCTTGTTCCTGGGCCTGTTCCAGACCACGCACCAGGTAGTCGGCACTGGCCGGGCCGATGGCGTCGTCCACGCTCAACACCCAGACGCTGGCGCCGGGCACCGCCTGGCCGCCCGGTACGGTGCCGAGCAACAGCACAAGCAGCAGCCAACGCCAGCAGCGAGCGATCACCTATCGTCACCTCGTCAGGTCCTGTCAACGAAGTTTAGCCGTGCCTGCCGGGGCACGGCCTAAACTTGCAGATGGGGGGTAAACCGGAGGTGCATCATGCGTATGGCCAAGACCCTGCAGCAGCGCCTGGACAAGGCGAACTGCGATTACGACATCATTCCCCATCCTCACTCGGCCACGAGCCTGGAGTCGGCGCGCACGGCCGGCGTTCCCGCAGAGCGGGTCGCCAAGTCGGTGATGCTCGACGACCGCCATGGCAACTACATCATGGCCGTGCTACCGGCCAACCGGCATCTGGACATGAGCAAGATCCGCATGTCCGGCGCCTGGCAGCTGACCCGCGAAAGCGGCTTGCCGACCCTGTTCGGCGACTGCGAGCGTGGCGCCGTGCCAGCGCTTGGCGATGCCTATGACATAAAAATGCTGCTCGACCCGAGCCTTACCCGCCAGGGCGATGTCTACCTGGAGGCGGGTGACCACGATCACTTGATCCACATGAGCATGGAGCAGTACCTGAAGCTGGTTCCGCATGCCGAAGTGCGCGAACTGTGCTGATGTCCCTCAACCCATTGCCGGGCTGGCGTCGTGGACGACCCGCCCGGCCGCAGGAGGAATCATGGAAGCACCGATCCATCCGTTCGCCGAACTGTTCAAGCAACTGGGGCTGGCGGACGATGCCGAGAGCATCGACAAGTTCATCACCACCCACTCGCCGCTCAAGAATGAGATCAAGCTGGTGGATGCGCCGTTCTGGACCGAGGCCCAGCGCGCCTTTCTCAAGGAGAGCGTGATAGACGACGCCGATTGGGCCGTGCCGTTCGATCAACTCAACGAGGCGTTGCGCCGACCCAGGCAATAAAGCGCCGAGTGGCACCTGATGGGTGATGGGGCCGTTGCTATGCTCAGGTAAAACAACAGGGGATAGCGTGATGAAAGATCCCTACGCATCAGGTTTCTGGTGCTCCGTGACGATCCTGGGCATCCTGACGGCCGGTTACTTCTACGGTATCCGCCATGTCCACTCCATGGGCCACGCGCTGCAGTTCATGTATGCCGCGGCCGCGATCACGGCGGCAGCGGTGCTCTGCGTGCTGGCATGGATCGCCTGGCAGCAGTTGCGCTTGAACAAGCGCGAGGTGAGCCAGGGCCATACGCTGTTGGCCATCTGGAACACCAAGGTCGCGCTGCGGCGCGTCGAGACCGTGTTCGACCGTTATTTCTGGGGCAGCTACTGGCATTCCGGGCGGACTTTCGAGGAGGTCATGGGCGAGCTCAAGGGCACGCCGCTGGAACAGAGCCTGGATGCGCTCAAGCGCCAATGTCGGGAGCTGGACCGGGAGGTCCATGATCACCAGCATCGCTGGCTGGCCAATGCCCGCGACCTTTCCAGCGTGGCCACGGCCATGGCCCGCGAACGTTACCAGCTGGACTTGTGCGACTCGCAAGGACGCGAGGGCGGCAACACAGCCGTGCTCAACCGCGACTTGGAAGTGCTGGTGTACACCTGGTCAGCGCGGCTGCGCAGCTTCGACCATCAGTTGGACGAGCTGGAGCGTGCTTACCATTGAAGGGTAGGGGCTGCTTTGCAGCCCCCAATCCGCTTATTCACCGCGAATGTACTGCTCCAACTGCAGGATCAGGTTGGCTTGCTCGGCAATGGTTTCCTTGACCAGGTCACCGATCGACAGCAGGCCGAGCAGCTCGCCATTGCTCACTACCGGCAGGTGGCGCAGGTGGCGGTTGGTCATCAGGTTCATGCAGTACTCGAGGTTCTGCTTGGGCTCGACCGTGACCACCGGCGCGCTCATGATCTCGCGCACGGGGGTGGCGGCCGAAGAGCGACCCTTGAGCACCAGTTTGCGGGCGTAGTCGCGTTCGCTGACGATCCCCACCACCTGGTTGTCTTCTACCACCGGCAATGCGCCGATGTTTTTTTCTGCCAGCAGTTTGAGGGCGTCGAGCACCGAGTCGTCAGGGCCGATGGTGTAGACGGTCTGATGCTGTGACTTGGTCTTGAGCAATTGTTCGACGTTCTTCATACGGGCCTCTGCAGGTGGAAAAATCGATGGGTCGATTTAACTAAAGCATCCGGCATGCCGACCTGCACGGCAATGCAGGAAACGGCATCGACGCGATTGAAAAACGTCATGGCAGTCACCCCGGCATCGTCTGTTGGGGCTGCACTGGTTCTGTAGGAGTGGGCTTGTCCCGCGATCAAGGGCGAAGCCCTTGCCATGTAATCGCGTGGTCGGGCCGGCCCAATCGCGGGACAAGCCCGCTCCTACAGGAGGGAACACTTCAGAGCTTGGGCATCTGCCCGATCCGCGCGACCATCTCGCTGACGATCTGCAAATCGAGCATGAACTGCTCCACGGTCTTGAACTCGTTGTCGTTGTGCCCGGTGTACTTCACATTGGGCATGGCCAGGCCGAATTGCACCCCGTTGGGCAGGTCATGCACCGACGTCGCGCCGGCGGAGGTGCCGAACTCGTGGGGCAAGCCGAGGTTTTCGGTGGCCACGTCGAGCAGCGCCTTGACCCACTCGCCTTCCGGGTTGCGGTACATCGGCTCGTCGAGGCTGTAGTCGAAGGCCACCGAGGTATGGCTGCCACGTGCCCAGGTGCCCAGCTTGTCAGCCAGGTCGTCCTTGATCGCGGCGATCGGCTTGCCTTTCGGGATGCGCAGGTTGACTGCGAGTTTCAAGGCCTTTTGGTCGAGGCCGACGTAGGTCAGCGAGGCGGTCAACGGGCCCATGAATGTATCCTCGAAGCCCACGCCCAGCTTCTTGCCCAGATAGTCCAGGCCCCAGTTGTCGGCCGCGTAGCGGGCGGCGTCGGTGATGTGGTTGTGCTTGAGCGGCACCTGGTCACCCAGGCCATTGAGGAAGTCGAGCATGCGCGCTACCGGGTTGACCCCCGACTCCGGCTCCGAGGAGTGGGCCGAGACGCCGGTGACGGTCAGGATCACCTCCTTGCCGGCTACCTTGGCATCGATGGTGAAGTCTCCACCGTTACGCTTGACGTACTCATCGCCCGCTTTCTTCAGGCCCTCGGCCAGTGCGGCTGGGTTGTCGCCGAGCAAGGTCGCCACCGAGGTGGAGGGGATCTGGTTGGTGGCCAGCCCGCCTGTCAGCTGGGTGACTTCCGCGCCCTTGCCGGTGGCCGGGCGTCGACGGAAGCTGGCCATCACGGTGCCGTAGCCTTTTTCCGCGATCACCACGGGGTAGCCGCCATCCAGGGCCAGGTTGTAGTTGGGCTTGGGGTTGCGGGCGAAATAGTAGGGGATGGCCTCGCCGGTGGTTTCCTCGGTGGTGTCCACCAGCAGCTTGAACTGGCGGGCCAGCGGCAGCTTTTCGTCCTTGGCCACTTTCAAGGCGTACAGCGCCACGACGATACCGTTCTTGTCGTCCTCGGTGCCGCGGCCATACATGCGGTCGCCGACCAAGGTGACCTTGAACGGGTCCAGGCGCGTGCCATCCTCGAGCTTCCAGTTGGCCGGGTTCACCGGCACCACGTCAGCATGGGCGTGGATGCCGACGACTTCCTTGTCGTTGTCACCCAGGGAGATCTCGTAGACCCGGTTGTCGATGTTGCGGAAGGTCAGGCCGAAACCCTCGGCCAGCGCCCTGATCTTGTCGGCGATCTTGAGGAACTCGGGGTTCTCGTGCTGCGGCACGCCCTCGACCTGGAAGGTCGGGATGGCCACCAGTTCACGCAGCGTCTCGGTGGCGGCCTTGCCGTACTTGATGCGGGTGTAGAGGCCGAGCAGGCGGTTGATTTCATTCTGCTGGTCGGCGGACAGCGGTTTGCTGCCCAGGTAGGCCTGTACCGTGTCGGCGAGGTTGTCCGCCTTGGCCAGGTCGCTGTCTGCCAGCTTGCCGAGGAACTGACGGAAACCAGCCGGGTCGCTGCCGTCGTAGGCCTTGAGGATAGCGGCCGATTGCTGTGGCGTGAGGTTGGCCTGGGCCTGGCCGGCGAACAGCCCGAGGCTGGCGAGCAGTAGCGTGGCGGTGGTGAGTTTTTTCAGGGTCATGGGTCAGCGCAGTCCTTCGCAGATCATGGAAAGAGGAACCCGCTCCGTAGGAACGGGAAGGCACCCACGCTAACACCAATGACCTGCCTCAGGGGAGAGGCACAATGGCACTGACGCACAAACGAAAAAGCCCCGGGAAATCTCCCAGGGCTTCAGGTATGGCGCACTCGGCGGGATTCGAACCCACGACCCCTGCCTTCGGAGGGCAGTACTCTATCCAGCTGAGCTACGAGTGCAACGGGGCGCATGATACCCATCTCCGGGGGTTGCGTCCATCGCCTTGATCTGTAGCTGTTTTTGCCACAAGACGGTGATGACCCCAGCGTGGGGCGAGCCCGCTCCCACCAGGGGCGCTCAGCGAGCCCGCGATGAGCGCTGCCATAATGTTATGCGATATCGGTATTTCCCATGCCGTTCTTATGCTTGCTATTCTCTCGTCACAACTTGTTATAACAAGTCAGCCTACAGCGAAGAGAACCATGGCCGAACTGCTCCCCTTGTCCCCGGTACCGCTCTACACCCAGCTCAAGGAAGTGCTGCGCGAGCGCATCCTCGATGGCACCTACCCACCCCACAGCCGCATGCCGTCGGAAAGCGAGCTGGGCAAGGCGTTCGATGTCAGCCGTATCACCGTACGCCAGGCCCTGGGCGACCTGCAGAAGGAGGGGCTGATCTTCAAGATCCACGGCAAGGGCACCTTCGTGGCCAAGCCCAAGGCATTCCAGAACGTGACCCACCTGCAAGGGCTGGCCGAGTCCATGACGCAGATGGGCTACGAGGTGCTCAACCGGCTGCGCAGTTTCCGTCATGTGCCGGCCAGTGCGCTGGTGGCGGCGCGGCTGCAGGTGGAGGAGGGCAGCCTGGTCACCGAGATCCGCCGGGTGCGCTTGATCAACCGCGAGCCGGTGTCGCTGGAGCTGACCTGGCTGCCCAAGGCCGTAGGCGAGAAGCTGGAGAAAGCCGACCTGGCCACCTGCGACATCTTCCTGCTGCTGGAGAACGATTGCGGCATCCCGCTGGGCCATGCGGACCTGGCCATCGACGCGGTGCTCGCCGACCGTGACCTGACCCAGGCGCTGGAGGTCGAAGAGGGCTCGCCGATCATGCGTATCGAGCGCCTGACCCACGCCGCCGACGGCACGCCGCTGGACTTCGAACACCTCTACTACCGCGGCGATGCCTTCCAGTACCGCCTGCGCATCGACCGCCAGAAAGGAGCCAAGGCATGACCTTCGACACACGCGACTACGACATCATCGTCATCGGCGGCGGCACTGCAGGGCCCATGGCGGCGATCAAGGCCAAGGAGCAGGACAAGACCCTGCGCGTGCTGCTGCTGGAAAAAGCCAACGTCAAGCGCAGCGGTGCCATCAGCATGGGCATGGATGGCCTGAACAATGCGATCGTCCCCGGCCATGCCACGCCGGAGCAGTACACCAAGGAAATCACCGTGGCCAACGACGGCATCGTCAACCAGGCCGCCGTGCATGCCTATGCCACCCACAGCTTCGAGACCCTCGAGCAATTGGACCGCTGGGGTGTGAAGTTCGAGAAGGACGAAACCGGCGACTACGCGGTGAAGAAGGTCCACCACATGGGCGCCTATGTGCTGCCCATGCCTGAGGGTCACGACATCAAGAAGGTGCTCTATCGCCAGCTCAAGCGCGCGCGGGTCGAGATCAGCAACCGTGTGGTCTGCACCCGCGTGCTGCTGGACGCTGAAGGCGCTGCGGCCGGGGTGATGGGCTTCGACTGCCGCAGCGGCGAATTTCAGGTGATCCGCGCCAAGGCGGTGATCCTCGCCTGTGGCGCGGCCGGGCGCCTGGGCTTGCCATCGTCGGGCTACCTGATGGGCACCTACGAGAACCCGACCAATGCTGGCGACGGTTATGCCATGGCCTACCACGCCGGGGCGGAGCTGGCGAACCTGGAGTGCTTCCAGATCAACCCACTGATCAAGGACTACAACGGCCCGGCCTGCGCCTATGTCACCGGCCCCTTGGGCGGCTACACGGCCAATGGCAAGGGTGAGCGCTTCATCGAGTGCGACTACTGGAGCGGGCAGATGATGTGGGAGTTCCACCAGGAGCTGGAGGGCGGCAACGGCCCGGTGTTTCTCAAGCTCGACCACCTGGCCGAGGAAACCATCCAGGACATCGAGCAGATCTTGCATAGCAATGAACGCCCCAGCCGTGGCCAGTTCCATGCCGGGCGCGGCACCGACTATCGCCAGCACATGGTGGAGATGCACATCTCCGAGATCGGTTTCTGTTCCGGGCACTCGGCCTCGGGGGTGTGGGTCAACGAGAAGGCCGAGACCAGTGTGCAAGGCCTGTATGCAGCCGGCGACATGGCGGCGGTACCGCACAACTACATGCTGGGCGCGTTCACCTATGGCTGGTTCGCCGGGGTCAACGCTGCCCGCTACGTGGCCGGGCGCGCACTGGCCGAGGTGGACCCGGCCCAGGTCGAGCGCGAGCGCGAGCGGGTGTTCGCCCCGCTGCGGCGTGAGCACGGCCTGCCGCCGGCCCAGGTGGAGTACAAGCTGCGGCGCATGGTCAACGACTACCTGCAGCCGCCGAAAGTGACCAAGAAGATGGAAATCGGCCTGGCGCGCTTCGCCGAGATCGAACGGGACCTATCGCAGATGAAGGCCAATAACCCCCATGAGCTGATGCGCGCCATGGAGGTGAGCGTGATCCGCGACTGCGCCGAAATGGCCGCGCGGGCCTCGCTGTTCCGCGAGGAGAGCCGGTGGGGGTTGTATCACCACCGGGTCGACTTCCCCGAGCGCAACGATGGCGAGTGGTTCTGCCATTGCCATCTGAAGAAGGACGAGGCCGGGCGGATGACCAGTTTCAAGAAACCGGTGGAACCGTACCTGATTCCCCTGGATGCCCAGGAACAGAGCGCATACGACCGGCTGCGAGTGAAGGCCGACGCCGCGTGAATGGGGCCGCTGTGCGGTCCAATCGCGGGTCAGGCCGGTCCCACAGGCGGGCTCACCCAGGAGACACCTGTAGGAGCGGGCTTGCCCCGCGATTGGGCCGGTAGCCTTTCGACAACCAACCATGCGAACCACAGGCTTCAAGGAGCCCTGAGATGGCCTACCAACCCCAAGAAATCTTCTTTCGCAGCAACGCCCCGGTCACCATCGACGAAGACAAGTGCATCGCGGAAAAAGGCTGCACCGTCTGCGTCGAGGTCTGCCCCATGGACCTGCTGGCGATCAACCCAGCCACCCAGAAGGCCTACATGGCCTTCGACGAATGCTGGTACTGCATGCCGTGCGAGAAAGACTGTCCGACAGGCGCAGTGAAGGTGGATATCCCCTACCTGCTGCGTTGACACCATGCAACCCGCCATCCGGCCCGCCGCCGGACGCCATTGGAAATGCCCCCTCGTTTCCCACCACCGCGCCAGGTGGCGGAGACGATGCCAACACTCAAGAACGATTCGAGGGGAAACATCATGCGCCTTGCAGCAACCGTGGCCGGCCTCGTGCTGGCAACCCTTGGCCTGAACGCCAACGCCGAAACCATCCGTGTCGCGATCGGCACCCAGGACACCACCATCAATTGCGCCACCGGCGGCCTGCTGATCCGTGAACTGGGCCTTCTGGAGAAGTACCTGCCCCATGACGGCAAGTACAAGGACGCGACCTACCAGGTCGAATGGAAGAACTTCACCAGCGGCGCGCCGCTGACCAACGAGATGGTCGCCGGCAAGCTCGACTTCGGCGCCATGGCCGACTTCCCCGGCTCGTTCAACGGGGTCGCGCACCTGGATGCGGGCAAGCGCAGCCTGTTCATCAGCGTGTTGTCCGGCAGCGTACAGGGCAGCGGCAACGGCATCGTGGTGCCGGCGGCGTCGAACGTGCAGTCGTTGGCCGAACTCAAGGGTAAGACCATCTCCGTGCCGTTCGCCTCCACCGCCCATGGCATGTTGCTGCGCGCGGTCGCCGCCCAGGGGTGGGACCCACAGAAGGACGTGCGGATCATCGCCCAGGCGCCAGAAATTGCAGGTTCCGCCCTGCGCAGCAACCGCATCGAGGCCCACGCCGATTTCGTGCCTTTCGCCGAGCTGTTCCCCAACCGCGGCTTCGCCCGCAAGATCTATGACGGCGCCCAGGCCAGTGCGCCGACCTTCCACGGCGCCCTGGTCGATGCCGACTATGCCAGCCGCTACCCCGAGGTGGTCACCGCCTACCTGCGCGCCAGCCTCGAGGCCGACCGCCTGATCGCTGCCGAGCCTGAGAAGTACAGCGAGCTGATCGAAAAAGTCACCGGCATCGAGGCCGAGGTCAACTACCTGTTCCATGGCCCGCTCGGCCTGCAGACGCGCGACCTGAGCTGGAAGCCTGAATACCGCAAGGCCGTAGCCACGTCCATCGAGACCCTCAAGCTGCTGAAGAAGACCGACCGTGGCCTGGATACCGCCCAGTTCATCGACGACCAGTACATCCGCGCCGCCTTCAAGCAGGCCGGCCTGGACTACGACAAGGCCCTGGCCAACTACGCCCCATTGCCGCTCCAGGCCAACGATGCGCTGACGGGCCAGCCGATCACCGACTTCACCCGGCTGGCGCAGATCTGGGTGCGAGGCGAGGACAAGGTTCGTCACTACGCCTCCCCACAAGCCGCGCTTGGCGCCTTGGCGCAGTTGGAGCAGGAGGGCAAGGACATCCGTGCCATCTATGCCCAGGCCGCCGACAGTGGCATCAAGCTGCTGGCAAACCAAGCCTGGTTCGTGCGCAATGCCAAGGGTGAGCTGGCTGCCTTCCTGCTCAAGGACCAGGCCGAGCAGTACGCCAAGGCCCACGGCGGCGAAGCGCTGGACTTCGCCAATGCCAACCGCAAGCTGCTCGCCCAGCGCTGATCCGGAGATGCCCTGATGACCCGCGATCTCACGCGCTGGCCGCTGCGCCTGGCCTCGCTGCTGGCCTGCCTGCTGTTCTGGCAGCTGGCCGCTCGCCACAAGCTGGACCTGGGCCTGGTCACCTTCACCTACGTGCCTACACCGGAGGCCGTGCTTGCTGCCGCCTGGCAATTGCTGGCCTCCAACGCCCTGCTGGCGCACCTGGGCAGCAGCCTGACACGGGTATTCACCGGTTACCTGGTCGCCGCCGTGCTGGGCGTGGCGCTGGGGTTGCTGGTCGGTCGCTCGAAATGGGCCGAGGCTACGCTGCTGCCGCCACTGGAGGTGCTGCGCCCGATTCCGGCGGTGGCCTGGATTCCGTTGGCGATTCTGATGTTTCCTTCGTCGGAGCTGTCGATGGTATTCATCACCTTCACCGGTGCGCTGTTTCCGATCCTGCTCAATACCGTGCATGGCGTCGAGGCGATCGACCCGCGCCTGGTTGCTTCGGCGCGCAGCCTGGGGGCCGGGCGCTGGTCGATCTTGCGTGAAGTGGTGTTGCCAGGGGCCTTGCCCAGCATCATCACGGGCCTGGCCATTGGCATGGGCACCTCGTGGTTCTGCCTGGTCACCGCCGAGATGATTTCGGGGCAATTCGGTATCGGTTACTACACCTGGGAGTCCTACACCCTGCAGAACTACCCGGACATCATCGTGGGCATGCTGTTGATCGGCGTATTGGGGATGGGCAGCAGCAGCCTGGTCAGGTGCCTCGGGGCGTTCGCCACGCCCTGGTACCGTACACGGAGGGCAGCCTGATGAACGGCTACCGACAGGCGCCGGAACCCGGGCGCATCGAGGCACGCGGCGTGTCGATTCGCCTCGGTCAGGGGCGGGATGCCTTCGAGGCGGTGGAGGCCCTGGATTTCTCTATCGCCCCGGGGGAATTCGTGTGCATTCTCGGCCCGTCCGGCTGCGGCAAGTCGACCTTGCTAGGCGCCCTGGCCGGCCACCTGGCCCCAAGCAGCGGGCAGCTGGAGGTCGATGGCTTGGCCATCGAAGGCCCTTCACCCCAGCGCGGCATGGTGTTCCAGCACCACACCCTGCTGCCCTGGCGCAGCGTGCTCGACAACGTCGCCTTCGGCTTGAAGATGCAGGGCGTTGGCAAGGCCGAACGCCAGGCGCGCGCCCGAGACATGCTCCGGCTGGTCGGGCTGGAAGATTTCGCCGGCCGTTGGCCGAGCCAGCTTTCAGGGGGCATGCAACAACGCGCCGAGATCGCCCGGGTGTTGATCAACCGCCCACGCCTGCTGCTGATGGACGAACCGTTCGGTGCCCTCGATGCCCAAACCCGTTCGCGCATGCAGGAGCTGTTGCTGGAGATCTGGAGCGGCATCCGTACCACCGTGGTGTTCGTTACCCATGACATCGACGAGGCGCTGTTCCTTGCCGACCGCATCCTGGTGATGAGCCCGCGCCCTGGCCGCTTCATCGACGACCTGCACCTGAGCTTCCCACGCCCACGCCGCGCCAGCCTGCTGACCAGCCCGGCGTTCACTCACCTCAAGCGCCATTGCCTGGCACTGCTACGCCACGAGGAAGGCCGCGAACTGCCGCGCCTGACGCCCTTGGGCTTGCCAGGCACCGACCACCCACCGCTGCGGATTGCCCTATGACCGAACGAACCACCGACAACCCCGACATCCACCAACTGCTGCCCCGCCTGGCTGACACCGACGCGGGGGTGCGGCGCATCGCCCTGATCGAACTGGCCGACCTGGAAGACCCGGACGGCCTGCCCTGGCTGACCGACGCCCTGCTGGTGGACAGCGACCCTGAGGTGCGCGCCGAGGCCGCGCGTTTGCTTGAAGCCTGGGAAGCACCCGAGGTGGTACAGGCGCTGTGCGCGGCTCTGGCCGACACTGCCGAGCCGGTGCGCCAGGCGGCGGCCCAGAGTCTGAGCGAGCTCAAGTCCCTGGAGACCGGCCTGCTCATCCTGCCCTGGGCCGAGCATGCCGATGGGTTCGTGCGCGCCAGCGCGCTGCGGGCGCTGCGCGAGCTGCGCCTGGAAGAGGCTGCGGCCCCTGCCTTGAGGGCGCTCGATGACGCGGAGGCTGCCGTACGCCGTGAGGCGGTGGGTATCCTCGGCTGGCTGAAACATGCGCCTGCCTTGCCGGCCCTGGCCCGGTTGGCGACCGAGGAAATGGACACCGAGGTGCGCCGCGCCGCGATCGGTGCGCTGGGGCTGGCACGTGATGCGGGTGTGCTGCCGGCGCTGGTCATGGCATTGCGCGACGAGGCCTGGCAGGTGCGCGAGGAGGCGGCCACCACGCTGGGCAAGGTCGGCCTTGGCGAGGCGGGCCCGGCCTTGGTCGAGGCGCTCGATGACGTTTACTGGCAAGTGCGCCTGCGCGCAGCCCGGGCCTTGGGTCGGCTGCGCCACGACGCGGCGCTGGAGCCCCTGGCCAGCTTGTTGGGCCACGGCATCGCGAACCTGCGCAAGGAGGCTGCCCTGGCCTTGGGCGAGCTGGGCCAGGCCCGGGCATTGCCTGCGTTGCAGGCCGCCGAAGCCGATGCCGACCCGGAGGTGCGCAAGGCCGTGCGCATTGCCTTGGCCCAGTTGCAAGGAGCGGTGTGATGGACGCGCCAAGCGCCGTGCGCAACTTGCGTGGGCAAGGCGAACTGGCGGTGCAATGGGGCGAGACCTTGCAGGTGGTCAGCCATGCGCGGCTGCGCGGTGCCTGCCCCTGTTCGCAGTGCCGGGCGGCGGCATTGCGGGGTGGGATCGCCCTGGTACGCGAAGGTGTGCGGGTGGAGCGTATCGCGTTGCAAGGGTATGGGGTACAACTGGTCTTCAGCGACGGGCATGACCGGGGCATTTACCCATGGAGCTATCTGCGCAGCCTCGGCTAGGGCTGCGCCGGCCGTCGGTCCCTACGCCATTCTTCCTTCATGACACTGGGCTAACCTGTACTGGCCTCATCGCCGGCAAGCCGGCTCCCACCTGTCCTGCACTGTTTTCAGAGACACCGCCGTACCTGTGGGAGCCGGCGTGCCGGCGGTAGGAGTGGCCACCGGTGTTCAACCGTTCGTTCTTTTTTTCGAACAGCCTATTGTCCAACACCCCAGCAGCCGCTTAGCATTCCGTTTGAGATTTCAAACGCTCGATGCCCAGGCGTTGAACACTCCTGGTGCAAGAATTCCTGATGGCGCCCCCAAGGTGCCTTTCAACAATCAATAATCAGCCCCGTCCGTGCACGGTGCTTTCAAGGGAATCCGACATGCAGCTCAAAGACGCTCAGTTGTTCCGCCAGCAAGCCTTCATCAACGGTGAGTGGCTGGACGCGGACAACGGTCAGACCATCAAGGTGACCAACCCGGCCACCGGTGAAGTCATCGGTTCCGTGCCGAAGATGGGCGCCGCCGAAACCCGCCGCGCCATCGAGGCTGCCGACAAGGCCCTGCCGGCTTGGCGCGCACTGACCGCCAAAGAGCGTGCTGGCAAGCTGCGTCGCTGGTTCGAGCTGATGATCGAGCACCAGGACGACCTGGCCCGCCTGATGACCACCGAGCAGGGCAAGCCACTGGCCGAAGCCAAGGGCGAGATCGCCTACGCCGCCTCGTTCATCGAGTGGTTCGCCGAAGAAGGCAAGCGCGTCTACGGTGACGTGATCCCTGGCCACCAGCCGGACAAGCGCCTGATCGTCATCAAGCAGCCGATCGGCGTCACCGCCGCCATCACCCCGTGGAACTTCCCGGCCGCGATGATCACCCGTAAAGCCGGCCCGGCGCTGGCCGCTGGCTGCACCATGGTCCTCAAGCCTGCTTCCCAAACCCCATACTCCGCCCTGGCCCTGGTCGAGCTGGCCAACCGTGCCGGCATCCCGGCTGGCGTGCTGAGCGTGGTGACCGGCAGCGCTGGCGAAGTCGGCGGCGAGCTGACCAGCAACGCCCTGGTGCGCAAGCTGTCCTTCACCGGCTCCACCGAAATCGGTCGCCAACTGATGGAAGAATGCGCCAAGGACATCAAGAAGGTCTCCCTGGAGCTGGGCGGCAACGCGCCGTTCATCGTGTTCGACGACGCCGACCTGGACAAGGCGGTCGAGGGCGCGATCATCTCCAAGTACCGCAACAACGGCCAGACCTGCGTCTGCGCCAACCGTATCTACGTTCAGGATGGCGTCTACGACGCGTTCGCCGATAAGCTCAAGGCCGCTGTCGCCAAGCTGAAGATCGGTAACGGCCTGGAAGAAGGCACCACTACAGGTCCGCTGATCGACGGCAAGGCTGTCGCCAAGGTCCAGGAGCACATCGAAGACGCAGTCTCCAAGGGCGCCAAGGTGCTGTCCGGCGGCAAGCTGATCGAAGGCAACTTCTTCGAGCCGACCATCCTGGTCGACGTACCGAAGAGCGCTGCCGTGGCCAAGGAAGAAACCTTCGGCCCGCTGGCTCCGCTGTTCCGCTTCAAAGACGAAGCCGAAGTCATCGCCATGTCCAACGACACCGAGTTCGGCCTGGCTTCGTACTTCTACGCCCGTGACATGAGCCGTGTGTTCCGTGTCGCCGAGGCTCTGGAGTATGGCATGGTGGGTATCAACACCGGCCTGATCTCCAACGAAGTGGCACCGTTCGGTGGCATCAAGGCCTCGGGCCTGGGCCGCGAAGGTTCCAAGTACGGCATCGAGGACTACCTCGAGATCAAGTACCTGTGCATCAGCATCTGATCACGTACTGAATTTCCCTCTGCCAGCGGGGCGCGAGAGCGACGTCTCGCTGGCCTTTTTGACACCGTAGTACCTGGTGGCCAGGGCGTTCACGACAGTCGATCAACGAATACTGTGCGTGGTCGCATCCAGCCACCCCCGAATAACAGCGCCATCTTGAGTCGGCGCGAATGAGGGCATTATGAGCAAGACCAACGAATCCTTGATGCAACGCCGTGTCAACGCCGTCCCACGTGGCGTTGGCCAGATCCACCCGATCTTCGTCGACACCGCGAAGAACTCGACCGTGATCGACGTTGAAGGCCGCGAACTGATCGACTTCGCCGGCGGCATCGCAGTACTGAACACCGGCCACCTGCACCCGAAAGTGGTTGCCGCCGTTCAAGAGCAGCTGACCAAAGTCAGCCACACCTGCTTCCAGGTTCTGGCGTACGAGCCCTACGTAGAGCTGTGCGAGAAGATCAACTCGATGGTCCCGGGCGACTTCGCCAAGAAGACCCTGCTGGTCTCCACCGGTTCCGAAGCCGTCGAGAACGCCGTGAAGATCGCCCGTGCCGCCACTGGCCGTGCCGGCGTGATCGCCTTCACCGGCGGCTACCACGGCCGCACCATGATGACCCTGGGCCTGACCGGCAAGGTCGTGCCTTACTCCGCTGGCATGGGCCTGATGCCAGGCGGCATCTTCCGCGCCCTGTTCCCGAGCGAACTGCACGGCATCAGCGTTGACGACGCTATCGCCTCGGTCGAGCGCATCTTCAAGAACGACGCCGAGCCACGCGACATCGCTGCCATCATTCTCGAGCCGGTACAAGGCGAAGGCGGCTTCCTGCCAGCGCCGAAAGAGTTGATGAAGCGCCTGCGCGCCCTGTGCGACCAGCACGGCATCCTGCTGATCGCCGACGAAGTCCAGACCGGTGCTGGCCGTACCGGCACCTTCTTCGCCATGGAGCAGATGGGCGTCGCGCCTGACCTGACCACCTTCGCCAAGTCCATCGCCGGCGGCTTCCCGCTGGCCGGTGTGTGCGGCAAGGCCGAGTACATGGACGCCATCGCCCCGGGCGGCCTGGGCGGCACCTACGCCGGTTCGCCGATCGCGTGCGCCGCGGCCCTGGCCGTCATCAAGGTGTTCGAAGAAGAGAAACTGCTGGACCGCAGCAAGGCTGTGGGCGAGCGCCTGACCACCGGCCTGCGCAAGATCCAGGAAAAGCACCCGATCATCGGTGATGTCCGCGGCTTGGGCTCGATGATTGCTGTGGAAGTCTTCGAGAAAGGCACCCACACCCCGAACGCTGCCGCAGTCGCCCAGGTTGTGGCCAAGGCGCGTGACAAGGGCCTGATCCTGCTGTCTTGCGGCACCTACGGCAACGTCCTGCGTATCCTGGTTCCGCTGACCGCGGAAGATGCGCTGCTGGACAAGGGCCTGGCGATCATCGAAGAGTGCTTCGCCGAGCTCGCCTGAATGTGACAGGCGTCAGAAAAAAACCCGCTTCGGCGGGTTTTTTTTATGCCCAATACCGGAGCGGAACGCTATCGTTGTGCCATGGATTCGCTTGGATGCTGCGACGGATCGCATGTAAAGGATTGCCAGGAGTCGCCGATGAGCGCTGCAACCCCCACCCCGCCTTGTGTCCTGATCGCCGAAGGCGATCCCTGGGTGCGCGACATGCTCCGCGAGATGCTGCTCAGCGTGCGTTGCGATGCACGCCTGCAGGTCTGCGCCGATGGCCCGGAGGCCCTGGCCGCGCTGGCGAGCAAGCCCGACCTGATCATCGCCGCCCGTGAGCTGGCCGGTGTCGATGGCCTCGACCTGCTGCGCAACGTGCGGGCCAAGGGGCACAAGCCCGCGCTGCCGTTCATCCTGATGAGCGAACGCAACGACAGCGCCAGCGTGCATGAAGTGCTGCCGTTGCACCCCACGGCCTACCTGAGCAAACCCTTGGACCTGGACTCGCTGCGTCAGCGCCTGGAGAAACTGCTGCTGGACGTCGGCGAACAGATCGCCTGCCCGGTGGCCCCATTGCCGCCGGGGATCACATTGGCGGCCTACCTGGAGCAACGCCGCGTCAGTGCCGATGGCGGCCCGCTGTTCGCCGATGTGCAGGTGGCGATCAAACGTGCACTCGATCCCCATGGGCTGGACCTCAAGCTGCTCGAGCAGGAGCTGCGCAACGACCCGCAGATCACCGCGGTATTGATCGCTGCTGCCAACAGCGCCGCCCTGCACAGTGAAGTACCGGTGCAGACCCTGTTGCAGGCCTTGGGCAAGCTGGGCAGTACCCAGAGCATGAACCTGATCCTGGGCCTGACCCTCAAGCGCAGCGCGCGGCTGAGCGACCCGATGCTGGCCGACCCTGCGGCCCGTTACTGGGACCTCTCGCTGCACACCGCCGAATATGCGCGCAGCCTGGCGCGCCTGCTGGAACTGGAAGAAGAGCGGTGCTATTGCGCAGGGTTGCTGCATTGCTTGGGTGATCTGGCGGTGCTGCGTTGCCTGCAGGAGTGGCGCCTGGCCGGCGGCGACCTGGACGAGGGCCAGGTGCAACGAGCGCTCGGCGAATACGGCGCCGCCTTCGGCTCGGCGCTGCGCACGCGCTGGCGTTTGCCGTTGGGGCTGCGCGAACTGATCGCGGCGATCTACCAGCTGGGCGGCGGGGTGTATTCGCGGGAGATCCTGGCCATGAACCTGGCCGGTCAGTTGTCGCGGCTGCCGGCCGGGCAGGGGCTGGAGAAGGTGGCCAGCAACAAGACGGCGCGATTGCTCAAGCTGGGGTTGGCGGAGTTGAGCCGGCTGCGCAAGGTCGAGGGCTGAATGTCAGGAATCTATGCCCGAACGATCTGGTTCTTGCCCTGGCGCTTGGCCTGGTACATGGCCGCATCGGCGCGGGCGAACAGGGCGTCGATGTTGTCGTCTTCATCGGTCAGCCCGGTCACGCCCTGGCTGACCGTGACGCCATAGGTTTCCGGCCCATGGTTGAAACGCTGGCGCTGGATCTCCCGTTGCAGGCGGTCGGCGATCTGTTCGGCGATTTCGGCGGTGCAACCGGGAAACACGGCGGCGAATTCCTCGCCACCGATACGCCCGAACAAATCACCCCGGCGTAGTACGGCGCGGCCGCTGTCGGCGATGCGCTGCAGCACCTGGTCGCCTTCCTGGTGGCCGTAGCTGTCATTGATGCGCTTGAAGTCGTCGATATCCAACAACAGGAAGGCCAGGGGCGTGCCTTCCTCGCGGGCGGTTTCCAATGCCTGCCGGGCGCACTCGAAGAAGTGTCGGCGGTTGCTGCTCTGGGTCAGCACATCGGTGGTGGCCAGGCGCTGCAGCTCGCCTTCGAGCTGTTTCTTCTCGGTGATGTCCTCGGCGATGCCGACGATGATCACCCGCTGGTCCGCCTCGCGCTGCTGGTTGACGTAGCATTTGTCGCTCAGCCAGCGTATCTCGCCGGCCGCATTGATGATCCGGTACTCACGGTTTTCCACCGCGCCATGGAGCAGCACCTGGGCCAGGCTGTGCTCGGCGTATTCGAGATCATCGGGGTAGATGCTGTCGCGCCACTCGTTGTAGTCGGCCAGCACCAAGCTGGCGGGGCGGCCGAAAATGCGTTCGTAGGCGGGGCTTACATAGAGCACCTGGTGGGTTTCCCAGTCGAAGGCCCAGAGCACGGCATTGACGCTGTCGAGCAGGGAACTGTAGAGCTGCTCGCGTTCGCTCAGGCGGGCGACCTCGCCCTGGGCATGGAGCAGGGCGAGCAGGGTTTGGGCGGTTTCCGGCGGTGCAGTGCCGGGTAAGGTTGGAGTGAGGTCTTTGGCCATGAGCACGGAGTGGTTCTCGGCATTGAAGCGTGCGGCCACGATCCGGCCCGCCACGCGGGCGATATGCCGGGTTTGAGTCGGGAACAGGCGGCGAAGTTCCGGGCGGCACGCCCCGGTGCAGGGCGTGCCGATCAACGGCGATCAGGCCCCGGTAGGGCGCAGGGAATAGGTCTTGAGTTGGCCGGCGAAGTCGCGCAGGGCGTGGATGCCGCTGGCCTCGGCCTCGTGTACCCAATCCTTCATGGCGGCCAGCATGTCGTGGCCGTTGGCGCTGGTGCGGGCCCAGATCTGCTGCAGGGCCAGGCGCTTCTCATAGATGGTCTTGAGTGCCTGGCTATGGGCGAGCATGGACTCGATGCGTACGTGATGACGGTCTTGCAGCAGGCTGGTTTCACGCGACAGCAGGCGTTTGGCGTGGCGCAGACGATGGCGCACCGATGCGTCGACGCGCGCCAGTTCCTGCTTGACCAAAGGCGCGATGACCAGCTTGCGGTACTGGGCCATGATCTGGAAACGGTTGTTGAGGATCGCCATGGCGGTGTCCATGTCCAGGTGCGCCTTGCCTGCGACCCGGTGGGCGATGGGGGCCACACGCTGCACCTTGGCCAGGCGCAGCAGGCACAGCAGGCGGATCCACATCCAGCCCATGTCGAATTCCCAGCGCTTGACCGAGAGCTTGGCCGAGTTGGGGTAGGTGTGGTGGTTGTTGTGCAGCTCCTCGCCACCGATCACGATGCCCCAGGGCACCAGGTTGGTGGCGGCGTCGCGGCATTCGAAGTTGCGGTAGCCCAGCGCGTGGCCCAGGCCGTTGACCACGCCGGCAGCCCAGAACGGAATCCACATCATCTGGATCGCCCAGATGGTGATGCCGATGGTGCCGAACAGCAGCAGGTCGATGGCTGCCATCAGCGCGATGCCACCGAACTTGTAGCGCGAGTAGAGGTTGCGCTCGACCCAGTCGTCCGGGCAGTTCTTGCCGTAGATGCGCAGGGTCTCGGGGTTGCGCGCCTCCTCGCGGTACAGCTCGGCGCCCTTGCGTAGCACCGTACCCAGGCCTTTGTGCACGGGGCTGTGCGGGTCGTCGGGGGTTTCGCACTTGGCGTGGTGCTTGCGGTGCACGGCCGTCCATTCACGGGTGTTCTGCGCAGTGGTCAGCCACAGCCAGAAGCGGAAGAAGTGCTTGAGACCGGCGTTGAGCTCCAGCGCGCGGTGGGCGGAATAGCGATGCAGGTAAAGGGTGACGCTGATGATCGTCACGTGGGTCATCAGCAGAGTGACGCCGACCAGTTGCCAGGCCGACAAGTCGAGCAGACCGTAGTACCACATAGGTGTAGAAACCCTCGAAAAAACAGGGGAACAGCGCTGGCATTATCCCTGGGTGGCGAAATAAAACCAGTCGACCTTTCCGCGAGCAAGTCACGGCATGTTTCAGCCTTTATAATGCCCCATTATTTTTCATGGGCTTACCCACCCGACATGTCTGTTTCCGTTCGCGACGCCTTGCGCATGGCTGCGTTGTACCTGGTGTTCTCGATGCTCTGGCTGGTGGCGTCCGAGCACGTGTTGCAGGGTTTGTTCCTGGACCCGCAGTTGCTGGCGGCAGGGCGCACGGCCAACGTATTCGTGTGGGTGCTGGTCAGCGCCGCGCTGATCTTCGTCTCGCGGGCCCGCTTGCTCAAATTCATTGGCATCGGCGCCCGCCTGCGCAGCGAGGACCGCGAACGCCTGCGCATGGCCGCTGCGGTATTCGACAGTACCCTCGAAGGCGTGCTGGTGACCGACAGCAGTGGCCTGATCGTGCACGTCAACCGTGCTTTCATGCGCATCACCGGCTACAGCCGGGACGAAGTGATCGGCCAGCGCCCGAGCAAGTTCAAGTCCGGCCGCCATGGCGCGGGGTTCTATCAGCAGATCTATGCCGCGCTGGCGGAAAAGGGCGAGTGGAGCGGGGAGATCTGGAACCGGCGCAAGAGCGGTGAAATCTACCCGCAATGGCAGACCATCTGTGCCATCCGCGACGACAGCGGTGCCCTCAGCCACTATGTGGCGGTGTTCAGCGACATCAGTGCGATCAAGCACTCCGAACAGGAGCTGGCCTACCTGGCGCACCACGACCCGCTGACGGGCCTGCCCAACCGCCTGCTGTTCAGCGACCGTGCCGAGCAAGCCCTTGCCAATGCCCAGGCCAGCAAGCGCGGCTGCGCGTTGCTGCTGCTGGACCTCGACCATTTCCAGAGCATCAACGATGGCCTCGGTCATACCGTGGGCGACCAGTTGCTCAAGCTGGTGGGCGAGCGCCTGCGCGAAACCGTGGGCAGTGGCGTGACTCTGGCGCGCCTGGGGGGTGACGAATTCGGTGTGCTGGCCGAGGGCTGCGAGCAGGTGGGGCAGGCAGCGACCTTGGCCCAGGCCCTGTTGGAGCGTATGCGCGAGCCGTTCGTCTTCGACGACCATCGCTTGTTCGTTGGTGTCAGTATCGGCATCAGCCTGTTCCCCAGCGATGCGCAGAGCGCCGCGCAACTGCTGCGCAACGCTGACGCGGCACTGGGCAAGGCCAAGCACAACGGCCGCGGCTGCTATGCGTTGTACACCGAAGAGCTGACCGCCCATGCCCAGCACCGGGTCGAGACCGCCGGTGAGCTGCGCAGGGCCCTGGAGCAACAGGAACTGCGAGTGTTCTACCAGCCGGTGCACGACCTGTTCAGCGGGCAGATGGTCGGCGTCGAGGCGCTGGTACGCTGGGAGCACCCCACCCGCGGGCTGGTGTCGCCGGGGGAGTTCATTCCCATCGCCGAGCGTACCGGCCTGATCGCCGAGATCGATGCCTGGGTGCTGCGCCAGTCGTGCCGGCAGATGGTGCAGTGGCAGCGTGAAGGGCGCCAGTTGCGCTTCGTTGCGGTGAACATCTCCGCCCGGCTGTTCGGCCAGCGTGAGCTGTACCGGCAGGTGGCCGAGGTGCTGCATGACACCGGGCTGGATCCGGCGCTGCTGGAGTTGGAAGTCACCGAGAGCGCGGTGATGGAGGACCCGGAAGTGGCGCTCGAACAGCTGCACCGGCTGCGTGAGCTGGGGCTGAACCTGGCCATCGACGACTTTGGAACCGGCTACTCGTCGTTGCTGCGGCTCAAGCGCCTGCCGGTGCAGAAGCTCAAGATCGACCAGGGCTTCGTCGCCGGGCTGCCTGAGGACGAGGACGACATCGCCATCGTGCGGGTGATCATCGCCCTGGCCCGAAGCATGGGTATGCAGGTGCATGCCGAAGGGATCGAACAGGCCGAGCAGGCACGGTTCCTGTTGGAGCAGCAATGCGATGTGGGGCAGGGGTATTGGTTCGGGCGACCGGTGCCGGCGGGGGACTTGCGCTGGGGTTGAACGCGATCGACTGCGCTCCCACATAGTGGTTCCAAGTGACCTAACGCTTGTTCAACCCCTTGGCCAGCCGGTCGCCACCCAGCTGGATTACCGCTACCAGCGCCACCAGCATGGCGATCACGGTCAGCATGATCTGGCTGTCGAATCGCTGGTACCCATACCGGTAGGCGATATCGCCCAGCCCACCGGCACCAATGGCACCGGCCATGGCCGAGGAGTTGATCAGCGTCACCAGGGTGATGGTGAAGCCACCGACGATACCCGGCAGCGCCTCGGGCAGCAGCACATGCCAGACGATGTGCCAGCGCCGGCAGCCCATGGCCTGGGCGGCCTCCACCAAGCCATGGTCGACCTCGCGCAGGCTCACCTCGGCGATACGGGCGAAGAACGGCGTGGCGGCGATGGTCAGAGGTACCACCGCGGCCCACACACCGTAGGTGGTGCCGACCACCAGGCGGGTGAAGGGGATCAGCGCGACCATCAGGATCAGGAACGGGATCGAGCGGAACAGGTTGACGATGGCGCCCAGCGTGCGGTTCAACGTCGGGGCCTCGAAGATTCCGCCCTTGTCGCTGGTCACCAGGAACACCGCCATCGGTACGCCGACCAGCAGGGCCACCAGCGATGACACACCCACCATCAGCAAGGTATCGAGCAAGCCTTCGAGCAGGCGATCAAACCACATAGCCCAGTACCTCCGCGTCCTCGGCCCAGCTGCGGGCACGTTCGAGCAAGTGCGACACCTCATGGGGCGAATCCTGAACCGACAGGATCAACTGCCCCAGGGCATGGACACCGATGGTCTCGATGCCGCCTTGGAGCAGGCGCACCCGGCCGCCGAGGTCGGCGAACAGGTCCGACAGCGCCGGCTCGCCCAGCAGGCTCAGGCGCAGCACCACGGCAGCGCCTTTCCCAGGTTCCGGGCGTAGGCTGGCCTGCAGCGCGGCAGGCAGCCTGGCTTGCAAGGGCGCCAGCAGGGTTCGGGTCACCTCGTGTCGGGGGGTACCGAACACCCGCCAGACTTCGCCCTGCTCGACCACCTCGCCGCGTTCGAGTACCACGACCCGGTGGCAGATATCGCGGATCACCGCCATTTCATGGGTGATCAGCACCACGGTCAGGCCCAGGCGCTGGTTGATGTCGCGCAACAGCTCGAGGATCGAGGCAGTGGTTTCCGGGTCCAGGGCCGAGGTGGCTTCGTCGCACAACAGGATCTCGGGGTCGTGCACCAGCGCGCGGGCGATGCCGACACGCTGTTTCTGCCCGCCGGATAGTTGCGCCGGGTATACGTCGTGCTTGTGCGCCAGGCCCACCAGCTCCAGCAGTTCACGCACCTTGCGGTGGCGCTCGGCCTGAGGCACGCCGGCCACCTTCAGGGGCAGCTCGATGTTCTGCCAGACCGTCTTGGCCGACATCAGGTTGAAGTGCTGGAAGATCATGCCGATGCGCCGGCGCAGGGCGACCAGCCGCTGTTCGTCGAACGCGGCGATGTCCACCTGGTCGATCAACACCCGGCCCTGGCTGGGCTGTTCCAGGCGGTTGATGGTGCGCAGCAAGGACGACTTGCCGGCACCACTGCGGCCGATGATGCCGAAGATCTCGCCGCGGCGGATGTTCAGGTCGATGCCGTGCAGGGCGGGCTGGTCCTGCCCTGGGTAGGTCTTGCCCAGGCCGATGAAGCGCACATGGGCTTCGTTGACCTCCGGGCGTAGAGCCTGCTGGCGGGCCAGGGGCGGCGAAAGGTTCGAAAGGGGCGCCCCGAGGGCGTTGGCGCTGCTCATCTCAACCCTCCCAGCCGGCCTGGTAGAGGCTGCCATGGGCCTTGTCCAGGGCTGCGCGCACCGCCGGCGAGTGCTGGTAGATATCGACGAACTTCGCCAGGCGCGGGTCGTCCTTGCTCTGCGGGCGAATGACGAACTGGATCACGTACTCCTTGTTCTCCAGGCCGTCGAACAGCAGTGCCGAGGTGGCGTCGAAACTATTGGCCAGGCGGATATAGGCCGGATAGCCCTGGACCAGGTCGGCGTCGTCATAGGCCCGCACCAGCTGCACCGCTTCCACCTGGAGGATCTTCAGTTTCTTCGGGTTGGCGATGATGTCTTCCTCGGTCGCCTTGTAACCCACGCCCGGCTTGAGCGTGATCAACCCGGCCTTGGCCAGCAGTTGCAGCCCGCGGCCGCTGTTGATCGGATCGTTTGCGATGGCCACGCTGGCGCCCTCGGGCAGTTCGCTGAACTGCTTGTACTGCTTCGAGTACAGCCCGACGTTGTTGATGATGCCTGGGGCGTAGGGCACCAGGTCGAAACCGGCGGCGGCCTTGGCGTTCTCGAGGAAGGGAATGTGCTGGAAGTAGTTCACGTCGATGTCACCGCTCTGCAGGCTGACATTGGGCGCGATCCAGTCGCTGAATTCGATCAGCTTCACCTCCAGGCCCTGCTTGTGCGCCTCCTCCACGGCTGCTTCCAGTGGAATGGCGAAGGCGGCGGTGGTGCCGATCTTCAGGGGTTCGGCGCCCAGTGCGCCGGTGACGATACCCAGGGACAGGACAGAGGCCGCGACGGGCCGGAACAGTTTCTCAAGCATGGTGCAGGGCTCCAGTCGGGGCGGTGGTCGGGGTGCGGTAGGTGGCGCCGGGGTGGTCGGCGGGCAGGTGGGGGTGGCTTGCCTGGAACAGCTTCTGACGCAAGGTGCCCTGTGCGTAGGCGGTCTTGTAGCGGCCGCGACGTTGCAGCTCGGGTATCACCAGGTCGATGAAGTCCTCGTAGCTCTCCGGAGTGACGGTACGGGTCAGGTTGAAACCGTCCAGGCCGGTCTGGTCGATCCAGTCGATCAACTGCTCGGCGACCTGCCCAGGTGCGCCGACCAAGGTCACGTAGCGCCCACCCAGGGCGTGTTGCTGCAGCAGGCGGCGGCGGGTCCAGGCGCTGTCCTGCAACTGGCGGGTGGCGGATTGGATGGCGTTGCCCTTGGCGAAGCCGATCGGTTCGTCGAGCCCGTAGGCGGCGAAATCGATGCCGGTGGAGCTGGCGAAATGCGCCACGCCTGCTTCTGCGCTGGCATGGCGAAGGTACTCGGCATGCTTGGCCTGGGCCTGGGCCTCGGTAGGTGCGACGATCACCGTGATGCCCAGGAAGACCTTGATCGCCTGTGGATCACGGCCGGCGGCCCTGGCTGCGGCGCGCACGTTGTCGACCTGGGCGCGGGTGGCTTCCTGGCTCTGGCCGCCGATGAACACGCATTCGGCGTGGTGCCCGGCAAAGGCCAGGCCACGGGGCGAGCTGCCGGCCTGGAACAGCACCGGGGTGCGCTGGGGCGAGGGTTCGCACAGGTGGTAGCCCTCCACCTTGTAGAACTCGCCATGGTGGCGGACCTTGTGCACCTTGTCCGGCCGGGCATAGACCCGGCGTTCGCGGTCAACGACGACTGCATCGTCCTCCCAGCTGCCTTCGAGCAGCTTGTACAGCACCTGCAGGTATTCGTCGGCCTGGTCGTAGCGCCGATCGTGCTCGGGTTGTCGCGCCAGGCCCATGGCGCGTGCGGCACTGTCCAGGTAACCGGTGACGATGTTCCAACCGACCCGGCCGCTGCTCAGGTGATCGAGCGTGGAGAGGCGCCGGGCGAACAGGTAGGGCGCCTCGTAGGTGAGGTTGGCGGTGAGGCCGAAGCCCAAGTGCTCGGTGGCGGCCGCCATGGCCGAGACCAGCAGCAACGGGTCGTTGACCGGCAGCTGGACGGACTCTTTCAAGGGCACGTCAATGGACTGCCCGTAGACATCGTAGGTGCCGACGATGTCGGCAATGAACAGGCCGTCGAACAGCCCGCGCTCGAGCAGGCGTGCCAGGTCGGTCCAGTAGGCCAGGGTCTTGTACTGGGTCGAGGTGTCCCGAGGGTGGGTCCACAGACCATGGTTGATATGCCCGACGCAGTTCATGTTGAAGGCATTGAGCAGGATGTGCCTGGCCATCAGATGGTCCCTCGACGTGGCGGGTTTTCCCCGTTGAGGTAGTAGTTGCCGATGGCGTGGTACTTCCAGCGTACCGGGTCGTGCAAGGTATGTACCCGGGCGTTGCGCCAGTGGCGGTCGAGGTTGTGTTCGGCCAGGGTGGCCTGGCTGCCGGCCAGCTCGAACAGGGTGCTGCCGGCGGCGAGGGAAATCTCCGTGCTGATCGCCCGGGCCTCGGCCACGGCGATGGAGGCGGCCGCGACATTGTCGGCACTGCTGTCCTCGCGGGCCCGGTCGAGGTATTCGCCGGCCCGCTCCAGCAGCGCTTCGGCCGCGTGCAGGCGGATGGCGAGGTGGCCGAAGCTCTTCAACGTCAACGGGTCATCGCTGGCCTTGTCCAGGCCGGCGTCGATCCACGGTCGGCTGCGTGTACGCACGAAGTGCAGGGCGTCGTCGAGTGCGGCGCGGGCGATGCCGGTGTCGATGGCGGCATGAAGGATCTGCGCCAGGGGGCCGACCGGGGTGGGGCGCTCGAAGGCGCTCTGGAAGGGCACGACATCTTCGCTGCGCACGGGCACATTGTCGAACACCACCGAACCACTGCCGGTGGTGCGCTGGCCGAAACCGCTCCAGTCGTCGATCACCTTCAGGCCGGGGCTGTCGGCGGGCACGAACACCAGGTGTTGCACGCCATCTTCATCCACCACCGAGGTGGGGATGCGCTGGGCGTACAGCGCGCCGGTCGCATAGAACTTGCGGCCCTCGATGCGCAGGCCGTCGCCCTCGCGTATCAGGCGGGTGGTGCGATCGTGGGCGGTGCGGGTACCCAGTTCTGCCAAGGCATTGCCGAAGCGCTGGCCAGCCAGTACCTCGGCATAGAGGCGCTGCTGCTGATGCAGGGTGCCGTTCACGCGGAGCACTTCCAGGGCATAGAAATGATTCTGCGGGATCTGCCCCAGGGCGGCGTCGGCCTGGGCGATACGGGCCACGACCTTGGCCAGGGTGACGTTGGACACGCCTGCACCGCCGAAGTCCTTGGGTACGCTGATGGCCCACAGGCCGGAACGGGTGAACAGGTCGAGTTCGGCGTGAGGCAGGCGGCGCTCGCGGTCGCGCAGGGCGCTGTCGCGGTGCAGGTATCGGGCGATGTCCTCGGCGACGGCCAGGGCCTGGGAGTCGGAGGTGATCAGCGCCGGTTTGGGCGTGGTCAATGCGTTCATGTGTTTCTCCAGTGGGAGCGCCGGGGCCGCTTCGCGCCCCTTTCGCGGGGCAGCCCGCTCCTACAGGAGAACGCATACCCCTGTAGGAGCGGCCTTGCGCCGCGAAAGGGCTGCGTAGCAGCCCCAGGGCTCGCCAATCAGATCCAGGAATGCCGCGCAGGGCGTGTGCCGTTCAGATGCCAGGCTCCGACGGCGTGGTATTTCCAGCGCACCGGGTCATGCAGGGTGTGCACGCGGGCGTTGCGCCAGTGCCGGTCGAGGTTGAACTCGGCGAGGGTGGCGCGGCTGCCGGCCAGTTCGAACAGCTTCTCGCTCGCCTGCAACGCGACCTCGGTGGTCAACACCTTGGCCTCGGCCACGGCGATCGAGGCCCGTGCCGCGCCGTCCTCGTCCACCGGGCCGGCATTGATTTCGTCGAGCACGCGCGCAGCCTTGCGCAGCAGGGCCTGGGCGGCATGCAGTTCGAGCTTCAGGCGGCCGATGTCGGCGATCACGTAGGGGTCGTCGCTGGCGCGCTCTACCTTGGCCTCGATCCACGGGCGGGATTTTTCCCGCACGAAGCTGATGGCATCCTCAATGGCCGCTTCGGCGATGCCGGCATCGATGGCCGCCTGGATCAATTGCGAGGCGGCGCCCTGGGTGCTGGGCACCTCGCGCAGGCGCCAGCTGTCGATCACCAGGTCGGCTTCGACCGGCACCTGGTCGAGCAGGACGGTGCCGCTGGCCGTGGTGCGCTGGCCGAAGCCAGACCAGTCGTCGACGATCCGCAGCCCCGGGCTGCCCCGGCGTACGAACGCCAGGCGCTGGCGGCCTGCGTCGTCCAGGGCCTTGACTGCCACCCAATGGGCGAACAGGGCGCCTGTGGAGTAGAACTTCTCACCGCTGATGCGATAACGATCGCCATCGCGGGTGATCCGTGTCTTGAGGGTCAGGGTGTCCTTGGTGCCACGCTCAGGCCCGGCGTTGCCGATGCGCCAGCCATCGAGCACGGAGCGGAAGAGCACCGCCTGCTGGGCCTCGGTGGCGGTCAGGCGTAGCAGTTGGATGATGCCGAAGTGGTTTTGCGGAATCTGCCCCAGGGCCGGGTCGGCGGCACTGATCAGGCGGAAGACTTCGGCGATGGTCTCGAAGGAGACCTCGGGGCCGCCATGGGCCTTGGGGATGCTGATGCTGCCCAGGCCGCTGCGGGTGAACTGTTCGATTTCCGTCCATGGCAGCTTGCGCTGCTGGTCGCGGCGCGCGGCCTGCTGGCGGGCGGTATGTGCCAGTTCGCGGGCCGCTTGCAGGGCCTGGGCGTCGTTTTGCAGTACCGTGGCCGGCAGCAACAGGGGCGAGCTGTCGAGATCGCTGGTGGACCTGACCATTCCTTACCTCACAAAGTTGAAAACGTCGCCGATGGCGACAGACATTTGCTGGTCCGGTGGTCCGGTCTATATACCGTATGCGCTTATAAAAACTTTATGAACTAACTTTTTGGACTATATATAGAAGTTTGCATCTTGTTGGCCGAGCATTGCGCAATCGCCGGCAGGCCGGCTCCCACAGGGTTCGGCACAGCCCGTGTGGGAGCCGGCTTGCCGGCGATTGCGTCAGTCAGTAGAACGTTGACGATTCAGCCTGCCGCTGTACCCAGAAACTTGCGCAGGAACTGCCGCGTGCGTTCTTCCCTGGGGTTGGCGAACAGTGCCTTGGCTTCGCCCTGCTCAACGATCACACCCTTGTCGAAGAAGATCACCCGGTTGGCCACGTCCCGGGCGAAGCTCATCTCGTGGGTGACGATGATCATGGTGCGCTTCTCCTCGGCAAGGCCGCGGATGGTCTCCAGCACCTCGCCGACCAGCTCGGGGTCGAGTGCCGAGGTCGGTTCGTCGAAGAGGATCACCTCCGGCTCCATGGCCAGGGCCCGGGCGATGGCCACCCGTTGTTGCTGCCCGCCGGACAGGCGCCGTGGGTAGGCGTCTTCCTTGCCGGCCAGGCCGACCTTGGCCAGCAGGCGCCGGCCCAGTTCGATGGCTTGGTCGCGGGGCGTCTTCTTGACGATCACCGGCCCTTCGATGACGTTCTCCAGCGCCGAGCGGTGGGGGAACAGGTTGAAGTTCTGGAACACGAACCCGGCCTGCTGGCGCAGGCGGCGGATCGCACCTTGCTGGCTGCCCAGCGGGCGGTTGGCGTCGATGCTGATGTCACCGATCTGGATGCGCCCGGCGTCAGGCGTCTCCAGCAGGTTGAGGCAGCGCAGGAAGGTGGTCTTGCCCGAACCGCTGGGGCCGATGATGGCCACCACCTCGCCGGGCTGGACCGTCAGGTCGATACCGTCGAGCACGGTGTGGCCCTTGAACTGCTTGGTCAGGCCTTGTACTGCGATCATCTTCAGTGCTCCTGGTCATGCTGGTTGACCCGCGCTTCCATGCGGTTCTGGAAGTGCGCGAGGATGCTGCACAGGACCCAGTAGATCACGGCAACGGCCAGGTACATGGTGAAGACCTCGAAGGTCCGTGCGGTGATCAGCTGGGCCTGGCGGAACAGCTCCGGCACCTGGATGGTCGCTGCCAGGGCGGTGTCCTTGACCAGCGAGATGAAGCTGTTGCCCAGCGGCGGCAAGGCCGTGCGCATGGCCTGGGGTAGGATCGCCCGGCGCATGGCCTGGGTGCGGGTCATGCCGATGCTGGCGGCGGCTTCCCATTGGCCACGGTCGATCGAGGAGATCGCCGCGCGCAGGATTTCACAGATGTACGCCGCCATGTTCAGCGACAGGCCGATCAGTGACGCCGGTATCGGGTCGAGCTCGATACCGATCTGCGGCATGCCGAAGTAGATGACGAACAGTTGCACCAGCAGCGGCGTGCCGCGGAAGAACGACACGTAGATCCTGGCCAGCCAGTTCAGCGGCAGGATCTTCGACAGGCGCATCAAGGCCAGGGCAAAGCCCAGGACCAGCCCGAAGAACATGCCGCCGACACTGAGCAGCACTGTGTAGCCAGCGCCCTTCAACAGGAAGGGCGTGGAGTCGATGACGAGTTGCAGGCTTTCGGCGATCATTTGGTGACGTCGGCACCGAAGTATTTCTCGGACAGCTTGGCCAGAGAGCCATCAGCCTTGAGCTTGTCCAGCGCCTTGTTGATCGCCTCGAGCAGCTCAGGCTCGCCCTTGCGCAGGGCCACGCCCGACTCCAGGCGCGAGAAGGCCTCGCCGGCGAGCTGGGTGTCCTTGGCTTTCTGCGCGTACTCCAGGGCGGCCAGGCGGTCGATCAGGATCGCATCGATGCGGCCATTGCGCAGGTCGGCGAACTTGCTCGGGTCGTCTTCGTAGGTGCGCACGTCAGCTTGCGGGACGTCTTTCTTCACCCACTGCTCGTAGTTGGTGCCCAGGCCCACGCCGACTTTCTTGCCGGCCAGGTCCTGCGCGGTCTTGATGTTCAGCTGCTCGGCCTTCTTCTTCAGGATCAGGGCCTGGATGCCGGAGATGGTGTAGGGCTCGGAGAAGTCGTACTTCTTCTTGCGCTCATCGGAAATGGTGACTTGGTTGACCACCACGTCCAGGCGCTTGGACTCGAGTGCGGCGAGGATGCCATCCCACTTGGTCGGCTGGATCTTGGCCTTGACGCCCAGCTCCTTGGCCAGGAGCTCGGAAAGCTCCACTTCGAAGCCGGCGAGCTTGCCGTCTTCATCGACGAAGCTGAACGGCGGGTAGGTGCCTTCCAGGCCGATGCTGATGCTGCCTTTTTCCTGGATGTTCTTCAGCTGCTCGCCGGCGAAGGCCTGGCTGAACAGGCCGGTGCCCAGCAGGAGGGCAAGGCTGGCGTTGAGAAGTGGCTTGGTGAATCTGGTCATGGCTGGGCCCCGCGCTTGTTATGGAAGTAGTGGGTGGCGACTATAGGGGTGGGCTTATTAGGCCTGGAAATAATAAAAACTTATTTTGTTATTTCTTTTCTATGTTTTGTCTAGGGATCGGCAGCCTTGAGGGTAGGCCACGAACGTCAGTTCGTCGTCTGCTTATACCCGACTTAGCGCAGGATGGAATAAAGCGTTGTTTTTTCCAAGAGACGGATTTGCCGTAGAGTGGATCGCACCGGCGGCGTCATTCCCCAAAGAGGCTTTCCAACAAGCCGCCGAGCCAGGAGAACACCGTGAGCGAACATCCATCCACAGGTCGTTGGCAGCTGCAGGGTATCGTCAGTGATTTGCGCAGTGCCCGCGAACAATGGCGAACCCGCAACGGCCGCAGCAGCGGCGAGCAGGGCGGGCGCGAGCTACCGTCGCGCGAGGCCATGCGGCATATCCTCGAGCAATTGTGCGGGGCGTTGTTCCCCATGCGCCTGGGGCCAGTGGACCTGCGTGAAGAGAGCGAGGACTTCTATGTCGGCCATACGCTGGACGCCGCGCTGACGGCATTGCTGGCCCAGGCGCGCCTGGAGCTGCGCTACGCTGCGCGCCAGGGCAAGGCCGAGGTGACGGATGTCGACGCCCATGCCCTGCACCTGATCCAGGGCTTCGCCGCCGCCTTGCCGGGGTTGCGCGTGCTGCTCGATACCGACGTATTGGCCGCCTACCAGGGCGACCCGGCGGCGCGCAGCGTCGACGAGGTGCTGCTGTGCTATCCCGGTATCCTGGCCATCATCCACCACCGCCTGGCCCACCACCTGTACCAGGCTGGCCTGCCGCTGCTGGCGCGGATCAGTTCAGAGCTGGCCCATTCGGCCACCGGCATCGATATCCACCCTGGCGCGCAGATCGGCCCGAGTTTCTTCATCGACCATGGCACCGGTGTGGTGATCGGCGAGACGGCGATCATCGGCGAGCGGGTGCGCATCTACCAGGCCGTGACCCTGGGCGCGAAGCGCTTCCCGGCGGACGAAACCGGCATGCTGCACAAGGGCGAGCCGCGCCACCCGATCGTCGAGGACGATGTGGTGATCTATGCGGGGGCGACCATCCTGGGGCGCATCACCATCGGCAAGGGCTCGACCATCGGCGGCAATGTCTGGTTGACCCGCAGCGTGCCTGCCGAGAGCAACATCACCCAGGCTAATCTGCAACTGGAATGCGAGGGGCAAAAGTAAGCCTGGGCCTCAAGGGTTGGCTGTGCCGACGCAATCGCGGGACAAGCCCGCTCCCACAGGGAAGGCGCTGTGCTTGAGCGCAGTGAAGATCCTGTGGGAGCGGGCTTGTCCCGCGATTGCGGCTTGAGGTTCAACGGTCGGGCAAGGTCGCATTGAACGCCGATCCGTGTTTAACTTGAACGCTTGTTCAAAGTAAAACGCTGGTCCATTGCCGGTGTTCAACAGGAGGATCCCCTTTGCTGAACCCGTTCAATCCGAACCTTTCACCGCTCCACGAGGTGCACACCTCATGAGTGCACCGACACCCTCACTTGCCAATGGCAAGATCCGCATGAACCCCCCGGTGTTCTATTTCGCGGCAAGCTTCATCCTCATCTTCGGCCTGGTGGTCATCGCCAACCCCACCGCAGCAGGCGAGTGGCTGCTCGCCGCGCAGAACTGGGCGGCCAATACCGTGGGCTGGTACTACATGCTGGCCATGACCCTGTATCTAGTCTTCGTGGTGGTCACCGCCTTGTCCGGCTACGGCAAGATCAAGCTCGGTGCCGACCACGACGAGCCCGAGTTCAGCTACCTGTCCTGGGCCGGCATGCTGTTCGCCGCCGGCATCAGCATCACCCTGTTCTTCTTCTGTGTCTCCGAACCGCTGACCCACATGATGCAGCCGCCCCAGGGCGAAGGCGGCACGGTGGAGGCCGGGCGCCAGGCGATGGAGCTGCTGTTCCTGCATTGGGGCCTGCACGGCTGGGGCGTGTTCGCCTTCGTCGGCATGGCCCTGGCCTACTTCGCCTACCGGCATAACTTGCCGCTGGCGCTGCGTTCGGCCCTGTACCCACTGATCGGCAAGCGCATCAATGGCCCGATCGGCTACGCGGTGGACGGCTTCGGCATCATCGCCACGGTGTTCGGTCTGGGCGCCGACATGGGCTTTGGCGTACTGCACCTGAACGCGGGCCTGGACTACCTGTTCGGTATCAGCCACAGCCAGTGGGTGCAGGTGATCCTCATTACCCTGATGATGGGTGCCGCGGTGGCCGTGGCGGTCGCCGGGGTGGAGAAGGGCGTGCGGGTGATGAGCGACATCAACCTGTTCCTGGCTTGTGCGCTGCTTTTGTTCGTGTTGTTCGCAGGCCCTACCCAGCACCTGTTCAATACCCTGATCCAGAACCTGGGCGATTACCTCGGTGCCTTGCCGCGCAAGACCTTCGATGTGTATGCCTACGGCGAGAACCGCGACTGGCTGGGTGGCTGGACCGTGTTCTACTGGGCCTGGTGGATCGCCTGGGCGCCGTTCGTTGGCCTGTTCATCGCGCGTATCTCCCGCGGGCGCACCATCCGTGAATTCGTCTTCGGCGTGCTGCTTATCCCGCTGGGCTTCACCCTGGCGTGGATGTCGATCTTCGGCAACAGCGCCATGACCCAAGTGCTCGACCATGGCCTGACCGCCCTCGGCCAGTCGGCTTTGGAAAACCCATCGATGAGCCTTTACCTGCTGCTGGAAACCTATCCGTGGAGCAAGGCGGTGATCGCGGTGACGGTGTTCATCAGCTTCGTGTTCTTCGTCACCTCCGCCGACTCTGGCACCGTGGTGCTCTCGACCCTGTCGGCCAAGGGTGGCGAGGCCGATGAGGACGGCCCGAACTGGCTGCGCATCTTCTGGGGCGCGATGACCGCGCTGGTGACCATTGGCCTGCTGTTCGCCGGTAGCATCGATTCGCTGAAGTCGGCGGTGGTGCTGACCTCGCTGCCGTTCTCGCTGATCCTGCTGTGCATGATGTGGGGGCTGCACAAGGCGTTCTACCTGGAGTCCCAGCGGCAGATCGCGCAGATGCATTCGCTGGCGCCGTTCGCCGTGTCGCGCCGTGGCCGTGGTGGCTGGCGCCAGCGCCTGAGCCAGGCGGTGCACTTCCCGTCGCGCGATGAGGTGTACCGCTTCATGGACGACGTGGTGCGCCCGGCCATCGGCGAGGTGAGCGAGGTGTTCATGCAAAAAGGGGTAAACCTGATCACCCAGGACGACCCCAGCCACGACAACGTCAGCCTGAAGATCGGCCTGGGCGAGGAACAGCCGTTCATCTACCAGGTACAGATGCGCGGGTACTTCACCCCCTCGTTCGCCCTGGGCGGGCTGGGCACCCAAGAGTTGAAGAACCGCCGTTACTACCGTGCCGAGGTGCATCTGGCCGAAGGTAGCCAGAACTACGACCTGGTGGGCTACAGCAAGGAGCAGATCATCAACGACATCCTCGACCAGTACGAGCGGCACATGCAGTTCCTGCACCTGGTCCGCTAGATCGCTGGGCCTGCGCTGCAGCCCAATCGCGGGACAAGCCCGCTCCTACAAAAGACCGCGCCCTCCTGTAGGAGCGGCCTTGTGCCGCGAAAGGAGGCCATAGGCCTCCCGCTTCGGTCAGAACGGCGCATCCCCCAGGATGGTCGCCCGATGCATCACCCGCCGGTTCGGCCGGTAGTCGTCCACCGCGAAATGCTGGGTCACGCGGTTGTCCCAGAACGCCACGTCATGCTCCTGCCATCTCCAGCGAATGCTGAACTCCGGCCGCGTGGCATGGGCGAACAGCAGCTTGAGCAGCGCCTCGCTTTCCTGCTCGTTCAATTCATTGATCCGCGTGGTGAACCCTTCGTTGACGAACAACGCCTTGCGCCCGCTGACCGGGTGAGTGCGCACCATCGGGTGCGACAGTGGCGGGTTGTTGCGTCGGGTGGCCTCCCAGCGCGCCAGGTCTTCGGCGGTGGTGCCGAAGCGCTCCAGTGGGAATGACTTGGTGAAATCATGGGTCGCGGTGAGGCCGTCGAGCATCTCCCGCAGCGGCGCCGACAGCGCCTCGAAGGCCGCGATACCGCTGGCCCAGAGGGTGTCGCCACCGAAGGCCGGCAATTGTTTGGCACTGAGCACCGCGCCCAGGGCAGGTGTCGGTAAAAAGGTCACGTCGGTGTGCCACACGGCGTTGTCGCGGACGTCGGTGACCGCCGTATCCAGGATCAATACCTGGGGCGTTTCCGGCACGTTGGGGTAGATCGGGTGGATGTGCAGGTCGCCGAACTGGGCCGCGAACCTGGCCTGCTGCGCAGGTGTGATCGGTTGGTCGCGGAAGAACAGCACTTGGTGCCTGAGCAGCGCCTGCTCGATGGCGTCGCGTTGCTCGAGGGTGATGTCGCGGCTCAGGTCCACGCCGCTGATCTGGGCACCGAGCGCGGGGCTCAGAGAGGTGATGGTCAGGCTCATGTCGGTCTCGCTTGAATGATGTGTGCCGGTCGGTCAGACAGGGCGGTGACTCCTTCGCGGGTCAGTGGCTCTGCCCCTGCCAGGGCACCAGCTTGCGTTGCAGGGCGCGCAGGCCCATTTCCAGGGCGAAGGCGATCAGGGCGATCAGCAGAATGCCCAGTACCACCACGTCGGTGACCAGGAACTGCGCCGCCGACTGCACCATGAAGCCCAGGCCGCTGGTGGCGGCGATCAGCTCGGCGGCCACCAGGGTCGACCAGCCGACGCCCAGGCCGATGCGGATGCCGGTAAGGATGTCGGGCAGTGCGCTGGGCAGGATCACGTGGCGAACCAGCTGGGCTCGGGTCGCGCCCAGGGACTGTGCGGCACGCAGCTTGGCCGGGTCGACCGTGCGCACGCCGGTGGCGGTGGCGATGGCGATCGGGGCGAAGATGGCCAGGTAGATCAGCAACACCTTCGACAGCTCGCCGATGCCGCACCAGATCACGATCAGCGGCAGGTAGGCCAGCGGCGGGATCGGCCGGTAGAACTCGATCAGCGGGTCGAGGATGCCCCGGGCCACGCGGTTGTGGCCGATGGCGATGCCGATCGGAATGGCGCTGAGGATGGCGGCAGCCAGGGCCAGGCCGATGCGCCCGAGGCTGGCGCCCAGATGTTGCCAGAGGCTCGCGTCCATGTAGCCCTGGGTGAGCAGGGCCCAGGCCTTGGCCAGGATGTCGGCAGGCGAGGGTAGGAACAGCGGCTCGATCCAGCCGGCCGCCGTCACCAGCCACCAGGCCAGCATCAGGGTGGCGAGGGTCAGGGCGCTGATCCAGCGGGTGGGCAACGGGCGGTGTGTGGGGGGCGTGACGGTTGGCCGGGCGACAGGCTTGTCGTTGACCGGCAGGTCCAGGCTGCTCATGCGGGCTCCTGCCGGTGGGCGGCTTCGCGTTGGGAAAACACCCGCGCCAGCACGTACTCGCGGGTCTCGATGAAACGTGGGTCGGACTTGATCGCCCGGGCCGATTCGCCGGCGGCGTAGCGCTGGCCGAAATCCAGTTGCAGGCGCTCGACCACCCGCCCCGGGTTGGGGGCCAGCAACACCAGTTCGCTGGCCAGGAATACGGCTTCCTCGATGTCATGGGTGATCAGCAACACGGGCTTGGCAGTGCGCTGCCAGACCTGCAGCAGCAGTTCCTGCATCTGTTCGCGGGTGAAGGCGTCGAGGGCGCCGAAGGGTTCGTCCATCAGCAGCACACGCGGGTCTGCCGCCAGCGCCCGGGCCAGGCCTACGCGTTGCTTCTGGCCGCCGGAGAGCTGCCAGATGTGGCGGTCGCCTAAGCCTGCGAGGTCGACCAGCGCCAGCAGCTCGCGGGCCTTGGCTTCGCGCTGGGCGCGAGGCATACCGGCCAGTTCCAGGCCGAAGGCGACGTTGCCCAGCACGTCCTGCCAGGGCAGCAGGGCATCGTCCTGGAACACCACGCCGCGTTCGGCACCGGGGCCTTCGACCGGCTTGCCGTCAAGGGTGATGCGGCCTGCGCTGGGGGCGACGAAGCCGGCGATGAGGTTGAGCAGCGAGGTCTTGCCGCTGCCGGAAGGGCCCAGGGCCACCAGCAACTGGCGTGGCCCGAGGCTCAGGTTGATGTCGGCCAGCACCGGGGCGTCGGTGCCGGGGTACTGTGCGCTGATGCGCTCCAGTTCGAGCAAGGCCATGGCAGGCTCCGTCGTGAATACTGCTGTTGATCAGGACCGCTGCACACCCTAATCGCGGGGCAAGCCCGCTCCCACAGGTTTTGCGGTGATCGTTGTAGGAGCGGGCTTGGCCCGCGATGGGCCGCGCAGCGGCCCCCGTGTTCAGTTGGGCAGGTATTGCGCGCTGACGTACGGCGAGTAATCCGGCAGCACTGCTTCGACCTTGCCTTGCTGCTTGAGGAAAGTGGCCGTGTCGGTCAGCGCCTGGGTGGTCGGCGCGCCCAAGGCACTGGCCTGGTCGGCCGCCAGCGGGTACACGTTGCCCTGCAGCAGCACCGGGATATCCGCAGGCTTGGCACCCGACAGCTTGGCCAGCTTGCTGACGTTGTCCGGGTTGGCCAGCCAGGCGTTCGGGTCCTTGCGGTAGTCGGCGTAGGCGTCGAGGGTGACCTTGGCGAACGATTTGACGATGTCCGGGTGCTTGGCGGCGAAGTCCTTGCGCACGATCCACGCATCGAACGTCGGTGCCCCCTTGCCGGCCAGCTCGCCGGAGGTGATCAGCACCTTGCCGTTTTCCTTGGCCACGCCCAGGGCTGGGTCCCAGACGTAGGTGGCATCGATGTCGCCACGCTTCCAGGCGGCGATGATCGCCGGCGGCGCGAGGTTGAGGATCTGTACCTTGGCTGGGTCGATGTTCCACTGCTTGAGCGCCGCCAGCAGGCTGTAGTGCCCGGTGGATACGAATGGCACGGCGACTTTCTTGCCGACCAGGTCTTGCGGGGTCTTGATGCTGTCGCGGGCCACCAAGGCCTCGCCAGCGCCAATCTGGGTGGCGATCAGGAAGGTTTCCACTGGCAGCTTGCGGCTGGCGGCGGCGGCCAGGGGGCTGGAGCCCAGGTAGCCGATCTGCACGTCGCCGGAGGCGACGGCGGTGATCACATCGGCGCCGTTGTCGAACTTGCGCCAGTCGATGCTGGCCTGGCTGGCTTTCTCGTAGGTGCCATCGACCTGGGCGACCTTGGCCGGGTCGACGGTGGTCTGGTAGGCCACCGTCAGGTCGGCAGCCTGGGCCAGCCAGCTGGTGCTGGCGAGGGTCAGGGCAGCGAACAGGCGCAGCGGAGTGTGCGGGGTCATGGGTGAACTCCTCGTCAGGCAATGGGGCTTGAATGACGAAGAGACTAATTGATCTAAGAAATCAGAAATAAATAACTTTTGGTAATTAGCTTAGGAGGCAAATGAATCGAACCGAGGTGCAGCCGGCTGAGCGCGATGGCGAAATCCTGACCGCCTGCTAGGCTTTTTCGATTTTGCGGGAGGTGGAAGGCGCCTATAAGCAAACGTTTGCAAATAACCTAAAGGAATGAAATGACCTTACCGATACAACTTTTGGCTGTAATGGTTCCAAAGATATTCCCTAAAAGTCTTAGAAATTCATAAAACAGTCATTTTGGATTTATAGGATTGTCATTATCCTGTTTGCGCAGACGGCGTCTTAGACCTTAGTCGCGAAACGGTTTGTAACGATTGACTTGGCGGACATGGGTTGGTGCTAAATCGGCCCATCCCGGTGAGCAGGGCGTCAGACCCTGCCACCTGAGACGCATAAAAATTAGAACGTAGAGGAGCAAAACATGTACAAGTCCAGCCTGGCTCTGGCCGTGGCACTGGGGGTTCTCGCCCAACAAGCAGGTGCTGCAGGGTTCGTCGAGGACAGCAAGCTGTCCCTCAGCTCGCGCACCATGTACTTCAACAATGACAACCGTGAAGCCCATGGCGATCCTCGCCCGGACCAGCGTGAATCCGGCCAGGGCTTCAAGCTCGACTACATTTCGGGCTTCACCGAAGGTACTGTGGGCTTTGGTGTCGATGCTCAAGCGCTGTGGGGCATCCATCTGGATGGTGGCCAGGGTTATCACAAGGGTGGCTTCTTCCCTGACGATGGCGACGGCTCCGCGAGCCAGTGGGCGCGCTTTGGCGCCAACGCCAAGGCCCGCTTCTCCAAGACCGAGGCGCACTTCGGTAGCGCACTGGCACCGAATCTGCCGATCCTGGTCTCCAACGATGGTCGACTGCTGCCGCAGACCTTCGAGGGTGGCACCATCACCTCGAAGGAAATCGACAACCTGACCATCAACGCCGGCCAGCTGACCCATGCGATGGGCCGTGCCTCGAGCAACCGTACCGGTCTCTCTGTCCAGGGCGCTACTCAGGAAAGCAACAAGTTCCGTTACGCCGGTGCTGACTGGAAGGTCACCAAGGACCTGACCCTGCAGTACTACTACTCCAACCTCGAAGACTTCTACAAACAGCACTTCCTGGGCGCAACACACGTGTTCCAGATCGCTGACGACCAGTCGTTCAAGACCGACCTGCGCTACTTCGACAGCAGCAAGGATGGCCGCAACGGCGAGGCGGGTTACGAGTTCAAGAACAACAACGGCTACGCCAAGAACCCTGGCGAGGTTGATAACAAGACCTGGTCGGCTATGTTCACCTACACCCTCGGTGCCCACTCTCTGATGCTCGGTCATCAGCAGGTCAGCGACGATGGCGGTTTCGTATGGCTGAACCAAGGCAGCCTGGTCGATGAAGGCGCGGGCGGTTCTAGCTTCTACCTGTTCACCGACAGCATGATCAACCAGTTCGCCAAGGCAGGTGAGAACACCACCTTCGGCCAGTACTCCTACGACTTCGCGCGTCTGGGCGTACCGGGCCTGAAGGCGTCCGTGGCCTACTTGCGTGGCGAGGATGGCCGCAGCACCAACGGCCATGGCACCTTCAGCGAATGGGAGCGTGACGCACGTATCGATTACGTGCTGCAGGAAGGCACCCTCAAAGGCCTGGGCTTCAGCCTGCGCCAAGGTGTCTACCGTGGCACCGGTTCGGGATCGGCAAACGACCAGGACCAGACTCGCTTCATCGTGAACTACACTTACAACTTCCTGTAAGCCGTAGTCGAAAAGAAGCCTCGCCTAGCGCGAGGCTTTTTTGTGGCTGATATCTGATATGCGTTTCAGTCATAAATAAATCAGTATTTATTCTTTTTATTTTTATGAATGAGCAGGCACAGTAAACCCATAGACCCGACACAGCCCAGGAGCCCACCCATGAGCCTGAAACTCGGCGACATCGCCCCCGATTTCGAACAGGATTCCAGCGCCGGCAAGATCCGTTTCCACGAGTGGCTGGGCAACAGCTGGGGTGTGCTGTTTTCCCACCCGGCCGATTTCACCCCGGTGTGCACCACCGAGCTGGGCCTGACCGCCAAGCTCAAGGACGAATTCGCCAAGCGTGGCGTCAAGGCCATTGCCCTGTCGGTGGACCCGGTCGACTCGCATACCCGCTGGATCGACGACATCAACGAGACCCAGAACACCGTGGTCAACTTCCCGATCCTCGCCGACGCCGACCGCAAGGTCTCGGATCTGTACGACCTGATCCACCCCAACGCCAGCGACACCCTGACGGTGCGCTCGCTGTTCGTCATCGACCCGAACAAGAAGGTGCGCCTGACCATCACCTACCCGGCGAGCACCGGGCGCAACTTCAACGAAATCCTGCGGGTGATCGACTCACTGCAACTGACCGACAACCACAAGGTGGCCACGCCAGCGAACTGGCAGGATGGCGATGAAGTGGTGATCGTGCCGTCGCTCAAGGACGAGGACGAAATCAAGCAGCGCTTCCCCAAAGGGTACCGGGCGGTCAAACCCTATCTGCGCCTGACCCCGCAGCCGAATCGTTAGGATCCTTCGTTGCAATGCTCTTGCCATAGCAGGGATTTTGGGCCGTTTCGACGGCCCTTTTTTATGCCTGTGTGGTTTGCGGTGGCTGTACCGGCCTAATCGCGGGACAAGCCCAGCAGCCCCAGCAATCTCGGCTATGTCAGACATTTCCGAACCTGAAACCAAATGCTTCAGCTCGCTGTAGTTAGCGAACTATCCTACGTGCCTGCCGGAAGCCGCCGCATTGTTGGGGGAATAACCCAGGGATAACTTCACCGGGTCGTCACATTTGGCGATCGGGTGTGAGAACCCGACAGCGTAGAGAGCTGGCCTTCCTGTTATGGCAGCCGTGCCCGGGCAGACTTCGGTCTGGCCGAGTTTCTCTTGCGCCTCGGTTTCTCACCCCGTGTGCACGGCTGCCACCCTTGTCTCGTGAGAAAGATCTTGGTGGTGGCGACTTTCCATCGCGCAGAGAACTTGCTCATGAAAAAAATCGTTCCCGACCCTGACGCTCCGACCAACACCCCAACCTCCTGGAAGACCGCAGGCGTCCAGACCTGCCTGGACCTGTACCGCATCCAGCCCGATATCCCTTTTCAACAAGCCTTCGACGAGCTTTCCGTATTGCTGGGGTGCATCCGTCATCTGGCCTGTGAGGCCGAAATGGAAGGCGACCGGATTGCGGGCAGTACGACCCGGATCCTCAGTGCCATGGCCAAGGCGTTGATCGATGATATGGAGATTGGGATGAACCGGGGGCGATGAGTATCCCATGCGGCGATTGGGCCTAATGCGAGAAATGGAATAAACAAATGAAAAAATATGATTTCTAGATATATGTGACAGGCTGTTAATGTCGTTTCCATTCCAGCGGGGCCAACCCCTCGCGGTCCTGCAATCGAATCGAAGGAAGCGTTTCAATGCTGGTTGTTTCTATCGGTGGTAGCCCCAGTCTTCGTTCACGCTCCGGCGTGCTGCTCGAGCGTTCGCGCCAGTGGCTGCAGGGCCGAGGCGTGGAGGTGGTGACCTTCCAGGTACGCGAATTCCCCGCCGAGGACCTACTCCATGCCCGCTTCGACAGCCCGCAGGTGCAGCACTTCCAGCAACTGGTCGCCCAGGCCGATGGCCTGGTGGTCGCCACTCCGGTGTACAAGGCATCGTTCGCCGGCGCTCTGAAAACCCTGCTCGACCTGCTGCCCGAGCGTGCGCTCGAACACAAGGTCGTGCTGCCCATCGCCACCGGCGGCAGCATCGCCCACATGCTGGCGGTGGACTACGCACTCAAACCGGTGCTGTCGGCGTTAAAGGCGCAAGAGACCCTGCAAGGGATCTTCGCCGACGACAGCCAGATCGCCTACGGCGAGCACGGCAAGCCGGCACAGCTGGCCGATGCGCTGCACGCGCGCCTGCTGGACTCGCTGGAGCAGTTCCACGTTGCCCTGGCTCGACGGCCCAACCCCGTAGCCCCGGGTGTTCTCAAGCAACGCCTGCTCACCGCTCGCTGGAGCATCTGAGCCGGCATTACCGCTTCACCGCTTTTCCACCTTACTCGCCCGCCAACGAGGCAAGCAGGTGCAACCCGAACCCAACTCGCACAGGAGAGCGCCATGCGCACAGTCTTCTTGCGTCGTGGTCTGGTCGCCCTGTTCGCGGCGGCTGTGTCCTTCGGCGCCATCACCCAGGCCCAGGCCGAAAGCCTGCGTATCGGTTACCAGAAATACGGCACCCTGGTGCTGCTCAAGGCCAAGGGCACCCTGGAAAAACGCCTGGCCGAGCAGGGCATCCAGGTCCAGTGGACCGAGTTCCCTGGCGGCCCGCAGCTGCTCGAAGGGCTGAACGTCGGCTCGATCGACTTCGGGGTCACCGGCGAGACGCCACCCGTGTTCGCCCAGGCAGCGGGTGCCGATCTGCTCTATGTGGCATATGAGCCGCCAGCCCCGCACAGTGAGGCGATCCTGGTGCCCAAGGGCTCGCCCATCCAGTCGGTGAAGGAACTCAAGGGCAAGAAGGTCGCCTTCAACAAAGGTTCCAACGTGCACTACCTGCTGGTCCGCGCCCTGGAAGACGCAGGCCTGAAGTACAGCGACATCCAGCCGGTATACCTGCCGCCCGCCGATGCCCGTGCTGCCTTCGAGCGGGGCAGCGTCGACGCCTGGGTGATCTGGGACCCGTACCAGGCCGCCGCCGAGCAGCAGCTGCAAGCCCGCACCCTGCGTGACGGCAAGGGCCTGGTGGACAACCACCAGTTCTACCTGGCCACCCGTACGTATGCCACGGCCCACCCGGCAGTGATCGACACCCTGGTCGATGAAGTGCGTGCTATCGGTGAATGGTCCCAGGCCAACCCGCAGGAGGTCACCGACCAGGTGGCGCCGTTGCTCGGCCTGCCGGCCGACATCATCCTCACCTCGGTCAAGCGCCAGGGCTTCGGGGCCACGCCGCTGACGCCCGAGGTGGTCGCCGCGCAGCAGAAGATCGCCGACACCTTCCAGGCCCTGAAGCTGATCCCCAAGCCCTTGACCATCAAGGACGTGATCTGGACACCCCCTGCCAAGGTCGCCAGCGCGCCTTGATCGATTCGCCAGCGCCGGGGCGTGGCCCCGGCCCGAGCCAACCTTGAGGAGACAACTCCAATGAGCCTGAATATCTTCTGGTTCCTCCCGACCCATGGTGACGGCAAGTACCTGGGCACCACCGACGGCGCCCGGGCAGTCGATCACGGCTACCTGCAGCAGATCGCCCAGGCCGCCGACCGCCTCGGCTTCGGCGGCGTGCTGATCCCTACCGGGCGCTCCTGCGAGGACTCCTGGCTGGTGGCGGCGTCGCTGATCCCGGTGACCCAGCGCCTGAAGTTCCTGGTGGCCCTGCGCCCTGGCATCATTTCGCCGACCGTGGCGGCGCGCCAGGCCGCGACCCTCGATCGCCTGTCCAACGGCCGGGCCCTGTTCAACCTGGTGACCGGCGGTGACCCGGACGAGCTGGCCGGCGATGGCCTGCACTTGGACCACCAGGCACGCTACGAAGCGTCGGTGGAGTTCACCCGTATCTGGCGCAAGGTGCTCGAAGGCGACGTGGTCGACTATGCCGGCAAGCACATCCAGGTCAAGGGCGCCAAGCTGCTCTACCCGCCGATCCAGCAGCCGCGTCCGCCGCTGTATTTCGGCGGCTCGTCCGATGCCGCCCAGGACCTGGCCGCCGAACAGGTCGAGCTGTACCTGACCTGGGGCGAGCCGCCCGCCGCGGTGGCCGAGAAGATCGCCCAGGTTCGCCAGAAAGCCGCAGCCCTGGGGCGTGAGGTGCGCTTCGGCATCCGCCTGCATGTGATCGTGCGTGAAACCAACGCAGAGGCCTGGGCGGCCGCCGACAAGCTCATCTCGCACCTGGACGACGACACCATTGCCCGTGCCCAGGCGTCCCTGGCGCGCTTCGATTCGGTTGGCCAGCAGCGCATGGCCGCCCTGCATGGCGGCAAGCGCGACAAGCTCGAGGTCAGCCCCAACCTGTGGGCCGGCGTCGGCCTGGTGCGCGGCGGTGCCGGTACCGCGCTGGTGGGTGATGGCCCGACCGTGGCGGCGAGGGTCAAGGAGTACGCAGCGTTGGGCATCGATACCTTCATCTTCTCCGGTTATCCACACCTGGAAGAGTCGTATCGGGTCGCCGAGCTGCTGTTCCCGCACTTGGATGTGCAGCGCCCCGAACAGCCCAAGAGCGGCGGTTACGTGAGCCCATTCGGCGAGATGGTGGCCAACGACATCCTGCCCAAGTCCGTGGCGCAGAGCTGAGGGCCTGGTCATGAGTCGTGCAACGTCTTACTGGTCGAAGCGCCTGGCACCCTGGGCCTTGCCACTGCTGCTGTTGGTGGTGTGGCAACTGGCGGTGGCCAGCGGCTGGCTGTCGACCCGCATCCTGCCGGCACCGAGCGCAGTGGTCAGCGCAGGCGTCGAGCTGGTGCGCAGCGGCGAGATCTGGACGCACCTGGCCATCAGCGGCTGGCGCGCTGCCTTGGGCTTTTTGATCGGCGGCAGCATCGGCCTGGTGCTGGGCTTCATCACGGGCCTGTCGAACTGGGGTGAACGCCTGCTCGACAGCTCGGTGCAGATGATCCGCAACGTGCCGCACCTGGCGCTGATCCCGCTGGTGATCCTGTGGTTCGGTATCGATGAGTCGGCGAAGATTTTCCTGGTGGCGCTGGGGACTTTGTTCCCGATCTACCTCAATACCTACCACGGCATCCGCAACGTCGACCCGGCCCTGGTGGAAATGGCGCGCAGCTATGGCCTGTCGGACCTGGGCCTGTTCCGCCAGGTGATCCTGCCGGGGGCGTTGCCCTCGATCCTGGTGGGCGTGCGCTTCGCCCTGGGCTTCATGTGGCTGACGCTGATCGTCGCCGAGACCATCTCGGCCAACGCGGGCATCGGCTACTTGGCGATGAACGCACGGGAATTCCTGCAGACCGACGTAGTGGTGCTGGCCATCGTCCTGTATGCCGTGCTCGGCAAGCTCGCCGACCTGGCTGCCCGAGGCCTGGAGCGTGTCTGGCTGCGTTGGCACCCGGCCTATCAAGCAGCGAAGAAGGAGGGCGCATGACCGTGCTCAAGGAACAGCCGCCGCGCCTGCTGCGCGGCACTCCCCTGGCGGCCCAGGGGCTACGCAAGGCTTTCGGCGAGCGCGAGGTGCTGCGCGGCATCGACCTGCATATCCCGGCTGGCCAGTTCGTTGCCGTCGTCGGCCGCAGTGGCTGCGGCAAGAGCACCTTGCTGCGCCTGCTCGCTGGCCTCGACCAGCCCAGCGGCGGCCAGTTGCTCGCTGGCGCCGCGCCATTGGCCCAGGCCCGTGAGGAAACCCGCTTGATGTTCCAGGACGCGCGTCTGCTGCCCTGGAAGAAGGTGATCGACAACGTCGGCCTGGGCCTTTCCGGCAACTGGCGCGCCGATGCCCTGCAGGCGCTGGAGGCCGTCGGCCTGGCAGAGCGGGCCAATGACTGGCCGGCTGCCTTGTCGGGCGGCCAGAAGCAGCGCGTGGCCCTGGCCCGGGCGCTGATCCACAAGCCGCGCCTGCTGCTGTTGGACGAGCCGTTGGGTGCGCTGGATGCGCTGACGCGGATCGAGATGCAGCAACTGATCGAACGCCTGTGGCACCAGCACGGGTTCACCGTGCTGTTGGTCACCCACGACGTCAACGAGGCCGTTGCTGTGGCCGACCGGGTGATCCTGATCGAGGATGGCGCCGTGGGCCTGGACCTGGCCATCGACCTGCCCCGGCCAAGGGGCCGTGGTTCGCATCGCCTGGCGGCGCTGGAAAGCGAAGTCCTCGACCGTGTTCTTGCCGTCCCGGGCACAGCGCCCGAGCCGGAACCTGTAGCGCCTTTGCCCACGCAGTTGCGTTGGGCGCATTGAACCCCAGTAGCCATCGAGAAGGAAGCAAGCCATGACCATCAAAGCCATCAATGTCCGCAACCAGTTCAAAGGCACCGTGAAGGAAATCCTCGAAGGGCCGGTATTGTCGGAAATCGACGTGCAGACCGCCTCTGGCATCGTCACTTCGGTGATCACGACCCGTTCCGTGCGTGAGCTGGAACTGCAGGTGGGCAGCGAAGTGATCGCCTTCGTCAAATCCACCGAGGTGTCGATTGCCAAGTTGTGAGGCGTGACGCCCGGGCCGATTGCCGGCCCGGGCGTCAGCCGGTTCAGGCTTGCGTCGGGCGCAAGCCGCCGAACAGCGTACGGGCCTGGGCTTCGGTCAGCGGACCGCGCCAGGCATTCGTTTTCTGGGCTCGCTCACTGGCCAGCTTCAGATGCCCGGCCTCCAAACCGTCGAATTGCTGGCGTGGCCGCCTCTTGAAGTGAAAATGCGCATACCAGAGGGCCTTGCCCGTGGTGCTGTCGGCGATCTCATACTCCTCTAGGTATTCGATGGGATGGCCGTGCTTGTTCTTGGCCGGGTCAAGGACTCGCGACCATTTAAGGGTCACTCCGCCTTCGGCGTTGAGGTATTCCAGGTGACCGGCCGTAGGGGTTTTCGTGGTTTTGGTCTGCTCGATCCTCAAGCGTCGTCCCAGCGCATCCAGCTGCGTAGCCGACTCCTCCAATCGGCGTACCACATCGCGTAGGGCATCGGTGATGTCTCCACCCGCCTGGTTCGTGATCGACGTGGCGAGTTCACGCAGCGTACTGGCACAACCCTGTGCGTAGTCTTCCAGCTCTTGGGGAAGCATGTTCAGCGTTTTGTAGCGCTGCAGGGATGCTTCTGCTTCCGGGACTTTGGCCAAACGGCGCCGAGCTGCGGTTTCCAGTTGTGGCAGCGTGGTGTTGTAGGCTGGGCGGGCAGCTTGGTTGCTCCGCCATGTGCCTTGTGGCGTTCTGCTGAAGACCGCATGGGCTTCATTCGTGGCATTGTTGGCGATCTGCATCTGTCGCTGGCCATTCACGGTGACCTCGTGACCAATGTACAGCTGCTGGTCCTCGGTCTCGAACAGGCGCGGCCTGCTTGGGCCTCTGGGGGCGGGTCGGGTGGATTGGGTGGATGGGGGCGGAGCGGTCGCGGCGAGCGCTTTTTTCGTTTCGCTGATCAGGAGCGATAATTCAGTGCGCATCCTGCTGATCGCATCGGCCTGGACATGGTCAGGGTAGTTGTCTTTCCAGATACGCATGCGCGTATCGAAGCGTCGATAACGCTCCTGCAACTGGTTCAAGAGGCGATGTTTTTCAGGAGGGTTGAGGTCGATCAACGCCAGGTCACCATGACTGAACAGGGCGCTGCGCAGCGCGGTGAGTTCGTCATTGAGCTGACGCAAGAACACGATGTCGAACACCGCGTCCGGGGTTATCAATGTCGCGCCCAGGGCTGAGAGGCGCACCACCCGATAACCGTTCGGGTGCAGCGGGATTTCCAGCTTCTCAAGGGCAGCCTCGTAATCAGCCAGGTTCTTGCCTTGCAATTGCGTTTTCAGCTTTGCGCTGTGCCGAAGCTCCTGTTCGATCTCAGCCAGCGCTGCGGCCAGTTCGTTGTACGTGCGCTGCAAGTCGATCACGTGGGTACGTATTTGAGCGTGAGTGGTGAGGGCATCGAGAGCGACGTCGTCTAATAACTCGGCTTGCCTGAACTTTACGGACATGCTCAGGTGCAGCTGGTTGAGCAGCTTTGGATGCTGGTATCCCAGGTCGCCCGAGATGATATGGATGATCGCTGATAAATTGTCTTTGTCGAAATAGGCACGCACGGACTTCACGCGCTTCAGGGCCTGTTCGTGAAAGTTCACGGAGTTACGCAGCTGGCCCACCAGATCGGCCCGGGCATTTTCGATCACGGCGTCTGAGGCACGCGGCCCCACAGGGCCGTTGGGGCCTACGCCCACCGCGCGGTTAAGGGCGTCGGTCTTGGCCGTGAGCTCGGTATCGTGGGCCTTACGACTGGTGTTGATCTCGCTCAGGATCTCTGAGGGCGTCAACTGCCCCGGTTGCAGGCCGAGGGCGCCCCGCAGGGTCGCCAGGCCACGGTCGTAGAACGTACTGAGGTATGCCCCACCGCCCGCCAGCCCGCTGTTGACCAGATGACCACTCAAGCTGCCATGGGTCTCCCAGATACCCGTGTCGCCGAGGCGTACCGGCTGCTTGTAGGTGCGAGTGGCAGTGCCTTTCAGGCGCCAGGTGAGGTTGGTTTTGTCCCATTCGACTTGGTAGTAGCGACCGTTGCGGACGATATAGTCAGCCTCGGACTTTACGTGACGGTGAACACCGACGCCGTTGGCATTGGGGTGGGCGGTCCAAGGTCCTGTCGGCACGTCGGTTTCATACCCGCTGAAGGACGACGAGTGCTTGTAGTGGGCCGTTTTGAGGGTGGTACTTGCCAGTTGCCTTTGCTGAGTTCGCACACGCCCCAGCTGGCCTGCCTTGACGGGAAGTGTTGCGCTGGGCGTCAGGTCCATGAGAGCGTCGAGCAGCGACAGAAACACGCTGTTCAGATGTTCGATACCGTTTGCCGAGTCGCCACGAAGAAACGCCTCGACACTGGCGTTGGCGGCATGCCAGCCGTCATACAAGGCGATGACCGAGCCCACCAGGGGGACGAAACCCAGGGCCATCTTGATGTAGTCGTACACGCGACCATGACGGACAGCTTCTGACTCCAGGTACAGGTCGACCTGGCTACGGGAAGTGGCGCGGTTCTCCTGGATAAGGCGGCCCATGATCAGGTTCGCCTGATAGGTGGCGAGCAAGCCGGGCAGCGCGATGCCAGGCGCGATGAACCCTGAAAAGCCTTTGCTCAGGGCCGTGTTGATGTAGGCCAGGTGCTCGGCTTGGGCATCATCGAGCGGCAGCTTGGCCAAGTAGCTGCGCATACTCTCGGCCAGTGCCATGCGCTCAAGGGCCTGGCAGGCTAGCGTTGGGTTCTCATGTTGGCTGATGACATTTCCGTCGGGCGCATCGGGCAACAGCAGCAGGGTTGGACCTGTCGCTGCCTGCAGCAGGAAAATGCCCGAGAGGGTCACTGCTGTGCTGGTGCCGTCGGCCGCTGTGCCAGGGCGCAGGACCACCGAGTGGAAATTGATGGTGTGGGCTCCATCGGTACGCGCTTGTTCCTGGCAAAACAGCTCGAGCATGCGCTGACCCGCTGCATCCAGGGCGTCCAGCTGGCTCAGGGCGATGATTCTGAGCTGGTGCACGAAGGGTGCTCGCAAGGTTTCCTGGCGATGCTCGCTTTCGAAGACGGACTCGTCTGACAAGCCTTTGAAGGTGTCGGTGATGCGTTGCTCGTAGGCCTTGGGCAGATCGAGCTTTTTCACCAAGTTGGCGATGTAGGTCAGGTTGACGCCGGCGCGAATCTTCGGTTCGACCGGGCCGTCTGAGAAAAGAACGTTGGCATTGGTCAGGCGCAGTTTAAGGTCATCGTCGAGCGCCCACAGCAGAAAATCCGGCAATTCGATGGCGCTGCGCGACTTGCTGAATTCGACGACTTGCTTGACGGCATGGCCGATGCCGGACTCTCCCGCAGGGATGAGTCGTCGGCTGATGCTGTCGGCCATATCCAATTTGATGACCGGAACCGTCTTGGCTTCGAAGTCTGTGCGCAGCTGCTGCTCCAGTGCGCTGCGTGCGAACTTCCCACGCTCGGGAAGATCACGTTCGAGCAATTGGTTGGATGCCAGCATCGCGCCGCGCAGCGCCTCTACTTCGGCGGCCAGTTCGGCGTGTGAGGCTGGGGCCGGGCTGCGCAGCGACGCCAGCTGGGTGCCGATCAAGTCGGTCCGGTTTCGCTCGGCCAGGTGGGCAAAGGCCAGCCTGCGCGCCAGGTTGATACCCAGCCCCAGGCGTGTCTCGACCGTTTCCAGCGAGGGATCCTGCGGCAGGCTGGCCTGGATGGTCTGGATGCAATAGTCGAATGCATGGGTGGTGATCGGCTCGCAGACGAGCTCCACAGATTCGGGGAGATCGTACAGGGCATCGAACAACGCCTGGGGGCTTTGCGGCCAAGCACCGTGCACCAGGGATTCGGGCCAGGCACCGCACAGTGTGGCCTGCACGCGCTCGGCCAGTTGCGCCTGGCTTTCAAGGTGCATCAGCCCGCCGTCACGCCCGGCCAGGAACAGCAGCCATGAGCGGTCCGGATCCAGCGTATCGGCATCCGGCACACCCTGCAGTGCCAACAGGCCGGTCAGTTGCCATGAATGCGAGCCGACCTTGACGTGTACGGCATAGGGTTGCACCTTGCGCTGCAGGCTGGGTTCGGGACGTTCTACGAGCTGTTCCACCCAGCTGAGGTGCTCGTGTCGCAACTCGCCCAGCAGGTGCTGGAAACGCGCCTCGCCTTTCAGGGCGCGCGCTAGAAGCTGACTTAGATGGTCGAACCGACTGGCGTCTGTGTGCTGCTCACTCCATGTTGTCGAGGTAATGCTCGCCGGCAACTGGGAAAACAACTGCTCGAGCTCGGTTGCTACGGCATCAAGTTCTGCCTGGTGTTCCCTGAGCATGGCCATCTTGGTCGAGGACGGGGCGGTGTCGTCACCCAGGTAGGCTGCAAGAAACTGTTCCTGCCGTGCGACGCGCTGCTTGCGCCAGCCCAGGGGGAGCTTGCGAGGCAGGGCGTCGAAGTGCAGCTCATCCATGGCCAGTTGCTGGTCATAGGTGATAAGCGAATCGATCTTCTGTTCAAGTGTTCTAGGCAGGGCCGGACGTGGATCGAATGCTCGTTTTTCTTCCCAGGCCTGGAGCGTCGTCCAATCCAGCGGGTCGGTCTCGCTTTCCTGTGCGGCTTCGGTCAAATGGTTCGAGGTGGTGCGATGCTTGTGGGCCAGGACTTCATCGACCCATGCGCCAAACCCATCGCCCGTGGTATCGACCCAGTCGATGGCACTGTCATCGCTTCCCGGCAGCAAGGGGACAGCGGGGTCAGGCCAGAGCATGTAGCGATTGCCGTGGAGCCAGGTGCGCAGCGCGGCCTCATTGTCGAAGGTATGGATTGTAGTGTCCGCGTCGGGCCTGTACAGCAGCCAGCGGGTTTCATTGGCGCGGGGCTTGATGAGCAGTGTGGTGGTGCAGGTCTCGGTCTTGCCGTCGGGCTGTACCCAACGAGCCAGAGCGTATTCAGGGGTCGGATCTGGCTGGCCCTGGAGCCAGGCCGCCGTTTCTATATGATCCAGCCCGAGCGCCAGATCCAGGCTCGCGGCGAAATGCTCGCGCAGTAATTGAGCTGCATGAGTTTTGCGGGAAACAGCCTTGCCTGGCATGCGACCGGACCAGTAGGCGGTCCAGGCCGAGATGCCGGTGCCGGTCCAGACGGGTACAAGCCCGGACTGCCAGTCATCGGCCGTCCAGGTGGCATAGGGAGAATCCTCAGGAAACCCCCAGGGTTGCCAATTGGCGAAGGGCGTGGCGAATGTGGGGCTGGCAAGTACCCGAGCGGCAAGGGTCAGCAACGTGACTTGGCCGGTGTCATGCTTCAGGCCGCAGGCGTAGGGGTCGACTTTAAACTGACGTTCGAGTTGGTACTGCAAGGTGTCCTTGAGCCGAGGAGCTTGCGCTTCCAGCGTTTGCAGGGCCTTGGCTGCCTCCAGCCGGCGTTGCCTGGCGACGCGCAGCGCATCGCCACGACCCGCGCTGATTGCCGGTACCGGTGGAGTGAGCGCAGCAGTCGAGTCAAAGGATAGAAAGTCGGACGGGGTGGTTTGGGGCATGCGTGCCTCTCCGAAATCGTGGCATGGGGAGCCACTATTTCAGCGAGTGCAGGCATCGACAGGTGTTACATATGCACCGATCAGCGCTTGGGCAGGAATGGCGGCAAGTACAGCCCCAGGTACGCTTCGAACACCCGCTTGCCCTCTTCGGCCATGCGCGGGGTGATCGCCTCGTGCAACTGCACCGACCGTGCATAGACCCGGTCGCTCAACTCCATGGCCAGCGCGAACACATCCACATCCGTCGGCATCGCCGGCAGCTGGAAGTGCTGGTCGAACAGCTTGTGCATCAATTCGCCCAGCTCCATGTCGTGCAGGCGGTCGGCCTGGACCACTTCGCTCAACCCGTGCTGGGCCAGGATCAGCTGGCGCGCTGCGGCGTCCTCGTTATAGATATCCAGCATGCGTTGTTCGACCAGCCGCGAGAGGTCGTGCCAGGTGCTCAGTGCCGAGCTGTCGATCGGCGCGCAGAGCGCTTCGCGAAAGGCCAGGTGCACATCGGCGGTCAGGGCTTCGAGCAGCGCCGGGACGCTGGCGAAGAAGTGATATACCGACGAGGGGGGAATCTGCGCCCGCTCGGCCACGCTGTAGATCGACAGGCCTGCCACGCCCTGGTCGGCCAGCAGCTCACGCGCCGCCGCCAGGATCGCGTCGATCCTGGCCTGGCTGCTGGCGCGGGGCTTGCGCGGGCTGGCGGTGCGGCTCATCAGTTGCTGATCGCCAGGATACTGGCCTGGTAGGCGCCGACGAACAGGTCGAAGTCACCGACTTCCTGCTGTTCCAGACGCGATTGCTCGGCCAGCGATTCGCGCGCCAGGGTCTCGAAGGCCTGTTGGCGTTCGATATCCAGCGGCTGCTCACGGAAGGTCTCGGCGTGCAGGCGGCTCTGGCGCAGCGCGAACTGGACGAAGGACTCGTCGTGCTCGGTCATGCGCGCCAGTACCTGGGCCGACGGCGTCAGCGAGGCGTCATCGACCTTCGCCTGCTGTGCGGCCAGCGCCTTGGCGTGCTCGTCGCCACCCTGGGCGCGGTCGAGCAGCTCGGCCAGTGGTGCGATGCGGGTGATCAGCTCGCTGGCCCAGTCGCGCAGGCCGATCGGTTGACCATCGCGGCGCAGTTCCAGGCCGGGGCGACGGCCTTCCTTGACCACGGTGAGGAAGTTGCTGGTGCACTGGCCGCATTCGCCACTGCCCAGCTGCGGGCTGTCATCGAGTGCGCAGAACAGCAGGAAGGCGTCGAGGAAACGCGCCTGGGGCAGGTCGATGCCCACCGGCAGGAACGGGTTGATGTCCAGGCAGCGTACTTCGACGTACTGCACACCACGGGACATCAGTGCCTGGATCGGCCGCTCGCCGGTGTAGGTGACGCGCTTGGGCCGGATGTTCGAGTAGTACTCGTTCTCGATCTGCAGGATGTTGGTGTTCAGTTGCACCCACTCGCCATCCTTGTGGGTGCCGATTTCCACATAGGGCGGGTAGGGCGTGCCTACCGCCTTGCGCAGGCTGTCGGTGTAGCTGGCCAGGTCGTTGTAGCACGGCGTCAGGCCCGCCTGGGCGTTGCTCTGGTAGCCCAGGTCGCTCATGCGCAGGCTGGTGGCGTAGGGCAGGTACAGGGTCTCGGCGTCCAGCTCCTCGAGCTGGTGCGGGTGGCCGCGCAGGAAGCCTTTGTCCAGTGCCGGCGATGCGCCGAACAGGTACATCAGCAGCCAGCTGTAGCGGCGGAAGTTGCGGATCAGCGCGATGTACGCCGCCGACTGGAAGTCGCGGTCGTTCTGCTCGCTGCCTTCGGCTTCGCGCAGCAATGGCCACAGCGCCTCGGGCAGGGAGAAGTTGTAGTGGATACCGGCGATGCATTGCATGGTGCGGCCGTAGCGCAGGGCCAGGCCCTTGCGATAGACATGCTTGAGCTTGCCGATGTTGGAGCTGCCGTATTCGGCGATCGGGATATCCTCCTCGGCCGGCAGCGCGCAGGGCATCGAGGGGCTCCACAGGTATTCGTCGCCAAGCTTGGTGTAGACGAAACGGTGGATCTGGTCGAGGCTCTCGAGCACTTGGGCCGGGTCCGCCAGGGCTGGGGTGATGAACTCCAGCAGCGACTCGGAATAATCCGTGGTGATCTGCTCATTGGTCAGCGCCGAACCCAGGGCTTCGGGGTGCGGGGTCTGGGCCAGGCGACCTTCGTCGGTCACGCGCAGGCATTCGCGCTCAATACCGTGCAGGCACTGCTTGAGCAGAGGGAGATTGGCGCCGAGCAGGCTCAGGCGGCGGTTGAGGAGTTCGCTCAAGATGGATTCCTTCACGCGTCAGTCGCCCCAATATGGGGGTAGAGATGACGGTCTACAAGGGTAGGGACAAAGGAACTGGCGTTGTCGCCTGGTTTACGCGGTTCCAGCCTCGAGCCGCCGTGCGCTGCATCGCACTGCAAGCCCGCCCCCACACCGTCGTAGGAGCGGGCTTGCCCCGCGATGGGGCGCGCAGCGGCCCCAGGTTTCCATTGCTGTCGAAAATACCGCAGATAAGGCGCGATGAGCTAGAGAACCGCGAAGGTTCCCTGCGCCTTGGCCACGAGCTTGTCGCCCTGGAATACGTCGGCGTCGACCACGAGGGTGCGGCGCCCGGCGTGCAGCACACGTGCCGTGCACACGACTTCGCCGTCGCTCACGGCTCGCAGGTAGTTGATCTTGCATTCGATCGTCACGCTCTGCTGGTCGAAGCCATGGCTGGCCGAGCAGGCCAGACCCATGGCGATGTCCACCAGGCTGAAGATCGCCCCGCCATGCAGCTTCTGGCCGCGGTTGCGCAGGTGCGGCTCGAGTGCCAGGGCCACCTCGGCCACGCCTGTTTCCAAGCGTTGCAGGCGGCAGCCCAGGAGCTGGCTGAAGGCGCTTTCGACGTATTCGGCCGGAACGTCCATCACTTCTTCTTCAGTTGCTTGGCATTGGCAAACAGGGCTGCCATGGCGTTGTTGGCCGGCGCCGCGGCAGTTTCGCGCTGGCGCGGCGCCTGCTGCGGACGGTTACCGCTGCCCCGGTTGCCGCCCCGGTTGCCATCGACCTTCTCGCCTGGGGTATCGCCCATACGCATGGACAGGCCCACGCGCTTGCGCGGAATGTCCACTTCCATGACCTTCACCTTGACCACATCGCCTGCCTTGACCGCCTCGCGGGGGTCCTTGACGAACTTCTCCGAGAGCGCCGAGATATGTACCAAGCCGTCCTGGTGCACACCGATGTCGACGAAGGCGCCAAAGTTGGTGACGTTGGTCACTACGCCTTCGAGGATCATGCCCGGCTGCAGGTCCTTGAGGTCCTCGACGCCGTCCTGGAACGTGGCGGTCTTGAACTCGGGACGTGGGTCGCGGCCAGGCTTGTCCAGTTCCTGGAGGATGTCCGTGACGGTCGGCAGGCCGAAGGTCTCGTCGGTGAACTTCTTCGGGTCCAGGCGCTTGAGGAAGCTGCTGTCACCGATCAAGGAACGGATGTCGCGGCCGGTATCGGCGGCGATGCGCTGCACCAGCGGGTAGGCCTCAGGGTGCACCGCCGAGGCGTCCAACGGGTTGTCGCCGTTCATCACCCGCAGGAAGCCTGCGGCCTGTTCGAAGGTTTTCTCGCCCAGGCGGCTGACCTTCTTCAGCGCCGCGCGGGTGGCGAACGGGCCATTGGCGTCGCGGTGGGCGACGATGTTCTGGGCCAGGGTCGCGTTGAGGCCGGAAATGCGAGTCAGCAGGGCCACCGAGGCGGTGTTGACGTCTACGCCCACGGCGTTCACACAGTCCTCGACCACGGCGTCCAGGCCGCGGGCCAGCTTCACCTGGGAGACGTCGTGCTGGTACTGGCCGACGCCGATGGATTTAGGGTCGATCTTCACCAGCTCGGCCAGCGGGTCCTGCAGCCGGCGGGCGATGGACACGGCGCCACGGATCGAAACGTCCAGGTCCGGGAACTCACGGGCGGCCAGTTCAGAGGCCGAATACACCGATGCGCCGGCCTCGGAGACCATGATCTTGGTGATCTTCAGGGCTGGGTATTTCTTGACCAGTTCGGTCACCAGCTTGTCGCTTTCGCGGCTGGCAGTGCCGTTGCCGATGGCGATCAGCTCCACCGAGTGCTTGGCGCACAGGGCCGCGAGGATGGAAATGGTGCGGTCCCAGTCGTTCTTCGGCGCGTGCGGGTACACCGTGGTGTGATCCAGCAGCTTGCCGGTGGCGTCGACCACGGCGACCTTGCAGCCGGTGCGCAGGCCCGGGTCGAAGCCCAGGGTGGCGCGCGGGCCGGCCGGGGCGGCCAGCAGCAGGTCGTGCAGGTTATGGGCGAAGACGTTGATCGCCTCGCCTTCGGCGTTGTCGCGCAGTTCGCCGAACAGGTCGGTTTCCAGGTGGGTGTACAGCTTGACCTTCCAGGTCCAGCGCACCACTTCGGCCAGCCATTTGTCGGCCGGGCGGTTGCGGTTGTCCAGGCCGAAGTGGCTGGCGATCATCAGCTCGCACGGGTGCAGGGTGCCTGGCAGCTCTTCGCCCACCTTCAAGGATGCGCTGAGCACGCCTTCGTTGCGGCCCCGGAAGATCGCCAGGGCGCGGTGCGAGGGTACGTTGCGCAGCAATTCGTCATGGGCGAAGTAATCGCGGAACTTGGCGCCTTCCTCTTCCTTGCCCGCCACCACGCGGGCGCTGAGTACCGACTCCTGCTTGAGGAAGCCACGCAGCTTGTCGAGCAGGGCGGCGTCCTCGGCGAAGCGCTCCATGAGGATGTACTTGGCGCCCTCCAGCGCGGCCTTGACGTCGGCCACGCCTTTTTCGGCATCGACGAAACGCGCCGCTTCGGTCTCCGGGGTCAGCTGCGGGTTGCCGAGCAGGCCGTCGGCCAGCTCGCCCAGGCCGGCTTCCAGGGCGATCTGGCCTTTGGTGCGGCGCTTCTGCTTGTAGGGAAGATAAAGGTCTTCCAGACGGGTCTTGGTGTCGGCGAGCTTGATTTCGCGGGCCAGCTCCGGGGTCAGCTTGCCCTGTTCCTCGATGCTGGCCAGGATGCTGGCACGCCGCTCGTCGAGCTCGCGCAGGTAGCGCAGGCGTTCCTCCAGGTGACGCAGCTGGGTGTCGTCCAGGCTGCCGGTCACCTCCTTGCGGTAACGGGCGATGAAAGGCACCGTCGAGCCTTCGTCCAACAGGGCCACGGCCGCTTCGACCTGCTGTGGGCGAACGCCCAGTTCCTCGGCGATACGGCTGTTGATGCTATCCATGAGAACCACCTGACAAATTGAGAATGCTGGAGGCCGCGAAGGGGGCGTACAGGCCCGGCGGCGCTGGATGAAAGCGGCGCATTATACCCATCGTGCCGAGCTTGCGGTGATGGCGCCGGGCCAGCGCGGGCCGGATGGGAACTGGCGCCAGGGGAAAAATCTGCTAACAATGCACACGGCACGCATGGCAGTGGCTACGCCATAATGCGCGGCGATACCAAAGGAGTTTTTCATGACCAGCACCGCAAACACCGCCGAAGGCGACAAGATTCTCATCGTCGATGACGATCCGGGGCTGAGCAGCCTGCTGGAGCGTTTTTTCACCAGCAAGGGCTACCGCGCCCGCACGGTGCCCAATACCGAGCAGATGGACCGCCTGCTGTCGCGTGAAGTCTTCAACCTGGTGGTGCTCGACCTCATGCTGCCCGGCGAGGATGGCCTTGCAGCCTGCAAGCGCCTGCGTGCGGCGAACAACCAGATCCCGATCATCATGCTCACCGCCAAGGGCGACGAACTCAGCCGCATCAAGGGCCTGGAGCTGGGCGCCGACGACTACCTCGGCAAACCGTTCAACCCTGATGAACTGGTCGCACGGGTCAAGGCCGTGCTGCGTCGTCAGGCACCCTCGGTACCGGGTGCGCCCGGCAGCGAGGAGGAGACCGTCACGTTCGGCGACTACGAGCTGTCGCTGGCCACCCGCGAGCTCAAGCGCGGCGAAGAAGTCCATATGCTGACCACCGGCGAATTCGCCGTGCTCAAGGCCCTGGTGATGCATGCCCGCGAGCCGCTGACCCGCGACAAGCTGATGAACCTGGCCCGTGGCCGTGAGTGGGATGCCTTGGAGCGTTCCATCGACGTGCAGATCTCGCGCCTGCGCCGCATGATCGAGCCAGACCCCTCCAAACCGCGCTACATCCAGACTGTGTGGGGCGTAGGCTACGTCTTCGTGCCGGACGGAAACACCAGCAAATGACCTTCAGCCTGCAGGCTTGCCAGCACGCGGCAGGGCGACCCGAATGGGTCGCCCTGTTTGCGTCTGAGGCAGGCTTGCAGCCCGGCGAGCCTTCGCCCGCGACCGCAGCGCAGTAGTTGTCCAGATGAAAACGCCCCTTTGGTTCCCACAAAGCTTCTTCGCCCGCACCCTGTGGCTGGTGTTGATCGTCGTCCTGTTTTCCAAGGCACTGACCTTGGTGTACCTGTTAATGAACGAGGATGTGCTGGTCGATCGCCAGTACAGCCATGGCGTGGCGCTGACGCTGCGCGCCTACTGGGCGGCCGACGAGGAAAACCGTGAGAAGATCGCCGAAGCCGCCGGCCTGATCCGGGTGACCGGCGCTGGCGTGCCCGAGGGCGAGCAGCACTGGCCCTACAGCGAGATCTACCAGCGCCAGATGCAGGCCGAGCTGGGCGAGGATACCGAAGTACGCCTGCGCATCCATGCGCCACCTGCCTTGTGGGTCAACGCGCCCAGCCTGGGCCCGGGCTGGCTGAAGGTTCCGCTGTACCCGCACCCGCTGCGCGGGCAGAAGATCTGGAACGTGCTGGGTTGGTTCCTGGCCATCGGCCTGTTGTCCACCGCTTCGGCATGGATCTTCGTGCGCCAGCTCAACCAGCCGCTCAAGCGCCTGGTATTCGCCGCCCGGCAACTGGGCCAGGGGCGCAGCGTGCGTCTGCCGATCAGCGATACACCAAGCGAAATGACCGAGGTGTACCGGGCATTCAACCAGATGGCCGAGGATGTCGAGCAGGCTGGGCGCGAGCGTGAACTGATGTTGGCGGGGGTCTCCCATGACCTGCGCACACCGCTGACCCGCTTGCGCCTGTCGCTGTCGCTGTTGGCCAACGACAGCGAGCTGACCGATGACATGGTCCGCGATATCGAGGACATGGACGCCATTCTCGACCAGTTCCTGGCGTTCATCCGTGATGGCCGCGACGAGCCGGTGGAGGAAGCCGACCTGGGCGACCTGGTGCGCGAAGTGGTGGCGCCGTACAACCAGCCCGAGGAGCGGGTGCGGCTGTGCCTGGAGCCGATCCCGCCATTCCCGCTGCGTCGGGTGTCGCTCAAGCGCATGCTGGGCAACCTCATCGGCAACGCCTTGCACCATGCCGGCAAGGGCGTCGAGGTGGCGGCCTATGTATCGGGCGACCAGAGCGCGCCCTATGTGGTGCTCAGTGTGCTGGACCGTGGGGCAGGGATCGACGAGTCGGAGCTGGAGACCATCTTCAACCCGTTCATCCGTGGGGACCGTGCCCGCGGTGGCAAGGGCACCGGGCTGGGGTTGGCGATCGTCAAGCGAATCGCGGCGCAGCATGGCGGGAATGTGGAGCTGCGCAACCGGTCGGGTGGCGGGATCGAGGCGCGGGTGAGGTTGCCGTTGGGGTTGTTGCTGCCGCGTAATGCAGTGTGACGCATACACGCCCAATCGCCGGCAAGCCGGCTCCTACAGGGATGGCGCAGGGCCTCTTGTGGGAGCCGGCTCGCCGGCGATTGGGCTTTACCCTTTTCCCTTGGTCCGGGTCTGGTTGGGCCCGCCGTTCTTCTCCAGATGCCCGATGATCATCCCGGCCACATCCTTGCCGGTGGTGACTTCGATGCCTTCCAGCCCAGGCGATGAGTTCACCTCCATCACCAGCGGCCCATGATTGGAGCGCAGGATATCCACGCCGGCCACGCTCAGGCCCATCACCTTGGCCGCGCGAATGGCGGTCATGCGCTCCTCCGGCGTGATCTTGATCAGGCTGGCGACACCACCGCGGTGCAGGTTGGAGCGGAACTCGCCAGGCTTGGCCTGGCGCTTCATCGAGGCGATGACCTTGTCGCCGACGACGAAGCAGCGGATATCGGCACCGCCCGCTTCCTTGATGTATTCCTGGACCATGATGTTCTGCTTCAGGCCCATGAAGGCCTCGATCACCGACTCGGCGGCCTTGGTGGTTTCGCACAACACCACGCCGATGCCTTGGGTGCCTTCGAGCACCTTGATCACCAGCGGTGCGCCGTTGACCATCTGGATCAGGTCGGGAATGTCGTCCGGCGAATGGGCGAAGCCTGTGATCGGCAGGCCGACGCCACGTCGCGACAGCAACTGCAGCGAGCGCAGCTTGTCTCGCGAGCGGGCGATGGCCACCGACTCGTTGAGCGGGTAGACCCCCATCATCTCGAACTGGCGCAGCACCGCGCAGCCGTAGAAGGTGACCGAGGCGCCGATGCGCGGGATCACCGCATCGAAGCCTTCCAGCGGTTTGCCACGGTAGTGGATCTGTGGCTTGTGGCTGGCGATGTTCATGTACGCACGCAAGGTATCGATCACCACCATTTCATGACCGCGCTGGGTACCGGCTTCGACCAGGCGGCGGGTGGAATACAGACGCGGGTTGCGCGATAGCACAGCGATCTTCATGCAGCACCTGTAACAGGGGAAAGGGTGGCCGGGAAGGCCGGTTTGTCCTGGACGTACTTCACGCCTGGGTTGACCACCAGCTGGCCGTGGATCAGCGCCTTGGAACCCAGCAGCAACCGGTAGCGCATGTTCTTGCGACAGGCCAGGGTGAACTCCACCTCCCAGACCCGGTCGCCCAACGCCAGCGGTGTGCGGATCACATAGCGGACCTGGGCCTGGCCGTTGGAGCTCTTGATGGTTTTCATCGTGACCAGCGGCGCCTCGCAGCGGCGATGGCGCAGCTGCACTACCGAGCCCAGGTGGGCGGTGAAACGTACCCAGGGCTGGCCGTCGCGCTCGAACGGTTCCACGTCGGTGGCATGCAGGCTGGAGGTGCTGGCGCCGGTATCGATCTTGGCGCGCAGGCCGGCCAAGCCGAGGTCGGGTAGGGCGACCCACTCGCGCAGGCCGATCACAGTCAGATGGTCAAATGTCTTCACGAAACACACCCTGCGGATGAGGTGGTGAACTGTAAGCACGGCGCGGACTTTTTGCATCCGCAAGTTACGGTAGTACAGTTCCGTTAAAGACAGAATTTGAGGTAGTGCAATGGCACACAAGCCGGAAGAAGACGACAAGGTCCGCCTGGACAAATGGCTGTGGGCGGCGCGGTTCTACAAGACCCGCGCCTTGGCCAAGGCAGCGATCGAAAGTGGCAAGGTGCACTGCCGGGGCGAGCGCTGCAAGCCGGGCAAGGAGCCGCGGGTCGGCGATGAGTTCGTGCTACGAACAGGCTTCGACGAGCGCACCGTGGTGGTCAAGGCGCTTTCCGATGTGCGCCGTGGCGCGCCGCAGGCGCAGGCGCTGTACGAGGAAACCCAGGAGAGCGTGCGCAAGCGCGAGCAGGCCGCCGAGATGCGCAAGGCCGGGGCCATGGGCGTCACCACCGATGGGCGCCCGACCAAGAAGCAGCGGCGGCAGATTCATCAACTGCAGGGCAGTTACGACTGAAAGGCCCAATCGCGGGGCAAGCCCCACAGATTGTCAGCGTGGTGCCCCTGTAGGAGCGGGCTTGTCCCGCGATTGGGCTGCGAAGCAACCCCGGGTCGATCAGACACTGCGTATGACGCTCATCCGCCCAACCAGCGGCAACCGCGCCAACACCCCGAACAACGGCGCGGTCCAGCGCAGCAGCGCTGCGCTGGCCTTGGCCACCAGCGGTGTATAGCAGCTCCAAGCCAACGCCAGCAGCGCCATCAGCAGCCCGCCGATGTAGTCGTCCTGCCCCCAATGGGCGCCTGCCACCAGGCGCGGCAGCATGAACAGCAGCGCCAACCCCCAAATTGCCAGGCGCTGCACCAAGCCGCGGCTGAACAGGTTCATGAACAGCGCCCAGATCAGCAGCACCGAGGCGTGGTCACCCGGAAAACTCTGGCTGGAGCGGTCCTTGAGTTCCCATTTCGCTTCCAGGTTCGGGTAGTAGTCGCTCAGGTGCACGACGTTGTCGAAGACCATCGACGGGCTGTTATGTTGCCAGCCCATGATCGTCACCCACTTGGAAAACAGCGCACGAATCACCACTAAGAGAATCAGCGTGACGAGAAAGCCCAGGAAGGCTTCGCGTACCTGACCCGCTTTGAACACCCAATTGCCGCGGATCAACAGGGCCAGCAGGATGAGGCCAACGACGATATCGAATGGGCGCAGGCTGCCGACGGTCCAGATATAGCGCCAGACCGTGTTGTCGGCCAGCGGTGCATTGAGGCTGTGGAACAGCCATTCGTCGAAAGTCAGGCACAAGATCTGGCCAAAGGGCCATAACCAGAAACACAGTAATGCAACAGACACCAAGGTGCAGGCCAGCAAAGGTCCCCAGGACCACCTTGCTTGGAACAGTGGTCGATTGTCCATAAAATACCTCTATTACCAGCGGGTTCGAGCATCTTGTGAATGCTCTCCAACAGGGCCTCGTAAACCCTTGTAATCATTTTGTCATCATTTTCAGATAGCCAGAACCTATGAGCGATTTGCCCGATACCGATTTCACCCAGCGTTTCATCTTCGACGACCGCGATATCCGCGGCGAGTGGGTGGCGCTCGACCAGAGCTATGCCGACGTCCTGGCCCGTCATCCCTACCCGCAACCGGTCGCCTCGCTGCTCGGCGAGCTGATGGCCGCCACCGCCTTGCTGGTAGGTGCACTGAAGTTCGATGGCCTGCTGATTCTCCAGGCGCGTTCGGCCGGCCCTATCCCCCTTTTGATGGTGGAATGCTCGGGCGAACGTGATATCCGCGGCATGGCACGCTACGAAGAAGATCAGATTCCCGATGGCGCGACCCTGGCCCAGCTGATGCCCGACGGCCACCTGACCCTGACCATCGACCCGGTCAAGGGCCAACGCTACCAAGGTACCGTCGACCTCGATGGCACCAACCTGTCCGAATGCTTCACCAACTACTTCGTGCAGTCGCAGCAGCTCAATACCCGCTTCTGGCTCAACGCCGAGGGCGGCAAGGCGCGTGGCCTGCTACTGCAGCAACTGCCCCGCGACCGCCAGCCTGACGACGAAGAGCGTGAGGAAAGCTGGCAGCATGTGGTAGCCCTGGCCAGCACGTTGAAGCCTGAAGAGTGGCCGCTGGACAACGAAACGCTGCTGCATCGCCTCTACCACGAAGATGCCGTGCGCCTGTTCGACATCCAGCCGCTGCGCTTCCGCTGCAGCTGCTCGCGCGAGCGCTCCGGCAACGCCCTGGTCAGCCTCGGCGAGCAGGATGCCAAGGCGCTGGTCGAGGAGTGCGGCGGCAAGGTCGAGATCGATTGCCAGTTCTGCAACGAACGCTATTTCTTCGATACGAGCGATGTGGCGCAATTGTTTGCCGGTGGCGGTACCGAGCTTCCGTCAGATACTCAGCACTGAAACGTTTAACTACAGGAAAATCTCCTGTCGAATTGCGCAAAAGCGCAGTTCTGACAGGAGGGGCCTACTTTTTTTGGGCTTTTCTGGCATAATCCGGCCACTTTTTTCGCTGTAGTAGTTTAAAACAGACGACTACAAAACGTTTGGAGCACTCGGCCTCGGGCCGGATGGGGTATCTCATGACGCAAGCCAACAACACCGTGTACACCGACCTGACCGTCGATGAACTGGTAAAAGAAGCGCTGTCCCGCGGTGAAGGCGAGCTGGCCGATACTGGCGCACTGGTCGTGAAAACCGGTCACCGTACCGGTCGTTCGCCGGCAGACCGTTTCATCGTCGACGAGCCCAGCACTTCCTCCGCCATCGCCTGGGGGCCGATCAACCGCAAGTTCCCGGCTGACAAGTTCGATGCCCTGTGGGCCCGCGTCGAGGCGTTCAACAACGCCCAGGAACACTTCGTTTCCCACGTTCACGTAGGCGCTGCCGCCGAGCACTACCTGGCAGTCAAGATGACTACCCAGACTGCCTGGCAGAACCTGTTCGGCCGTTGCCTGTTCATCAACCCGGCCCAGTACAATCCGGCAGGCCGTGAAGAGTGGCAGGTCCTGAACGTCGCCAACTTCGAATGTGTCCCCGAGCGCGACGGTACCAACTCCGACGGCTGCGTCATCATCAACTTCGCCCAGAAGAAGGTGCTGATCGCCGGCATGCGCTATGCCGGTGAAATGAAGAAAGCCATGTTCTCCGTGCAGAACTTCCTGCTGCCAGCTGCCGACGTGCTGCCGATGCACTGCGCGGCCAACATCGGCGAAGCGGGCGACGTGACCCTGTTCTTCGGCCTGTCCGGCACTGGCAAGACCACCCTGTCGGCCGACGAAAGCCGCTACCTGATCGGTGACGACGAGCACGGTTGGGGCGAGGGCGTGGTCTTCAACATCGAAGGCGGCTGCTACGCCAAGTGCATCGACCTGTCCGAGAAGAACGAACCGGTCATCTGGAAAGCCATCAAGCATGGCGCGGTGCTGGAGAACGTCGTGCTCGACGACGCCAAGCACGCCGACTACGCCGACGGCAGCCTGACCCAGAACAGCCGCGCCGCCTACCCGCTGGAGCACGTCGAGAAGCGTTCCGAGAAGAACCTGGGCGGCGAGCCGAATGCGGTCATCTTCCTGACTTGCGACCTGACCGGCGTACTGCCTCCTGTGTCGATCCTGAACAACGAGCAGGCGGCCTACCACTTCCTGTCCGGCTACACCGCGCTGGTCGGCTCCACCGAAATGGGCTCGGGCGGCGGCATCAAGTCGACCTTCTCCACCTGCTTCGGCGCCCCGTTCTTCCCGCGCCCGGCCGGCGAATATGCCGAACTGCTGATCAAGCGCATCAAGGGCTTCGGCTCCAAGGTCTATCTGGTCAACACCGGCTGGACCGGTGGTGGCTACGGCGTTGGCAAGCGCTTCAGCATCCCGACCACCCGTGCCGTGATCGCCGCGATCCAGAGCGGTGCCTTGGTCGGTGCCGAGACCGAGCACCTGGACATCATCAACCTGGATGTGCCGAAGGCCGTGCCGGGCGTCGAAACCGTCCTGCTCAACCCGCGCAACACCTGGGCTGACCCGGCTGCCTACGACGAAGCCGCCAAGGGCCTGGCCAAGCTGTTCATCGAGAACTTCCAGAAGTTCGATGTCTCCGAGGCCATCAAGGCCGCAGGCCCGCAGCTGTAAGCTGTAGCCGGCACGGATCAAGAAGCCGCCCTTTGGGGCGGCTTTTTTGTATCCGATACGAGTGCAATGGTAAGGTCGCTGACGTTAGGCCGGGCCGCCGCTCCTTGGCCCTGCACGATGCTATCTTCACTTTGGGTAACCAAGCCTGGGTAACCTATGACCGAATCCCCTCAGCGCAGCCATTTCAACCATTTCCATCCCATCCTCACCCGCCCGCAGGATAACGACCTCAATGGCCACATCGCTGGCGCCACGGTGCATGGCTACTTCGAGACGGCGCTGCAGGCGTTCCTTGTGGAACAGGCCGAGCTGGACCTGCGTGACGGCGAGCTGGCTGGGGTGGTGATCAGTTCGGCGGCGCAGTTCTATGCCCTGCCAGGGTTTCCTGATGTGCTGGAAGTGGGCCTGGGCGTGGCGCGCCTGGCGGGCAGTACCGTGGAATACCGCCTGGCGCTGTTTCGCCCCGGCGAGGCGCAGGCCCTGGCGGCAGGTACCTTGGTGCAGGTGTTCGTGGAGCGTGCGTCGGGCCAGCCGGTGGCCTTGGCCGATACATTGCGCATGACCCTGGTGGGCCTGCAGCTCAACGGCTGATCATCGATCCACCCCAAACGAAAAGGCCCTGCCGGTCAGGGCAGGGCCTTCTTGTGGACTGAGCTATTCAGCGATCAGTCGTCATAACGCCAGTGGCGCTTGTGCTTGCGATGGCCGTAGTGGTGGCCACGGTCCCAGTGGCGACGGCCATCATAGTCGCGACGATAACGGCGACGATCGTCCCAATCGTCTTCGTCGGCCTTGTTGCCCAGGTAGTTACCCAGCGCACCACCGACGCCACCGCCTGCGGCTGCACCAATGTGGCTACCAGTGGTGCCCCCCATCGAACGACCGACCACGTTACCGCCGGCAGCGCCCAGAGCGCCACCGATGGCGGCCTCACCGCGCTGGCGCTTGTCGGCACCCAGGGCGCCGCCGGCCGCACCGCCCAAGCCGGCACCAATGGCGCCGCCGGTGCTACCACCGATGGAGTTGCCCACTACGGAGCCGAGTACCCCACCCAATGCGCCGCCAATGCCGGCCTCGGTATTGCCGCCTGCCATGGCAACGCCGCTGAGCAGGCTAAAGGACAACAACAGAATCGAGGAGTACTTCTTCATTCAAGAGAGCCTCATAGGGATGACGAGGCGAATGTGAGGCTCGGCGAGGCGTCTGGCAATTGAAATCCGACGAGTAGCACGAGTTGTACACAATTCTCTAACTTATTGTTTTCTATATGGAACTTTCTTCATTTTCGCGTGTCTGAGCTATTTGAAACCAAGCCCTGCCCACCCCGGACAGGGCTTTTTTCATGGCTGTTTGCCAGCCTCCATGACCGGGCTGAACACGCGCGGCGGGCTGTGCTTGGGCAGGTGGATCAGGTTGAGGTTGTGTTTGCGCGCCCATTGCAGCGCCAAGCCGGTAGGGGCCGAGAGGCTGACCAGGGTCTGGATGCCGGCACGCAACACTTTCTGGATCAGTTCCAGGCTGCAGCGGCTGGTGACGATGGCCAGGCCGCCGTCGGTGTCGATGCGCTGGCGCAGTAGGGCGCCGATCAGCTTGTCCAGGGCATTGTGCCGACCGATATCTTCGCGGCCCATGAGCAGTTGGCCTTGTCGGTCCATGAACAGGGCGGCATGCACCGCGCCGCAATGCTGTCCCAAAGGCTGGTAGGCATCGATGCGTTGGCGCAGACCGGCCAGCCATTGAGCTGGCGGCAGCGGTGCACCGGGCAGTTCGGCCAGCTCCGGCAACGCCTGCTCCAGGGCTTCGACGCCACACAGGCCGCAACCGCTGGTGCCGGCCAACTGGCGGCGCTGGTTCTTCAGGTTCCAGAACGCACGGCTGGAGATCTCCAGGTCCGCATACAAGGCCGAGCCGCTGCCGGACAGCTTCACGTCATAGATTTCATCGGTGCTTTCGACAATGCCGCTGCCGACACTGAAGCCGACCGCGAAGTCTTCCAGGTCGGTGGGGCTGACCAGCATCACCGCCTGGTTCAGGCCGTTGTAGGCGATGGCCAGGGCGACTTCCTCGGCGAGCGGGGTCGAGTCTGCTGCACCATCGGTGAGCTGCACGTAGTCGTAGGTATTGCTGGCGGCCGGCAGAGCAGCAGGCATGGATGCCGCGCAGACCGGGGGTTTGCTGTTCATCAGGGCGGATCACCGGCGGCTTTGTTACGGCACAAGCCTATGCCCCTGGGGCAGTGGCGTCCAGTTGCCAGGTTCTATGCCGTGATAGAGCGGGTTGATCGGTTTCCGGGCGGCAGAGTGGGCAAAGCTGTCCTAGACTCCTGCTTCCTGGAATTCACCATCAAGGAGTGTGACATGAGCCTGTTCAGTTTCGTGAAGGAAGCCGGCGAAAAGCTGATCGACCTGCTGACACCCGGTAACGCCAATGCCGAGGAGCAACTCAAGAAGCATGTAGAAAGCGTTGGCCTGGGCAACCCGAACATTTCCGCCACGGTCGAGGGCGACAAGATCATTCTCAAGGGCGAGGTTGCCAGCCAGGAGGAGAAGGAAAAGATCATCCTGGCTGCGGGCAACATCGACGGCGTCGCCACGGTGGATGACCAGATCACCGTCACCGGGCCGGTGGCCCAGGCAGCGCGCTTCGTCACGGTGAAAAAGGGCGACACCCTCAGTGCCATCGCCAAGGCCGAGTACGGCGATGCCAACCAGTACAACAAGATCTTCGAGGCCAACAAGCCGATGCTCAAGCACCCGGACAAGATCTACCCGGGGCAGGTGCTGCGTATTCCTGACTGACCCTATGCCGTAACCTGTACCGGCCCTAGCGCGGGACAAGCCCGCACCCATAGGGGCAGCATTCGCTCGTGCCCGTTGCAAGGCAATTGGTGTGACGGTGGCCCCTACGGGAGCGGGTTTATCCGCGAATCCTTCTCACAGTCCCGCCAGCAACGCCCGGTAATCCTCCACCGCCGCGAACTCCTGGGTATCGCGTGGTCCCGCCTTGCTGTCGGGTTCGCGCACCGCCAGCAAGTGCTGCACACCAAAGCGCCGTGCACTGCGCAGAATCGCCAGGGTATCGTCGATGAACAGGCTGCGCGCGGGCTCGAAGCCGATATCCGCCTGCAGCGCATCCCAGAACTGCGCGCTTTCCTTCGGGTAACCATAGTCATGGGAGCTGATCAGCCGCTCGAAGTACGGCGCCAGCTCCACCCGCTCCAGCTTCAGCGACAGCGAGTCGCGGTGGGCGTTGGTGATCAATATCACCCGTTTGTTGGCCTTGCGCAGCGCCTCGAGGAAGGTGTCGGCATCCGGGCGCAGGGCGATCAGGTCGGCGATTTCCTGCTTGAGCTCGCGGATCGGCAGCTTCAGCTCGCGGCTCCAGAAGTCCAGGCAGTACCAGTTCAGGGTACCGGCGTTGCGCTCGAACAATGGCTGCAGCTCCAGCTCCGCCATGGCCCGGCTGATGCCGTGCAGCTCGGCATAGCGCTGGGGCAGGTGTTCCAGCCAGAACTGGTTGTCGTAGTGCAGGTCGAGCAGGGTGCCATCCATGTCCAGCAGGACGGTATCGATGGCGGACCAGGGAAGAACAGGCATGGGAAACTCTCGATCGGTCGGCAAGCCACGGTATAGTAACCCGTTCACGCCAAGGAGCCGCCCCATGCGCCAGAAACCCACCGTACTCGCTCGCGAAATCGTCGCCAGCAGCCGCCTGTTCCGCGTCGAAGCCGTGCAGTTGCGCTTTTCCAACGGCACCGAGCGGACCTACGAGCGCCTGGTCGGCCGCGGCAACGGCTATGGTGCGGTGATGGTGGTGGCGATGCTCGACGCCGAGCATGCGGTACTGGTGGAGGAGTACTGCGGCGGCACCGACGAATATGAATTGTCGTTGCCCAAGGGCCTGATCGAGCCGGGGGAGGACGTGCTGGCGGCCGCCAACCGTGAGCTCAAGGAGGAGGCGGGTTTCGGCGCGCACCAGCTGGAGCACCTGACCGAGCTGTCGCTCTCGCCTGGCTACATGAGCCAGAAGATCCAGGTGGTGCTGGCCACCGACCTTTATGAAGAACGCCTCGAGGGTGACGAGCCCGAGCCGATGCGTGTGGACAAGGTCAACCTGCGCGAGCTGTCGGCCCTGGCCATGCACCCGCAGTTTTCCGAAGGCCGGGCCCTGGCGGCGCTGTACCTGGCCCGTGACCTGCTGATCCAGCGGGGGCAGTTGAGCGCATGAACGACCAGCAGCTGATGCTCGAAGTGGTAAAGCTGGCCCGCCTGGCTGGCGAGGCGATCCTGCCGTTCTGGCGTGCCAATGTGGCGGTGACCAACAAGGCGGACGATTCGCCGGTGACCGCGGCCGACCTCGCTGCCCACCGGGTGATCGCCGATGGCTTGCAGGCCTTGGCGCCGCACATCCCGGTCCTGTCCGAAGAAGACTGCGACATCGCTCTGGGCGAGCGCCGGGCCTGGACACGCTGGTGGTTGGTCGACCCCCTGGACGGCACCAAGGAGTTCATCGCTGGCAGCGAGGAATTCACGGTCAACATCGCCTTGATCGAGCACGGCGAGGTAGTGTTCGGCGTGGTGTCGATGCCGACCAACGGCTGCTGTTATTTCGGCGGCCGCCAGTTGGGTGCATGGCGCGCGCAAGCGGGCGCCGAGGCCGAGCCGATCCAGGTGCGCCGGCAACCGCCAGAGGAAGGGCGTTTCACCGTTGTGGCCAGCAAACGGCATTCCAGCCCGCAGCAGGAGGCGTTGCTGGGTGGGTTGGGCAGTGCGGTCGGGGAGCTGGAGCTGGCCAACGTGGGCAGCTCGCTGAAGTTCTGCCTGCTGGCCGAAGGGGCCGCCGATTGCTATCCACGGCTGGCGCCGACGTCTCAATGGGATACTGCCGCCGCCCAGGGCGTGCTCGAAGGCGCTGGGGGCGAGGTGATCGGCCTTGATGGCGCGCCGTTCCGCTATCCGGCGCGTGAATCGTTGCTCAACCCGTTCTTCCTCGCCTTGCCGGCTGCGGCGCCGTGGCGTGCGGCACTGTTGCAGTTGGCCGCTGCGATCGGTTGAGTTGGCGGGGCGCTGTGCGGCCCATCGCAGGCTCCGCCAGCTCCCACCTGTCCCGCGAAAGGGGCGCGAAGCGGCCCCCTATGTCAGCGATGCAACACGTACTGCCCGCTGAATTTCACGGCAGGCGCGTCACTGCCAGCATTGCACACCACCGTCTCGAGGGTCAGCCGCGCCCGCCCTCGGCGCTGGTACATCGCCAGGAAGCGCTCCCAGGTCTTCTCGTCAGGCGCCGGGCAACTGGCGACAGCCGCCCCGGTGACCGGTAGCGGATAGCTGATCTGGCCTTCCTGGATGACGATATGCCCATCGTCGATACCCAGTTCGCGCAGACGCAGGTGCAACCAGCCCCAGCCCACCAGCACTGCGGCGCAATACAGGCTGCCGCCGAACATGGTGCTCTTGTGGTTGACGTTGGGCGCCAGCGGCAACTGCAGGCGCAGGCGCTGGTCGTGCCAGTCGATGACGGCCATGCCCATCTCGCGGGTCAGGGGGATGTCGTTATGCAGTACGGACTGCAGGTACTGGCTGTCGCTGGTCATGGGCGGTTGTCCTCCGGGTCGTCTTGCCCGCTGGCGCTGTCGGCGAAGCTCAGGCCGTGCTTGCGCAGCTTGTCGTGCAGGGTCTTGCGCGGAATGCCGAGGGCTTCGGCCAGGCTGCGCATGGAGCTGTGCGGCTGAGCCAGTTCGGCAGCGATCAGCGAGCGCTCGAAATGCTCGACCTGTTCGCTGAGGTTGCCGGTGCGCACAGGGTCGGCGGTGGCGGGGGCAGCAGGCGCCTGGCCATCGAGGGCCAGCTCCAGGCCCAGGGCGAAGCGTTCGGCGGCGTTCTGCAGCTCGCGCACATTGCCTGGCCAGTCGTGGCGCAGCAGCAGGGCGCGATGGGCGGGTTGCAGATGGTTGGCCGGCAGGCCATGGCGCTGGCTGGCGGCATCGGCGAAATGCTGGAACAGCACCAGGATATCGTCGCCGCGCTCGCGCAGGGGCGGGATGCGCAGGGGGGCCACGTTCAGGCGGTAGTACAGGTCGGCGCGGAAGCGCCCTTGGTCGGCGGCCTGGCGCAGGTCTTCCTTGGTGGCGGCGATGATACGGATATCCAGCGGGATCAGCTGGTTGCCGCCCAGGCGCTCCACCACGCGCTCCTGCAGAAGGCGCAGCAGCTTGACCTGTACATCCAGGCTCATGCTTTCGATTTCGTCGAGGAACAGCGTGCCCCCGTTGGCGAACTCGAACTTGCCGATACGGCGCTTCTGCGCCCCGGTAAAGGCGCCCGGCTCATGGCCGAACAGTTCGCTTTCGACCACCGACTCGGCCAGCGCGCCGGCATTGATCGCCACGAACGGGCCGTCGCGACGGCTCGACAGGTCGTGCAGGGCGCGGGCCACGACTTCTTTGCCGGCACCGGTTTCGCCAAGGATCAGCACGTCGGCGCGGGTCGCAGCCAGGGCGCCGATCTGCTCGCGCAGGCGCTGCATGGCCGGCGACTGGCCGACCAGGCGCGCGGACAGCTCCTGGCGGTCGCTCAGGGCCAGGCGCAGGCTGCGGTTGTCCAGCACCAGGCGGCGCAGGGCCAAGGCGCGGCGCACGCTGTCGAGCAGGGCATCGCTGGCGAAGGGTTTTTCCAGAAAGTCATAGGCACCGGCGCGCATGGCCTGCACGGCCAGCGGCACGTCGCCGTGGCCGGTGATCAGCAGCACCGGCAGCTCGCTGTCGCGCCCGTGCAGTTGTTCCAATAGTTGCAGGCCATCGATGCCGGGCATGCGAATGTCGCTGACCACCACGCCGGGCCAGTCCGGTTCGATGCGCTCGGCCAGCCCCTGGGCATCAGCCAGGGCCACGACCTTGAGCCCGGCCAGGTCCAGGGTCTGGCCCAGGGCCTGGCGCAGGTGCGGATCGTCGTCCACCAGGATGACCTGGGTGCGGCTGTCGATCTGTGTCTCGGTCGTCATGCCGAGGGGTCCTCCGAAGATTGCAGGTTGGCGCCGGGCTTGGCCACGCGCAGTCGCAGGATCAGCAGGGCGCCGCCTTCCGGGTGGTTACCCAGCAGCAGCTCGCCGCCCAGGGCATGCATCAGGCTTTCGCAGATGGCCAGCCCCAACCCCAGGCCCTGGGTGCGGGTCTTGGTGGTGAAGAAGGGCTCCTTGGCATGCTCCAGGGCCTGGCGGCTGAAACCCGGGCCATTGTCGCGAATGTACAGGTAAACGCAGTCATCCTGGCGTTCGGCACTGAGCCATAGCTTGCGTGGGTTGGCTTTTTCGGTGAGTGCGTCGAGGGCGTTGGCCAACAGGTTGCCAAGTACCTGGCGCAGGCGCGTTTCGCCGGCCTGCACCCAGAGTGTGGCCTCGGGCAGGTCGCGTACCAGCTCCACGGCCATGGCCCGGCGGCGCTTGGCCAGCAGCGCCAGGGCGTCGTCCAGCGCCGGCTGCAGGGCCACGCTTTCCGGCGCGTGCTGGTCGCGGCGGGCAAAGGCACGCAGGTGGGTGATGATCGAGGCCATGCGACCGGTCAGCTCGCCGATCAGCTTGAGGTTGCCGCGTACGTCCTCGGTGCGCTGGTGGTCCAGGAGGATCTCGGCGTTCTCGGCATAGCTGCGGATCGCCGCCAGGGGCTGGTTGAGTTCATGGCTGATGCTCGCCGACATGGTGCCGAGCACCGATAACTTGCCCGCCTGGACCAGTTCATCCTGGGCGCGCACCAGCTCCTGCTGGGCCTGTTCGCGCTCGAGCACTTCCTTCTTCAGCCGGGTATTGAGGCCCTCGAGGTCGGCGGTGCGCTCCATGACGCGTTGTTCAAGCTGTTGGCGCCCGCGCGCCTCGAAGTCGATGCGGTCGATGTAGTGGCGCCGACGCTGCATCACCAGGCCGGCCAGCAGCATCAGCACCAGCAAGGCGCCAGCGCCGATGGCCATGACCGTCTGTACCGAGCGATCGACTAGGGTGCGCGGGGCAAGGATGCTGACCTGCCAGCCGGTCTCCTTGATGTCGCGGGTCTGTACCAGCCAGGCGGCAGGGTTGAGGTTCAGTGGCTGGGGTGCCTGGGTCGGGTAGGGCTGGATGGCGACGATCGCCTCGCGCTCGGCCGGGGTCAGCTCGCGGGTGGCGCGGAAACGCCAGTCCGGGCGGGAAGTCAGTACCACAACGCCGTTCTGGTCGGTCAGCAGCAGTTGCTCGGGCGTACGCCCCCACAGGGTCTCGGTGTGGTCGAGGTCGACCTTGACCACCAACACGCCTACGACCTTGTCCTGGTCATGCACCGCCGCAGCGAAGAAGTAGCCGCGCTTGGCCGACGTGGTGCCCTGGCCGAAGAAGCGCCCCAGGCGCCCGTCCATGGCTTCGAGGAAGTAGGGGCGGAAGGCGAAGTTGCGGCCCACGAAGCTGTCGTGCTTGTCCCAGTTGGACGCCGCCAGGGTATTGCCGCTGACATCCATCAGGTACATCACCTCGGCGCCGGTCTGCTTGGCGATTTCCTTGAGCAGGCGGTTGGCGTTGGTGATCGCCTCGGTCTTGAACGGGTCGTGCAGCGCACCGCGCAGGGCCGGCAGGTCGCCGAGGATGCGCGGCAGGGTCTCGTAGCGGTGCAGGGTGCCCAGCAGGTTGGCGACATAGAGGTCGAGGGTCTGGCGATTCTGCGAGGCCAGCTCATCCTGGTAGTAGCGCTCGGCCAGGTGATGCAGCGGCCAGAGCAGGGGTGCCAGGCACAGGGCCAGCAGGGCGAGGCTGCGCCAGCGTGGGCGTCGTGGAGGCGTTTGGGTTTGAATCATCTATCGGGCGCCAGAAGGATCTGGCGCAATTATGCGCTACTTGCGTCTGTCCATCAGCGCCGCATAGCCATGCTTTTGTCATCGGCCTCTTGTATATCGCCGTGAGCAGTGGCGATATAGGCGACAAAAAAACCGAGGTTCCCTCCCATGCCCTTGAGCACCCTGATCCAGCGTTCCAGCCAGCCCAGCCCCTCGCTCAGCGAAGCCCAGGCCCACGCCCTGCTGCGAGCGCACTACGACCTGGCAGGGCGCTTGCAACCGTTGGGCAGCCAGCAGGACTTGAACCTGCGGCTGGACAGCGACCAGGGGCGCTTCGTGCTCAAGGCCTGCCACGGCAGCTATGCCCAGGTGGAGCTCGAGGCGCAGCATGCGGCGCTGGCCTACCTGGGCGAACAGGGCCTGCCGGTGCCACAGGTACGCCGGGCGCGCGATGGCCAGGAGCTGCTGGCCGTGGAGATCGACGGCCAGCCGCTGCGGGTGCGCCTGCTCGACTACATCGATGGCCAGCCGCTGACCCGTCTTGCGCACATGCCGGCAAGGCTGGTTGGCGAGCTAGGCGCGCTGTGCGCCCGGGTCGACCAGGCCCTGGCCGGCTTCGAGCACCCAGGCCTCGAGCGCACCCTGCAATGGGACCCGCGCCACGCCCAGGCGCTGATCGAACACTTGCTGCCGGTGCTGGACGACGAGCGTCGCCAGCGCGTCGAGCGCGTCACTGGCTTGGCCGTCGAACGCCTGCAGCCGCTGGTGGCCGACCTGCCGACCCAGGCCGTGCATCTGGACATCACCGACGACAATGCCGTCTGGGCCCGTGACCAGGCGCGCCAATGGCAGCTGCAGGGCGTCATCGACTTCGGCGACCTGCTGCGCACCTGGCGTATCGCCGACCTGTCCGTCACCTGCGCGGCGCTGTTGCACCATGCCGAAGGCGACCCGCTGCGCATCCTGCCGGCCATTCGTGCCTACCACGCCGTCAACCCGCTGCAGGATGCCGAACTGCGCGCCCTTTGGCCGCTGGTGCTGATGCGTGCCGCAGTGCTGGTGCTCAGCAGCGAACAGCAGTTGCGGGTCGACCCGGGCAATCAATACATCCGCAATAACATCGCCCATGAATGGGCCATCTTCGATACGGCCGCTGCCGTGCCGCTCGCCCTGATGGAAGCTGCGATTCTCCAGGCCACGGGCGGTGCGCTGGCGCCTCTGGGGCTGGCTGGATGCGCGCCGTTGATCCCGGCCCTGGTGGGGCAGGCGATGGCACGCGTCGATCTTGGGGTGCTCAGCCCGCACTGCGAGGCGGGCAACTGGGAGCAGCCGGGCTTCGACCAGCGGCTGCTGGCTGCCCAGGCAGGCCCGGCCTGTACCCTGCACGGCCAGTATCGGCTGTCGCAGACCCATATCGATCGCCCTGAGGAGCCGGCCACCTGCGCCTTGGGCGTGGAGCTCAGCGTACCGGCTGGCACCGCGCTGCAGGCCCCTGAAGCGGGCACCTGGGAGCGTACCGGGGACGGTCGCGGGCGACTGCGCACCGCAGCCTGGAGCCTTTGGCTGAGCGGGCTGGAAGAGGCACCGGCAGACGGCCAGGCGCTGGCCAAGGGGCAGCCCCTGGGCCTGACCTGCGGCTTTCTCAGCGTCCAGCTGTGCCGGGGCGACGAACAGCGCCCGCCGTTCTTCGCCACGCCGTCCCAGGCCGACGCCTGGCTGGCCCTATGTCCGTCGCCGCGCCCCCTGCTCGGGTTCGATTGCGACGCCGAGCCGCTGGTCGATGCCCAGGCCTTGCTGGCGCGCCGCGATGCCAGCTTCGCCCGTTCGCAAAAGCATTACTACGCCCAGCCGCCGCATATCGAGCGTGGCTGGCGTAACTACCTGATCGACATGCAGGGCCGCTCCTACCTGGACATGCTCAACAACGTTGCCGTGCTGGGCCATGGCCATCCGCGCATGGCCGCCGAATCGGCACGCCAGTGGTCGCTGGTCAATACCAACTCGCGCTTCCACTATGCGGCCATCGCCGAATTCTCCGAGCGCCTGCTCGAGTTGGCACCGGAGGGCTTCGACCGGGTGTTCCTGGTCAACAGCGGCACCGAGGCCAACGACCTGGCCATCCGCCTGGCCTGGGCCTACAGCGGTGGGCGCGACCTGCTCAGCGTGCTGGAGGCCTACCATGGCTGGTCGGTGGCCACCGACGCCATCTCCACCTCCATCGCCGACAACCCCCAGGCCTTGGAAACCCGCCCGGACTGGGTGCACCCGGTAGAAGCGCCGAACACCTTCCGCGGGCGCTTCCGTGGCCCGGACTGTGCAGCGGACTACCTGCGCGATGTCGATGCCAAGCTCGCCGACCTGGACGCCCGCGGCCGCCAGCTGGCCGGTTTCATCTGCGAGCCGGTGTATGGCAATGCCGGCGGCATTGCCTTGCCGACAGGCTACCTGCGCGAGGCCTACGCCAAGGTGCGCGCTCGCGGCGGCGTGTGCATCGCCGACGAGGTGCAGGTCGGCTATGGCCGCCTGGGCGAGTATTTCTGGGGCTTCGAAGAGCAAGGCGTGGTGCCGGACATCATCACCATGGCCAAGGGCATGGGCAACGGCCAGCCGCTGGGTGCGGTGATCACTCGCCGTGAGATCGCCGAGGCCCTGGAGGCCGAGGGCTACTTCTTCTCTTCGGCCGGCGGCAGCCCGGTCAGTTGCCGTATCGGCATGGCGGTGCTGGATGTAATGCAGGAGGAGGGCCTGTGGGAAAACACCCGGGAAGTCGGGCGCTATTTCAAGGCCCGCCTGCAGGCGCTCGTGGATAAACATCCGCTTGCCGGTGCCGCCCATGGTTCCGGTTTCTACCTGGGCCTGGAGCTGGTGCGCGACCGCCAGACCCTGGAGCCGGCCACCGAGGAAACCATGGCCCTGTGCAACCGCCTGCGCGACCTGGGCATCTTCATGCAGCCGACCGGTGATTACCTGAACATCCTCAAGATCAAGCCACCCATGTGCACCACGCGCGCCAGCGTGGACTACTTCGTCGATTGCGTGGATCGGATTCTCGGCGAAGGCCTCTAACACCTGCATTAGTAGCCACCTTAGCCGATTGTTATCGGTTTTGGTGGCGTTTTTATGGGCGAAATATTTTGTCCTACGGCTTCTAAGTTCGATTTTTATCGAGTATATAATGAGGCACCGAACAGGGCAGCTGGGCAGCCTATTGCGGTACAAGCCCGCTCCAGGGGGCTGCGTTTTCCCGACGCCCCGATTGATCAACGACCTGGCGCAGTCGGCGCCGGGCTTTTGCAGAGGTTACCGATGAAGACCCTCAATTCGACCCCGCGTGCCGACGGTTTCCACATGCCCGCCGAATGGGCACCACAGACCCAGGTGTGGATGGTCTGGCCGGAGCGCCCGGACAACTGGCGCCTGGGCGGCAAGCCGGCGCAGGCCGCCCATGTGACCCTGGCCAAGGCCATCGCCCGCTTCGAGCCCGTGACCGTCGCGGTCTCCGCTGGCCAGTACGAGAACGCTCGCCGTCAACTGGATATCCCCAATATTCGTGTGGTGGAAATCAGCAACGACGACGCCTGGGTACGTGATACCGGCCCGACCTTCGTCATCAACGACCACGGCGAAGTGCGCGGGGTGGACTGGGGCTTCAATGCCTGGGGCGGTTTCGATGGCGGCCTGTACGCACCCTGGAACCGTGACGAGGAGCTGGCCGCCAAGGTCCTGGAAATGGAGCGCTGCCAGCGCTACCACACCGAAGGCTTCGTGCTCGAAGGCGGCTCGATCCATGTCGATGGCGAAGGCACCCTGATCACCACCGAAGAGTGCCTGCTCAACCGCAACCGCAACCCGCATCTTTCCCGCGAGCAGATCGAAGAGGTTCTGCGCGAGCATCTGGCGGTGGACACCATCATCTGGTTGCCGGATGGCCTGTACAACGACGAGACCGACGGCCACGTCGACAACTTCTGCTGCTATGTCAGCCCAGGCGAAGTGCTGCTGGCCTGGACCGATGACGTCAACGACCCGAACTACGTCCGTTGCCAGGCTGCCTATGACGTGCTGAAGAACAGCCGCGACGCCAAGGGCCGCGAGTTCGTCGTGCACAAGATGCCGATCCCGGGCCCGCTGTATGCCACCGAGGAGGAATGCGCCGGTGTCGACCACGTGGCTGGCAGCCAGGAGCGTGACCCGTCGGTGCGCCTGGCCGGTTCCTACGTCAACTTCCTGATCGTCAATGGCGGCATCATCGCACCGAGCTTCGACGACCCGGCGGACGCCCAGGCGCGCACGATTCTGGCCAATCTGTTCCCGGACCACGAAGTGGTGATGATCCCGGGGCGTGAACTGCTCTTGGGTGGCGGCAACATTCACTGCCTGACTCAGCAGCAGCCGGCGCCGGTCAAGCGCTGACGTCCGCTGCTTTCGGGCTGCTGTGCGGCCCATCGCGGCACAAGGCCGCTCCTACAGGGATCGTGTAGGGGCGGCTTTTTGTTTAATGGTTATAAGTAAATATCTTCTTATTCCTTTACTGATATAAACGCCTCCCTATACTTGAGCCCAAGCACGCAAACTTCTGGAGGCGTCCCCATGCGCAATGAGTCGATTCGTTACCTGATTGTGCCGGGCTGGCAAGGATCGCCAGACAACCATTGGCAAAGTCACTGGCAGCGCAGCCTGCCCAACAGTGCCTGGGTCGAGCAGCACGACTGGCTCACCCCGCAGCGGCATGACTGGGTGCACGCGCTGGAGCAGGCGATCGCCGCCGAACGCTCGCCGGTGATCCTGATCGCCCACAGCCTGGGCTGCATCACTGTCGCCCACTGGGCCGCGCAGGCAAGCCCAGCCCTGCTGCGCCAGGTGCACGGGGCGCTGCTGGTGGCGCCGGCGGACGTGGAGCGGCCGACCTGCGCGCCAGCGCTGCGCAATTTCGCGCCGATCCCGCTGCAGGCCCTGCCGTTCCCCAGCCAGGTGGTCAGCTCCGACAACGACCCGGCGGTGAGCGTGCCGCGTGCGCTGCACCTGGCACGGGCATGGGGCGCCGAGGCGGGGCTGCTGGCCAACGCGGGGCACATCAATGTCAAGTCCGGCCACGAGCGTTGGGAACAAGGCTTCGCCTACCTCTACCGGCTGCAGGGTCGGATCGAACAGCGGGCCTTGCGCCGCGCCTGATCCCCCCCGCGTCCCTGAATACCTTGACGCCCGGCCGGCAACGGCCTCGGGCGGGAGCTCGTCATGACTGTGCACAACGCTTTCGGCCAGCCGCTGCTGACCTTTCCCGAACTGGACAAGAGCCCGCTGAGCATCCGTGCCAAGGCCCTGGTGTTCATCGACCCGCGCTCGCAACGGTTGCGCGACGCCCTGGAGCGCCTGGCGCTGCAACCGGTGCCGGTGTTGATCCGCGGCGAGACCGGCACCGGCAAGGAGCTGTTGGCCCGTCAGGTGCATCGGGCCAGCGACCGTAGCGGCTTGTTCGTCTCGGTGAGCTGCGCGGCGATCAGCCCGACCTATGCCGATGCCGAGCTGTTCGGCTACAGCGCCGGTGCTCAAGGCGGGACGGCCGGCGGCCGGGCCGGCTGGTTCGGTTCGGCCAACGGCGGCACCTTGTACCTGGACGAGATCGCCGACCTGCCGCTGGCCATCCAGGCCAAGCTGCTGGCGGCGCTGGAAAACCGCGAGGTCACCCGTGTCGGTGCCCAGCGGCCGCAACCGGTGGACGTACGCCTGGTCGCCGCCTCCAGCATCGACCTGGCCCAGGCCGTGCGCGCCGGGCATTTCAACGAACGCCTCTACCATTACCTGCGCGAAGGCCAGCTGGAGCTGCCGGCGTTGCGCGAGCGGGTCGGGGACATTCTGCCGTTGGCCGAGTATTTCGTAGGTATCTACAGCGTGCGTCTGGGCCGCTCGGTGCCGCTGATCAGCGAGGCCGCGCAGCAAGCCATGGAAGCCCATGCATGGCCAATACCCGGGAGCTCGAGAACGTCATCCATTTTGCCCTGCTGGTGAGCGAGGGCGGGCAGATCCTGCCAGAGCATCTGGACCTGCCGGACACCACACCCTTGTCCAGCCTGGCCCGGCAGCTCGAGCAACTGGTCCGCAGCCGCGATCCGCAGACCCGGCATGCCGTGCGCCGGTTGCTGGAGGACTCATTGACGGGCCTGAACGCCTCCGCACGCTAGGGCAGGCGGTCCGCTCATGCTCGAAGCCTATAATGGCCGTTTGTTTTTGGAATAAGCAGCTAAGCAAAAGATATTGTTAAGGAATAAAAATTCCCGGTATCGTCCGTTTCACGCCCCTGCCGAAGGGGCACCGACTTCGCCACTTCGATGGCATCAGCTTGATAACAAGGATCACCATGAAAAAGACCCTGCTGACCGCAGCCCTGGCCGCAGCCCTGTCGCTGACCGGCTTCGCCAACGCCGCTGAAAAACTGGTGGTAGCTGCCACTCCGGTGCCCCACGCCGAAATCCTCGAGTTGATCAAACCGACCCTGGCCAAGGAAGGCGTGGACCTGCAGATCAAGGTCTTCACCGACTACGTGCAGCCCAACGTCCAGGTCGACCAGAAGCGCCTGGACGCCAACTACTTCCAGACCCTGCCGTACCTGAAGAACTTCAACGAAGGCAAAGGCACGCACCTTGAAACCGTCGTTGGCGTGCATGTCGAACCGTTCGGTGGCTATTCGAAGAAGGTCAAGAGCCTGGCTGACCTGGAAGAGGGCGCCACCGTCGCGATCCCCAACGAAGGCAGCAACAGCGGCCGTGCTCTGCTGCTCTTGCAAAAGGCTGGCCTGATCACCCTGAAAGACCCCAAGAACGCCCTGGCCACTCCGAAGGACATTGCCGAGAACCCGAAGCAGCTCAAGTTCCGCGAGCTGGAGTCGGCCATGCTGCCGCGTGTGCTGGACCAGGTTGACCTGGACATGATCAACACCAACTACGCCCTGGAAGCTGGCTTGAACCCGGCCAAGGACGCCCTGGTGATCGAGGGCAGCGACTCGCCCTACGTGAACTTCCTGGTCGCCCGCCCAGACAACAAGGACAGCGAGGCCATCCAGAAACTGGCCAGGGCGCTGACCAGTCCAGAGGTAAAGGCATTCATCGCCAAGAAATACAGCGGTGCGGTATTGCCGGCGTTCTGATTCAAGCGCCTGGAAACGACAACGCCGACGCATCTTGCGTCGGCGTTGTCGTTTCTACGGGGACCAATCAGCGCGAGTTGGCCAGCGCCCGGCGCAAGGCCAGGAGCCATTGAAGCTGTTCGTTGGAAACCGGCGGGCAAGAGCTGTTCATTGTTGTCGTTCCAGGTGAGGGCCGTACGGGTCAGAGCTCTTGGAAAAGGTTTTTGCAGGAAAGATCCCTCGCCAGGCATTAATTTCCGGGTAATCCGACGAACGTGATGCTCAGGACCATGCTGCGGCCCAATCGCGATCTTACAGGGGGCTCGACCGATGAGGCGGTACCTCAGGCATTGCGGGGCAGCCAGTTCAACAGGAAGTCGGTTATGACCTCTGGGTTTTCCAGGCATGAGATGTGGCCTGCAAACGGAACCTGTGCCGCCAGGCAGCCTATCAACCGGGCCATTTCGTTGGACTCCTCCGGCGGCCGCGGAATATCTTGATCGCCGCACAACACGATGGTGCGTTCGGCTGGCAAGCCTTCAAGACGCTGAAGCAGGTCCGGCCGGCCGAAAATCACCCGGCCCAACGGGTCCAGGCTCTTGCGGATGGTGTCTGCGCTGCAGGCCTTGAGTGCAGCACGAAATGCCTCGCGAATGTCTGGCACGGTCTGGCCGCCGGCATGGAAGAAGATCGGCACGATGGTATCGAGCAGGTCATCGGTGAACTGGCCTGCGGCGCTGGCGGCATCCAGCAGCGCGAAGTACTTCAGGCGCGTGGCTTCGGGTTCGGTGCCGAGGTAGGTGTCCATCAGCACGAGGCGGTCGACGCGGTCGGGGTGTTCGAGCGCCAGTTCCGCACCCCACATGCCGCCGACCGACAAGCCGACCAGGTGGCACTTGGGGATATCCAGGGCATTGAGCAGCGCCAGATGCTGGCGCGCCAGGACGCTCATGTCACCCGTGAGGGCCGGTGGTGCATCGGAGTCGCCATGGCCCCAGAGCTCTGGGACAAGGACACGAAAGTGTTTCGACAGCGCGTCAATCTGTGGCTCCCACATGGCCGCTGACCAGAGGTAGCTGTGGCCCAACAGCACAGGGAAACCCTGGCCCTGGTCGACGTAGCTCATACGCGCATCGTCGATTTCCACGAAATGCTTTTGCATCGGGTGCTCCTTTTGAAGTCAAGTCGCAAAAGTGGAACGGTAGCGGTGCCAAAGGCGTTTCACTACTGGCAGGCTCCCCAGTTGTGGTCAGATATTTCCTAGGGTAGTGCCCCTGTGCGAGGTGCAGGCACCAGGTGCAAGGTGCTCCGGGCGGGTATCACACCCATACGCGTCTTGTGGTAGCGCCCCTGTGCATAATCGTCCGCCTGGTCGTCATAGTGAGAGTCGAAGACCACCCCGCTTTGGCCCACCGGATTGATGGTCAGCGCCGTAGCCGCGTCGGCGAAATCGACCAGGCGTCGAGTGGAAGGGCCATAGTTGACCGCCCAGGGGGCCGGCCCGATCTTCGCGGACAGGTTGTTCGGCACCTCGTGGCTGCCGGGCGCGGCGAACGGGCCGACGTTCACCAGCAGGTTCAGTGGCTTCTTCACCCCCAGCGGGTGGTTGTGGGTAAGGGTATGGGCCTTGCCCCACTGCCAGCTGGCCGGGTCCTTGCCCATGACGTCGCGCAGATGCGCGAGACTGCGCTGCCAGGCCAGGCGGACGATGGCGGTACGGTCGGTGTGCGCGTTGCCGCCTCGCACGTTCCACCAAGGCGCATCCGGGTCGGCAGCCAGCCGCGGCAGGGCGGCATCGATGGCGCGGGTACTGATCAATACCGGGAACCAGGTATCGCCCAGTTCGTCATGCAGCGCAGCGTAGGCCAGTTCGTAGAGGAACTGGTTGAACAGCGTGGCGCTGGTGGAGTCCACTGGATAGTCACCACGCCAGGCCGCCAGTTGCTCTACCAGTTCTCGTTCTTCATCGCTGTCGGCAATGGTGCGCAGGGTGCCCAGCAGGGGGGCCAGGGTACGAGGGCCGTAATCGGTGGTCGTGTCCAACTGCAAGGCCTGGCTGTTGTCGGTGTCCCACTTCACGTTTGGGTTGGCCAGGTGCCGGTCGAGCTGACGGCCACGGTCGGGCAGGTTGTAGTAGCCCGGTATGGGGACGACGGCGGGGGGCTGGTAGTTGGCCGAGACGATATAGCCGCGGGTCGGGTTCTCCTGTTGCGGGTTGACGCTGAACGGGTAGAAACCGGGTTTGTCGGCCTGGTGGCTGGCACCGTCGAGAATGAAGGCGGGGTTGACCCCGTCCGGGCGGATCGGCAGTTGGGCCGCAGCCCACCAGCCGATGTCGCCACGGGCGTTGGCCCATACCAGGTTCAGGCCAGGCGCCTGGATATAGGCGGCGGCCGTGCGCATCTTCTCCAAGGTGTCGGCACGGTTGATCCGGTAGAAACCCTCCAGGATCGGGTTTTCGGTCTCCAGGAAGGCCCACCACATGGCAATGGGCGTAGCCCCGGCGGTATCGCCGAGCACCGGGTTGACGATCGGACCGTGGGGCGAGCGCCGCAGGGTGATGGTGACCGGCTCCTGCCCTTTGACCGCGATGGCCTGCTCGCTGGTTTCCAGCGTGTGCCATTGCCCGTCGACGCGTACCTGATCGGCGTTTTGTGGGTTGACCTGTTCGGCGATCAGATCGACATCATCGTTCTGGAACATGGTCAGGCTCCAGCCGAAGTCGCGATTGTGGCCCAGTAACGCGAAGGGGTTGAGGGCCTGGAAATAGCCATAGAGGCTCAAGCCGGGAGCCGAAAGCTCGGCCTCGTACCACACCGCAGGCACGGCAAAGCCGATGTGCGGGTCGCCCGCCAGCAGCGGGAGGCCGCTGCGGGTGCGGCTACCTGCCACGACCCAGGCGTTGCTGCCTTCGAACTGGGGTATCGCGGCCTCGCCCAGGGCTTGGTGACTCACGCGCGCCAAGTGCTCCAGGCTGCGCCAGTCAGCGGCTGCCAGGGGCCTGGCCAGGGCGCCTTCGGGCTGCCAGCGCAGGTCGAAGATCCTCAGGTAGTCGGTACCGAGCTGGTCGCGTACATAGGTGAGCGCCGGCTCGGTGCGAAACGCGGCGGCGAAGCTGTAGGCGAGGTAGCCGGCGATGCTGAGGGTGTCCTCGGCGGTGAAGGGGCGCGGCGTGATGCCCAGCAGGTCGAACTCCATGGGCCTTGGGTGGCTGGCCTGCCATTGGTTGACGCCGTCCAGGTAGGCTTGCAGAGCCTGCCAGGCGGGTGATTGCCGGTCCTGGCGCTGCGCCATGCGCGCGGCCTGCTCGCGAATGCGCAGGCTGCGGAACAGGGTATCGGTGGGCAGCAGTTTGGCGCCCAGCACCTCGGCCAGCTCGCCCCGGGCCAGGCGGCGCAGGATCTCCATCTGGAACAAGCGGTCCTGGGCGTGCACGTAGCCCAGGGCGCGGTACAGGTCTGGTTCGTTGCCAGCCAGCAGGTGAGGCACGCCGCGGGCGTCGTAGCGCACGCTGACCGGCGCCTGCAGGCCAGCGATGGCGACCTCGCCCTCGCGCTGCGGTTGCTTGCTCTGCACGTACCAGAAACTGGCACCCACGGCGGCGGCGACCACCACTGCCAGTAGGGTCAGGCTGCGCTTCATCGAGACTCCTTGTGCACTCGAGCGAAAAATGTGGTCCGATCATCGACGGATTCGCGAACTCAGCATAGCCCCCTGGAAGGAGTCTCCATGTCCCTGAGCGAAAAACAGAAAATGCTGGCCGGCCAGCTCTACCACGCTGGGTGCCCTGAGCTGCAGGCCGAGCAGATCGCCAACAAGCACTGGATGCACCGCTACAACAACAGCGCCGACCTGCTCAACGATGCCCGCCACGGGCTGTTGGTCGCGCACTTCGCCCATGCGGGCAGCGGTGCGGTGATCCGCCCGCCGTTCTACTGCGACTATGGCTACAACATCAGTGTCGGCGCCAATACCTTCATCAACTTCAACTGCGTGATCCTCGACGTGCTGCCCGTGCGCATCGGCGAAGACTGCCAGATCGGCCCGGCGGTGCAGATCTATACCGCCGACCACCCGCTCGACCCCGAAGTGCGCCGCACGGGGCTCGAAAGCGGGCGGCCGGTGACCATCGGCGACAACGTGTGGATCGGTGGCGGGGCGATCATCCTGCCGGGGGTGACCATCGGCGACAATGCGGTGATCGGCGCCGGCAGCGTGGTGACCCGTGACGTGCCGGCGGGCGCGATCGCGGTGGGCAACCCGGCGCGAGTGCGTCAGCCGGCCCAGGGGCAATAGCAGCCCTGGGCCAGGGTGTTGGACGCATTGACCGAACGGCCCTCGAGCAGTGCCTTGAGGATCGGCTCGACGAAGCTGTTGCTGGCATTGCACACCGCGCCTTCGCTGTAGGGGCCGAAGTAGGCCAGGCGGCCTTCCCGGTCCCAGATCGCCACGGCGGGCGAGGCGGGGATCCGTTCGCTGCCGGGTAACAGGGCCAGGGGCTTGAGGCCGGTGAGGTTGGCCGGCAACTGACCGTGGCTGCCGGCTTTCTGCACGACATGGAAGCTCACGCCCTGGGGTGCGAAGTGTTCGACCAGTTCACCCAGGTGTTGCTGGTTGCCGACGTTACAGGGGCAGGCAGGGTCCCAGAAATGCACGACCCGGATCGGCCCTGGGCCGGCGAGCTCTGGTGGCAGCTGCAGTTGGCCGCCTTCGAACAGTGTGGCCTGGTTGTCGAAGGGGCGCAGGTAGCGGGCCTGGAAACTCGCGTAGGCCCACCAGAGGGCGGCGGTGCAGAGCAACAGCGCGAGGGTGGTCAGCAGGGTTTTCCGGATAGGCATGGTGTGTTCGCATGGCTGTGGGGCGCCGCAGGCCCGTAGAAAGCGGTCTAGCTTGCCACGATGCGACCCAGGGCTGAATATCACAGGTCAATACTCGCTTTGCCGTGGATGTACCGATGCCTGCCTCTTTTCACCCTGACCTGCTGCGCGCCAGCCTCTGGCCCTTGGCCGACCGCCAACCGTTGTCGCCCCAGGCGCGGGAGTACCAGCATTATTACGGTCTGGACCTTCCCGCACGGCAAAGCTGGCTGGGCGTGTTCCAGGCGGCGGGGTTCGAGCTGGTGGGGCAGGTGTGGTTGCCGCAGCAACCGGTGGCGACCCTGTTTCTGCTGCATGGCTACTACGACCACATGGGCCTGTACTGCCATGTGGTCGAATGGGCCTTGCAACAGGGCTTCGCGGTGATCAGCTGCGACCTTCCCGGGCATGGGTTGTCCAGCGGTGAGCGGGCCAGCATCGCCGACTTCGGCATCTATCAGCAGATGCTCGATGCCTTGTTCGAGCAGGCGCGTACGCTCGACCTGCCGCGACCCTGGCACCTGTGTGGGCAAAGTACTGGCGGGGCGATCGTGGTCGATCACCTGCTGCACCGGGGCGAGCAAAGCCCGGCCGATGGCCAGGTGATCCTGCTGGCGCCCCTGGTGCGGCCCCGGGCCTGGCATTGGTCCAAGCTCAGCTATTGCGTGCTGCGCCACTTCGTCAACGGCATCGAGCGGCGCTTCAGCGAAAACAGCAACGACCCGGCCTTCCTGCCGTTCCTCGAAGCCGACCCACTGCAGCCACGCCAGCTACCCACTGCCTGGGTCGGTGCCCTGGTGGCCTGGGTCAAGCGTATAGAGGCCGCACCGCGCAGCCAGCGGCGGCCGTTGATCGTACAAGGGGAGGCGGATGGCACGGTGGACTGGCCCTACAACCTCAAGGTGCTCAAGGCCAAGTTCGCCGACCCGCAGATCCTGCTGCTGCCCGAGGCCAGGCATCACCTGGCCAACGAACTGCCGGGAATCCGCCAGCGCTACTTCGCCTTCCTCGACCAGCGCCTGGGTTGACTCAGTTCAGGTCGGCAGCGTTCTGGCCGACGGCCAGGCCCGCGCGCACGGCGGCGATGGCAGCCTTGTAATAGGCCTGGCCGTCGGCCGATTCGGCGAAGGTGGCGAACTCTTCCAGTTCGGTGTCGGAGAGGTCGCGATAGACATACAGCAGGGTATTGTTGAGGTCTTCGCCGATCTGCTGCATCAGGCGTTGCCGCTGGCCATCGAGCAGGCCTTGGGCCTGGCCTGCGCCGAACAAGCCGGGCAGCATCGAGCTCAGGCTGTCGGCCGCCACGCCGGCAATCGCCAGGCTGACCTCGGCACCGGCCTCCCGAGCCGGCAGGGCCTGGGCCAGGTGGCCGATGATCAACAGGCGGTTGTCACTTGCCTGGATCTTCGGCAGGCCCTTGGCATGCTTGGCCAGTTGGTCCTTGCGTGTGGCCAGCAGTTCGGCGGCCACCACCTTGCGCCCCAGGGGCGACTGGAAAAAGGCCAGTGCGGGCGACGGGTTCGGCAGGTTGGCGCGCAATTGCGCCTGGGCCCGGCGGTCGATGGCCTGGGCCTGGAAGCGTTGGTTGCTGTTGTTGACCAGCGCCTGGTAGACAGCCGGAGGCAGGCTGTTCTTGTAACGCTGCTGGGCGGCGCTCACCGCGTCGGTGAAGTGGGCGCGCTGGTCGGGCCAGCCGGCGGCCTTGTACAACTGGTCGAGGCTGTCTGCCCAGACAGGCATGGTGCAGCACATCATCAGCAGCAGGGAAAACAAACGGCGCATTCAGGACTCCTGTCGGCAGGCCGCTATTGTCCGTGGCGCGGCGGGGCTTTGTCGAGACGCCGATGACGGTTGGCGGCCAAGTGGCGCTGTCGGTTTTCATGGCGAGTGGATACTATGCGTCATCATCTCTCTCTTGAGTATCCGATGCTTTCCAACATTGTCGATGAGCTGGCCAACCACGGTTGGAGCCGGCAACCCTTGTTTGTGCCTGCTGCACTGACTCGCGTCTTGGCGGCCGAGTGTCGACAACGTTCTGCCGAGGGCGAGCTGAGCCCTGCCAGTGTGGGCCGCGGCATCGGGCAGGAGGTGCGCGAAACGATCCGTGGCGACCATATCCAATGGATCGAGCCGGGCCAGTCCGAGGCCTGCGACCGCTACCTGGACATCATGGAAGGCCTGCGCCAGGCATTGAACCAGGGCCTTTACCTGGGGCTCGAAGATTTTGAATGCCACTTCGCGTTGTACCCCCAGGGCGCGTTCTACCGTCGCCATCTCGATCGCTTTCGCGACGACGACCGGCGCGCGGTGTCGGTGGTGCTCTATCTGAACGAAAATTGGCAACCCGAGGATGGAGGGCAATTGCGCATGTTTCTCGCCGATGGGGTGGAGCACGACGTGCAACCGGAAGCGGGCACTCTGGTGGTGTTCCTGTCGGGCGACATCCCCCACGAAGTATTGCCGGCTGGGCGCGAGCGCCTGTCCTTGACCGGCTGGTTCCGTCGCCGTGGCAACGACCTGTTCTGAGTCGGCCAAGGTCCTGGTCAGCGCCTGCCTGCTGGGGCAGCCGGTGCGCTACGACGGGCGCGACAGTGGCCACCCCGACTTGCTGCAGCGCTGGCAGGCCGAAGGGCGCGTGGTAGCGCTTTGCCCGGAGATGGCCGGCGGCCTGCCGACACCGCGCCCGCCTGCGGAAATTCCGGGTGGGCAGGGCGGGGCTGTGCTGGATGGCCAGGCCCAGGTCGTGACGGTGGCTGGAAGCGATGTCAGCGCAGCGTTCTTGGCGGGTGCACGGCAGGCCCTGGCCTTGGTCCGCCAGTATGGCATCCGGGTGGCAGTGCTCAAGTCGGGCAGCCCGTCCTGTGGCAACCGGTTGACCTATGACGGGACGTTCAGCGGGGTGAAGGTCGCGGGTGAAGGCGTGACCACGGCACTGCTGCGGCGCGAAGGGGTGCAAGTGTTCAGCGAGCTGGAGTTGGACGCTGCGCAGCGGGCGTTGGCTGACTTGGAGAATTGAGGCGGCTGTACGGCCAATCGCCGGCAAGCCGGCTCCCACAGGTATGGCGGTGTTGCTAAGGACAGCGCAGTGCAGTGGGAGCTGGCTTGCCGGCGAAAGGGTCGGGCAGGGTTACTGGCCAGCGGCCGTCTCTCGTGCACCCTTGAGCCACTTTTGCTCCAGCGCCGCCAGCCGGCCGTCGTCCTTGAGCCGTTGCAGGGCGTTGTTCACTGCGGTTTCGAAGGCCGGGTTGTCTTTCTGGAACGGAATCACCCGGGCCTCACTGCCGTAAGGCTCGCTGACGGCCAGTTGCGAGGCCTGCTCGGGCTTGGGTTGGTCGAGCGCGATGTCGAACTTGCCGCTCTCCACACCCGGGATCGCTTCTTCTGCAGGGGCTTCGATGAACTCGGCGCGTACGTCCAACTCCTTGGCCAGTGCCTGGCCCAGCTCCACGTCGAAGCCGGTCAGGTGTTCGTTCTCCTTGAACGCGTAGGGCGGTGTATCCGCTTGCACGGCTATGCGCAGTTCGCCCCGGTCGTTGACCTCGTCTATCAGTTCGGCCTGGGCCAGTGGACTGATCGCAAGTGCCAGCAATATGCCAATGCTCAACCGCATGAATGCCCCCATTCTTGTTTGGCAGATGAATTCGATGCCGCAGCTTTGTGCCATGCCGCGGTCACGGTGCAGGCTATGACCTCCACTCGCTTCCAATGTTTAGCTGCAGTCCAAATATTTCTGGCCACCGCCGACGAGACCTTTGCACACAATTGAACTATGTTGTTCTAGCGCCGCCGTTCGCCTATGGACAGTGGTCAATGGAAGTGAAACACAGGAGAAGTGAATGAACAGCCTATTTTCGCGTGCTGCCGTTGCCGGCCTGCTGATGGGGGCGTCGGTTTTGGCCAGCGCCGCGGATGCCCTGAAGAGCCAGGAGCCGCCTCAGGGCGCCAAGGTCTTCATCGTTGCCCCTGCCGATGGCGCCACCGTCGACAAGACCTTCACGGTCAAGTTCGGCATCGAAGGCATGGGGCTCAAGCCTGCAGGCGACCAGACGCCGCATACGGGCCATCACCACTTGCTGGTGGATGTAGACAAGGCACCTCTGACCGACCAGCCGTTGCCCACCAGCCTGATGCCGGAAAACAACGCCCCGCTGCCGGCCGGCCCACAAGTGCTGCACTTCGGTAAGGCCCAGACCGAGGCCACCATCACCCTGACACCGGGCAAGCACACCTTGCAGCTGGTGCTGGGCGACATGTACCACGTGCCGTTCAAGCCGAGCGTCGAGTCGCAGAAGATCACCGTGACCGTGAAGTAACGGCTGGAAACTTCGCGGATTTACCCGCAAAGCAGGCGCCACTGAACGCACAGGCGAAAAAAAGGGAGGCCACCCGGGCCTCCCTTTTTCATGCAGCGGTATCGCTTAGAACAGCACGCGGGAACGGATGGTGCCCTTGACCTGCTGCAGCTTTTCCTGCGCCAGGTCGGAGTACTCGGCATCCACGTCGATGACCACGTAACCGACTTTCTCGTCGGTCTGCAGGAACTGGCCGGAGATGTTGATACCGTTTTCGGCGAACACTTTGTTGATCTCGCTGAGCACGCCCGGGATGTTTTCATGGATGTGCAGCAGGCGGTGCTTGCCAGGGTGCGCCGGCAGGGCGACTTCCGGGAAGTTGACCGACGAGACGGAAGTGCCGTTGTCGCTGTACTTGACCAGCTTCTCAGCCACTTCCAGGCCGATATTGGCCTGGGCTTCGGCAGTGGAACCACCGATGTGCGGGGTCAGGATCACGTTGTCCAGGCCACGCAGCGGGCTTTCGAACTGCTCGTCATTGGAGCGTGGCTCGACCGGGAACACGTCGATGGCGGCGCCGATCAGGTGCTTGTCCTTGATGGCGGCAGCCAGGTGGTCCAGCTCGACCACGGTGCCACGGGCAGCATTGATCAGGATCGAACCCTTCTTCATCGCGCGGATTTCCTTCTCGCCGATCATCCACTGGGTGGACGGCAGCTCAGGCACGTGCAGCGAGACGATGTCGGCCAGGCCCAGCAGCTCGTGCAGGCTGGTCACCTGGGTGGCGTTGCCCAGCGGCAGCTTGGTCAGCGGGTCGTAGAAGTACACCTGCATGCCCAGGCTTTCGGCCAGGACCGACAGCTGGGTGCCGATCGAGCCGTAGCCGACGATGCCCAGCTTCTTGCCACGGATCTCGAAGGAGTTGGCTGCGCTCTTGATCCAGCCACCGCGGTGGCAGGAAGCGTTCTTCTCGGGGATGCCGCGCAGCAGCAGGATGGCTTCGGCCAGCACCAGCTCGGCGACGGACCGGGTATTGGAGTAGGGGGCATTGAACACGGCGATGCCGCGCTCGCGAGCCGCGGCCAGGTCGACCTGATTGGTGCCGATGCAGAAGCAGCCGACTGCAACCAGCTTCTTCGCGCAGTCGAAGATCTCTTCGGTCAGCTGGGTGCGGGAGCGAATGCCGATGAAATGGGCGTCGGCGATCTTTTCCTTCAGCTCGGCTTCCGGCAAGGAACCAGTGAGGTATTCGATGTTGGTGTACCCGGCAGCCTTGAGGGTATCGACCGCATTCTGGTGCACACCTTCAAGAAGAAGGAACCTGATCTTGCTCTTGTCGAGAGAAGTCTTGCTCATCTGCGTAAACCTGTATCCCGGAGAAAAAATGGCAGGGGGTAAAGCGGCGCGGCGTCGGCCTTAGCACGAACGGCGGGAGCGCTATGCTAGCATACGCGACAGAAACTGAGCTTATCCCGACAGGTGAAGAGTGCTCAGGGTGACTATGAATAGTTCGAGAGTTCTACCGATGACCCACACAGCGGTACTTGATGAGCTGATGACCCTGGTCGACCCGAGCAAGGTCCTCACCGACCCGGCTTCGCTCGAGGCCTACGGCAAGGACTGGACCAAGCACTATCCACCGGCACCCTCGGCGATCGTCTTCCCGCGTTCGATCGAGCAGGTGCAGGCCATCGTCGCCTGGGCCAACCGCCACAAGGTCGCACTGGTGCCTTCGGGCGGGCGTACCGGCCTTTCCGGCGCCGCAGTCGCCGCCAATGGCGAAGTAGTGGTGGCCTTCGACGCCATGAACAAGATCCTGGACTTCAACGCCTTCGACCGTACCGTGGTGTGCCAGCCGGGCGTGGTCACTCGCCAGCTGCAACAGTTCGCCGAGGAGCACGGGCTTTACTACCCGGTTGACTTCGCCTCGTCCGGCTCCAGCCAGATCGGCGGCAACATCGGCACCAATGCCGGCGGGATCAAGGTCATTCGCTACGGTATGACCCGTAACTGGGTCGCTGGCATCAAAGTGGTGACCGGTAAGGGCGAGCTGCTCGAGCTGAACAAGGACCTGATCAAGAACGCCACCGGCTACGACCTGCGCCAGCTGTTCATCGGCGCCGAGGGCACGCTGGGCTTCGTGGTCGAGGCGACCATGCGCCTGGACCGTGCCCCGCGCAACCTCACCGCGATGGTCCTGGGCACCCCTGACTTCGACTCGATCATGCCGGTGCTGCACGCCTTCCAGGGCCGGCTCGACCTCACCGCCTTCGAGTTCTTCTCCGACAAGGCGCTGGCCAAGGTCATGGGGCGCGGCGACGTGCCGCCGCCGTTCGAGACCGATTGCCCGTTCTATGCCTTGCTGGAGTTCGAGGCCAGCAATGAGGACGTGGCCAACGAAGCCCTGGCCACCTTCGAGCACTGCGTCGAGCAGGGTTGGGTCCTCGATGGGGTGATGAGCCAGAGCGAGACCCAGTTGAAGAATCTGTGGAAGCTACGCGAGTACATCTCCGAGACCATCTCCCACTGGACGCCTTACAAGAACGACATCTCGGTCACTGTCTCCAAGGTACCGGCGTTCCTGCGCGACATCGACGCCATCGTCGGCCAGCACTACCCGGATTTCGAAGTGGTCTGGTACGGCCATATCGGCGACGGCAACCTGCACCTAAACATCCTCAAGCCTGACCACATGGCCAAGGACGAGTTCTTCGCCCGCTGCGCCACGGTGAACAAATGGGTGTTCGAGATCGTCGAGCGCTACAACGGCTCGATCTCCGCCGAGCACGGCGTGGGCATGACCAAGCGAGACTACCTGGGCTACAGCCGCTCTCCCGCCGAAATCGTCTGCATGAAGGCGATCAAGGCGGTATTCGATCCAAACGGCATCATGAATCCGGGTAAGATCTTCGCTCCTGAATAAAAAGCAGTATCCAGAGGAGTCGGCCATGAGTTACCAGCACCAATACCTAGACGGCACGCGCATCCACTTCCCGCTGGGCAAGGTGGTCTGCATCGGCCGTAACTATGCCGAGCACGCCAAGGAGCTGGACAACCCCATTCCCAGCGAGCCGCTGTTGTTCATCAAGCCGGGCAGTTGCGTGGTCCCTCTGGAAGGTGGCTTCAAGATCCCCAACGACCGCGGCGCGGTGCATTACGAGGCCGAGATCGCAGTATTGCTGGGCAAGCCGCTGTCCACCCACCCGTCCGAGGAAGAGGTGCGCGACGCCATCTCCGGGTTCGCCCCGGCCTTGGACCTGACCCTGCGCGACGTGCAGGCCAGGCTCAAGGAAAAGGGCCTGCCATGGGAGCTGGCCAAGAGCTTCGATGGCGCCTGCGTACTGCCGCCGTTCGTGGTCGCCGACAGCTTCGAGGACCTGACCGACATCGGCATCCGCCTGTCGATCAATGGCCAGGTGCGCCAGGACGGCAACAGCGCCCTGATGCTCAACCCCATCGTGCCGATCATCCAGCACATCGCGGCGTACTTCTCGCTGCAGCCGGGCGATGTGATCCTTACCGGTACGCCGGCGGGTGTGGGCCCGCTGGAAGTCGGAGATGAGCTGGTGCTGGAGTTGCCGGGGGCGAGCCGGTTCGAAAGTCGGGTGCTCTGAACTGCGTATGGCTTGAGGTTTTTGGGGCCGCTGTGCGGCCCTTTCGCGGCACAAGGCCGCTCCTACAGGCGCGGCCGGACATGGTCCTGTAGGAGCGGCCTCGTGCCGCGAAAGGGCTGCAAAGCAGCTCCCATCGACGATTTGCCATTTTTTTCACAAAGCATCTGGATAATCCTGCCGATCACCTTCATCCGCCGGCGTTATGGAGAACTTCGGCAATCTATCCAGGAAGCATCGTCGATGGCCGTCTCCCCCAGCGCTCCCGTTCCTCCCCTGCACAAACGCAGCATCGTCCGGCGCTGGCAGCTCTGGCTCGGCCTGGCCGTGGTGCTCGGCTACGGCCTGTCGGTGATCATGCATTGGGATGACCGCGGCCTGCTGTGGCTCAAGGAAGGCATGGAGAGCAAGGCCGAGCGGGTGGAAAGCGTCTGGTTACCGGACTACGTGGCGGATATCGAGGCCAGGGTCCTGCCGGGCATGTCCGACGACGAGCCGTCGGACCTGGCGTTCAACCCTCTGACCCGTACCCTGTTCGCTGTGATGGGCAACAACCCCTTCCTCGTCGAGTTGAACCTCGACGGTGAGGTGCTGCGCAAGATGCCGCTGGTGGGCTGGGACAACCCGGAGGGCGTCGCCGTATTGGCCAACGGCCAGCTGGCGATCGTCGACGAGCGCAAGCACGACCTGACCCTGGTGACCGTGGATGCCCATACTGCCAGCCTGAATCATGCCGACTACCCGCACTACGACCTGGGCAAGTCAGCCAACAAGAACAAGGGCTTCGAGGCCATCGCCTGGGATCCGGCGCACCAGCGGCTGCTGATCGGCGAGGAGCGCCCACCGAAGCTGTATACCTGGGCCACCGACGGCAAGAGCCCGTTGACCGGTGACAAGCAGGCGCTGCCCAGCGATGAGCTGGACCTGCGCAACCTCTCGGCGCTTGGCGTAGACCCTCGCACCGGCCACGTGCTGGTGCTGTCCGCAGACTCCAACATGCTGCTCGAGCTGGATGAAAAAGGTGAGCAGGTCAGCTTCATGACCCTGTTGGGGGGCTTCAACGGGCTCGAGCGTACCATTCCGCGCGCCGAAGGCGTGGCCATGGACGACCAGGGCACGCTGTACATGGTGAGCGAACCTGACCTTTTCTACCGATTCAGAAAAAACTGAGGCGGCCCGTCGTTTTTTCAGTAGTGGCATTAAGCTTTATTTCAGCTGATTCGTGGTTAGATTCGTCATTCTTTTGTCGAGTCTGCTCCCATGCGCCGCCGCCCACGTCTTTTTCGCTTCCTGGTCTTGCTCTTGGCTGGAGGGCTGCTGCTCGTCGGGCTTGCGGCACAGGAGTTTCGCCTGTTCGAGCGTGGCTGGTTCAACCTGCGCACCTGGTGGCAACCCGCTGAGCTGAGCATGGGGCTCGATCGCTACCAGGTCGTGGTGGAGGGGCAGCCCATCGAAGGGCTGGACGATGACATCTCGGCGCTGACCTACGACCCGGACCGCAAGAGCCTGTTCACCGTCACCAATGCCCGTTCGGAACTGATCGAGCTTTCCCTGGACGGGCGCATCCTGCGCCGTGTGCCGCTGACCGGCTTCGGCGACCCCGAGGCCGTCGAGTACGTGGGGCCCAACAGCTATGTGATCACCGACGAGCGCCAGCAGCGGTTGATCCGCGTGCGCCTGGACGACGACACACTGTTTCTCGACGCCAACGATGCCGAACAGCTCACGCTGGGCATTGGCCTAAACGGCAACAAGGGCTTCGAGGGCCTGGCCTACGACTCCGTGGGCAAGCGCCTGTTCGTGGCCAAGGAGCGCGATCCCATGATGATCTACGAGATCCACGGGTTCCCCCACGACAAGCCCGAACAGCCCTATGCCGTGCATGTGGTGCAGGACCGCAAGCGTGATTCGCGATTGTTCGTGCGTGACCTGTCGAGCCTGCAGTTCGATGAGCGCAGCGGCCACCTGCTGGCGTTGTCGGACGAGTCGAGGCTGGTGCTGGAGCTGGATGTGAAGGGGCGGCCGTTGAGCACCCTGTCGTTGAACAAGGGCTTCCAGGGCCTCAAGCGCAGCGTGCCGCAGGCCGAGGGCATCGCCATGGACGATGCCGGGACCATCTACCTGGTCAGTGAGCCGAACCTGTTCTACGTGTTCAAGCAACCAGCAGATTGATACGTCCATTGTAGGAGCGGCCTTGTGCCGCGATCGGGCGCGAAGCGGCCGTAAAACTTGCCACCTCGGTAACCCAGACAGACCGAGATTTCAGGGTTTACGGCCGCTTCGCGCCCGATCGCGGCACAAGGCCGCTCCTACAGGATCATTCGGCCTTGAGGCTCTTCACGCCTTCGGCAGTGCCCAGCAGCAACAGGTCGGCCGGGCGCGCCGCGAACAGGCCGTTGGTGACCACGCCGACGATGGCGTTGATCTGGCGCTCCAGGCCCACCGGGTCGGTGATCTGCAGGTTGTGCACATCGAGGATGACGTTGCCGTTGTCGGTCACCACGCCTTCGCGGTACACCGGGTCGCCGCCGAGCTTGACCAACTGGCGCGCTACATGGCTGCGGGCCATCGGGATCACTTCCACCGGCAGCGGGAAGGCACCCAGCACCGGCACCAGCTTGCTGGCATCGGCGATGCAGATAAAGGTCTTGGCCACCGCCGCGACGATCTTCTCGCGGGTCAGGGCCGCGCCGCCGCCCTTGATCAGGTTCAGGTGCGCGTCGCTTTCGTCGGCGCCGTCGACGTAGAACTCCAGCTCGCTGACGCTGTTGAGCTCGTAGACAGGAATGCCATGGCCTTTCAGGCGCTCGGCGGTGGCCTCGGAGCTGGCGACGGCGCCGTCGAAGGCGGTCTTGTGCTTGGCCAGGGCATCGATGAAGAAGTTGGCGGTCGAACCGGTGCCGACGCCGACGACGCTTTTCTCATCCAGCTTGGGCAGAATGAAGTCGACGGCAGCCTGGGCGACGGCCTGTTTGAGTTGGTCCTGGGTCATGCGGGCTCCGAGAGGGCGGGAGTTCGAAAGCTGCCTATTATAGCGGCAAGCGCCAGCAAAACGTCGGTTTCGCTGTGGTCGCCCGACGTGGCGCTGGGGTAGACTCCCAGGCCTTGTCCCGCGGCCCAGTGATGCTTTCCCGATGCTCGAACAGTACGTCAAGAAGATCCTCACCTCGCGCGTCTACGACGTCGCCGTCGAAACCCCGCTGCAGAGCGCCGGCCAGCTGAGCAAGCGGTTGGGCAACCAGGTCCTGCTCAAGCGCGAGGACCTGCAGCCGGTGTTCTCCTTCAAGATCCGCGGGGCGTACAACAAGCTGGCGCAGCTGAGCCCGGAAGAACTGGCCCGTGGCGTGGTCACCGCCTCGGCCGGCAACCACGCCCAGGGCGTGGCCCTGGCCGCACGGGAGTTGGGCATCAAGGCGACCATCGTGATGCCCAAGACTACCCCGGAGATCAAGGTCGAAGGCGTGCGCTCGCGGGGCGGCAAGGTGGTGCTGCATGGCGACTCCTTCCCCGAGGCGCTGGCCTATTCCCTGAAGCTGGTGGACGAAAAGGGCTTTGTCTACATCCACCCCTATGACGACCCGCATACCATCGCCGGGCAAGGTACCGTGGCCATGGAGATTTTGCGCCAGCACCCAGGCCGTCTGGACGCGATCTTCGTGCCGGTCGGTGGCGGCGGCCTGATCGCCGGCATCGCCGCCTACGTGAAGTACCTGCGCCCGGAGATCAAGGTGATCGGCGTCGAGCCGGACGACTCCAACTGCCTGCAGGCCGCCCTGGCTGCCGGCGAGCGGGTGGTGCTGCCACAGGTCGGGCTGTTCGCCGACGGCGTGGCGGTGGCGCAGATCGGCCAGCATACCTTCGACATCTGCCGTCACCATGTGGATGAGGTGGTGACGGTCAGTACCGACGAAATCTGCGCTGCCATCAAGGATATCTACGACGATACCCGCTCGATCACCGAGCCTGCCGGCGCCTTGGGCGTCGCGGGCATCAAGAAGTACGTGGAGCTGCGTGGGGTGACGGGCCAGACCCTGGTGGCCATCGACTCCGGGGCCAACGTCAACTTCGACCGCCTGCGCCATGTGGCCGAGCGCGCCGAGCTGGGCGAGAAGCGCGAGGCGATCATCGCTGTGACCATTCCTGAGCGCCCGGGCAGCTTCAAGGCTTTCTGCGAGGCCATCGGCAAGCGCCAGATCACCGAGTTCAACTACCGGTACCACGCCGACAAGGAAGCACACATCTTTGTCGGCGTGCAGACCCATCCGGAAACCGACCCGCGGGCCGCCCTGGTGCAACAGCTGGTCGAGCAAGGGTTCCCGGTCACCGACCTGACCGACAACGAGCTGGCCAAGCTGCATATCCGCCACATGGTCGGCGGCCATTCGGCAGGGGCCAGCGACGAGATGGTGCTGCGCTTCGAGTTCCCGGAGCGCCCGGGTGCCTTGTTCAATTTCCTGACCAAGCTGGGTGGGCGCTGGAACATCTCCATGTTCCACTACCGCAACCATGGTGCCGCCGATGGCCGGGTGGTGGCAGGCCTGCAGGTGCCGGACGACGAGCGCCATCTGGTACCGGCGGCCCTGGCCAAGATCGGCTACCCGTACTGGGACGAGACCGACAACCCAGCCTACAAGCTGTTCCTGGGTTGAGCGACTAAGCTTGGCCTAACACTCAAGGACGTGAAGCAATGGAATACCTGACCACCCTCAAGGCCGCGCACATCGCCGCCACCGTATTGCTGCTGGCCGGCGCCCTGGGCCTGGCCGCCTGGACCCTGCTCGCTCGGCGGCGTGGCGATGAGCAGGCGTATGGCAAGTTGCTGCGTCGGCCGCTGGTGTTCGTCTGGTTGCTGATGGGGCTGTGCCTGGTGAGCATGCCGTTCACCGGCTGGTGGCTGGTGCACCTGGTCGGCTGGCCGCTGGGCCAGACCTGGATCCTGGCCTCGAGCGTCATCTATACGCTCGGTGCGTTCAGCGCCTGGTGGTTGCTGGTGCGCCTGAACCGGCTGCGCAAGGCCGAGCCTGTCGGGCTTCGTTTTACCCTGGCGCTGGCGGTGATCAGCGGGGTGTGCTTGCTGTCCATTGCCGGGCTGATGGGCGCCAAACCGGTTTGAACGGGAAGGGCGTCTGGTTTTGGGATGTGGTGCCCGTGAGATCGAGCGCCGCCCGCGCGGCGCATCGCGAGCTGCGCTCGCTCCTACGTTTGTTTCGGGCCAGTAACGCCTGTAACAGGCGCGCGCGACCGCCTGGTTCGTGCGACACGATATTGCGTCATGCCCCAAGGCGTCCGCGCGAAAATCCCCCAGGCATAATTGGTCCGAAACAAACGTAGGAGCGAGCGCAGCTCGCGATGCGCCGCGCGGGCGGCGCTCGATCTACCAGGCACCATAACCCTCAAACCATACTCCCGAACAAAGCTTGGCGGGCGCGTTGCTGCGCTCGTGAGCTTTGTGGAACAATGCGATGACATGCGTTTGCGAGGTTGCTGCCGTGATCGACCCGGATGGTTTTCGCCCCAATGTCGGGATCATTCTCACGAATGATGCCGGGCAGGTGCTATGGGCTCGCCGGATCAACCAGGATGCCTGGCAGTTCCCCCAGGGTGGCATCAACCCTGACGAGACGCCGGAAGATGCCCTGTACCGCGAGTTGAACGAAGAAGTGGGCCTGGAGCGCGAGGATGTGGAAATTCTTGCCTGCACCCGTGGCTGGTTGCGGTATCGTTTACCCCAGCGACTGGTGCGCACCCATAGCCAGCCTTTGTGCATCGGTCAGAAACAGAAGTGGTTCCTGCTGCGCCTGGTTTCCAACGAGCAGCGGGTGCGCATGGACCTGACCGGCAAGCCGGAATTCGACGGCTGGCGTTGGGTCAGCTACTGGTATCCCTTGGGCCAGGTGGTGACATTCAAGCGCGAGGTCTATCGCCGCGCCTTGAAAGAGCTTGCCCCGCGCCTGTTGACGCGCGACTGACGACGGAGTCCGACCCCGAGCCATGCTCAATACGCTGCGCAAGATCGTCCAGGAAGTTAACTCCGCCAAAGATCTCAAGACGGCGTTGGGGATCATTGTCTTGCGCGTCAAGGAAGCCATGGGCAGCCAGGTCTGCTCGGTCTACCTGCTCGACCCGGACACCAACCGCTTCGTGTTGATGGCCACCGAAGGCCTGAACAAGCGCTCCATCGGCAAGGTCAGCATGGCCCCCAACGAAGGCCTGGTCGGCCTGGTCGGTACCCGGGAAGAGCCGCTGAACCTCGAGGACGCCGCCGCCCACCCCCGTTACCGCTACTTCGCCGAAACCGGCGAGGAGCGCTTTGCCTCCTTCCTCGGTGCACCGATCATCCACCACCGCCGCGTGGTGGGCGTGTTGGTCATCCAGCAGAAGGAACGCCGCCAGTTCGATGAAGGCGAGGAAGCCTTCCTGGTCACCATGAGCGCCCAGCTCGCCGGCGTGATCGCCCATGCCGAGGCCACCGGCTCCATCCGCGGCCTGGGCCGTCAGGGCAAGGGGATCCAGGAGGCCCGTTTCGTCGGCGTGCCCGGTTCGCCGGGCGCTGCCGTCGGCAGGGCCGTGGTGATGCTGCCGCCGGCCGACCTGGAAGTGGTCCCGGACAAGACCGTCGAGGACATCGACACCGAACTCAAGCTGTTCAACAACGCCCTGGAGGGCGTTCGCGCCGACATGCGCAAGCTGTCGGCCAAGCTCGCCACCCAGCTGCGCCCTGAAGAGCGCGCGCTGTTCGACGTCTACCTGATGATGCTCGAGGATGCCGCCCTCGGTGGCGAGGTGATCGAGGTCATCAAGACCGGCCAGTGGGCCCAAGGCGCCCTGCGCCAGGTCGTGGGCGAGCACGTCAACCGTTTCGAGCTGATGGACGATGACTACCTGCGCGAGCGGGCTTCGGACGTCAAGGACCTCGGCCGCCGTCTGCTGGCCTATCTCCAGCAAGCGCGCTCGCAGTCGCTGGTCTATGCCGACAACACCATCCTGGTCAGCGAGGAGCTGACCCCGGCCATGCTGGGCGAGGTGCCCGAAGGCAAGCTGGTAGGCCTGGTCTCGGTACTGGGGTCGGGCAACTCGCACGTGGCGATCCTGGCGCGGGCCATGGGTATCCCCACGGTCATGGGCCTGGTCGACCTGCCGTATTCGAAGGTCGACGGCATCGAGCTGATCGTCGACGGCTACAAGGGGGAAGTGTTCACCAACCCGGGCGAGGTGCTGCGCAAGCAGTACAGCGACGTGGTCGAGGAAGAGCGCCAGCTCGCCCAGGGGCTGGATGCCCTGCGCGAACTGCCCTGCGTCACCCCGGACGGCCACCGCATGCCGCTGTGGGTCAACACCGGCTTGCTCGCCGATGTCGCCCGTGCCCAGCAGCGCGGCGCCGAAGGCGTGGGCCTGTACCGCACCGAAGTGCCGTTCATGATCAACCAACGCTTCCCCAGCGAGAAGGAACAGCTGGCGATCTATCGTGAGCAGCTGCAGGCGTTCCACCCGTTGCCGGTGACCATGCGCAGCCTCGACATCGGTGGCGACAAAGCGCTTTCGTATTTCCCGATCAAGGAAGAAAACCCCTTCCTTGGCTGGCGCGGCATCCGCGTCACCCTCGACCACCCGGAAATCTTCCTGGTGCAGACCCGCGCCATGCTCAAGGCCAGCGAGGGCTTGAACAACCTGCGCATCCTGTTGCCGATGATTTCCGGCATCCATGAGCTGGAAGAGGCGCTGCATCTGATCCACCGCGCCTGGGGCGAGGTGCGGGATGAAGGTACCGACGTGCCGATGCCGCCGGTCGGGGTGATGGTCGAAATCCCTGCGGCGGTCTACCAGACCCGTGAACTAGCACGCCAGGTGGACTTCCTCTCGGTCGGCTCCAACGACCTGACCCAGTACCTGCTGGCGGTCGACCGCAACAACCCGCGGGTCGCCGACCTCTACGACTACCTGCACCCAGCCGTGCTGCAAGCCTTGCAGACGGTGGTGCGTGATGCCCACGCCGAAGGCAAGCCGGTGAGCATCTGCGGTGAAATGGCCGGTGACCCGGCTGCGGCCGTGCTGTTGATGGCCATGGGCTTCGACAGCTTGTCGATGAACGCCACCAACCTGCCGAAGGTGAAGTGGATGCTGCGCCAGATCAACCTGAGCAAGGCCAAGGAGCTGCTGACCGAGGCCATGGCCCATGACAACCCGCAGGTTATCCACAGTGCGCTGCAGCTGGCCCTGAAGAACCTGGGGCTGGCGCGGATGATCGGGCCTGGGGCCAACAAGACTCTGTAACCGAGGTGTCTTGATCGCCGGCAAGCCGGCTCCCACCTGTCCTGCGCTGTTTTCAGAGACACCGCTATACCTGTGGGAGCCGGCTTGCCGGCGATGGGGTACTGACGACGCCCTCCTCAGACTTCCAGCGCCACTTCTCCCAGATGGCCACCAAACGGCCCGAAACTGCGCTCGATCATCCGTCGCCGCCCCTGAGCATCCACGATCAGCACCGTACTGGCCCGTGTCCCGTAGTTCTGGCTGGCGATAAACACACTCGACAGCAGCTTCTCGGTCGCCAGCCCCACACCGGTCTCCGGCAGATCCGCTTCCGGTGCAGGCTCGCCATCACCCAGCAACCCCAGCAGCCGCTGCGGGTCCGGGTCGTCGAGCATGGCCTGCAGCCCTCTGCGTGCCTTGACCAGTTTGGGCCAGGGCGTATCCAACCCGGCATTGGACACGCCATATATACCCGGCTCGAGCAGGCGAGGTGCCACCTCGCGGGCATGCAGGTAACCCAGCCGCTCGCCGTCGCCCACCAGCAGGTTGAACCCTGAATACTGGCTGGCGCGGCTGGCCACCTGGTCCAGGTAGGCGTCCACGTCCAGCGTGCCACTGAGGTAGGCCGCCACCAGTTCGCCACGGGAGCGCGGCCCAAGGGGCTGGCCGGGGTCGCGAATGTTGGTCAGTGCGGCGAACCGACCGTTCGGGCCGACACCCAGCCAGGTGCCGCCGGCTTCCAGGTCGCGCCCGGCATACACGCCGGGGGCATCCTTCCAGGCCTCCAGGGCCTGGGTGGGGCGGGCATAGAATTCGTCGCGGTTGGCCGCGACGATCAGCGGCAGGGCATGTCCTGGCCGCCAGGCGAACACGATCAGGCACATGGCAGGGCCTCGGTTGTTTTGGCCACTCTACCGGCTGGCCCGTGTCGATCCAACATCTGACACAGAGTTCACTAGAGCCCCGGGGCTGGCATCCGTTACCATGCCAGATTGTTTCCATGGGGACGGCGAATGGAATTCGTACTCTATCTGTTGTTGGGCGCATGTGCCGGCGTACTGGCGGGCCTGTTCGGCGTGGGCGGTGGAATCATCATCGTGCCGGTGCTGGTGTTCAGCTTCACCTTGCAGGGCTTCGACCCGTCGGTGCTGACCCACCTGGCCGTCGGTACCTCGCTGGCGACCATCGTCTTCACCTCCATCAACGCCGTGCTGGAGCACCAGCGCAAGGGCGCGGTGCAATGGCCGATCTTCGCCTGGATGACCCTGGGCATCCTCATCGGTGCCGGCATCGGCGCCAAGACCGCCTCGTTGATCCAGGGGCCGATGCTGCAGAAGATCATCGGCGTGTTCGCCCTGGTGATCGCCGTGCAGATGGCCCTGGACCTCAAGCCCAAGGCCAGCCGTGGCATCCCCGGCAAGCCCGGGTTGGTCGGCGCTGGCGGGGTGATCGGCTGGGCCTCGGCGATCTTCGGTATCGGCGGCGGCTCGCTGACCGTGCCGTTCCTGACCTGGCGCAGCCTGCCGATGCAGAAGGCCGTGGCCACCTCCTCGGCCTGCGGCCTGCCGATCGCCCTGGCCAGCGCCCTGAGCTTCATGTGGCTGGGCTGGCACGACGAGCACCTGCCGGCCCACAGCCTGGGTTACGTCTACCTACCTGCGCTGGTGGGTATTGCCGTGACCAGCATGTTTTTCGCCCGCTTCGGCGCGCGCCTGGCACACCGGTTGTCGCCGCGTCTGCTCAAGCGCCTGTTTGCCGCGCTGCTGTTCTGCGTCGGCCTGAGCTTCCTGATTTGACCTAGAGGAACCACCATGCTGCCTTACCCGCAGATCGACCCCGTGGCCGTGGCCATCGGTCCGCTGAAAATCCATTGGTACGGGTTGATGTACCTGATCGGCATCGGCGGTGCCTGGCTGCTCGCCTCGCGTCGGCTGAACCGCTTCGACCCCACCTGGACCCGCGAAAAACTCTCCGACCTGGTGTTCTGGCTGTCGATGGGCGTGATCGTCGGCGGGCGCCTGGGCTACGTGCTGTTCTATGACCTGCACCAGTACCTGGCCAACCCGACCTTGATCTTAGAAGTGTGGAAGGGCGGCATGTCATTCCATGGCGGGTTCATCGGCGTGATGCTGGCGGCGCTGTGGTTCGGCAAGCGCAACAACAAGTCGTTCTTCGAACTGATGGATTTCGTCGCCCCACTGGTGCCGATCGGCCTGGGCGCCGGGCGCATCGGCAACTTCATCAATGCCGAACTATGGGGCAAGGCCACCGACGTGCCCTGGGCGATGGTCTTCCCGCCGTTCAGCGACCCGGCCCAGCTGCCGCGTCACCCGTCGCAGCTGTATCAGTTCGCCCTCGAAGGTGTGGCATTATTCGTCATCCTCTGGCTGTACTCGCGCAAGCCGCGCCCGACCATGGCCGTCTCCGGCATGTTCGCATTGTTCTACGGCATCTTCCGCTTCATCGTGGAATTCGTGCGGGTGCCCGACGCCCAGCTGGGCTACATCGCCTTCGGCTGGTTGACCATGGGTCAGCTGCTCTGCGTGCCGATGATCGTCGGCGGCATCTTCCTGATCTGGTGGGCCTACAACCGTAAACCGACGGCCAAGGCCACCGTTTGACTCTCACGGCAGGGGCGATCCTCCTGCCGTTCTTGCTACAGGTAAGCCATGAAACAGTATCTAGACCTGGTCCGCGACGTCATCGAAAACGGCACGTTGCAGGAAAACCGCACCGGTATCCGCACCATCAGCCTGCCGGGCGCCATGCTGCGTTTCGACCTGCAAAAGGGCTTCCCGGCCATCACCACGCGCAAGCTGGCGTTCAAGTCGGCGATCGGCGAGATGGTGGGCTTCCTGCGCGGCGTGAAGAACGCCGGCCAGTTCCGCGAGCTGGGCTGCAAGGTCTGGGACCAGAACGCCAACGAAAATGCCCAGTGGCTGGCCAACCCGTTCCGCCAGGGCCATGACGACCTCGGCGAGATCTACGGTGTGCAGTGGCGCCAGTGGCCGGGCTACAAGCGCATCCCGCTGAGCAACCCGGCTGCCATCGAAATGGCCGAGAAGGCAGGTTTCCGCCGGATCGCCCAGGACGAGGAAGACGGCCAGGCGTTCGTCATCCTGTACAAGGCCATCGACCAGGTGCGCCAGTGCCTGGACACCATCGCCAACGACCCGGGCAGCCGGCGCATCCTGTTCCACGGCTGGAACTGCGCCCAGCTCGATGAAATGGCGCTGCCGCCGTGCCACCTGCTGTACCAGTTCCACCCCAATGTCGAGACGCGGGAAATCTCCCTGACCCTCTACATCCGCTCCAACGACCTGGGCCTGGGCACGCCGTTCAACCTGACCGAGGGCGCAGCGCTGCTGTCGCTGTTCGGCCGCCTGACCGGCTATACCCCACGCTGGTTCACCTACTTCATCGGCGATGCCCATGTGTACGAGAACCACCTGGACATGTTGAACGAGCAGATGAAGCGCGAGCCGCTGGCAGCGCCGAAGCTGGTGATCAGCGACCGGGTACCGGCCTTTGCCGAGACGGGCAAATACGAGCCCGAGTGGCTGGAGCAGATCGAGCCGAGCGACTTTTGGCTGGAAGGGTACGAGCACCATGCGCCGATGACGGCGCCGATGGCGGTCTGACCTCTGGATCGTCGGGGCTGCTGCGCAGCCCATCGCGGGGCAAGCCCGCTCCTACAGGTTTGGCGCCGATCCTGATCTTGTGCTGTGTCTGTGGGAGCGGGCTTGTCCCGCGATGGGCCGCAAGATCAATGTCCGTGGCTGCGCCCCACATGCGAGTGTTCGGTCTCGGGCACCGATACCGCCCCGTTCGTCTCCAACTGTTGCAGGATCGCGCACTCCGACCCTTTGGCATTGCATCGCTGGCGCAACTCCACCAGTTGCGCCTGCAACGCCATCAATCCATCGATCCGCGCCTGCACATGCTCGATATGTTCGTCGATCAGCGCATTGACGCTGCCGCACGAGCCATCGGGGCTGTCACGTAGCGTCAGCAGGCTGCGGATCTCGTCCAGGGTCATGTCCAGTGTGCGGCAATTGCGGATGAAGGTCAGTCGCTCCACATGGGCCTGGGTGTAGAGCCGGTAGTTGCCTTCGGTGCGTGCCGGTTCCGGCAGCAATTGCTCGCGCTCGTAGTAACGGATGGTCTCCACGGCGCAATCGGTGGCCTTGGCCAGTTCTCCGATCTTCATGGCGAATCTCCAGGGGAGGGGTTGACCCTATAGTGGCTACAGGGTGTTCACTTGGCAACAATCCACTTTGTAGACGCGGGCTTGCCCACGCCTACAAAGGCCAGTGCTCAGTTAAGGACGCGTCCATGAACCAGCCTGTCAGCCATGAACACACGCATGACCACGCCCATGACCACGGCCAGGAAGGCCATCGCCATGATGCCCACGCCCACAGTTGCTGCAGCGCCGCGGCGGCACCTGCCAGGGTGAAACTGACCCAAGCGGCCAGTGCCGGCGCTCGGCTCAGCCGCTTCCGCATCGAGGCGATGGACTGCCCTACCGAGCAGAGCCTGATCCAGGACAAGCTCGGCAAGCTGGCCGGGGTCGAGCAACTGGAATTCAACCTGATCAACCGGGTGCTCGGTGTGCATCACACCCTGGGCGGCACCGCCGAGATCGAACAGGCCATCGACAGCCTGGGCATGCATGCCGAGCTCCTGGCCAGCGAGGACGACGGTACCCACACCGCGCCGCAGCCCGGCAAGACCCGTTGGTGGCCGCTGGCGCTTTCCGGCGTGGCGGCGATCGCCGCCGAGGTGGTGCACTTCGCTGACCTGGCGCCGGAATGGGTCGTTGCCGCCCTGGCGCTGGTGGCCATCCTGGGCTGTGGCCTGGGGACCTACAAGAAGGGCTGGATCGCCCTGAAGAACCGCAACCTCAACATCAACGCCTTGATGAGCATCGCCGTCACCGGCGCGGTGTTGATCGGCCAATGGCCGGAAGCGGCCATGGTCATGGTGTTGTTCACGGTCGCCGAACTGATCGAGGCACGTTCGCTGGACCGTGCCCGCAACGCCATCGGTGGCTTGATGCAACTGAGCCCGGACATGGCTACGGTACGACAGGCCGATGGCCAGTGGCGTGAGGTGGAGGTTCGCGAGGTGGCCTTGGGGGCGTTGGTGCGGGTGCGCCCGGGCGAGCGCATCGGTCTGGATGGCGAAGTGGTCAGCGGGCAATCGAGCGTCGATCAGGCGCCGATCACCGGCGAAAGCCTGCCGGTCGAAAAGGCGGTGGGCGACAAGCTGTTCGCCGGTACCATCAACCAGGCCGGCGCGCTGGAGTACCGCGTCACGGCCCTGGCCGGCCAGTCGACCCTGGCGCGCATCATCAAGGCCGTCGAAGAGGCCCAGGGCGCCCGGGCACCGACCCAGCGCTTCGTCGACCAGTTCTCGCGTATCTACACGCCGGCGGTATTCGTCGTGGCCCTGGCGGTGGCGATCATCCCGCCGTTGTTCATGGCCGGCGCCTGGTTCGACTGGATCTACCGTGCCCTGGTGCTGCTGGTGGTGGCATGCCCGTGCGCACTGGTGATCTCCACGCCGGTGACCATCGTCAGCGGCCTGGCCGCCGCGGCGCGCAAGGGCATCCTGATCAAGGGCGGAGTCTACCTGGAGGGCGGCCGCAAGCTGGACTTCCTCGCCCTGGACAAGACCGGCACCATCACCCATGGCAAGCCGGTGCAGACCGACAGCAAAGTCCTCGATCCGTTGTTCGAAGGCCGTGCCCAGGCCTTGGCCGCGAGCCTCGCGGCGCGCTCCGACCATCCGGTTTCTGGGGCCATCGCCGAGCTGGCGCGAGCGCAAGGCCTGGCCTTGGAAGAGGTCGGCGAATTCACCGCCCTGGCCGGCCGTGGCGTGCGCGGTGAAATCGGCGGCGTGCGCTATCACCTGGGCAACCATCGCCTGGTCGAGGAGCTGGGCCTGTGCTCGCCAGCGCTCGAGGCCGAGCTGGATCAACTGGAGCGCCAAGGCAAGACAGTGGTGCTGCTGCTCGACGGCTCCGGCCCGCTGGCGCTGTTCGCCGTGGCCGACACGGTCAAGGACAGCAGCCGCCAGGCCATCGCCGAACTGCACGCGCTGGGCATCAAGACTGTCATGCTGACCGGCGACAATCCGCACACGGCCCAGGCCATCGCCGCCCAGGTGGGCATCGACCGCGCCGAGGGCAACCTGCTGCCTGCGGACAAGCTCGGCAGCATCGAGCAGCTGTATGCCCAGGGGCATCGTGTGGGTATGGTCGGCGATGGCATAAACGACGCACCGGCCCTGGCCCGTGCCGAGATCGGTTTCGCCATGGCGGCCGCGGGCACCGACACCGCCATCGAGACCGCCGATGTGGCACTGATGGACGACGACTTGCGCAAAATCCCCGCCTTCGTCAGGCTGTCGCGCCAAAGTGCGGCGATACTCACCCAGAACATCGTGCTGGCCCTGGGTATCAAGGCGATTTTCCTGGCGATCACTTTCGCCGGCCTGGCGACCATGTGGATGGCGGTGTTCGCCGACATGGGCGTAAGCCTGCTGGTGGTGTTCAACGGCTTGCGCCTGCTGCGCAAATAGAGGTTTCGCGATGCTGAGCGCCGAGCTCAAGGCTTTCTACATGGTGGCCCGCCTGGGCAGCATTACCCTGGCCGCAAAGAAGCTCGGGCTCAGCCAGCCCACGGTGACCACGCAGATCCGCAACCTGGAGAGCCAGTACGCGGTGGAGCTGTTCTACCGTGGCGGGCGGCGCCTGGTGCTGAGCGAGGAGGGCGCACGGTTGCTGCCGATGGTCAAGGCGCTGCTCCAGCAGGAAGCCGACATCGAGTTCGAACTGCGCAACAGCGGCCAGGCCCAGGGCGGCTTGCGCATCGCTGCCACTGCACCGTACTACATCCTCGACCTGGTGAAGGTCTTCCGCGAACGCCTGCCCCAGGTGGAGCTGACGGTGGAGATCGGCAACTCCCAGCAGGTGCTGGAAATGCTCGAGGACTACCGAGTGGACATTGCGGCATCGTCGCAGCTGGTGGAGGACAACCGCCTGGTGCGCAAGGTGCTGGGTGCCGACCCGCTGGTGGTGGCGGTGCACCGCAATCACCCGTTGGCCCATCGGGAAACGGTGTCGATCGAGACGCTGGCCGGACACTGCCTGTTGATGCGCGAGCAGGGCTCGACCACCCGCAAGCTGACCGAACGGATGCTCGAGGAGGCCGGGATCGGTGGCGGGACGCTGCTGGAGATCGGCAGCCGCGAGTCGATCCGCGAGGCGGTGTTGCGCAACATCGGCATCAGCATCATCGCCCGCCATGAAGTGCCGCATAACCCGGAGCTGCGGGTGCTGGCGCTGGACAATGCCCCGGTGATGCATGAATACCTGTATTGCCTCAAGGAGCGGCGCCAGGCCAGGTTGCCAGCGGCCTTCCTGGGCGTGGCGCAAGAGGTGGTTGGGTCGCAGTTCTAGATCGGTGTTGGCTTCTTCGCGGGTAAACCTGCGAAAGGGCCGGTGAATTCATTACAAAATTTTTGAATAGCACTATCGGCTGCTTTTGCCTCCTAGCCACATAACCTTCGCATTGAGTTCCTAGCATGGGCCCATCTGTTCGATGAGGCCCTGTCATGAACAACGCTATCACCACCCCGGGCGCACAAATGAAAGTGCGCGGTATCCACAAGCGCTTCGGCGCCTTCACCGCGCTGAACGATGTGTCCCTGGACATCGCCGCAGGCGAGCTGGTCTGCCTGCTCGGCCCCTCGGGCTGTGGCAAGACCACTCTGCTGCGTTGCATCGCCGGCCTGGAGCGCCAGGATCGCGGCGAGCTGTACATCGGCGAGCGCGACATCTCCGAGCTGCCGCCCCAGGCCCGTGACTACGGCATCCTGTTCCAGTCCTACGCGCTGTTCCCCAACCTCACCGTCGAGGCCAACATCGCCTACGGCCTGACCGGCTGCAGCCGCGAAGAGGCCCGCCATCGAGTGGCCGAGATGCTCGAGCTGGTCGGCCTTTCCGGCAGCGAGAAGAAGTACCCCGGCCAGTTGTCCGGCGGCCAACAACAGCGCGTGGCGCTGGCCCGCGCCCTGGCGCCGGCGCCTTCGCTGCTGTTGCTCGACGAGCCGATGTCGGCCCTCGATGCCCGCGTGCGCGAGCACCTGTGCACCGAGCTGCGCCAGCTGCAGCGTCAGCTGGGCATCACCACCTTGATGGTGACTCACAACCAGGACGAAGCCATGCTGATGGCCGACCGCATCGCCGTGATGAACCACGGCCAGGTCGAGCAGTACGCCACACCGCAGGAAATCTACGACCAACCCGCCACACCCTTCGTCGCCGAGTTCGTCGGCCAGGGCAACTGGCTGCCATTCCAGCGCAGCGGCGAGCATCACGCCCAGGTCGGTGACGTGAACATGCGCCTGGCACCGGGCGTCGTGCAGGCTGGCAGTGGCCGCCTGTTCTGCCGGCCGGAGGCGATCACCGTCAACCCGCCGGTGCATGAGGAAAACCTGTTCCCGGCCCTGGTACGGGAAATCACCTTCCTCGGCAACCGCTGCCGCATGAGCTTCGAGCTCAAGGCCCTGCCAGGCCATTCCCTGCTGGCGGAAGTGGCCCCCGAGGCCATGCCGCGCCTGGGGTCCCAGGACATCTGGGTGGCTCTGCCACCGCGCAGCCTGCAGGTCTTTGCCTGAGATGGCCGCGCCCATGTCCGTGCCGATCGCCCAGGCCAAGGTTGCGCCCCGCAGTGGTGTGACCCTGGGGGATCGCCTGTTCGTCGTCGGCGGCAAGAGTCTGTTGCTGGCCCTGCTCATCCTCGCCGTGCTGATGCCGTTGTTGGCGATCTTCTGGCGCGGCTTCAATGGCGAGGCCGGCCAAGGTGGCGGCCTGGTTGCGGCCCGCGAGCTGTTCGCCAGTGAGAATTTCCACTGGTTGCTGGGCAACAGCCTCAAGGTCGCCTTCAGTGTCGCAGCCATCGTCGTGCCGCTGGCCTACCTGTTCGCCTACGCCCTGCAACGCACCCTGATACCGGCCAAGGGCCTGTGGCGCGGGATTTCCCTGTTGCCACTGCTGGCGCCGTCGATGTTGCCGGCCATCGCCCTGGTGTACCTGTTCGGCAACCAGGGTTTGCTGCGCGGGTTGTTGACCGACAACGTCTATGGCTTCTGGGGCATTGTCCTGGGCGAGGCCATCTACACCTTCCCCCATGCCTTGATGATCCTGCTCTCGGCACTGTCGCTGGCCGATGCCCGGCTGTTCGATGCTGCCTCGAGCATGGGCGCGGGGCCCTGGCGGGCGTTTCGCAGCGTCACCTGGCCGGGCACGCGCCAGGCGGTGTTCGCCGCGTTCTGCCTGGTGTTCACCTTGACCATCACTGATTTCGGTGTGCCGGTGGTGGTGGGCGGCGACTACCAGGTGCTGGCGCTGGAGGCCTACAAGGCTGTGGTGGGCCAGCAGCAGTTCGGCCGTGGCGCGCTGATCGGCATGGTCCTGCTGGTGCCGGCGCTGCTGAGCTTTGCCGTGGATGCCTGGCTGCGTCGTCGCCAGGGCGAAGCGATGAGTGGCCGTGCCCAGGTGTTCCAGCCCAAGCCTTCGCGCAGCCGTGACGCCTGCTTCCTGGTCATCGTGTTGCTGGTGTGCGCGGTGCTGCTGCTGGTCATCGGCATGGCGGTGTATTCGTCGCTGGTCAAATTCTGGCCCTATAACCTGTCGCTGTCGTTCAAGCACTACCTGTTCGACGACACCGCCGGTGGCGGCTGGCTGGCCTATCGCAACAGCGTGACCATGGCCGTGGCCACCTCGCTGATCGGCAGCGTGGTGATCTTCACCGGCGCCTACCTGATGGAGAAGACCCAGGGCCAACGGCTGCTAAACCAGGCCTTGCGCCTGCTGAGCTTCATCCCCATGGCCGTGCCTGGGTTGGTGCTGGGCCTGGGCTACGTGTTCTTCTTCAACCTGGCAGGCAACCCGCTGCACGTGTTCTATGGCGGCATGGCGCTGCTGGTGGTATGCACCATTGCCCACTACCTGACCACCGCGCAGATGACCGCGACCACCGCGCTGCGCCAGCTCGACGGCGAGTTCGAGGCCGCTGCACTGTCGCTCAAGGCGCCGCTGTACAAGCATTTTGCCCGGGTCACCGTGCCGATCTGCCTGCCGGCGCTGCTGGACATCATCCGCTACCTGTTCGTCTCGGCGATGACCACGGTGTCGGCGGCGATCTTCCTGTACAGCCCCGACACCATCCTCGCCGCCGTCGCCGTGTTGAACATGGACGACGCCGGCAACGTGGGCGGCGCTGCCGCCATGTCGACCCTGATCCTGCTGACCAGCGCGACGGCCTCGCTGCTGCTGGCCGGTGCTTCCCGCGGCCTGCTGCGCCGCTCCCAGGCCTGGCGCCAGCGCGCCCCCGGCCACTGACCGACTGCCAACCCTGTAAGGAACCGCATCATGTTCAAGCCCCTCGCACTTGTCGCTGCCGTATCCGCCGTGTTCAGCCTGCAGGCTTCGGCTGCCGCGACCCAGCTGACCGTGTACACGGCCCTGGAGGCCGAGCAGCTCAAGCGCTACAAGCAGGCCTTCGAGAAGGCCAACCCGGACATCGAGATCAAGTGGGTGCGCGACTCCACCGGCATCATCACCGCCAAGCTGCTGGCCGAGAAGGACCGTCCGCAGGCCGATGTGGTCTGGGGCCTGGCGGCCTCCAGCCTGGCGATCCTCGACCAGAACGGCATGCTCGAAGCCTATGCGCCCAAAGACCTGGGCAAGATCTCGCCGAACTACCGGGATGCGGCCAACCCGCCGGCCTGGGTCGGCATGGACGTCTGGGCCGCGACTCTCTGCTTCAACACCATCGAGGCCGAGAAGCAGGGGCTGAGCAAGCCGGTGAGCTGGCAGGACCTGACCAAGCCTGAGTACAAGGGCAAGATCGTCATGCCCAACCCGGCCTCGTCCGGCACGGGCTTCCTGGATGTCAGCGCTTGGTTGCAGACCTTTGGCGAGCCGCAGGGCTGGGCCTACATGGACGCCCTGCACCAGAACATCGGCCAGTACGTCCATTCCGGGTCCAAACCGTGCAAGCTGGCGGCAGCCGGTGAATTCCCGATCGGTATCTCGTTCGAGTACCCGGCCGTGCAGCTCAAGCGCCAGGGCGCGCCGCTGGACATCGTCCTGCCGAAGGAAGGCCTGGGCTGGGAGATCGAGGCCACCGCCGTGATCAAGGGGTCGCCGAAGGCCGATGCGGCCAAACGCCTGGCCGACTTCTCGGCAAGCCCGGCCGCCATGGAGCTGTACAAGGAGAACTTCGCCGTACTGGCCGCGCCGGGTATCGCCAAGCCGCAGACCGAGTTGCCGGCGGACTACGAGCAGCGCCTGATCAAGAACGATTTTGCCTGGGCGTCGAAGAACCGCGACGAGATTCTCGCCGAGTGGCGCAAACGCTATGACGGCAAGTCGGAGAAGGTGGCCCAGCAGTAAACGTTCTGCGAGGCCTGCGGCCTCGAATCGCCGGCAAGCCGGCTCCCACCGGGCCTTGGTCATCTCCGGGGGAGCCGGCTTGCCGGCGATTGGGCCTAAAGGTCCTTCACCAAGGCTTCGAGCTGCTCCTGCCGTTCGGTCTGGTTGAGCCGCGCCCCAGGGTTGAGCGACGACCACTGCGGATGCGCCCGCGCACGCTTGAGTGCTTCGGGCAGCTTGCCCTCGCGCCAGGTGCTTTCATCCGGTTGACCCAGGCGAATGCTGTCTTGCGCCGCGTGCCCGCGGCTGTCGAGGGCTGCGATCAGCTGCTGTTGGCGCAACGCCAGCAGGCGCAGCACGGTGTCGTCCACGGTCAGCTCACGCTGGCCCTTGAGCTTGCCCATCAACCGCGACCCATAGTTGCGCGCCGTCTGCAGCGCACCGCCGGCAATGGCCCCGGCCAGCGCCGCGGCGCCCAGGGTCAGGCCGCCCACCAACAGGTCCACCCCGGCACCGGCGGCGGCACCGGCCGCGACGCCGCTGCCCAGGCGTACGCCGAGCAGCTTGAGGGTTTCGGGGTTGAAGAGATCGTCCCCCCAGCGCCCGTCCAGCAAGGGCAGGTCGCTGGCATGGGCGTCCTCGCGACGGAAGGCGTAGAGCTTGAGCAGCGCCTCGACGCAGCGTTGCTCCCGTTGGCGCACATCGTGGCGCAGGGTTTCGATGGCCCGGGCCTCGGCGGCCGGCTCGGCGGCTACGCTGCGCCGGCAGGCGGCGCAGTCGAGCAGCAGCTCGGCGACCAGGCGCCTGGCACCCTGGCGCCGGGCCAGGCGCTGGGCCTGCTGGTCATCGATCAGGCGTTGCAGTGCAGGGCGGGCATCTTCGAGCAGCAAGGCCAAGCTCTCATACAGACGGCGCTCGCCATCCTCCGGTGGCGCCACGCTGTCGAACCGCACCAGCGCGTGCAAGCCCAGGCGGGCCAAGGCCTCGCGCCACTCCGGCTCGCGGTGCTGGCTGCTGGCGACGAAGTTGAGCACCGGCAACAGCGGCTTGCCGCAACTGGCCAGGACTTCCAGTTCGTCGCGGTACTTGGCCAGCACCGGCTCGCGGGCATCGATCACGTAGAGCCCGGCATCGCTGGCCAGCAGCTGTCGCAGTACCTTGGCTTCCTGCTCGAAGCGCTGGCGGGCCTCGCTGCCCTGCAGGAAGCGCTCCAGTCGCGCCGGGCCATCCAGGCGTTCGCCGGGGCGTTCCAGGCGCTCCAGGTAATCGAGCAGGGCGATGGCGTCTTCCAGCCCAGGTGTGTCGTACAGCTCGAGCAAGGGCTGGCCATCCACCGACAAGCGTGCGCCCTCCACATGGCGGGTGGTGCTGGGGCGATGGGATACCTCGCCGAAGCCGACGTCACGGGTCAGGGTGCGTAGCAAGGATGTCTTGCCGACGTTGGTATGGCCGACCACGGCCAGCTTCAGGGGCTCAGTCATGGCCATGCTCCAGCCAGGTCAAGGGCGCGGTGTCGGCGTGGGGCAGGCCGAGGCGGTCGAGGGCGTCGTGCCAGTCGCCCAGGCGGTCGGCATCCAGCGCCTGGCCGGGAAGGGCTTGGAGCAACCAGATCCGTGTGGCACCGGCGTTGCGTGCCAGCTCGGCCAACAGCGCGAGGCTGCCGCGATCCGGCGAGCGGCGCGGGTCGCAGGCGATGGCCAGGCGTGCCGGCGGGAAGCGGCTGAGCTGCTCCAACAGCTTGTGGCGTGACTCGCGACTGTCGAGCACGCCGGCATTGCCGATGCTATGGGGCAAGGCCGGTGGCCAGGGGCGTTGGTCGTCCAACTCCAGGCCGACCAACAGGGCGCCGCCGTCCTGGGTGTCGCGCTGGGCTGCCTGGAACTGCGGCAGGGCCTCGGGGGCCGCATCCTGCACGCCGAGCCGCTCGCTGCTGGGCATCAGCACATCGCGCAGTTGGCTGTAGCCCGGCAGGTTCAGGTCCAGGGCCAGGCGTTCGCGCCCCTGGCGCCAACGCCACAGGCACAGGGCGGTCAAGAGCAGGCGTGGCAACAGCCCATACACCAGCACCACGCCAAGCAGCCAGCTGGCCCAGGCCTGGCGCGCCAGCTCCAGCGCTGGCGAGGTGTCGCCGCTGGCGCGGATCATGGCCTCGTCTGGCACGGCGAAGCCCAGCAGCGACGGCAGTGCGCCCAAGGCCTGGGTCAGGCCAATGAAGGGCTCGGCGGCCAGCAGGGTGGTTTCCCAGACGAAGCCGTAGCGTCGGGTGGCCAGCAGGGCCAGCAGCATGCCCAGCGCGACCGCCATCGCCAGCAGCCACAGGCCGTGCACCAGCACGCCCAGCAGCCAGCGATCAAGGCGTTGGCGCTGCAGCATCACCAGCAGGGCCGGAGCCAGGTGCGCGGCCTTGGCGTCGCGCGCCAGGCGTTCGCTGAGCCAAAGCCACAGGCGGCCAAGGCCCGCACCCTGCTCGCCGGCCAGCAGCAGGCCCGCTGCCCAGCCCAGCAGCATCAACAGGTTCAGGCCAAGCAGGCTGCCCAAGGCCCAGAACACATTCACCGGGCGCTGGCCATCGCCCAGGGCCGCCAGGCCCAGGCCTGCGCCGCTGAGGGTGGCAAGCAGCAACAGGGCCAGCAAGGCCAGGCGCGCGCCTTGTTTCCAATGGCGCAGGGCGTCGGCCATGCCATCGCGTTCGGCCAGCCACAGGGCGCGGGTTTCGATGCGCGCCGCCAGGTCGCCACCTTGCTGGCGGGCGCGACGGTTGGCTTCCTGGTCCTCCAGGGGGCCGGCCTGTTCTTCACGCAGGCGCACCGCTTCGGTGAGCCAGCGTTTGTCGAATCGGGTGGGTGCAGTCACGAGCTCTTCCATTGCGCAGGTCAGGGCAAAGCATAACCCAGGCGCTGGGTGCTATCCTCGCCAGCATGAATACATCACTCCCTCTCAGCCTGATCGCGGCGCTCGCCGAGAACCGCGTGATCGGCATCGACAATTCCATGCCCTGGCACCTGCCGGGGGATTTCAAGTACTTCAAGGCCACCACCCTGGGCAAGCCGATCATCATGGGGCGCAAGACCTGGGACTCGCTCGGGCGGCCGCTGCCGGGGCGGCTGAACATCGTGGTCAGCCGCCAGCCGGGGCTGGTGCTGGCCGGGGCCGAAGTGTTCCCGTCGCTGGAGGCCGCGGTGGCGCGCGCCGAGCAGTGGGCGCGGGAGCACGGGGTTGGCGAACTGATGCTGATCGGTGGCGCCCAGCTGTATGGGCAGGCGCTGGAGAAAGGGCTGGTGAACCGGATGTACCTGACCCGGGTGGAGCTATCGCCGGAGGGGGATGCCTGGTTCCCTGAGTTCGACAAGGCGCAATGGGCGCTGATGTCGAGTGAGCCGCAGGTGGAGGAAGGCAAGCCCGCCTATCATTTCGAGGTGTGGGATCGGGTTTGAACGCGCTGGGGCTGCTTTGCAGCCCTTTCGCGGCACAAGGCCGCTCCTACACCCGCTGCGCGCTATCTGTAGGAGCGGCCTTGCGCCGCGAAAGGGCCGCGCAGCGGCCCCAAAGCCTCAGGATTGATTCAGCTGCGCATGCTCGTCGCCTGCCAGCACCTCCTTGTCGGTCTCTTTCAACAGCTGGCTGGTCACCACTCCCGCCATCATCGACCCATTCACGTTCAACGCCGTGCGGCCCATGTCGATCAGCGGCTCCACCGAGATCAGCAGCGCCACCAGTTCCACCGGCAGGCCCATGGCCGGCAGCACGATCAGCGCGGCGAAGGTCGCGCCGCCGCCGACGCCGGCCACGCCCGCCGAGCTGAGGGTGACGATGGCCACCAGGGTGGCGATCCACAGCGGATCGAAGGTATCGATGCCCACCGCCGGGGCGACCATCACCGCCAGCATGGCGGGGTACAGGCCGGCGCAGCCGTTCTGGCCGATGGTCGCGCCGAACGAGGCGCTGAAGCTGGCGATCGACTGCGGCACACCCAGGCGACGGGTCTGCGCCTCGATGTTCAGCGGGATGCTCGCGGCGCTGGAACGGCTGGTGAAGGCGAACGTCAGTACCGGCCAGACTTTACGGAAGAAGCGCAGCGGGCTGACGCCGGTCGCGGTCAGGACGAGGCCGTGGACCACGAACATCAGGCCCAGGCCGAGGTACGAGACCACCACGAAGCTGCCCAGCTTGAGAATGTCATCCAGGTTGGAGCTGGCCACCATCTTGGTCATCAACGCCAACACACCGTAGGGGGTGAGTTTCATCACCAGGCGCACCAGGCGCATCACCCAGGCTTGCAGGGTATCGATCGCGGCCAGGGCGCGGCTGCCCTTGTCGGCATCGTCCTTGATCAGCTGCAGCGCTGCCAGGCCCAGGAACACGGCGAAGATCACCACGCTGATGATCGAGGTCGGCTTGGCCCGCGCCAGGTCGCCCACCGGGTTGCTGGGGATGAACGACAACAGCAGCTGCGGGATGTTGAGGTCGGCGACCTTACCGGCATAGTCGCTGTGGATGGCCTGCAGGCGGGCGCTTTCCTGGGCACCGGCGACCAGCCCCTCGGCGCTGAGGCCGAACAGGTTGGTCAGGACGATGCCGACCAGTGCGGCGATGGCGGTGGTCAGCAGCAGCGTGCCGATGCTCAGCACGCTGATCCTGCCCAGCGAGGAGGCATTGTGCAGGCGCGCCACGGCGCTGAGGATCGAGGCGAAGATCAGCGGCATGACGATCATCTGCAACAGGCCGACGTAGCCGTTGCCGACCAGGTCGAGCCAGCCGATGGTGGCCTTGAGGACCGGATGGCCGGCGCCGTAGAAGGTGTGCAGCACCAGGCCGAACAGTACGCCCAGTACCAGGCCGAGCAGTACTTTCTTCGCCAGGCTCCAGTCGGTACGGCGGGTTTGCGCCAGGCCCAGCAGCAAGGCCAGGAACGCCAGCAGGTTGAGTGACAACGGCAGGTTCATTGAAGCTCCAGGGTAAAGCAGAAGGGGCACCGCCTCTGGATGAGCGATTGCGAACGGAAATGCTAACAGCCTGAAAACAAACGAAATTATATCTAAATCGAATTTGCTTAGTCGTTATTGGAATATGCGGGTGTCGTTTTTGGGATCTCAGGTGGCGCTTCAAGCAGGTTGAAGGTCGTTGTCGGAGCCTTGTGCAAGGAGGGCTTTGTCTAGCGTTGCAGATCCACTGTTCAGGAGAACTTGCAATGAAGTCTGCTCCGAAAGTCCTCGCTGCGGGCCTGGCCCTGCTGCTCAGCGTCGAGACATGGGCCACCGAGCTCAAGCACTGGCCCGCAGAGGCCGCCAAGCAGTTGGACAGCATGATTGCGGCCAATGCCAACAAAGGTAACTACGCAGTCTTCGACATGGACAACACCAGCTACCGCTTCGATCTGGAAGAAGCCCTGCTGCCGTTCATGGAGAACAAGGGCCTGATCACCCGTGACAAGCTCGACCCGTCGTTGAAGCTGATGCCCTTCAAGGACACCGCCGAGCACAAGGAGAGCCTGTTCAGCTACTACTACCGGCTGTGCGAAGTCGACGACATGGTCTGCTACCCCTGGGTTGCCCAGGTGTTTTCCGGCTTCACCCTCAAGGAGCTGAAGGTCCAGGTCGACGAGATGATGGCCGCCGGCAAGCCGATCCCTGCCACCTATTTCGAGGGCGACCAGGTCAAGCGCATGGAGGTGCAGCCGCCGAAGGTCTTCACCGGGCAGACCGAGCTGTTCAACAAGCTGATGGAGAATGGCATCGACGTCTATGTGATCTCCGCCGCGTCCGAGGAACTGGTGCGGATGGTCGCCTCCGATCCCAAGTACGGCTATAACGTCAAGCCGCAGAACGTCATCGGCGTGAGCCTGTTGCTCAAGGACCGCGCCAATGGCCAGCTGACCACGGCGCGCAAGCAGATCGCCGAGGGGGCCTATGATCCGAAGGCCAACCAGAACCTGGAGCTGACGCCCTACCTGTGGACCCCAGCCACCTGGATGGCGGGCAAGCAGGCCGCGATTCTCACCTATATCGATCAGTGGAAGAAACCGGTGCTGGTCGGCGGCGACACGCCCACCAGCGATGGCTACATGCAGTTCCATGGTGTGGATGTAGGCAAGGGCGGCATCCACCTGTGGATCAACCGCAAGGCCAAGTACATGGACCAGATGAACGGCATGATCGCCAAGAACGCTGCGGCCCAGGCCAAGGAAGGGCTGCCGGTGACGGCGGACAAGAACTGGGTGATCGTGACGCCGGAGCAGATCCAGTAACACCGTGCATTGGGGCAGCCTTGCAGCCCTTTCGCGGCACAAGGCCGCTCATACAGGGATCACGCAGACCTCTGTGGAGCGGCCTTGTGCCGCGAAAGGGCCGCGAAGCGGCCCTCTTGGCCTTACAGCCCTTCGAGCATCGCCTTGTTGCGCACCGCACCCTTGTCGGCGCTGGTGGCCAGCAGGGCATACGCCTTCAGCGCGGTGGTCACCTTGCGTGGGCGGGCTTCGGCCGGCTTCCAGCCTTTCTTGTCCTGCTCGATGCGCCGGTGGGCCAGTTCCTCGTCGCTGACCAACAGGTTGATCGAGCGGTTGGGAATGTCGATGAGGATCTTGTCACCATCACGCACCAGGCCGATGGCACCCCCTGCAGCGGCTTCCGGCGAGGCGTGGCCGATCGACAGGCCCGAGGTGCCGCCGGAGAAGCGGCCATCGGTGAGCAGGGCGCAGGCCTTGCCCAGGCCCTTGGACTTCAGGTACGAGGTCGGGTAGAGCATTTCCTGCATGCCAGGGCCGCCCTTCGGGCCTTCGTAGCGGATGATGACCACGTCGCCTGCCTTCACTTCGTCGGCGAGGATGCCGCGCACGGCGCTGTCCTGGCTCTCGAAGATCTTGGCCGTGCCTTCGAACACCAGGATCGACTCGTCGACACCGGCCGTCTTCACCACGCAACCGTCCATCGCGATATTGCCGTACAGCACCGCCAGGCCACCTTCCTGGGAGTAGGCGTGCTCGACGCTGCGGATGCAGCCTTCGGTGCGGTCGGTGTCCAGGGTCGGCCAGCGGGTCGACTGGCTGAAGGCAACCTGGGTCGGGATGCCGGCCGGGCCTGCCTTGAAGAATTCATGCACGGCCGGATCGTTGGTCTGGGTGATGTCCCACTTGGCGATGGCTTCTTCCATGCTCGGGCTGTGCACGGTCGGCAGGTCGGTGTGCAGCAGGCCGCCACGGGCCAGCTCGCCGAGGATGCTGATGATGCCGCCGGCGCGGTGCACGTCTTCCATGTGGTACTTCTGGATGTTCGGCGCCACCTTGCACAATTGCGGCACCTTGCGCGACAGGCGATCGATGTCACGCAGGTCGAAGTCCACCTCGGCCTCCTGGGCCGCAGCCAGCAGGTGCAGGATGGTGTTGGTCGAACCGCCCATGGCGATGTCCAGCGTCATGGCGTTCTCGAAGGCCTTGAAGCTGGCGATGTTGCGCGGCAGGACCGAGGTGTCGTTGTCGCCGTAGTAGCGCTTGCACAGCTCGACGATGGTGCGCCCGGCGGTCAGGAACAGCTGTTCACGATCGGCATGGGTGGCCAGGGTCGAGCCGTTGCCCGGCAGGGCCAGGCCCAGGGCCTCGGTCAGGCAGTTCATGGAGTTGGCGGTGAACATGCCGGAGCAGGAACCGCAGGTCGGGCAGGCGCTGCGCTCGTACTCGGCGACTTTTTCGTCGGATGCCGAGGAGTCGGCGGCGATGACCATGGCGTCGACCAGGTCCAGGCCATGGCTGGCCAGCTTGGTCTTGCCGGCTTCCATCGGGCCGCCGGAAACGAAGATCACCGGGATGTTCAGGCGCAGGGCGGCCATCAGCATGCCGGGAGTGATCTTGTCGCAGTTGGAGATGCACACGATGGCGTCGGCGCAGTGGGCGTTGACCATGTACTCCACGGCGTCGGCGATGATCTCGCGGCTCGGCAGCGAGTACAGCATGCCGTCATGGCCCATGGCGATGCCATCGTCGACGGCGATGGTGTTGAACTCCTTGGCCACGCCACCGGCGCGTTCGATCTCGCGGGCCACCAGCTGGCCCAGGTCCTTCAGGTGCACGTGCCCTGGGACGAACTGGGTGAACGAGTTGGCGATGGCGATGATCGGTTTCTTGAAGTCTTCGTCCTTCATCCCGGTGGCGCGCCACAATGCACGGGCGCCGGCCATGTTGCGGCCCTGGGTGGAAGTCTTGGAACGATAATCAGGCATGAAGCACTCCTGGCGGCTGAATCAGGTCACGAATAGGGGAGTGAGCTTCTCTTTTCCTTGACGCCGAGGCCGGTTGCCGCTGGCACGGATGGGGTCGAAGACCGCGCGGGATCGCCGCAGGCTCGACCAGAGCTCATAAACCCGCCGGGGATGACTGGCGATGAATGGGTCGATTCTACACCGCTGGCGCCCGGAGGGAATGGGCATATGGATGGTCGGCGGCCTCTGCCTCGGGGATCGCGACGTAGGCAGTGGATCGCTGAGTGGAAAGGGGGCCGCGTTGCGGCCCTTTCGCGGCGCAAGGCCGCTCCTACAGGGTTTGGCGTATGCAGGAGCTGCCATCAGCTATTGGGCAGCAACCGGCAGGTGATGCTCTTGATGTAGCGGGTCTCGGCGATGGCCGGGTGTACCGGATGGTCCGGGCCCTGGCCGCCGCGCTCGAGCAGTTGCAGGTTGCGGTCCAGGTGGCGGGCGCTGGTCAGCAGGATGTTGTGCAGGTCGTCCTCGGGCAGGTGCATCGAGCACGAGGCGCTGACCAGGATGCCGTCCTTGGTCAGCATGCGCATGGCCTGTTCATTGAGGCGGCGGTAGGCGGCCTCGCCGTTCTTAAGGTCTTTCTTGCGTTTGATGAAGGCGGGTGGGTCGGCGATGATCACGTCGAAGCGCTCCTCGGCCGCCTTAAGTTCACGCAGGGCCTCGAACACGTCGCCTTCGATGCAGGTCAGCTTCTCGGCGATGCCGTTGAGCGCTGCGTTGCGCTCCACGCCATCGAGGGCGAAGCCCGAGGCATCCACGCAGAACACTTCGCTGGCACCGAACGCGCCGGCCTGCACGCCCCAGCCGCCGATGTAGCTGAACAGGTCCAGCACGCGCTTGCCTTTCACGTACGGCGCCAGGCGCGCGCGGTTCATGCGGTGGTCGTAGAACCAGCCGGTCTTCTGGCCGTCACGCACCGGCGCTTCGAACTTCACACCGTTCTCCACCAGCGGTACCCAGTCCGGTACTTCGCCGTAGACCGTCTCGACGTAGCGTTCCAGGCCTTCGGCATCGCGGGCCGCGGAGTCGTTCTTGAACAGGATGCCGCTGGGCTTGAGCACCTGTACCAGGGCAGCGATCACGTCGTCCTTGTGGGCTTCCATGGTGGCCGAGGCCAGCTGCACCACCAGGATGTCATGGAAGCGATCGACCACCAGGCCAGGCAGCAGGTCCGAGTCGCCGTAGACCAGGCGGTAGCAGGGCTGGTCGAACAGGCGCTCGCGCAGGGACAGGGCGACGTTCAGGCGGTGCACCAGCAGCGACTTGTCCAGCGGCAGCTTGGCGTCGCGCGACAGCAGGCGGGCGCAGATCAGGTTGTTGGGGCTTACCGCCACCACGCCCAGCGGCTTGCCGGTGGCCGTCTCGAGGACGGCCTGCTGGCCGGCGCGCAGGCCTTGCAGCGGGGTCGCGGCAACGTCGACTTCATTGCTGTAGACCCACAGGTGGCCGGCGCGCAGGCGGCGGTCGGCATTGGCTTTGAGGCGAAGGCTGGGCAGGGACATGACGTCGCTCCGGGAAAAAAGAGCGGGATTATAGCGCGTTGGTGGAGGCGCAGGCGTTGGCCCTGTCGGGATTTCAATGCTCTTGAAGGCCCAATCGCCGGCAAGCCGGCTCCTACCGGAACGGGTGCACGGCCCTTGCCGTGGGAGCCGGCTTGCCGGCGATTGGGGGCTCAGGCTGCCAGGGCCTTGACCAGCTGTTCGCTGAACGCCGGGATATCATCGGGCTTGCGGCTGGTGATCAGGTTGCCGTCGACCACCACCTCCTCGTCCACCCAGTTGCCGCCGGCGTTGCGGATATCATCCTGCAAGGTCTTGTAGCTGGTCAGTCGGCGCCCCTGGGCCAGGCCACACGACACCAGCAACCAGGCGCCATGGCAGATCACTGCCAGCGGCTTGTTGGCCGAGTCATGGCTCTTCACCAGTTTCTGCGCCGCCGGAATGATCCGGATGGTATCGGAGTTCTGTACTCCGCCCGGCAGTACCAAAGCATCGTAGAGGTCGAGACTGGCCGCTTCGAAAGTGGCGTCCACGGCGAATTCGTCCGCGGGTTTGTCATGGTTCCAGCCGCGTACGCTGCCTTCCTTGGCGCTCAGGATGTCGACCACCGCGCCATTGCGTTCCAATGCCTCGCGAGGGCCGGTGAGCTCTACCTGCTCGAAACCGTCGGTCACCAGGAAAGCCACGCGCTTGCCGTTGAGTGTTGCGCTCATGGGAGTGTTCTCCTTTTCGGGATGGGCCTGTGAAAGGAGGCCCGCAAGGCGTGGGGAAAGTTCCGGCGCAACGCGCCAGTGGGTGCCCCGTCGGGCGGACGAGGGTAGAATTCACCGTCCTTACCGAGTGTGCGTCCCATGTCCCAGGAACTCAGCCCCGAACAGATCCAGCAAGCCCTGCAAGGGATCAGCATTCCACCGCAGCCGCAGATCATGGTCGACCTGCAGTTCGAGCAGTACATGCCCGACCCTGACCTGGAAACCATCGCCCGGCTGATCGCCCAGGACCCAGGCCTGTCCGGTGCCTTGCTCAAGCTGGTGAACTCGCCGCACTTCGGCCTGGCCAACAAGATCGGCTCGATCCAGCGTGCAGTGAACCTGCTGGGCAGCCGCTCGATCATCAACCTGATCAATGCCCAGTCGATCAAGGGCGAGATGAGCGACGAAACCATCGTCACCCTCAACCGCTTCTGGGACACCGCCCAGGACGTGGCCATGACCTGCCTGACCCTGGCCAAGCGTACCGGCATCCAGGCGGTGGACGAAGCCTACACCCTGGGCCTGTTCCACGATTGCGGCGTGCCATTGATGCTCAAGCGCTTCCCCGACTACATGGAGGTGCTGGAGGCGTCCTACGCCAATGCCGGTATGGACACGCGAGTGGTGGACACGGAAAACCGCACCTTCAACACCAACCATGCGGTGGTGGGCTACTTCACCGCCAAGTCCTGGCGCCTGCCGGAGCACATCAGCTCGGCGATCGCCAACCATCACAACGCCTTGGCGATCTTCCGCGACGAATCTTCGCGCAACACCCAGCTCAAGAACCTGCTGGCGGTGCTGAAGATGGCCGAGCATATCTGTGCATCCCACCGGGTGCTGGGCAACCAGGCCCAGGACCACGAGTGGGACGTGGTCGGCCCGCTGGTGCTCGACTACATCGGGCTGTCGGAGTACGACTTCGAACACCTCAAGCAAACCATTCGCGAATTGGGCGGGCACTGACACCATGCCGGAACTACCTGAAGTCGAGACCACCCGGCGCGGCATCGCGCCGTACCTGGAAGGCCAGCGGGTCAGCCGCGTGCTGGTACGCGACCGGCGCCTGCGCTGGCCGATCCCCGAAGACCTGGACATCCGCCTGTCCGGGCAACGCATCGTCACCGTGCAGCGGCGGGCCAAATACCTGTTGATCAATGCCGAGGTGGGCACCTTGATCAGCCACCTGGGCATGTCGGGCAACCTGCGCCTGGTGGAGCAGGGCCTGCCCGTGGGCAAGCACGAGCATGTGGATATCGAACTGGAATCGGGGCTGGCGCTGCGCTACACCGACCCGCGCCGTTTCGGTGCCATGCTGTGGAGCCTGGACCCGCTCAACCACGAGCTGCTGCTGCGCCTGGGGCCGGAGCCATTGACCGACCTGTTCGATGGCGAGCGCTTGTTCCAGTTGTCCCGCGGGCGGTCCATGGCGGTCAAGCCGTTCATCATGGACAACGCCGTGGTGGTGGGCGTGGGCAACATCTACGCCACCGAGGCGCTGTTCGCGGCTGGCATCGACCCACGACGCGAGGCCGGGGGGATTTCCCGGGCGCGCTACCTGAAGCTGGCGATCGAGATCAAGCGGGTGCTGGCCGCGGCGATCGAGCAGGGCGGGACCACGCTGCGCGACTTCATCGGCGGCGATGGGCAGCCGGGGTACTTCCAGCAGGAGCTGTTTGTGTACGGGCGAGGCGGGCAGCCGTGCAAGGTGTGCGGCACGCCGTTGCGCGAGGTGAAGCTGGGGCAACGGGCAAGCGTCTATTGCCCGCGCTGCCAGCGCTGAGGCGTTTCGCTGTACCCCTGTAGGAGCGGTCTTGTGCCGCGATCAAGGGCGAAGCCCTTGCCATACACATGTGCCGGCCCCATCGCGGGACAAGCCCGCTCCTACAAGAGTATAGGTCAAGCCTTGCCGGTGATGCGCTTGTACTTTTCCATCAGCTCGTCATGGGTCTCCGGGTGGGCTTCATCCAGAGGAATGCAGTCGACCGGGCAGACCTGCTGACACTGCGGCTCGTCGTAGTGGCCTACGCATTGGGTGCACAGGTTGGGGTCGATCACGTAGATCTCTTCGCCTTGGGAGATGGCCGCGTTCGGGCACTCGGGTTCGCAGACGTCGCAGTTGATGCAATCGTCGGTGATGATCAGGGACATGGGGGCTCCGGCCGGGGCTCTTGGCCCGGGCATGTATCAAACCAGTGGGCACAATTGTGCCGCATTCGCGCCCGCAGTGCACGCGGGCGCGATGATCAGGCAGTGGCGGTCACTTCTTGAAGCGTTCGGTCAGCGCGTCAGCCACCACTGGGTGGACGAACTTGCTGATGTCGCCGCCCAGCGCGGCGATTTCCCGGACCAGCGTCGAGGAAATGAACGAGTAGCGCTCCGAAGGCGTCAAGAACAGGCTCTCGACGTCCGGCGCCAACTGGCGGTTCATGTTGGCCAGCTGGAACTCGTACTCGAAGTCCGACACCGCGCGCAGGCCGCGCAGGAACACATTGGCACCTTGTTCCTTGGCGAAGTGCGCCAGCAGGCTGGAAAAACCGATGACTTCGACATTGGGCAGGTGCTTGGTGACCTCACGGGCCAGTTCCACGCGTTGTTCCAAGGGGAACAGCGGGTTCTTCTTCGGGCTGGCCGCCACCGCGATGATCACATGGTCGAACAGACGCGAGGCGCGCTCGACCAGGTCGCCATGGCCTTTGGTAATGGGGTCGAAAGTACCCGGGTACAACACTCGGTTCATCGCGTCATCCTGGCTGGGAGTGCGTTGGGGAGTCGGATGGTAGCGCAGCGACTGCGCCCGGCCAAGTCGCGCGGCCGATTGGGGGCACTATAGACAGCCAGCCCGTGGCTTGTCATGCGCCCTGTGCCAGGCATTGGGCGTAGTGCGGGAGCAAACCCCACACAAACCATCGGTACATCCTTTGGCCGATACGCCGTAAGATGAAGCATCGCAGAACATGGAGCTGAGCATGGCCCCGCGCATGAAGACCCGAGAGCGCATCGTGCAGAACAGCCTGGAGCTGTTCAACCAGCAGGGCGAACGCAGCGTCAGCACCAACCACATTGCCGCGCATATGGAAATTTCGCCCGGCAACCTGTACTACCACTTCCCCAACAAGCAGGCGATCATCGCCGTGCTGTTCAGCCAGTACGAAGAGCTGGTGGACAGCTTCCTGCGCCCGCCTCAGGGGCGGGCCGCCACGGTCGAGGACAAGCGTTTCTACCTCAAGGCCCTGCTGGCCGCGATGTGGAACTACCGTTTCCTGCACCGCGACCTCGAGCATCTGCTCGAGAGCGACCCTGAGCTGGCGGCCCGCTACCGGCGCTTCTCCCAGCGTTGCCTGCAGCAGGCCCAGGCCATCTACCGGGGGTTCGTCGATGCCGGCATCCTGGCGATGGACGCGGCGCAGATCGAATCGTTGACCATCAACGCCTGGATCGTCCTGACATCCTGGGTGCGTTTTCTCAGCACCACCCGCGAGCATTCCGCCCACCTGGGCGAAGAAGCCTTCAAGCGCGGTGTCTACCAGGTGCTGTTGCTGGAGCTGGGCTTCGTCACGCCCAGTGCCCGCACCGCCGTGGATGCACTCTGCGAGGAGTTCCACGTTCCCTTCAACCAGGCCCTGGAGCAATGAACCAGGGTTTTCGTGCCATCGATCAGGAGATTGTCATGCCCCTTGCGCAATTGATCACCCCACTGCAGTTGGCCGAGCGCCTGGAAGCGCCGGGGCTGGTGGTCCTCGATTGTCGTTTTGCCCTGGAGGATGTGGATTACGGCCAGCGCAGCTATGCCCAGGGGCATATCGCCGGCGCGCACTTCGCTGACCTGGAGCGTGACCTGAGCGGGCCGGTGGTCAAAGGCCATACCGGTCGTCATCCGTTGCCTGACCCGCAGCGGCTGCAGGAGCGGCTGCGCGACTGGGGCGTGGACAACGACAGCCAGGTGGTGCTGTACGACGACGGCCCGGGTGCATTCGCCGCCCGTGCCTGGTGGCTGCTGGCCTGGCTGGGCAAGCGCGATGGTGTGTTCATTCTCGATGGTGGCTTGAAGGCGTGGCATGCATCACGCCTGCCGTTGAGCCTCGACCCACCGGCCCGGCGCGGAGGGAACTTCACCGGCAAGCCGGACATGAAGCTGGTGATCGACGCCGAACACCTGGCCAAGCGCCTGGGCGCGCCGGAGCTGACCCTGATCGATGCCCGCGGCTTGCCGCGTTTTCGCGGCGAGGTCGAGCCGATCGACCCTGTGGCCGGGCATATTCCCGGCGCCCAGTGCGCGGCGTTCACCGACAACCTGGGGCCGGATGGGCGTTTCCTGCCTGCGGACCAACTCAAGCAGCGCTTTGCCGAAAAGCTCGCAGGCCGGGCACCGGAACAGGTGGTGGCCTACTGCGGGTCCGGTGTGACCGCGTGCCACAACCTGTTCGCCCTGGCGTTGGCGGGGTATCCGCTGGGGCGGCTGTATGCAGGCTCGTGGAGTGAATGGATCAACGACCCGTCGCGTGGCGTGGCCAGGGGGGACTGAGCTGGCCCCGATCGCCGGCAAGCCGGCTCCCACAGGGATTTCGCAAGTCTTGAAAGCGGCGCAATCTCGGTGGGAGCCGGCTTGCCGGCGATCGGGGCCCTGGCGTTCAAGTCCCCTCGGCCAGCCATTGCGGGATCCTGCGCTCAAGGTAATACCCTGGGTTACGCAGGCTCCCCTCGACAAATCCCACATGCCCGCCACGTGCATGCAGCTCGAAATGAGTCTGCGGCGCCAATTCGTCCCTGCCGGGCAGGCTGTGCCTGAACACGAACGGATCATCGCTGGAATGGATGATCAAGGTCGGCGTTCGGTTTCCTCCCAGGTAATAGCGGCTTGACGCACGTCGGTAATAATCATGGGCGTCGCGAAAACCATTGAGCGGTGCCGTGATCTTGCCGTCGAAGTCCCAGAAGGTGCGTAGGTTGCGCAACGACCCCAGCCTTTCCAGTTCGGCCAGGCCCTCGAGGTGGCCGTTGTCGCGAAAATGCTGTTGCTTGCGCTGTACGTACGCCCGCATTTCGCGCATGAAATGTGCCTGGTAGACCTTGGAAAACCCCAGGCCGATGCGATCGGCGCACTGGTCCAGGCGAAACGGCACCGACACGGCAACCGCCGCTTCCAGTTGGCTGGCCGAGCCACTTTCGCCCAGGTACTTGAGCAATACATTGCCCCCCAGCGAATAGCCCACCGCATACAGCGGCGCCAGGGGCCGTTGGGCGCGCAGGTGGCGAACGGCTTCAGCCAGGTCTTCGCTCGCGCCGGAGTGGTAGCTGCGTGCCAACAGGTTCGGTTCACCGGAGCAACCACGCCAGTTCACCGCGACGCTGGCCCAGCCGCGCGCCTGCAACGCCTGTTGCAAGCCTTTCACATAGGGCGAGTGGGACGAGCCGGTCAGGCCGTGCAACACCAGGACCACAGGCGTATCGGCCTGGTGCGGGCCGTGCCAGTCGAGGTCGAGGAAGTCGCCATCGGCCAGCCACAGGCGTTCGCGGGTACGCGGCAGGTCGGCGAGCTTACGCCACAGCGGCCCCCACAACGTTTGCAGGTGCGGGTTGGAGAGGCCGGCGGCGGGAACGAAACGGGCTGGGGCAGGGCTTGGCATGCTGGGCGACTCGTGTTGTGCCTGCCTAGCTTGCCATGAAGCGTTGCCTATTGGTGGGTCGGTTCGCCAATGGTCGCGGTTGTGGGCAGCGGTTGCTGCTCGACGGAGGGCCCAAGGCTGGCGAAACAGGCGTGCTGCATGTTCAGCCCGCGGGCAGCCTGGCGGATGTCCTCCGAGGTCAGCGTCGCGAGTTTGTCCAAGAGCGTCGCCAGGTGATCGGCGGGCAGGTTCTGGTTGCCAAGGTTCACCAGGCCTATGGCGAGGGCTGCGCTGTTGGCCATGGCGCGTAGCAGCTTGCCTGCGGTCTGGTTCAGGGCGAACTCGCATTCGCCCAGTGAGGGGCCATGCTGGATGAAGCAGTTGACCAGGTCCGATACCAACGCCTGGGAAGCATCCCGGTATTGCGGTTGGACCTCCCACATGATGTGCCAGAGGCAACCTGCATCCATGGGCACCAGGTTGGAGCTGACGGTATAGGTGAGGGCTCGGCGGGTGCGCAGTTCCGCCGTCAGGCGCGACTCGAAACTGCCGCCGAGCATTTCATCTGCCATCAACAAGGCTGGGTAGTCCGTGTCCGTGGGGTAGGTGTGCAGTGGGAGTGTAAGCAGGACCGTGGTGCTGGCCCCGGATCGCTCGATATGCAATGGCTGGGCCTTGGCCAGGGGCAGTGGAGCGGGCGTGATTGACATCCACTGGCGTGGCAATGCCTGGGTCAGGGATGCGACGAGGGTTTCGGCTTCTTCAAGCGACAGGTCGCCGACCAATCCGATTTCGAGGTTCTGAGCTGAATAGGCCTTGCGATGGAAAGCGACCACTTGTCCCGGCGTTATACCGGCAAGGCCCTCGGGTGTGCCGGCAGGCGAGGTTGCGTAGGGATGCCCGCTGAACAGACGGCGCGCGGTCTCCTCGAACAACAGGGTCCGTGCGCTGCGGGTGTTGCTTCGATGGTAATTGACCAGGCGTTCGCGGATCTTCCCGATGTCGGCGTCACGAAAGGCCGGCTTGGCGACCATCGCAGTGGCCAGCTGCATCGCACCGTCACGCAGCGCAGGCGTACTCAGGCCTCGCAGGCTGACGATGGCGTAGTCCTGGCTGATTTTTCTATCCAGGGTCGCGCCCAGCCCCTCCAATCGGTCGGCGAACCGGGCCGCGTCGAGGTCCCCTGTGCCTTGGTCGAGTGTGTAGAGTGCGAGTGCCGCCAGCCCAGGGGTGTCGCCATCAGCGGCACTGCCCGCCTTGAAGCGCAGCACCAGGTCGAAGACAGGCCAGTCGTGGATGGGTACGAGATGCACCTGGGCGCCTTCCTTCGTATGCCAGCGATGGATTTCAGGCGACAGGGGTTGGAAATGCCTGAGATCGACCCCCTGGAGCGAGGTCAGGTTTTCCAGCAACGTGCCGAGGCTGTAGTCCACCGGGGACACGCAGGTGTCATGTGCCGTGGAGTAAAAGGACGTATCGGTCATGCTGGCGCTCCTTGCAGGAGGTAGGTGGTTGTCAGGCGTTCCCGGGACAAGTAATCGGTCGCGACTTGTTGCAAGGTCGTGCTGGACAGGTTCTGAAGGAAGCTCGGCAGCTCTGCCAAGGCGGTCGGGTCCAACCCAGCCGCGGCAGCACGTCCGATCCGCGTTGCCTTTTCCTCGAGCTTGGAGCGTTCATGGAGTTCACGGGCAAGCAAGCGGAGTTTCTGGCCTTGGAGCACGTGCTCCGGCAAGGGTGTGCTTCGCAGTCCATCGATCAATTGCCAGATCTCTATAGCCGCTTGCTGGGGCGTGATGGCGCTGTTGGGGGCCATGAATGCCATGAGGGTGAACAGCGAGTCTCCCTGCAGCTGGTGGTCATAGTTGACAGAGACGCCCCTGAGGAGCAGTCGATCTCGGACCAGGTGGCTGTAGAGCAGCGCACTGAAGCCATCGCCTAGAATCGCTGCGAGCAGGCGCAGGGCTGGCATCGTCTCCACCGACGGCGCAGTGGCGTGGCTCGGGACGTTGAACGACATGAACAGGGCATTTGGGAGTGTTGGTTCGACGAGCTGTTGGTCGCGTTCCTTGAGCTCGCCTGAGTGCCGAAGCGAGGGTTTGTCACGCAATGGCGCGGGCGGCAACGCCGCGAAGTAGGTTTCGACCTGCTGGCGAAGCTGCTGCAGGTTGGCCGCACCGACGACCACGAGGCTCGCATTGTTGGGGTGGTACCAGGTGCGGTACCAGGTATGGACCGTCGCCAGGTCCATGTCCGCCAAGTCGATCGCATGGCCGAAGCTGGGCTCGGCATAGGGTGTGTCGCCGTAGGCGAGTTTCTGGTGCTGTTCATATGCTCGTTGGAGCGACGAGCCACCTACCTTGAGGCGACGCTCGCTTTCGACGGCCCGGACTTCCAGCTCGAACACTGTCCGGTCGAAGTTTGCAGTGTTCATGGCGTCTGCCATCAGTTCCAGTGCCACCGGCAGCCGGGCGGCGGGCAAGGTGATTTCAAAAACGGTGGAATCACTGTGGGTGGTCGCGTTGGCTACACCGCCCAGGCGAGCGATCAGGCGCGAATAGAGCCCTGCCGGTAACTTGCTGCTGCCTCTGAATATGAGGTGTTCGAGCAGGTGGGACAGGTTCGAGCGCCCAGGCGGTTCATGGCTCGCGCCGATGTGATACCAGATCTGGACCGCCACCAATGGTGCACTGTGGTTTTCGCACAGGTAGACCGAAAGGCCGTTGTCCAGGGTGAAATGCTGGATGGCAGGCATCCTGGCAGATGCGAGCACGCCCAGGCTGGCGGAGATCGCCTCGGCGTCGGGGCATTGCAAGGGAGAAGGCATCGCTGAAGTGCTCTTGTGGGTATAGGCCGGAGCAGCTTCAGCGAAAGGTGGAGGCCGCCTGCGTTACATAGTTAGGCAGGCGGTGGCGTCAGCCTCGTTGCCAGAGGGCGTAATGCACCTGCCCGGTCTTTTTCTCCCTGTGCAGGCGCCAATTGCCGGGCATCTGCAGGGAGGAGGGCGCGGCTTCGCTCTCGGTGTAGATCCAGGCCTGTTCACGTAGCCATTGGTTTTGCTCGAGCAGGTTGCAGGCGTTGGTCAATAGGTCCTGATGGAACGGAGGGTCGAGGAACACCAGGTCGAACTCCTGCTTCGCCGGGTTCTGCAGATAGCGCAGGGCATCGGTCTGCAGAATCTGGCCGCGTGGGCAGCGCAGGATCTCGAGGTTGTTCTTCAGGTTGGCGATGGCCGCCGGGTTGCTGTCCAGGGCCACGGCATCCTCAGCCCCGCGGGACAGGGCCTCGAGCACCAGGGCACCGCTGCCGGTGAAGGCGTCGAGTACCTGGGCACCCTCGATATAGGGCGCCAGCCAGTTGAACAGGGTTTCGCGCACGCGGTCCGGCGTCGGGCGCAGGCCTTCGCCGTCCGGCACGGCCAGGCGACGGCTGCGCCACTCGCCGGCAATGATACGCAGGTGGCCTTGCCCCTTGCTGTGGGCCGGGCCCGGGCGGGCGGTGTGGGTTGGCTTGGCCATTAGTGCTCCGGTACGCCAAGCGGCTGCTCGGCGGGTTTGTCAGTGGGCGGTGGCAGCGGTTTCTGCGCCACGGTCGGGCCGACGGTGACGATCACCAGCTTGTCCACGGCCAGGTGCTTGTTCAGTGCCGCCTTGACCTGTTCGACGGTCAGGGCTTGGGACTGCTGCATGAAGTCCTCCAGCCAGGTCAGCGGCAGGTTGTAGAAGCCGATGGCACCCAGCTGGCCGACGATGCTCGAATTGCTGGCGTTGGACAACGGGAAGCTGCCGGCCAGCTCGCGCTTGGCATCGTCCAGCTCTTGCTGGGTAGGGCCCTGCTCGAGATAGTCGGCGAGGATGTCCTGGACCAGCTTGAGGGTCGCTTCGCTGAGTTCGGCGCGGGTCTGCAGGTTGATCATGAACGGGCCGCGTACCTGCATCGGGCTGAAGGCCGAATAGACGCCGTAGGTCAGGCCGCGTTTCTCGCGTACTTCGCTCATCAGGCGAGTGCCGAAGGCACCGCCGCCGAGGATCTGGTTACCCAGGGACAGGGCTGCCCAGTCCGGGTCCTGGCGGTCGATGCCCATCTCGGCGAGCATCAGGTGGGTCTGCTTGCTCGGGAAGTCGATGTGGGTCAGGCCCGCCTTGGGCTCGGCAGGCTCAGCGGGCTTGGGCAGCGCCGGGCCCTTGGGCAGGGCGGCGGACACCTGGGCGGCGATGGCTTCGGCTTCGGCGCGGCTGAGATCGCCGACCAGGGCGATCACCGCGTTGCCGGCTGTGTAGGCCTTGGCATGGAAGGCGCGCAGCTGATCCAGGGTGATGCCGGGGACGCTCTGGGCGGTGCCATCGCTCGGGTGGGCATAGGGGTGATCGCCGTAGAGCTTGGCGAACAAGGCCTTGCCGGCGATCTTGCCCGGGTTCTGCTTTTCGTACTCGAAACCGGCCAACAGTTGGTTCTTGATGCGCTTGAGGGCATCCTCCGGGAAGGTCGGCTTGCCCACCACGTCGGCGAACAGCTTCAGGGCCGGCTCGCGCTTGTCCGGGGTGCTGAGGCTGCGCAGCGTGGCCACGGCCATGTCACGGTAGGAGCCGTTGCCGAAATCAGCCCCCAGGCTTTCGAAACCCTGGGCGATGGCGGTGACGTCCTTGCCGGCCACGCCTTCGTTGAGCATGGCGTTGGTCAGTGTCGCCAGGCCCGGCACGTCGCCGTCCTGGCTGCTGCCGGCGGCGAAGGTCAGGCGCAGGTCGAACATCGGCAGCTCACGTGCCTCGACGAACAGCACACGGGCACCTTCGGCTGTGTTCCAGTTCTGGATGTTCAGCGTGCGCCGGGTAGGCGCCTTGCCGTCCAGCTCGGCCAAGGACTGCAGGGTATTGGCCGGGCGGGCCGCCGGGGCCTTGCCTTCGGCGCTGCTGCCCGACTGGGCCGGGCGGGCCAGGACGAGGGCCAGGGCCACCACCACGGCGATGATGCCGAGGCCAAGCAGGGTATAGCGGGGGGCGCTGCGATCACTCATGAGCGGACTCCTCGGGCAGTACATGGGCAACGCTCAGGCGTTCGCGGGTGAAGTAGGTGCGTGCGGCGTCCTGGATGTCCTGCGGGGTCACGCGTTTGAGCTCGTCCAGTTCGCTGTCGATCAGCTTCCAGGACAGGCCCACGGTTTCCAGCTGGCCGATGGTGGTAGCCTGGCTGCTGATGGAATCGCGGTCGTAGACCAGGCCGGCGATCACCTGGGCGCGCACGCGCTCGAGTTCCTCGGCGGTAGGCGGCGTGGTCTTGAGTTCGTCGAGCAGTTGCCAGATGCCTTTTTCCACGTCGGCGAGGGACTTCTGCTTCTGCACGTTCGGCGTGGCCGAGATCATGAACAGGCTGTCACCCCGGGTGAAGGCGTTGTAGCCTGACGAGGCACCGGCCACCAGCTCCTGGCCGCGCTCCAGGCGCGCCGGCATGCGCGCGCTGTAGCCGCCGTCGAGCAGGGCAGAGATCAGGCGTAGGGCATGGACGGTGCGCGGGTCCTTGGCGGTGGCCAGGCCCGGCACGTTGAAGCCGTAGATCAGGCTCGGCAGTTGGGTGCGTACATGCAGGGTCAGCTGGCGCAGGCCGGGCTCGGCCAGCTCCAGGGGCAGCTTGGCCGGAGGTACCGCGCGCTTGGGGATGGCACCGAAGTATTTCTGCGCCAGGCCCTTGACCTCCTCGGGCGTGACATCGCCGACCACCACCAGGGTGGCATTGTTCGGCGCGTACCAGGACTCGTACCAATGACGCAGCTCCTCGACCTTCATGCGCTCCAGGTCGGCCATCCAGCCGATGGTCGGCGTGTGGTAGCCACTGGCCGGGTAGGCCATGGCGCGGAACAGTTCGAAGGCCTTGGCGTTGGGCTGGTCGTCGGTGCGCAGGCGGCGTTCTTCCTTGATGACCTCGATCTCGCGGCTGAACTCGTCGGCCGGCAGGCGCAGGCTGGCCAGGCGGTCGGCCTCCAGCTCCAGGGCCACCGGCAGGCGGTCGCGGGCGAGCACCTGGTAGTAGGCGGTGTAGTCGTCGCTGGTGAAGGCGTTTTCCTCGGCGCCGAGGTCGCGCAGGATGCGCGAGGCCTCGCCCGGGCCGATCTTGGCGCTGCCCTTGAACATCATGTGCTCGAGGGCGTGGGACAGGCCGGTCTGGCCCGGCGTCTCGTAGCTGGAGCCGACCTTGTACCAGATCTGCGAGACCACCACCGGCGCGCGGTGGTCCTCGCGCACGACCACCTTCAGGCCGTTGTCGAGGATGAACTCATGGGTGGGTTGCAGATCGGCGGCCAGGGCCGCGAACGGCAGGCAGAGCGTGCTGAGCAACAGGCCAGCGGCGCGGCGGGCTAGAGCATTCATACGTTGGATAACCTGTACGGCGGCCCGCTTGGCTTAGCGTCGGCGGGCCAGGAGGTGCTAGGATACTGATCCGGTTGCCTGGCGACCATGCCTGTCGCCGTTCTGGCCTGCGGGCTTGGCGACAAAATATTGCGCATGAACCAGCCGGATTCAAAATAGTCTGTTCTGCGTTTAGAGAATTCCCGATGCGCCACTGGTGGCCCATCGCTACCCTGAGATAGCCGTCTTCCATGTTTGGTTCCAACGACGACAAAAAAGCGCCGGCCGAGGCTGGCGAGAAGAAAGGCCTGTTCAGCTGGTTTCGCAAGAAGCCGCAGCAACCTGTCGCCGAACAGCCACAAACCCCTGAACCGCAGGCCGTAGAACCGGCTGCGCCGCAGGCCCCCGTCGAGCAGCCCGAGGTTGCTCCGGTCGAGCCCGTGGCCCCGGTCGTGCAAGCGCCAGTTCCCGAGCCTGTCGCCTCCGAGCCCCTGCAGGCGCCACGGCCGGAGCCGGTCGCGTCCGTGCCGGTGCAGGCGCCTGCACCGGAGCCTGTGGCGTCCATGCCGCTGCAAGCCGTGCAACCGGTCGTGGAACCGGTGCCCGAGCCCACTGCACCGGTCAGCAACCTGGTGCTGCCGGTAGCCGAAGAGCCGGTGGCCCTGGTGCCGGACCTCGAACAGAAAGCGCCGCCGGCCATTCCCGAGCGCCCTGTCGCCGAGCCTGAGCCCGAGCCTGCCGCTCCGGCACCTGTCGCCACCGAGCAAGCCAAGGTCGGCTTCTTCGCCCGCCTCAAGCAGGGCCTGTCCAAGACCAGCGCCAGCATCGGCGAGGGCATGGCCAGCCTGTTCCTGGGCAAGAAAGCCATCGATGACGACCTGCTCGACGAAATCGAGACCCGCCTGCTGACCGCCGACGTGGGCGTCGAGGCCACCTCGGTGATCGTGCAGAACCTGACCCAGAAGGTCGCCCGCAAGCAGCTGGCCGACGCCGATGCGCTGTACAAGTCGCTGCAGGAAGAACTGGCCGCGCTGCTGCGCCCGGTCGAACAGCCGCTGAAGATCCAGTCGCAGACCAAGCCCTACGTGATCCTCGTGGTCGGCGTGAACGGTGCCGGCAAGACCACCACCATCGGCAAGCTGGCCAAGAAGCTGCAGTTGGAGGGCAAGAAAGTCATGCTGGCCGCCGGCGATACCTTCCGCGCCGCGGCGGTGGAGCAGCTGCAGGTGTGGGGCGAGCGCAACCAGATCCCGGTCATCGCCCAGCACACCGGTGCCGACTCGGCCTCGGTGATCTTCGATGCCGTGCAGGCCGCCAAGGCGCGCGGCGTGGATGTGCTGATCGCCGATACCGCCGGTCGCCTGCACACCAAGGACAACCTGATGGAAGAGCTGAAGAAGGTGCGCCGGGTCATCGGCAAGCTCGATGCCGAGGCACCCCATGAGGTCCTGCTGGTACTGGACGCCGGTACCGGGCAGAACGCCATCAGCCAGGCCAAGTACTTCAACCAGAGCGTCGAGCTGACCGGCCTGGCCCTGACCAAGCTGGACGGTACCGCAAAAGGCGGGGTGATCTTCGCCCTGGCCAAGCAGTTCAACCTGCCGATCCGCTTCATCGGCGTCGGCGAAGGTATCGACGACCTGCGCACCTTCGAAGCCGAGCCTTTCGTCAAAGCCTTGTTTGCCGAGCGGGAGCATCCATGATCCGATTCGAACAGGTTGCCAAGCGCTATCCCAACGGCCATGTCGGCCTGCACGAGCTGAGCTTCCGGGCGCGCCGGGGCGAGTTCCTGTTCGTCACCGGCCACTCGGGCGCGGGCAAGAGCACCTTGCTGCGCCTGTTGCTGGCCATGGAACGCCCCACCAGCGGCAAGCTGATGCTGGCCGGCCAGGATCTGGGGCAGATCAGCAACGCACAGATTCCTTTCCTGCGTCGGCAGATCGGCGTGGTCTTCCAGAACCACCAACTGCTGTTCGACCGCACGGTGTTCAACAACATCGCGTTGCCGCTGCAGATTCTCGGGCTGTCCAAGCCCGAGATCGCCAAACGCGTGGATTCGGCGCTGGAGCGAGTGTCCCTGAGCGATAAGGGCGAGCTGTTCCCGGCGGACCTCTCCACCGGGCAGCAACAGCGGGTGGGCATCGCCCGCGCCATCGTCCACCAGCCGGCCTTGCTGCTGGCCGACGAACCCACCGGTAACCTCGACCCGCGCCTGGCCGCCGAGATCATGGGCGTGTTCGAGGACATCAACCGCCTGGGCACCACGGTATTGATCGCCAGCCACGACCTGGCGCTGATCGCGCGCATGCGTCACCGCATGCTGACCTTGCAGCGCGGTCGCTTGATCGGCGATGGGGAGGCCGGGCAATGAACACGACACGTACGCCGAAGGTCTCCGAGCGCGTCGCGCCGAAAGCCGCCGACCCGCAGCCGAACAAGCAGCGCGGCGGCCACGACGACGATGGCCCGGACTTCCGCACCTTGCTGCACGCCTGGCTGGAAAGCCACCGGGCCAGTCTGGCCGACAGCCTGCGTCGCCTGGGCAAGCAGCCGATCGGTAGTTTCTTCACCTGCCTGGTGATGGCCGTGGCGCTGAGCATGCCCATGGGCCTGTCATTGCTGCTCAAGAATGTCGAGAAGCTGGGCGGTTCCTGGCAGCGTGCCGCGCAGATTTCCCTGTACCTGCAGCTCGATGCGGGTAGCAAGGAAGGCGAGGCGCTACGGGACGAAATCAAGGCCATGCCTGGCGTGGCCGATGCCCAGTACGTCAGCCGCGAGCAGGCCTTGGAGGAGTTCCAGCAGCAGTCGGGCCTTGGCGAGGCGCTGCGCGAATTACCGGACAACCCACTGCCCGGCGTGGTAGTGGTGACCCCGACCGAGGTCGACAAGCCGGCCCTGGAGGCCCTGCGTCAGCGCCTGGCGGAACTGCCGAAGGTCGAGGCGGCACAGCTGGACCTGGTCTGGGTGGAACGCCTGGCGGCGATCCTCAAGCTGGGCGATCGCTTCGTGTTCGGCCTGGCTGTGATGCTCGTTTCGGCTCTGTTGTTAGTAATCGGTAACACAATTCGTCTACATATCGAGAACCGCCGCATCGAGATCGAAGTGATCAAGCTGGTGGGGGGGACCGACAGCTATGTCCGTCGACCCTTCCTCTACATGGGCGCGCTCTACGGCCTGGGCGCCGGTGTGCTGGCCTGGGGGATCCTGGCCTTCTCGCTGGACTGGCTCAACGATGCGGTCGTGGACCTTTCCGGGTTGTATGGCAGTGATTTCGCCCTGGCAGGTGTACCAGGGTCGGATGGACTTTCGCTCTTGATCGGTGCTGTACTGTTGGGGTATATCGGTGCGTGGATCGCGGTCGCTCGTCACCTGAACGAGCTGGCACCACGATAATGTTTTTACGCCAGCATTGACTTTCTTATCATTCTGGGAACTTGTTTCGCGGTTTCCGGTCAATGTTGGCAGTGCCCAAAAGGCACGAGTTCGTGAGTCGGAGGTACTTAATGACCACTTCGTTGCAACCTGCCTATGCCCTGGTTCCCGGTGCAAACCTGGAAGCCTACGTGCACACGGTCAACAGCATCCCGTTGCTGACGGTCGAGCAGGAGCGTGAACTGGCCGAGCGTCTCTACTATGAGCAGGATCTCGAGGCCGCTCGGCAAATGGTGATGGCCCACCTGCGTTTCGTCGTACATATCGCCCGTAGCTATGCAGGCTATGGGCTGGCCCAGGCCGACCTTATCCAGGAAGGCAACGTTGGCCTGATGAAAGCTGTAAAGCGTTTCAATCCGGAAATGGGCGTGCGCCTGGTGTCCTTTGCGGTGCACTGGATCAAGGCCGAGATCCATGAGTTCATCCTGCGCAACTGGCGTATCGTCAAGGTGGCGACCACCAAGGCCCAGCGCAAGCTGTTCTTCAACCTGCGCAGCCAGAAGAAGCGCCTGGCCTGGCTGAACAATGATGAAGTCCATCGCGTGGCCGAGAGCCTGGGGGTGGAGCCGCGTGAAGTGCGCGAGATGGAAAGCCGCCTGAGCGGCCAGGACATGGCCTTCGACCCGGCCGCCGAGGCCGACGATGACAGCGCCTTCCAGTCGCCTGCGCATTACCTGGAAGACCACCGCTACGACCCGGCCGTACAGCTGGAGGATGCCGACTGGAGCGACAACTCCACCAGCAACCTGCACGATGCCCTGCAGGGCCTGGACGAGCGCAGCCGGGACATTCTCTACCAGCGCTGGCTGGCCGAGGAAAAGGCTACCTTGCATGAGCTGGCGGACAAGTACAGCGTATCGGCGGAGCGTATCCGTCAGTTGGAAAAGAACGCGATGAACAAGGTCAAGGCGTTGATCACGGTCTGATCACCCTTGGCTGGATGCAGAAAGCCGCTGCTCTCGGAAGAGGCAGCGGCTTTTTTGTCGGGGGTGCGCAGCGTTCAGGGGCGAAGCTGCATCAGGTAGCTGGGCCCGCCCAACTGGCTCATCTGCCGGCGGATCCAGCCGGCGCGGTTGGCCACATAGGCACTGGGTCGGCTGGCGCTCCACTTCAACGGGCTGGGCAGCACGGCCGCCAGTTGCGCGGCCTGTTGGCGCGAAAGGCGGCTGGCATCCACACCGAAGTGGTAGCGGGCAGCCGCCTGGGCGCCGAATACTCCTTTGCCCCATTCGGCGCTGTTCAGGTAGACCTCCAAGATCCGCTGCTTGGGCCAGAACAGCTCGATCAGCGCCGTGAACCAGGCCTCCAGCCCCTTGCGCAGCCAGCTTCGGCCGGACCACAGGAACAGGTTCTTGGCCACCTGCTGGGTCAGGGTGCTGGCCCCGCGGATCTTGCCGCCGCGCTCGTTGTAGGCCAGCGCAGCCTGGATGGCCGGCAGGTCGAAGCCCCAATGGTTGGCGAACTTCTGGTCCTCACCGGCGATGACCGCCACCTTGAGTTCATCGGAGATCCGCTCCCAGGGCGTCCAGTCCCGCTGCAGGTCGATCGGCTCGCCGCTGGCCCATGACTGCACCTTGCGCTCGACCATCAATGCCGTGCCCGGCGGCGGTACCCAGCGCAGGGCCAGCACCACGACGATGCTGCCGGCGGCGAACCAGAGCAGGGCGCGGACGAGGCGGCGGATTAGGGATGACAACATGGTGATGGCTTGGCCGGACCGGTGGAACGGGCCATTATACAGACCCGTTTCCAGGAGTCGTCCCATGCTTCGCAGCTTCCTGATGCTCGCCGCCTTCTTCGGCTTCACCGGCGTGGGCCTCGGCGCCTTTGCCGCCCATGGCCTGAAGAGCCGCCTGAGCGCCGATTACCTGGCGATCTTCCAGACCGGCGTGACCTATCAACTGGTGCATGCCCTGGCCCTGCTTGGTGTCGCGCTGCTCTCGGTGCACCTGCCCGGGCGCCTGGTCGGTTGGGCCGGTGGGCTGTTCGCCATGGGGATCGTGCTGTTCTCCGGCAGCCTGTATGTGCTGACCCTAAGCGGCCTGGGCAAGCTTGGTATCATCACACCCATCGGTGGCCTGTGTTTCCTGGCCGGCTGGTTGTGCCTGGGGCTGGCCGCCTGGCGCCTGAGCTGACCAAGTGGTCCACAATCGCGACTAATGGCGTCGGCCACCCTTGGGTTGGAATGCGGATCGGGGCTAGAATGCGGACCCCCAAAGCACAATGGTGGCCGTGCGCATGCGCATTCAACTGAACGGTGAACCTTACGAATTGCCCGATGGCGAGAGCGTCGCGTCCCTGCTGGGCCGGCTGGAGCTCGCCGGCCGCCGGGTGGCGGTGGAACTGAACCTGGATATCGTCCCGCGCAGCCAGCACGAAAGCACGCAGCTGAGCGAAGGCGACCAGGTCGAAGTGGTCCATGCCATCGGTGGCGGCTGAGTCCCGTCTGGCGATTCACCTGCAAGCCCCGCAACCTTTTCCAGAGGATCCACGATGAGCAACGTTCGCAGCGACAAGCCCTTCACCCTGGCCGGGCGCACTTTCCAGTCGCGCCTGCTGGTCGGCACCGGCAAGTACCGTGACATGGAAGAAACCCGCCTGGCCATCGAAGCCTCGGGTGCCGAGATCGTCACCGTTGCCGTGCGCCGCACCAATATCGGCCAGAACCCGGGTGAGCCGAACCTGCTCGATGTGCTGCCGCCGGACCGCTACACCATCCTGCCGAACACTGCCGGTTGCTACGACGCCGTCGAAGCGGTGCGCACCTGCCGTCTGGCCCGTGAGCTGCTCGACGGCCACAACCTGGTCAAGCTGGAAGTGCTGGCCGACCAGAAGACCCTGTTCCCCAACGTCATCGAGACCCTCAAGGCCGCCGAAGTGCTGGTCAAGGACGGTTTCGACGTGATGGTGTACACCAGCGACGACCCGATCATCGCCCGTCAGCTGGCCGAAGCCGGCTGCATCGCGGTGATGCCGCTGGCGGGCCTGATCGGCACCGGCCTGGGTATCTGCAACCCCTACAACCTGCAGATCATCCTGGAAGAATCCAAGGTGCCGGTGCTGGTCGATGCCGGCGTAGGTACCGCTTCCGACGCCACCATCGCCATGGAGATGGGTTGCGAGGCAGTGCTGATGAATTCGGCCATTGCCCATGCCCAGCAGCCGGTGCTGATGGCTGAGGCCATGAAGCACGCCATCGTCGCTGGTCGCATGGCCTACCTGGCCGGGCGCATGCCGAAGAAACTCTATGCCAGCGCCTCGTCGCCGCTGGAAGGTCTGATCAAGTAAGAGCCCCTGATGACTGAATCGCAAGACACGCCGATCACCACCGACGGCGAAGCCCGCCCGCACCGCCGCATCAAGAGTTTCGTGATGCGCGCCGGGCGTATGACCGAAGGCCAGCAACGCGGCCTGGAGCAGGGCGGCCCCCTGTTCATCCTGCCCCTGGCCGACAGCCCGGTGGACTACGACCAGGTGTTCGGCCGTTCGGCGCCGCGCACCCTGGAGATCGGCTTCGGCATGGGCCATTCCCTGCTGGAGATGGCCGCGGCCGCGCCTGAGTTGGATTTCATCGGTGTCGAAGTGCACCGTCCGGGTGTCGGTGCACTGCTCAATGGCGTATTGACCCAGGGCCTGAAGAACCTGCGGGTGTACGATTGCGACGCCATCGAGGTGCTCAACCGCTGCGTGGCCGACAACAGCCTCGACCGTTTGATGCTGTTCTTCCCCGACCCATGGCACAAGGCTCGCCATCACAAGCGCCGCATCGTCCAGCCGGAGTTCGCTGAGCTGGTGCGTCGCAAGCTCAAGGTAGGCGGCGTGTTCCATATGGCCACCGACTGGGAGCCGTACGCTGAGCACATGCTGGAGGTGATGAATGTCGCGCCGGGTTACCGTAACCAGTCGCCTGATGGCACCTATGTCCCACGCCCGACAGAGCGCCCGATCACCAAGTTCGAGCGCCGTGGCGAGCGCCTTGGCCATGGTGTTTGGGACCTGAAGTTCGAAAAGGTCGAGTGATCGGTTTTCAATAAACCGCCCTCAGGACGATAACGCCACTCAGTCAAGCCTTATCGGCTGCACTTGGGGCTGCTTTGCAGCCCATCGCACGCTGTCGCCAGCTCCCACCGGGATTGCGCCGCTCTGAAGACTTGCGAAATCACTGTGGGAGCCGGCTTGCCGGCGATGGGCGTCAGCGGATCAGCCGCGGCGGTCTGCCACCACGCCGATCAGGATCAGCACCACCAGCAGCACCGGCGCCAGGGCGTAGTTGTTGAACTGGGCCAGCCCCTTCACTACCCAGGGCGTTGCGTAGATCAACGCGGCGCCGCTGCCGATCATCACCAGCAGCGCCATGAAGGGCACGCGCAGGGCGCCGGCCAGGCCACCCAGGCGTCCTTCCACCCAGCCTTTGATGTCGGTGCCGAACAGCACCAGCAAGCAGCCTACCAAGGCCAGGGAGATTTCAGACAGGTTGCTGCGGCTCCAACGAGAAACGGTCGCGAGCAGATCGAGTACCAGATCCATGGGTCATCCTTAGGTCAAGAAGTACTGCAACAGGTCATTGAGGAACAACTGGCCCCGGGGCGTAGCCACCAGCCGATCCGGTTCGACCTGCAAAAGGCCCTTTCGTTCTGCCTCGCGCCTGGCTTCTGCCAACTGCGAAAGCGCAAGCCCGGTGCGTTGGCTGAACAGCTCGGCTTCCACCCCTTGGGTCAGGCGCAGGGCATTCATCAGGAATTCGAAGGGTAGTTCGTCCACCGGTAGCCGTTTTTCCCCGGCCTTGAATGGCTTGGCCAGGTTCAGGTAGTCCTTGGGCAGGCGGGTCTTCCAGGTGCGCAGGATGCGCCCATCGGCGAAGGTCAGTTTGCCGTGGGCGCCGGCACCGATACCGATGAAGTCGCCAAAGCGCCAGTAATTGAGGTTGTGCCTGGCGGCGCGGCCCGCCTGGGCATAGGCCGAAACTTCGTACTGCTGGAAGCCGTTCGCGGCCATCAAGGCCTGCCCGGCTTCCTGGATGTCCCACAGGATGTCGTCTTCGGGCAACTCTGGTGGCTGGTTCCAGAATACGGTGTTCGGCTCGACGGTCAGTTGGTACCAGGACAAATGGGTCGGCCCCAGGTCGATGGCTTGGCGCAGATCTGCCAGGGCATCCTCCAGCGACTGGTCGGGCAGGCCGTGCATCAGGTCCATGTTGAAATTGTCGAAGCCGGCTGCCCTTGCCATGCCGGCAGCGCGGACCGCCTCGTCGCCGTTGTGGATGCGCCCCAGGGCCTGGAGCTTGGCTGGCTGGAAGCTCTGCACGCCGATGGACAGGCGGTTGATGCCCGTTTGCCGGTAGGCCTTGAACTTCTCCTGCTCGAAGGTCCCGGGGTTGGCCTCCAAGGTGATCTCGATGTCCGTGGCGAACGGGATGCGCTGCTCCACGCCGCGCAGCAACCGCCCCAAGGCATTGGCGCTGAACAGGCTCGGCGTGCCGCCGCCGAAGAAGATCGAACTGAGCACGCGGTCCTGCACGGCGCCCATCTCTTGGTCCAGGTCGGTCAGCAGGGCATCGACGTACGCCTCTTCCGGCAGCTCAGGGCCGGCGGCATGGGAATTGAAGTCGCAATAGGGGCATTTGCGCACGCACCACGGAATGTGGATATACAGGGCCAAGGGTGGCAGCGTGGCGAAACCCGCCGCACCAGGATGGCGCGGCTGGGTGGACAGCGTTTCGGTCATTTCAGGCCCAGACGTTGACGCAGCAGGGCCATGGCGCGGGCGCGGTGGCTGAGCTGGTTCTTTTCCAGGGGGCTGAGGTCGGCGCTGGAGCACTTGCGCTCCGGCACCCAGAACAGCGGGTCGTAGCCGAAGCCGTGCTCGCCGCTGGCTTCGAACAGGATGCTGCCGTGCCACAGGCCTTCGCAGAGGATGGGCAATGGGTCCTCGGCATGACGCACCAGGGCCAGGACACAGACGAATTGCGCGCCGCGCTCCTCGACCGGAACGTCCTTCAAGGCTTCGAGCAGCTTGGCGTTGTTCGCCGCATCGCCTTTGCCATCGGCGTAGCGCGCCGAGTAGATGCCCGGAGCGCCGCCGAGGCAGTCCACCGCAAGGCCCGAGTCGTCCGCCAGGGCGGGCAGGCCGGAGATGCGTGCGGCATTGCGGGCCTTGAGGATGGCGTTCTCGACGAACGACAGGCCGGTCTCCTCAGGCTCCACCTGGCTGAATTCGCCGATCGAGCGCAGGTGCACGGACTCGCCGAGCATGGCCTGCAGTTCCTTGAGTTTGCCGGCGTTGTGGCTGGCCAATACGAGTTGCTGGAAATTCATCATTCGCCTGGGAACACTTCCTGGTTGAAGCTGAGTTTATGGCTGACACCGCCGGTTTCGACGTTGACGTCGAAGGTCAGGGTTTCCGGCTGTTCGATCTTGAACTGGGCGATGTAGTACACCGCGCCCTGGTCGCTGATCTGCTTGAACGACAGCGGGCTGCTACGCCCGGTCAGGTCCTTCACCGTGCCGCTGACCACCGCCATGCCTGGCTTGCCGGCCTTGAGCACGGCAATGTTGAGCACGCCCTGGTTCTTGCTGCGGGTCAGGCCCGTGGCGGCGGCCACGTCCGGCTGCAGCATGCTCGAGGTGAAGGCGCTGTAATGCACCGTGACGTCGCCGAAGACTTCCTTGCGCTCCGGCCTGGCGGGGTCTGCGGCCAGTACCGGCAGGGCCAGGCACAGGCTGATCAGGAATAGGGCTAGGCGACGCATGGTGCAATCCTCCAATGGGTTGGACGCGAGGTTCAGACCGCGACCTGATGTTCTGGCAGGCCGCGGCTACTGACGCGATAAATGCCGATCTCCCCTAGAAGATTAGGCCATAGCCGGCCCGCCCACCCATTACGGTGCAGATGATCGACCGCCAGACGGTCGATGACCTTGGCGTTGCGCTCGTGGCACAGCTCTTCGAAGTCGGCGAAGGTGCAGAAGTGGATGTTCGGAGTGTTGTACCAGGTGTAGGGCATGAAGTCCGAGACCGGCATGCGACCTTTGGTCGCCAGATACCATCGGCAACGCCAGTGGCCGAAGTTGGGGAAGGTGATGATGCATTGGCGCCCCACACGCAGCATCTCGTCGAGGATGCGGTCCGGGTACTCCACGGCTTGCAGGGCCTGGGTCATGACCACCACGTCGAAGCTGTTGCTGGCGAAGTTGCCCAAGCCCTTGTCCAGGTCCTGCTCGATGACGTTGACGCCCTTGGCCACGCAAGCGGCGATATTGTCGGCGTCGATCTCCAGGCCATAGCCGGTGACCTGCTTGCGCTCGCGCAACGAGGCCAGCAGCTCGCCGCTGCCGCAGCCCAGGTCGAGTACCCGGCTGCCGGCGGGGATCCAGTCGTGGATGATTTCCAGGTCGGCTCTCATGCTGTCCTCAGATGGCGATGCGGTTCATGTAGTTCGCGAAACCCTGCATGTAGCGAGGCGTGGGGATCAGGAAGGCATCGTGCCCGTAGGGTGAGTCGATCTCCAGGTAGCAGACGTTCTTGCGTGCTGCCATCAGGGCGTCGACGATCTCCCGCGAACGCGCCGGCGAGAAGCGCCAGTCGGTGGTGAATGACATGATGCAGTAGTCCGCCGAGACGTTTGCCAGGGTAGCGGCCAGGTCGCCGCCGTGGCTGGCGGCCGGGTCGAAGTAGTCCAGGGCCTTGGTCATCAGCAGGTAGGTATTGGCGTCGAAGCGCCCGGAGAATTCCTCGCCCTGGTAGCGCAGGTAGCTCTCGACCTGGAATTCGACACTGTGGAAGTCGTAGTTGAGCTTGTCGCTCTTGAGCTCGCGGCCGAATTTCTCGCCCATGGAGTCGTCGGACAGGTAGGTGATATGGCCGACCATGCGCGCAAGCATCAGGCCGCGCTTGGGAACCACGCCTTGGTCTTGGAACGAGCCGCCGTGGAACTCCGGGTCGGTGAGGATGGCCTGGCGCGCCACTTCGTTGAAGGCGATGTTCTGTGCCGAGAGCTTGGGGGCCGAGGCAATGTCCACGCAATGGCGAACGCGGTCCGGGTAGCTGATGGTCCACTGCAGTGCCTGCATGCCGCCCAGGCTGCCGCCGACCACGGCGGCCCACTGGCCGATGCCCAGGCGGTCGGACAGGCGCGCCTGGCTGTGTACCCAGTCTTCCACGGTCAGGACCGGGAATTCCGCGCCGTAGGGCTTGCCGGTGGCCGGGTTGATGCTGCTCGGGCCGGTGCTGCCGTTGCAGCCGCCCAGGTTGTTCAGGCTGACCACGAAGAAACGGTTGGTGTCGATCGGCTTGCCAGGGCCTATGCAGCTGTCCCACCAGCCCGGCTTGCGGTCGGTAGGGGCATGGTAGCCCGCGGCATGATGGTGACCGGACAACGCATGGCAGATCAGCACGGCATTGCTGGCGGTGCTGTTGAGGGTGCCATAGGTTTCGTAGACCAGCTCGTAGCTGGCCAGGGAGCGGCCGCAGGCCAGGGCCAGCGGTTCATCGAACCGGGCGGTTTGCGGTGTTACCAGACCAACGGAATCTTCGGGAAGGACAGTGGACATCGACCCTGCTCACGCTTGACGGAGGCGTAAGTCTAAAGAGGGCCACCCCCAGCGGCAAGCGAAGGCTTGCCGCTGGGGGCAAGTCGGTCAGATCATCCGCCACAGCTCTTGTGGCATGCCGGCGTAGGCGGCCAGCGGGGGCATGACGAACGACTGGATCACCTGGATCGCCAGGAACGCAAAGATCGGCGAGATGTCCATGCCGCCGAGGTTGGGAACCAGGCGGCGGAACGGCGCCAGCACCGGTTCGCTGATCTGGTAGGCCAGTTCGGCCGCCGGGTTGTGGCTGTTGGGCGCCACCCAGGACACGATCACCATGACGATCATCGCTACCCAGAAGATCTTCAGGAACAGCGAGGTGACACCGATGATCGCCCACATCAGCAGGTGCAGGACATCGCCGAAGGTGCCGTAGCTGACCATCAGCACGAAGGCCATCAGCAGCGCCTGGATCACTACCGACAGCACCAGGGACGAAGTGTCCAGGCCACCGACGCTGGGGATGATGCGACGAAGCGGCTTGAGCAGCGGTTGGGTGGCGCGTACCGCGAACTGGCTCAGCGGGTTGTAGAAGTCGGCCTTGACCAGTTGCAGCACGAAGCGCAGCAGGACGATCACCAGGTACAGGCTGACCAGGGTTTGCACCACGAAGATCGCGGCGCCGGACAATGCATTCATCGACAGCTCCTTATTTGCCCAGTTGCTCGGCCAGTTCGGCGGAACGTTTTGCTGCGGCCTCCAGGGCCTGCTCGACGATGGCCTCGAAGCCATTGCCTTGGAACGACTTGATCGCAGCCTCCGTGGTGCCGGCCGGCGAGGTCACGCGGCGGCGCAGTTCGGCGGCGTCGACGTCGCTGGCTGCGGCCATGTGCGCGGCGCCCAGGGCGGTCTTCAAGGTCAGCTGGGAGGCGGTTTCGCGCGGCAGGCCGAGCTTCTCGCCGGCGGCGGTCATGGCCTCGATCAGCAGGAAGAAGTAGGCCGGGCCGCTGCCGGAAACGGCGGTGACGGCATCGAGCTGCTGCTCCTGCTCCAGCCACAGCACGGTGCCCACGGCAGACAGCAATTGCTCGGCCTGCTGGCGCTGCTCGGCCGAGACTTCGACGGTGGCGTACAGGCCGCTGGCGCCCTGGCGCAGCAGGGCCGGGGTATTGGGCATGCAGCGCACCACCGGGCGAGCGCCGAGCCAGGCCTGGAGGCTGGCGCAGGTGATGCCGGCAGCGATGGAAACGATCAGCTGGCCTGGGGCGAGGTATGGCTGCAGGGCTTGGCACACGGCCTTCATGACCTGTGGCTTGACCGACAGGACGATCACGTCTGCGCCGGTAATGGCCTGGGCGTTGTCTTCGAAGGCTTCGATGCCATGCTCGGCGCTGATCCGCGCCCGGGTCTCGGCGCCCGGGTCGCTGGCGCGGATCTGCGCGGCATCCAGGCCCTGGGCACGCAGGCCGCCGATCAGGCTGGCGGCCATGTTGCCGGCGCCGATAAAGGCAATTCGTGTCTTGCTCATGTCAGGTCCTTGAGGGAAAGAGTGAGTAAAGCATGGATTCAGGCGGCGCCGTAATCGCGCGCCCCGAACAGGGCGGTGCCGATACGTACCCAAGTCGCTCCCTGGGCGATGGCGGCCTCGAGATCGTGGCTCATGCCCATGGACAAGGTGTCCAGGCCCAGGCCAAGGCCTTCCTGCAACTGGCGCAGGCTGGCGAAGGCGGCCTCCTGGGCGGCGCGGTCATCGGTGGGCTCGGGAATCGCCATCAGGCCACGCAGGCGGAGCCGGGGCAGGGCTGCCACGGCCCGGGCCAGCGCGGGCAGCTCGGCGGGGGCGCAGCCGGACTTGCTGTCCTCGCCGCTGACATTCACCTGCAGGCAGATGTTCAGCGGCGCCAGGCCCTCGGGGCGTTGTTCGGACAGGCGTTGGGCGATCTTCAGGCGGTCCACGGAATGTACCCAGTCGAAATGCTCGGCAATGGCTTTGGTCTTGTTCGACTGGATGGGGCCGATGAAGTGCCAGATCAAGGGCAGGTCATCGAGCGCGACCTGCTTGGCCAGGGCCTCCTGGAGGTAGTTCTCGCCGACATCGCGCACACCTGCAGCGTGGATTTCGCGGATGGCGCTGGCCGGTTTGGTCTTGCTCACCGCCAGCAGCTGGACGCTGGCCGGATCGCGTCCGGCGGCCTGTGCTGCGCTGTCGATGCGAGCGGCGAGGGCGGAAAGGTTGTCTGCTATGGTGGACATGGAATCGATGCCGACGGCTCTGTGGTCTGCGGCATTCTACCTGCTTGATGGCCTTTGGGGAGTCTCATGGATGTGACCGACCTGCTGGCCCGGGCCAAGGCTGTGGGGGCGTCTGACCTGCACCTGGCCGCGGGCGAAATTCCCATGCTGCGCCTGGATGGCCAGCTGCAGCGCCTGGACCTACCGCCCCTGGCGGCCTGCGCCCTCGAGGATGCATTGGCGCCGCTGCTGGACCAAGCACAGCGGCGCCAATGGGCGAGTGGCGATGAGCTGGACCTGGCCGTGACGCTGCCGGGCCCTGTGCGTATCCGCTTGAACCTGTACCGCCAACGCAATGGGCCCGGGGCGAGCCTGCGCTTGCTACCCAGCCGCGTGCCGACCGTGGATGAGCTGGGCCTGGAGGAAGTGTTTCAGCCTGTTGCGCAGTGGCGCGACGGCCTGGTGCTGGTCGGCGGGCCGACCGGCAGCGGCAAGTCGTCCACCGTGGCGGCCCTGGTCGACCAGCTCAACCACACGCACGCCTTGCACATCATCACGCTCGAAGACCCTGTTGAACTTATCCACAGCAGCCAGCGCAGCCTGGTCAGCCAGCGTGAGATTGGCCGCGACTGCCGGGATTTCGCCCAGGGCCTGCGCAGCGCCTTGCGTCAGGACCCGGATGTGATCGTGATCGGTGAATTGCGTGACCTGGAGAGCATTCGCCTGGCCTTGCGCGCGGCGGAAACCGGCCACTTGGTGCTAGCGACGGTGCATACCCGGTCGGCGGTGAACAGCATCGACCGGTTGGTGGAGGTGTTTGCCGCAGAAGAAAAGGCGCTGGTACGGGCGATGCTGGCGGAGTCGTTGCGCCTGGTGGTGGCGCAGGTGCTGGTCAAGCGTGTGGGCGGTGGCCGGGTGGCTGCACGGGAAGTGCTGGTGGCGACGCCTGCGGTGCGCAACCTGATCCGCGAGGGGCGGATGGCGCAGTTGCAGTCCGTGATGCAGACCGGGGCGGCGGTGGGGATGAAGACGATGGAGATGGCGTTGCAGGCGTTGCGGGGCCAGATTATTGAGGAAGGGTGATCTTAAAGCGCTTCGGTGCCCGTAGGAGCGAGCGCAGCTCGCGATGCGCCGCGCGGGCGGCGCTCGATCTTACGGCAAGCACCCGTCTCAAGGCCTACCTGAACAGCAGGCGATTTAAGTTCAGCGCTTGGCCAGGGCCAGCGTCTGTTCTTTGGGCAACACCCGCTTGGCCACCACGTAATGCCGTTGCCAGTACGGCTTGCTCAGGGTATCGATGCTCACCCGCTTGCCAGTACGCGGCGCATGGATGAAGCGGTCGTTGCCCAGGTAGATGGCCACGTGATTGACCCGGCGGCTCTTGATGTTGAAGAAGATCAGGTCGCCTGGCTTGAGGTCGCTCTTGGCCACCTTGACGCCATGCCCGCGGGCCATGGCATTGGAGGTACGCGGCAGGTCGACGTCGGCGACATCGGTGAAGGCGTACTTGACCAGCCCGCTGCAGTCGAAGCCCTTGCTCGGGCTGCTGCCGCCCCACCGGTAGGGCGTACCGAGTACATTGACGGCACGGCTGAGCACATTGCTGCTCTGCTTGGCCGACATCATGGCCACAGGCAGTTGGCTGGAGATCTTGGCGGCGTTGCTCGGGCGAGCGCGCAAGCTGGTCTGCTTGATCGGCGTGCGCTTTACGGTGCTACTGGCGTTGGTGGTGTAGCCGGTAAACCCGTTGGGAAGACGTTGCTCACGGTTGGTGGCGTGGGCGGCCAGGGGTAACAGAAGGCAGAGGGTCAGCCATGTCTTGAACAAAGGCGGCATAGTTGAAACTCTTTTAGGTATGTGTTGGCTGTATGGCGCGCAACTCTATAACACCTACGGTGGGTTTTTCGTTCCGTTGGTCGATTGCGCGGGTACCATACGTCGGCTTCCAAGGAAAAAGTCACAAACTTCCTTAGAAAATTTTTCACTAACCCAAGGAGGACAAGCATGAATGGTTATCAACAGGGGGCGCCGTTGCACGACACCCACAGCAAGGTCCTGGGTTATCTCTTGTGGATATTCGGCTTCACCGGCTCGCACCGCTTCTACTACGGCAAGCCGATCACAGGCACCCTCTGGTTCTTCACCTTGGGCCTGTTCGGCATTGGCTGGCTGATCGACCTGTTCCTGATTCCATCGATGGACCGTGAGGCGGACATGCGCTTCCAGCCAGGGCGGGTGGACTACAACCTGGCATGGATCCTCCTGACCTTCCTGGGGATCTTCGGTGCGCATCGCCTTTACCAGGGCAAGTGGATCAGCGCCTTGATCTACCTGCTCACCGGTGGCCTGTTCCTGGTGGGCGTGCTGTATGACTTCTGGACCCTCAACAGCCAGATTTCCCAGGTCAACGCCGAACGCCGCTGACAGAAAAAAGGCCTTGTCGCGTGGGGCGGCAAGGCCTTCTTTTGTTTACTGGCGGGTCTGTCGTTGCTGCAACAGCAGGTTGCCAAAGCCTGCCCCGGCCAGTTGCTTCTGTGCCCCGGTCAGCTGTTCACGGTTGCTGAACGGGCCGACCAGTACGCGGTACCAGGTCTCGTCCTTCACCGTCCCCGACTCCACCTTGACCGACTGGCCGAGCAGGATGATCTGTGCCCGGACCTTGTCGGCATCGGCCTGCTTGCGGAACGAGCCGGCCTGGAGGAAGAACTGCGTGGTCGCTGCCGGCTTGATCACCGGGGGCGCAGGCGGAGGTGTCTGCCCCATCAGGGCGGCCTGGGCGCGGGCGGTGTCGATCTTCGCCGCTTCCGCCGGCGTGACCGGCTTGACCGGTTGCGCCGGCACCGGTGGAGTTTTTTCCGGCACGGCTTCGGGCGGCACGATGACCTCCGACTCCGGCAGCAGCGTATAGAAGTCGTACTTGGGCTTGACCGGCTGCTGCTGCGCAGGTGCGTTGCCTTTACCGGCTTCGGCGACCTTCGCCGGCTTCTGCTGCTCGGGCTTGGTGCGCTTGATGTCGTCGCCGCCAGGCTCGAGCTTCATCAGGAAGACGATGAAGGCGCCGACGGTCAGGCCGACCGCCAGCCAGATCCAGCCCGGGATCGGCTGTTTGGCCGGTGCCTGGTTACGGCTGGCGCCACGCTTGGGTGCGGGTTTTTTCTTGGCAGCCAACTTACATGCGCTCCAGGGTTTCCAGGCCGAGCAGTTCCAGGCCCTGCTTGAGGGTCCGACCGGTCAGGGCGGCCAGGCGCAGACGGCTCTGTTGCTGCTCGGCGGTCTCGGCGGCGAGGATCGGGCAGTTTTCGTAGAAGCTGGAGAACAGGCCGGCGATGTCGTACAGGTAGCTGCACAGCACGTGTGGGGTGCCCTTCTCGGCCACGTTGTTGAGCACTTCGCCGAACTGCGCCAGGCGCGCGGCCAGGTCCTGCTCGTGGGCAGCCTGCAGGGTGATCTTGCCCTCGACTTCGTCAAAGCCCTTGCCCAGCTTGCGGAACACACTGGCCACGCGGGTGTAGGCGTACAGCAGGTACGGCGCGGTGTTGCCGTCGAAATTGAGCATCAGCTCGAAGTTGAAGCTGTAGTCGCTGGTGCGGTGCTTGGACAGGTCTGCGTACTTCACTGCGCCGATGCCGACCACTTCACCGATGCGGCGCAGTTCGTCCTCGGACAGGCTCGGGTTCTTGTCCTTGACCAGGGTATAGGCGCGTTCCTTGGCCTCTGTGAGCAGGTCGATCAGCTTCACGGTGCCGCCGTCGCGGGTCTTGAACGGGCGGCCGTCGGCGCCGTTCATGGTGCCGAAGCCCATGTGCTCCATCTGCATCGGGTGGCCGACGAAACCTGCGCGGCGGGCGACTTCGAATACCTGGTTGAAATGCAGGGCCTGGCGCTGGTCGACGAAGTACAGGGCACGATCGGCCTTGAGCACATTGCTGCGGTAGCGTACGGCGGCAAGGTCGGTGGTGGCATAGAGGTAGCCACCGTCGGCCTTCTGCACGATCACCGGCAGCGGCTCGCCTTCGGCATTCTTGAATTCGTCGAGGAATACGCACTGGGCGCCCTGGTCCTCGACCAGCAGGCCCTTGGCCTTGAGGTCGGCCACGACATTGGCCAGGTCGGCGTTGTAGGCGCTTTCGCCCATCACATCGGCCATGGTCAGTTTGACATTGAGCAGCTCGTAGGTCTTCTGGCAGTGGGACAGGGAGATGTCCTTGAAGCGGGTCCACAGGGCCATGCACTCGGGGTCGCCGGCCTGCAGCTTGACCACCAGGCCACGGGCGCGGGTGGCGAACGCTTCGGACTCGTCGAAGCGCTTCTTGGCTGCGCGGTAGAAGTTCTCCAGGTCCGACAGTTCGTCGCTGGTGATCGGGTTCTCTTCCAGGTAGGCCAACAGCATGCCGAACTGGGTGCCCCAGTCGCCCACGTGGTTCTGGCGGATCACCTGGTCGCCGAGGAACTCCAGGACCCGGGCGACGCTGTCGCCGATGATGGTCGAGCGCAGATGGCCGACGTGCATTTCTTTGGCCAGGTTCGGTGCCGACAGGTCGATCACCACCTTCTCGCTCGGGCCGACCTTGCGCACGCCCAAGTGATCGTCGGCCAGGGCGGCGTCCAGGCGGTTGGCCAGCGCCAGGGTGTTCTGGAAGAAGTTAAGGAAGCCTGGGCCTGCGATCTCGACCTTGGTGATGTCGTCGCTGGCCGGCAGGGCATCGATGAGTTTTTCGGCCAGGTCGCGTGGCTTCATGCCGGCGGGCTTGGCCAGCATCATGGCGATGTTGCTGGCGAAATCGCCGTGGGTCTTGTCCCGGGCATTTTCCACCTGGATCGCCGGCGTCAGCCCTTCAGGCAGCACGCCGTCGGAGACGAGTTGGGTGAGGGCTTGCTGGATCAGCTGGCGAATGGTGTCTTTCATGGCGTTCTCTTTTCGACCGCAAGCGCGGTGGGGCGCTTCGATGCGCAGGTGGAAAAACTGGGCATTATCCGTTCCTGGGGGCGTGTTGCCAACCTTTGGTGCTGCATGGTCCGGCCCTATCGCCGACTACAGGTACGGCGTTGTCTCTGAAACAGTGCAGGGCAGGTGGGAGCCGGCTTGCCGGCGATAGGGCGATCGGTTCAGTACAGGTCGACCGGGTCCACGTCCAGCGACCAGCGTACCTGGCGCCCTGACGGCATGTGCTCCAACACTAGCAACCAGGCGCTGATCAGTCGATGCAAAGGCGCCCGGGCATTGGCCTGGAGCAATAATTGCGCGCGGAAGCGCCCGGCTCGGCGCTCCATGGGCGCCGGTACCGGGCCGAGCAGCTCGATACCGTGCAGGTTCTGCTCGGCCAGCAGGCGTTCGGCCGCGGCGCAGGCCTCGTCGAGAAAGCCCTCCGCCTGGCCCGGCTTGTGCGCCTCGGCGCGCAGCAAGGCCAAATGGGCGAAAGGGGGCAGGCCTGCAGCCCGACGTTCGCTCAGGGCCTGTTCGGCGAAGGCGAAGTAGCCCTGCTCGGTCAGCTGCACCAGCAAGGGGTGCTCGGCCAGGTGGGTCTGGATGATCACCTTGCCTGGCTCCTCGGCCCGCCCGGCGCGGCCGGCCACCTGGACAATCAGCTGGGCCATGCGCTCGCTGGCGCGGAAATCGCCGGAGAACAGGCCGCCATCGGCGTCGAGGATGGCCACCAGCGTCACCCGGGGGAAGTGGTGTCCCTTGGCCAGCATCTGCGTCCCGACCAGGATGCTGGGCTGGCCGCGCTGGATGGTGGTGAACAGGTTGTGCATGGCGTCCTTGCGCGAGGTGCTGTCGCGGTCGACGCGCAGGACAGGGTAGTCGGGGAACAGCGTTTTCAGGCGCTCCTCGGCCCGCTCAGTGCCCGCGCCCACCGGGCGCAGGTCGACATGGGCACACTGCGGGCACTGGTGCGGCAAGCGCTCGTCGTGGCCGCAATGGTGGCAGCGCAGCACGCCGGAGCGTTGGTGTACAGTCATCCGCGCATCGCAGCGTGGGCATTCGCTCAGCCAGCCGCAGTCATGGCACAGCAGCGTCGGGGCGAAGCCGCGGCGGTTGAGGAATACCAGCACTTGCTGGCCGGCTTCCAGAGTCTGGCGGATGGCTTGCTGCAGCGGGCCGCTGATGCCGCTGTCCAGGGGCAGGCTGCGCACATCCAGGCGCAGGAAGCGAGGGGCACGTGCGCCGCCGGCGCGCTGGTTCATGCGCAGCAGGCCGTAGCGCCCGCTGTGGGCGTTGTGCAGGCTCTCCAGCGAGGGCGTGGCGGAGCCGAGCAGGATCGGGATGTTTTCCTGGTGGGCACGAACCACGGCCAGGTCCCGGGCGTGGTAGCGCAGGCCTTCTTGCTGCTTATAGGAACCGTCGTGCTCCTCATCGATGATGATCAGGCCCGGATTCTTCATGGGCGTGAACAGCGCCGAGCGCGTGCCGATGATGATGTCGGCCTCGCCATCGCGGGCCGCCAGCCAGGCATCGAGGCGCTCACGGTCGCCTACCGCCGAGTGCAGCAGGGCGATGCGGGCATTGAAACGCTGCTCGAAACGCGCCAGGGTCTGTGGACCCAGGTTGATCTCGGGGATCAGGATCAATGCTTGCTTGCCCGCTTCCAGGGTTTCACGGATCAGCTGCAGGTAGACCTCGGTCTTGCCGCTGCCCGTCACGCCGGCCAGGAGGAAGGCGTGGAAGGCGCCGAAGCCCGAGCGCACGGCATCGAAGGCAGCCAGCTGCTCCTCGTTAAGAGGCAGTTCCGGCTGTGCCAACCAGTGTTCGTGACGAGCCTGGGGCAGGTGGCGGCGTATTTCCACCTGGACCAGTTCCTTGGCCAGCAACAGATCCAGGCTGTCTTTGTTCAGGCCCAGCTTGGCCAACAGGCTGTGGGCGACACCGTGGGGGTGTTGCGACAACGTCTTGAGGGCTTCGCGCTGGCGTGGTGCACGGGCGATGCGCGGGTCTTCCAGGCGGGCGCCGGGCGCCACGTGCCAGAAGCGCTCCTGACGCATCTCGGCCGGCTCGCCCTGGCGCAGCAGGGTCGGCAGGGCCCAGTTCAGGGTGTCGCCCAGGCTGTGCTGGTAATACTGCGAGGTCCACAGGCACAGCTTGAACAGCGCGGCGGGCAGGGGCGAGACCGGGTCGAGCAGGGCGCTGGCAGGCTTGAGCTTGTCTGCCGGGACTTCGCTCTTGTCGCAGACTTCCACCAGCACGCCGATCATCTCCCGGCGCCCGAACGGCACGCGGATGCGCATGCCTGGCACCAGCGCCTGGCGGGCCATGCTGGCCGGGGCCCGGTAGTCGAACAGGCGACGCAGGGGCGAGGGCAGGGCAAGGCGCAGGATGACGTCGGACACGCGGAAGGTCTCTGGAGGGCATTTCGGAATCCGCCGAGACTAGCAGACGACAGTCGGTGATCGCGACACCTTGCGTTGGCGTGATGCTCTGGTATTATTCGCCGCCTAATTACGTGCGGTATTCAACAATTGGTGTTGGGTGGCGGCACGCAGCTCGAGGAAGTGACGATGAAACCAGAAATTCACCCGAATTACGAAGTAGTTGCAGTCACCTGCAGCTGCGGCAACAAGTTCGAGACCCGTTCGACCCTGGCCAAGCCTCTGTCGATCGACGTCTGCTCCCAGTGCCACCCGTTCTACACTGGCAAGCAGAAGGTCCTGGACACCGGTGGTCGCGTACAGAAGTTCGCCGATCGCTTCGGTATGTTCGGTACCAAGAAGTAATCATGCGTATGGCGAACCCATCGGGTTTCGCGCTGCTGCAGAAAAAGGCGCCCCTTGTGGGCGCTTTTTTTGTGGGCGCGATCTGGCACCTCCCCGCTCTGGCCTACTGCCCCCTCCCCGACAAACCGCAGCAAGTGGCGGTGCGCCAGGTGGTCGATGGCGACACCTTGCGCCTGAGCGATGGGCGCAGCGTTCGCATGATCGGGCTCAACGCACCGGAAATCGGCCGCAAGGGGCGCTCCAGCGAACCCTATGCCGAGGCTGCCAAGCGCCGCCTGCAAGCTTTGGTGAATGCCAGCGACGGGCGCGTCGGCCTGGTGCCGGGCGTGGAGTCGAAAGACAAGTACGGGCGCACCTTGGCGCATATCTACGGTCGCAATGGCGACAATCTCGAGGCGGTATTGCTCAGCGAGGGGTTGGGCTATCGGGTCGCGGTGGCGCCCAACGTCACCCTCGCTTCCTGCCAGCAGCAAGCCGAGCAAGCGGCCAGGGCAGCCCGAACCGGGCTCTGGCGGCAATCGCCGGTGCTGCGTGACGGCGATGTGCGACAGTCTGGGTTCGCCATCATCAGCGGCAAAGTCCAGGGCATCGAGCGCAATCGTGGCGGCGTCTGGCTCGATCTTGGCGAGCAAGTGGTGCTGCAGGTTCCCGCTCGTCTGCAACGCAACTTCCCGGCAAGGTTCTTCGATAACCTCAAGGGACGCCAGGTCGAGGCGCGTGGCTGGGTGCTGGATCGTTCCCGCAAGGGCGGCCTGAAGCCGGGGCAGCGGCGTTGGTTGTTGCCATTGACCGATCCGAGCATGTTGGAGCGTGTTTCAGGTTAAATAGTTGTAGACATTTCGCTATTAGATTGTACACACTTGATGGCGTATGCCCCGTGGGTTATAGCGTAAAGTCGTAGGCTAAAGGCCTTGACACAAGTGACCGGGCAGTCTTGTAGCCCCCCGGCTCTTTGCGTATCCTCGGCGGTCCGTCAGAACAGTAAACAAGCGGAATGCCCACCATGTCAGACCTGAAAACCGCCGCTCTCGAATATCACGCTCAGCCTCGCCCGGGGAAACTGAGCGTCGAACTCACCAAGCCAACCGCAACCGCTCGTGACCTGGCCCTGGCCTACAGCCCGGGCGTCGCCGAGCCGGTGCGCGAGATTGGCCGTGACCCAGAGCTGGCCTACAAGTACACCGGCAAGGGCAACCTGGTCGCGGTGATTTCCGATGGTACCGCCATCCTCGGCCTCGGCGACCTGGGCCCGCTGGCCTCCAAGCCGGTCATGGAAGGCAAGGGTGTTCTGTTCAAGCGTTTCGCCGGTATCGACGTATTCGACATCGAAGTCGACTCGGAAAGCCCGCAGGCCTTCATCGACACCGTCAAGCGCATCTCCATCACCTTCGGTGGCATCAACCTGGAAGACATCAAGGCGCCAGAGTGCTTCGAGATCGAGCGCACCCTGATCGAGCAGTGCGACATCCCGGTCTTCCACGATGACCAGCACGGTACCGCGATCGTCACCGCGGCCGGCATGATCAACGCCCTGGAAATCGCCGGCAAGAAGCTCGAAGACGCCAAGATCGTCTGCCTGGGTGCCGGCGCTGCCGCCATCTCCTGCATGAAGCTGCTGGTCAGCATGGGTGCCAAGGTCGAGAACATCTTCATGATCGACCGTACTGGCGTCATCCACGCCGGCCGCGACGACCTGAACCAATACAAGGCGCAGTTCGCCCACGCCACCGACAAGCGCACCCTGGCTGACGCCCTGGAAGGTGCCGACGTGTTCGTCGGTCTGTCCGGCCCGAATCTGCTGAGCGCCGAAGGTCTGAAGTCCATGGCGGCCAACCCGATCGTGTTCGCCTGCTCGAACCCGGACCCGGAAATCGCCCCGGAACTGGCCCACGCCACCCGCAACGACGTGATCATGGCCACTGGTCGTTCCGACTACCCGAACCAGGTCAACAACGTACTGGGCTTCCCGTTCATCTTCCGTGGTGCCCTGGACGTTCGCGCCAAGCGCATCAACGAAGAAATGAAGATCGCTGCCGCCATCGCCCTGAAGGACCTGGCCAAGCTGCCGGTGCCGAAGGAAGTGTGCGACGCCTACGGCGTACAGGCCCTGGAATTCGGTCGTGAGTACATCATTCCGAAGCCGATGGACCCACGCCTGATCACCGTCGTCTCCGACGCCGTGGCCAAGGCTGCCATCGAGTCCGGCGTAGCTACCCTGCCGTATCCGAAGCACTACCCGCTGCAGAGCGTGAACGACGTGTTCAACGGCTGATCCAGGCCGTAGCGCCATGAAAAAGCCCCGGCTCGTGAGAGTCGGGGCTTTTTCGTTTGGGGCTCCTACCTGCCCTGCGCTGTTTTCAGAGACACCGCCGTACCTGTGGGAGCTGGCTTGCCAGCGATAGGGCCGGAGCAGGCAACTCAAGAGAGTCGCTCCCGCAGGGGCAATCTCCTGAAAGTGGACGTCGCGCCTGCTAGAACAGATCCATCGGCGCGGTTTCGTCCGCCGGCAGCGGGCTGCCGGGGATAGCGCCATTGCCCAGCTCGTCCACCGAAGGCGGCGAATCCTCGGCCTTGAACAGCTCGAAATAGGCGTTCGGCGTGCTCGGTGTGGCCGCGCGGCCGCTGACCGGGTCGACCCGCAGGCTGAGGATGCCCTCCGGCTCGGCGGGCGCGTGCTCGGGTTTGTCCTTGAGTGCCGCGCCCATGAAGCTCATCCAGATCGGCAGCGCCGCGGTGCCGCCATACTCGCGTCGGCCCAGGGTTTCCGGCTGGTCGAAGCCGACCCATACGGTGGTGACATAGTCGGCGTTGTAGCCGGTGAACCAGGCGTCCTTGGATTCGTTGGTGGTGCCGGTCTTGCCTGCCAGGTCGCTGCGACCCAGGGCCAAGGCACGGCGGCCGGTACCGCGCTTGATCACGTCCTGGAGCATGCTGGTGAGGATGTAGGTGGTACGCCCATCGATGATGCGTTCGGCTACCGCTGGTATCTGTAGCTGTGGCGTAGCCTGGCCGGCGACCACGGGCGCTTCGCCGGGCAGGGCGGCGGTGCTGATCGGTTGTTCCGGTGCGGCGATGCCGGCCTGGTCCTGGTCGCCTTGTGGGACCCGGGCCGGGTTGGCGGTGAACAGGGTCTCGCCGTTACGGCTCTCGATGCGCTCGATCAGGTACGGGCTGATCTTGTAGCCGCCGTTGGCGAAGGTGCTCCAGCCAGTGGCGATCTCCATCGGGGTGAGAGTCGCGGTACCCAGGGCCAGGGACAGGTTCGGCGGCAGGTCCTGCTTGTTGAAGCCGAACTTGGTGATGTAGTCGATGGTCTTGCCTACACCCATCGATTGCAGCAGACGGATCGAGACCAGGTTGCGCGACTTGTACAGCGCCTCGCGCATGCGGATCGGGCCGAGGAAGGTGTTGGTGTCGTTCTTCGGGCGCCAGACCTTGTCCAGGTACTCATCGACGAACACGATCGGTGCGTCGTTGACCAGGCTGGCCGCCGTATAGCCGCTGTCGAGTGCGGCACTGTAGACGAATGGCTTGAAGCTCGAGCCCGGCTGGCGCTTGGCCTGCATCGCGCGGTTGTAGTTGCTCTGTTCGAACGAGAAGCCGCCGACCAGGGCGCGGATGGCGCCGCTGTACGGGTCGAGGGTGACCAGGGCGCTCTGCGCGCCGGGGACCTGGCTGAACTTGAGCTTGCCGTCTTCCAGGCGCTGGATGCGGATCAGGTCGCCGACCTGGGCTACGTCCTTCGGCGACTGCGGGGAGCGGCCCTGGGCATTGCTGTTGATGAACGGGCGGGCCCACTTCATGGTGTCCCAGGCGACATGTTCCTGCTGGCCACCGCGGGTCAGCACCTGCAGGCCGTCAGCCTGCACCTGGGTGACGATGGCCGGTTCCAGGCCGCCCAGGATGCGCTGCTTACCCAGCTCCTGCTGCCAGGCTTCGAGGGTCTTGCCCGGGAAGCGCGCCTCCGGGCCTCGGTAGCCGTGGCGTTCATCATAGGCGGACAAGCCGTTGAGCACGGCCTTGTTGGCCATTTCCTGCATGTCGCTCGGCACCGTGGTGGTGACGCGGAAACCTTCGGTGTAGGCCTCGCTGCCATAGCGGCCGACCATTTCGGCGCGGGCCATCTCGGCGATGTAGGGCGCGTTCACTTCCGGCGTCGGTACGTGATAGCTGGCATTGAGCGGCTCGGCCAGGGCGGCTTCGTAGCTAGCCTGGTCGATCTTGCCGAGCTTGTACATGCGCCCCAGGATCCAGTCGCGACGCTCCTTGGCGCGCGCCGGGTTGGCCAGCGGGTTGAAGCGCGAAGGGGCCTTGGGCAGGCCGGCGATCATGGCCATCTGCGCCAGGCTGACGTCACGGATCGACTTGCCGTAGTACACCTGTGCCGCAGCCTCGATGCCGTAGGCGCGGTTGCCCAGGTAGATCTTGTTGACGTACAGCTCGAGGATCTCGTCCTTGGTCAGCTCGCGTTCGATCTGCAGGGCCAGGAGGATCTCGTTGGTCTTGCGCGAGAAGCTGCGTTCGCTGGTGAGGAAGTAGTTCTTCGCCACCTGCATGGTGATGGTGCTGCCGCCAGTCTGGATGTGGCCGGACTTCACCAGCTGGGTCGCGGCACGCATCAGGCTGCTCGGATCGACCCCGTAGTGGTTGAGGAAGTTGTCGTCCTCGGCTGACAGAAGTGCCTGGATGAATTGTGGGGGGATGTCCGCGAAGCGGATCGGCGAGCGGCGCATTTCGCCAAACTCGGCAATCAGCTTGCCGTCGCTGCTGTATACCCTCAAGGGGATCTGCAACTGGATGCTTCTGAGGGACTCGACCGAGGGGAGGCTGGGGCTAAGATACAGAAACGCACCGCTCACACCGAGTACGAGCGCGCAGATGACTGCGACGAAAGACCACCAGAAGAACTTCAGCAGACGTATCAAGGCTTTTGGGTGTCCAGGTTGGGAGTGGATTGCACGCGGTCCGGCGGACAGGAAAAAACGCTGGGCATTATAAGCATTTTTCGCTTTGCCGGGGTGACCGGCCGGCCTGGGCGGTCGGCTCCGGTGGCGCGGTATTGCGACGAACTGTCAGGAAAACGCCATGCTTGGACGCTTCGGCAGGGATGCCGGTTCACTGCTGGGGGTGGAAATTGCCTCCGATTCCGTTCGAATCCTTCAATTGCAAGGGCGTCACGGGCGTCGTTCGGTCGGGGCCTGGGCGCTGGAACCTTTCGAATCGCCGGAGGGCGGGTGGGCTACCCGCCCCGATGTGGTGGCCGGTGCGCTGCGGCGCGCCTGGCATCGCAGCGGTAGCCGGCAACGCCAGGCGGCAGTCGCCCTGCCGGCCTCGGAGGTGATCTGCAAGGTCTGTAGGTTGCCTGCGGGTTTGTCCGAAGCCGAGATGGAGGCACAACTGCTGGTGGAGGCCGAGCGCCTGTTTCCCTTCCCCTTGCAGGACCTGGCGCTGGATTTCCAGGAACTGGAGCCTGCGGCTGGCCAGGCCGGTGAAGCCCGCGTGCTGGTGGGGGCGTGCCGCCAGCAGTCTCTCGCACCATTGGAAGAGGTGCTCGGCAGCGCCGGGCTGCAGCCCGTGGCAGTGGAGGTCGACAGCATTGCCCTGGCGCGGACCCTGCCAGCAGGCGACGGTTCGCCGGCATTGCTTCGGATCGAGCCGGACTGTGCGGTGCTGCATGGCTGGCCGGAGCCTGGTCTGCCCCAGCGGACGACGCTGCGGCTGCTCGCCTCGGAGGATCGTTCACTGGCTGCCGAGCGTGTCGCGCAGTGGTTACGCAGTGCCTTGTCGTTGGCCCTGTGCAAGCCTCTTCTGGTCGCCGCCGACGAAGGTTGGGTCGATGCCTTGTCCGAGCAGTTGGGCATGCCCTGCACGGTATTCCAGCCGTTTACCCGGTGCGAACCAAGCCTGGTGCTGGCGTTGGGCCTGGCGATGGGGGATGCCCGATGAGGGTGCGCCTGAACCTGTTGCCCTGGCGCGAGCATCGCCGCCTGGCTGCTGTGCGGCGGTTCAAGACGGCGCTGGTCGTCTGTCTGCTGTTCGCGCTCGGTGGCGTGATGCTGTTGGACCACCTGGCACGCCAGCGCCTGCAGCAACAAGCCTTGGCGGCCACCGCCAGGCAAGCAGCCTTGCAGCCGGTAGAGCAGGCCCTGGCGCGTATCGAGGCGCTACGTGAGCAGCGCCTGAGCATCGAAGGGCAAACCCGTGCGCTGGCGCGCTTGAGGTCCGGCCAGGGTGCGTTCGTGACAATGCTGCTGGAGCTCGAACGGGTAATACCTGACGGATTGCACCTGAGCGAGCTGCAACTCAAGGATGACGAGGTTCGGCTGTTGGGGCTGACCGCCTCTCCAGCGGTGCTTGCCCAGTTCATGCGTGACTTGACGCAGGCCTCGGTATTGCAAGGCTTGGAGTTGAAACGGCTTCGCAACCTGCCTGCCGGAGACGAGTTCCTGTTGGTCGCGCGCCTATCGGCAACCTGGTCATGAAAGGGCTGGGCGCGGCGCAGTGGTCGGAGTGGGTTGGTCGTTCACGGGTCGTCATGGTGGTTGCCCCTGGGCTGCTCATGCTGGCGGTATTTCTCCTCGGGTGGCTCCTTTTCCTGCGGGAAAGCCATCGGGCCTTGCAGCACGGCGAGACCTCAGCCGATGACTTGCGCCTGGTGCACGAGCGCAAGGCCCAGGCCGCTCGTCAGCTGCAGCCGGCCACCGAGGCGCTGGCCGACCTGCAGCGTCAGTTGCTCGACGCGCGCTGGCGACTTTCGGCAGGGGAGGACATGAGTGACCTGTTGGACGGGTTGGCCAGCTCGGGGCACGCCTTGGGATTGGTGTTCGAGCAGCTCGATGTGTTGCCTGAGGGCGCCGGGCTGGGGTACCGGGTGGTGCCGCTCGAGATCCAGGTCATTGGCACCTATCCGGCCTTGCGATCTTGGCTGCAGGCGTGGCTGGATCAAGTTCGCCTGTTGCGGCCTACGCGTCTGGAATTGACCGGTGTGCAAGGTCGGCCGGGTGTGCGGCGTCTGAGCTTGCAGGTCGAGTCGTACCATCCCGCAGAGGCCCTGGCAGCGCCGGCTTCGTTGGCCCATGAGCCGGCGCGGTCTGTTGCCCAGCCTGCCAGCGTGGATCTGTTCGCGCCGTGGTCGATGCAAAAGCCACCTCGAGGCTTGGCCGGGGTTGCGCTTGCACAGGTGGAAATGGTGGGGAGCCTGTCGCGCAATGGGCGAAACCAGGCGTTGCTCCAGGCTGCGGGTCGCCTTTACCGGGTGGGCGAGGGTGACAGGCTGGGCCGGGACCAGGGCATTGTCGTGGCGGTGAGCGACCAACAGGTCGAAGTGCGTGAGCGTGTGTTCGTCGCAGGTGCCTGGCACGAGCGGACGGCATACCTGAGGCTAAGGAAGCAGGTGGGTAATGAGGTCATGGATGAGCGTGAACGGGCTGGGGAAATGGATGCTGGCGATACTCCTGACGGGCCAGGCCAGCATGGCGCTGGGCAGTCGGGATGAGCCGCTCTCGCTGAACTTCCAGGACATAGAGGTACGTGCGGCGCTGCAGGTGCTCGCCGACTTTGCCGGTGTCAACCTGGTGGCCAGCGACACCGTGCAAGGCAACCTGACCCTGCGCCTGGAGGGGGTTCCCTGGGAGCAGGCCCTTGACCTTGTGCTGCGCAGCAAGGGCTTGGCCCGACGTGAGGAGGGCAATGTACTGCTGGTGGCACCGGCAGCCGAGTTGGCCGAGCAATTTCGCGAAGCACGCTTGGGGCAGGCGCTGGAGGCGCAACAGCAGCCCATGCGTCGGGCATTGCTGCCGATTCACCACGCCAAGGCTGCGGACCTGGCCGAGCTGTTGCTGGCTGCGCTGGCCGACGATGGCATCCTCACCGGGCGCGGCAGCCTGAGCGTGGACGCCCGCACCAACACGTTGGTGGTCTACCAGCCTGCCGATCGGCTGGCCGAACTGCGACAGTTGGTGGCGCAGTTGGACGTGCCGGTGCGCCAGGTGCTGATCGAGGCGCGTATCGTCGAGGCCAATGTCGACTATGAAAAGAGCCTGGGGGTGAAATGGGGCGCGCCGCTGCAGGGCGAGGAGGCTCGCCTGGGCAAGGATCTGTTCGTCGATCTGGGCGTGGAGCGGGCCAGTTCGGGTGTCGGGCTGGGCCTGCTACGTGGGGGCACGTTGCTGGACCTGGAACTCAGTGCCATGGAGAAGAGCGGTAACGGCGAGATCATCTCCCAGCCGAAGGTGGTCACGGCGGACAAGGAAACGGCGCGGATCCTCAAGGGTACGGAGGTCCCCTACCAGGAAACCAGCAAGAGCGGCGCCACCTCCATCTCGTTTCGCGAAGCATCGCTTTCATTGGAGGTCACGCCGCAGATCACGCCGGACGGCAAGGTGATCATGGCGGTGAGGGTGACCAAGGACGAGCCTGACTACGTCAATGCACTGAACAACGTACCGCCGATCCGCAAGAACGAGGTCAACGCCAAGGTCCGGGTGGCCGATGGCCAGACCATCGTCATCGGTGGCGTCTACTCGACCACGCAAAACAAAGTGGTCGACAAGGTGCCATTTTTAGGCGATCTGCCGTATGTTGGGCGGCTGTTTCGACGCGATGCATTACAAGAGAAAAAATCCGAGCTGCTGGTCTTCCTGACTCCGCGTATCATGAGTGACCAGGCGATTGCTGTGAGTCGTTGATTCTGTGCGAAATTTGATACTTGTGGGGCCCATGGGCGCTGGTAAAAGCACCATCGGACGCCTTTTGGCCAAAGAGCTGCGCCTGCTGTTCAAGGATTCCGACAAGGAAATCGAGCTGCGAACCGGCGCCAATATCCCGTGGATCTTCGACAAGGAAGGCGAGCCGGGTTTTCGTGACCGTGAGCAGGCCATGATCGCCGAGCTTTGCGCCCTCGATGGCGTGGTCCTGGCAACCGGTGGCGGTGCAGTGATGCGCGAGGCCAACCGCAAGGCCCTGCACGACGGCGGGCGGGTGATCTACCTGCACGCCTCGGTGGAGCAGCAGGTCGGGCGTACCGCCCGCGACCGCAACCGCCCTTTATTGCGCACGGCCAACCCCGAGGCGACCCTGCGCGCCCTGTTGGAAACCCGGGACCCGCTGTACCGAGAGATTGCCGACCTGGTGGTGGAAACCGACGAACGGCCGCCGCGCATGGTGGTGCTCGACATTCTCGAGCGCCTGGAGAAGTTGCCGCCCCGGTAAGCCGGGACTATGCTCGGCGACCAACGCCGAGGCGGGTTGAACGTTACCGCGCGGTGTCGCCTGGACGATGCCGCGCCCTAGTACATTGTGGGGATACATGCAGACACTAAAGGTCGACCTGGGCGAACGCAGCTACCCGATCTACATTGGCGAAGGCCTGCTGGACCAGCCCGAACTGCTGGCACCGCACATTGCCGGGCGGCAGGTCGCCATCGTTTCCAACGAAACCGTCGCGCCCCTGTATCTCGAGCGCCTGAGCCGAACCCTCGGTGCCTATTCGGTGCTGCCGGTGGTGCTGCCCGATGGCGAGGCCCACAAGAACTGGCAAACCCTGCAACTGATCTTCGATGCCCTGCTCACTGCGCGCCACGACCGCCGCACCACCGTGGTAGCCCTGGGCGGTGGCGTGATCGGCGACATGGCTGGTTTCGCCGCCGCCTGCTACCAGCGCGGCGTCGACTTCATCCAGGTGCCGACCACCCTGTTGTCCCAGGTGGACTCGTCGGTAGGCGGCAAGACCGGCATCAACCACCCGCTGGGCAAGAACATGGTCGGCGCGTTCTACCAGCCCAATGCGGTCCTGATCGACACCACTAGCCTCAAGACCCTGCCCGAGCGCGAGCTGTCGGCGGGCCTGGCGGAAGTGATCAAGTACGGCCTGATCTGCGACGAGCCATTCCTGACCTGGCTCGAAGAACACATGGGGGCCTTGCGCGCGCTGGAGCCTGCCGCCCTGACCGAGGCCATCCGCCGCTCCTGCGCCGCCAAGGCGGCCGTGGTCGGTGCCGACGAGCGCGAGTCCGGCGTGCGGGCGACCCTGAACCTCGGCCACACCTTCGGCCATGCCATCGAGACCCACATGGGCTATGGCATCTGGCTGCATGGAGAGGCGGTGGCCGCTGGTACCGTGATGGCCCTGGAGATGTCCATGCGCCTGGGCTGGATCGACCAGCCCGCGCGGGACCGTGGCATTCGCCTGCTGCAGGCTGCAGGCCTGCCGGTGGTGCCGCCCGAGGAAATGACCCCAGCGCATTTCATGGAGCACATGGCGGTCGACAAGAAGGTGCTCGACGGTCGCTTGCGCCTGGTGCTGCTGCGCCAGATGGGCGAGGCCGTGGTGACCGACGACTATCCGAAAGAGATTCTTCAAGCCACGCTGGCGGCGGACTACCGCGCGATCGTGGCCCAGCTTTGAGGTTGTGACAGCGCGATGACCAGTTTGCATGCCGATGAGGCGTTTCTCGACCACTACCAGTTGAGCCATGACCCGTTCGCACCTCGGGTGCCCGGCTTCAAGTTCTTCCCCGCCCAGCGCAAGCCGGTGCTGGGCCAGCTCCATCACCTGGCACGCTACAGCCAGCTGATGCTGGTGGTCACCGGCCCCATGGGCAGCGGCAAGACCCTGCTGCGCCAGGCCCTGGTGGCCAGCACCAACAAGCAGTCGGTGCAGAGCGTAGTGGTGTCTGCTCGCGGCGCGGGCGATGCGGCCAGCGTGCTCGGCCAGGTGGCCCAGGCGCTCGACGTGGCCCATGCCGAGGTCCAGGCCATTCTTGCTCAGGTGGTGCAATTGGCACTGACCGGCCAGGAAGTCTATTTGCTGGTGGACGATGCGGAACAACTGGACGAGTCGGCACTCCAAGCGTTGCTGGAGTTGGCGGCCGGCGTTCCTGAAGGGCGTCCGCACGTATTCCTGTTCGGCGAGCCGTCGTTGATCGCTGGCCTGGAAGGGCTCGATGCCGGTGGCGAGCGGTTCCATGTCATCGAGCTTGCCCCGTACAGTGAGGAGGAGACCCGCGAGTACCTGGAGCAGCGCCTGGATGGCGCGGGCCGAGGCATCGAGGTGTTCACCCGCGAACAGATCGTCGACATCCATGAAAACTCGGACGGCTGGCCTGGAACGATCAACCAGGTTGCCCGCGATACCTTGATCGAAGCCATGATCGCCAGCCGCAGTACGGCCAAGCGACCATCCATGGGGTTCAATATGCCTAAGAAACATGTGCTAGCGCTGTCCGCTGTCGTCGTGGTCGCGGTTGCCGCGGCGGTGCTGATGCCCAAGAAGAGCGACAAACCCGCCGAGGCGCCGGCCGCCCAGGCCCAGCTGCCTCTGGGCGAAGGCCAGCCGGCCATCGAGTTCTCCGGCTCATCGCAGCCCATGCCGCTGCCGCTGGTTGGTCAATCGCAGCCGGTGATGCGTGAGCCGCTGGCCCAGGCGGCCGGGATGGGTGACGGCGAGGAAGGCAGCCCGGCTGGCGACACCGCGCTGCAACCCGCGACGCCACCGACCGTGACCACGACCGCGCCGCCGCAGGGCGTGCCTGCTGGCCCTGCACCGGCTCCAGCGCAGCCTGTGACCAATGCTGCGCCCCAGACCATCGCCACGGCGCCCGCGCAGCCGGTTGCGCCGGCGCCCAAGCCTGTTGCCACCCAGCCGGCCAAGCCGGTTGCACCTGCCAAGCCTGCTCCGGCACCGACCCAGGTGGCCACGGCCAAGCCTGCGGCCAAACCTGCCGCGGGCGGTTCGGGCAACAGCAGCTGGTACACCGGCCAGAAAGCCGGCAACTACGTGGTGCAGATCCTGGGGACCAGCTCCGAGGCGTCGGCCCAAGCCTTCGTCAAGGCCCAGGGTGGCGACTATCGCTACTTCAAGAAAACCCTGCAGGGCAAGCCGCTGTACGTGGTCACCTACGGTAATTTCGCCAATCGCGATGCAGCGGTTGCGGCAATCAAGAACTTGCCAGCCAAGGTCCAGGCTGGTAAACCTTGGCCTCGTACCGTCGGCAGCGTCCAACAAGAGCTGGCGGCGGCCCGCTGATACCTTCCGGGCGGCAACATCCCGCCGCCCAGTTGCAAAGCGATTCCCGACTTGCAGAGCCTGCTGCGCCTGAGCGCGGCAGGCTTTTCTGTCCCAGACTGCCGGCCACAAGCCCACTCTTGCAGTCCTGGCTGAAACGCTTCAGACTCGAGCCAAGCCGCTACCACGGCTCATGGCGCAAAAACATTCAAAAATGCGACATAAGTTTTCAATGATGCGTCATGAAAATTTGTGGGCGTTGCTGTCCCTGTGCAACAATGGTTTCCCATTGCCCACCGCAAAAAGCTGGCGTTTGATCGGCGTGGATGGTAAGTGGTTGTACTAAAAAGAGATTTGCCTTCGTTGAGAGGCGAACCTGGTGAGAAAGTGTCTATGAAAACAGGTCTGTACCATCCCGAAGAATTCAAGGACAACTGTGGTTTCGGCCTGATCGCCCATATGACGGGCGAGGCGAGCCACCATCTTCTGCAAACCGCCATGCAGGCACTGACCTGTATGACCCACCGCGGCGGTATCAACGCCGACGGCAAGACCGGCGACGGTTGCGGCCTGCTGATGCAGAAGCCCGATCAGTTCCTGCGTGCCGTGGCCCAGGAACACTTCGCCGTCGAGCTGCCCAAGCAGTATGCCGTCGGCATGGTGTTCTTCAACCAGGACCCGGTGAAGGCCGAAGCGGCCCGCGCCAACATGGACCGCGAAATCGTCAATGCCGGCCTGAAGCTGATCGGCTGGCGCAAGGTGCCTATCGACACCCGCGTACTCGGCCGCCTGGCCCTGGAGCGCCTGCCGCAGATCGAGCAGGTGTTCATCGGCGGTGAAGGCCTGAGCGACCAGGAGTTCGCGATCAAGCTGTTCAGCGCGCGTCGTCGCTCGTCCGTGGCCAACGCCCACGACGCTGACCACTACATCTGCAGCTTCTCGCACAAGACCATCATCTACAAAGGCCTGATGATGCCGGCGGACCTCGCCGCCTTCTTCCCGGACCTGGGCGATGAACGCCTGAAGACCGCCATCTGCGTCTTCCACCAGCGCTTCTCCACCAACACCCTGCCGAAGTGGCCGCTGGCCCAGCCCTTCCGCTTCCTCGCCCACAACGGCGAGATCAACACCATCACCGGCAACCGCAACTGGGCCGTGGCCCGTCGCACCAAGTTCGCCAACGACCTGATCCCCGATCTCGAAGAGCTCGGCCCGCTGGTCAACCGCGTCGGTTCGGACTCCTCGAGCATGGACAACATGCTCGAACTGATGGTCACCGGTGGCATCGACCTGTTCCGCGGCGTGCGCATGCTGGTGCCGCCGGCCTGGCAGAACGTCGAGACCATGGACGCCGATCTGCGCGCCTTCTACGAATACAACTCCATGCACATGGAGCCGTGGGACGGCCCGGCCGGTATCGTCATGACCGAAGGCCGCCACGCGGTCTGCCTGCTCGACCGTAACGGCCTGCGCCCGGCGCGCTGGGTCACCACCAAGAACGGCTACATCACCCTGGCGTCGGAAATCGGTGTGTGGGACTACAAGCCCGAGGACGTCCTGGCCAAGGGCCGCGTCGGCCCGGGCCAGATCTTCGCCGTGGACACCGAGACCGGCCAGATCCTCGACACCGATGCTATCGACAACCGCCTCAAGTCGCGCCACCCATACAAGCGCTGGCTGCGCCAGCACGCCCTGCGCATCCAGGCGACCCTGACCGACGACCAGGGCGTGGCCAGCTACGATGCCGACCAGCTCAAGCAGTACATGAAGATGTTCCAGGTCACCTTCGAGGAGCGTGACCAGGTGCTGCGTCCGCTCGGTGAACAAGGCCAGGAAGCCGTGGGCTCGATGGGCGACGACACGCCGATGGCCGTATTGTCCCAGCGCGTGCGTTCGCCGTACGACTTCTTCCGCCAGCAGTTCGCCCAGGTGACCAACCCGCCGATCGACCCGCTGCGCGAAGCGATCGTTATGTCCCTGGAGATCTGCCTGGGTGCAGAGCGCAATATCTTCCAGGAGTCCCCGGAGCATGCCTCCCGGGTGATCCTCAGCTCGCCGGTGATCTCCCCGGCCAAGTGGCGCTCGTTGATGAACCTCGAGCGCGAGGGCTTCGACCGCCAGCTGATCGACCTCAACTACGAGGAAAGCGTCGGCCTGGAAGCGGCCATCCGCAATATCGCCGACCAGGCCGAAGAGGCCGTGCGCAGCGGCAAGACCCAGCTGGTGCTGAGCGACCGCTATATCGCCCCGGGCAAGCTGCCTGTGCACGCTTCCCTGGCCGTCGGCGCAGTGCACCACCGTCTGACCGAACAGGGCCTGCGGTGCGACAGCAACATCCTGGTGGAAACCGCCACCGCCCGTGACCCGCATCATTTCGCGGTGCTGATCGGCTTCGGTGCGTCCGCCGTGTACCCGTACCTGGCCTACGAAGTCCTGGCCGACCTTATCCGCACCGGCGAGGTGCTCGGCGACCTGGACGAAGTCTTCAAGTACTACCGCAAGGGCATCTCCAAAGGCCTTCTGAAGATCCTGTCGAAGATGGGTATCTCGACCATCGCTTCGTACCGTGGCGCCCAGCTGTTCGAAGCCGTGGGCCTGGCCGAGGAAGTGGTCGGCCTGAGCTTCAAGGGTGTGTCCAGCCGGATCAAGGGCGCACGTTTCGTCGACCTGGAGAGCGACCAGAAGCTGCTGGCCGCCGAAGCCTGGAGTGCGCGCAAGCCGATCCAGCAGGGCGGCCTGCTCAAGTTCGTCCACGGTGGCGAATACCACGCCTACAACCCGGATGTGGTCAATACCCTGCAGGCTGCCGTGCAGCAGGGCGACTACGCCAAGTTCAAGGAATACACCACGCTGGTCGACCAGCGTCCGGTGTCGATGATCCGCGACCTGCTGAAAGTGAAGGTCGCTGACCAGGCGCTGCCGTTGGAGCAGGTCGAGCCGCTGGAAGAGATCCTCAAGCGTTTCGACTCCGCAGGCATCTCCCTCGGTGCCCTGTCGCCGGAAGCCCACGAAGCCCTGGCCGAGGCCATGAACCGCCTGGGCGCGCGCTCCAACTCCGGTGAGGGCGGCGAAGACCCGGCGCGCTACGGCACCATCAAGAGCTCGAAGATCAAGCAGGTGGCTACCGGCCGTTTCGGCGTCACCCCCGAATACCTGGTCAATGCTGAAGTGCTGCAGATCAAGGTGGCCCAGGGCGCCAAGCCCGGTGAGGGCGGTCAGCTGCCCGGCGGCAAGGTCAACGGCCTGATCGCCCGCCTGCGCTATGCCGTGCCGGGCGTGACCTTGATCTCGCCACCGCCGCACCATGACATCTACTCGATCGAAGACCTGGCCCAGCTGATCTATGACCTCAAGCAGGTCAACCCGCAGGCCCTGGTATCGGTCAAGCTCGTGGCCGAGGCGGGGGTGGGCACCATCGCCGCCGGCGTGGCCAAGGCCTATGCCGACCTGATCACCATCTCCGGCTATGATGGTGGCACCGGCGCTTCGCCGCTGACCTCCATCAAGTATGCCGGCGCCCCATGGGAACTGGGCCTGGCCGAAACCCACCAGACCCTGCGCGGCAACGACCTGCGCGGCAAGGTGCGGGTGCAGACCGACGGCGGCCTGAAAACCGGCCTGGATGTGATCAAGGCCGCGATCCTCGGCGCCGAAAGCTTCGGCTTCGGCACCGCGCCGATGATCGCCCTGGGTTGCAAGTACCTGCGCATCTGCCACCTGAACAACTGCGCCACGGGCGTGGCCACGCAGAACGACAAGCTGCGCAAGGATCACTACATCGGTACCGTCGACATGGTGGTGAACTTCTTCACCTTCGTCGCCATCGAGACCCGCGAGTGGTTGGCCAAGCTGGGCGTGCGCAGCCTGGGCGAGCTGATCGGCCGCACCGACCTGCTGGAAGTGCTGCCTGGCGACACCGAGCGCCAGCAGTTCCTGGACCTGTCGCCGCTGCTGGGCAGCTCGCATATCCCGGCCGACAAGCCCCAGTTCTGTGAAGTCGACAAGAACCCTCCGTTCGACAAGGGCGAGCTGGCCGAGAAGATGGTCGAGATGGCCCTGCCGGCCGTTCGCGACCTGGCCGGTGGCGAGTTCAGCCTGGATATCTGCAACTGCGATCGCTCCATCGGTGCGCGTGTCTCCGGCGAGATCGCCCGCCTGCATGGCAACCAGGGCATGGCCGGCGCGCCGATCACCTTCCGCTTCAAGGGCACCGCAGGCCAGAGCTTCGGGGTATGGAACGCCGGTGGCCTGAACCTGCACCTGGAAGGCGACGCCAACGACTACGTCGGCAAGGGCATGACCGGGGGCAAGCTGACCATCGTGCCGCCTGCCGGCAGCCCGTTCGAAACCCAGCACAGCGCCATCATCGGCAATACCTGCCTGTATGGCGCCACCGGCGGCAAGCTGTTCGCTGCCGGCACCGCGGGCGAGCGCTTCGCTGTGCGTAACTCCGGCGCCCACGCTGTGGTCGAGGGTACCGGCGATCACTGCTGTGAATACATGACCGGCGGCTTTGTCTGCGTCCTGGGCAAGACCGGTTACAACTTCGGTTCTGGCATGACGGGCGGTTTCGCCTACGTGCTCGACATGGACAACACCTTCGTCGACAAACTCAACCACGAGCTGGTGGAAATCCAGCGGATCAGTGGCGAGGCGATGGAGGCCTACCGCAGCCACCTGGCGCGGATCCTTGCCGAATACGTGGAAGAAACCGGCAGCGAGTGGGGGCGCGAGCTCTCGGAGAACCTGGACGACTACGTGCGGCGCTTCTGGCTGGTCAAGCCGAAGGCGGCCAACCTCAAGCAACTGCTGTCCAGCACCCGTGCCAACCCGCAGTAACAACAGCTGCAAGTGGCAAGCCCCGTGCGCGGGGCTTGCCCGGCTCAAGTGATCGTCTTGCAGCTTGCGGCCCAGGCCAGCAACTGCGGTATAGAGGTTTTGAAAAATGGCTGAACGTCTGAACAACGACTTCCAGTTCATCGAAGTAGGGCGCAAGGACCCCAAGAAGAAGCTCCTGCGCCAGCGCAAGAAGGAGTTCGTGGAAATCTACGAACCCTTCAAGCCGCAACAGTCCGTGGAGCAGGCACACCGCTGCCTGGGCTGCGGCAACCCGTATTGCGAGTGGAAGTGCCCGGTGCACAACTTCATCCCCAACTGGCTGAAGCTGGTGTCCGAAGGCAACATCCTCGCGGCGGCAGAACTTTCGCACCAGACCAACACCCTGCCGGAAGTGTGCGGCCGCGTGTGCCCGCAGGACCGCCTCTGCGAAGGTGCCTGCACGCTGAACGACGGTTTTGGCGCAGTGACCATCGGCTCGGTGGAGAAGTACATCACCGATACCGCCTTCGCCATGGGCTGGCGCCCGGACATGTCCAAGGTCAAGCCGACCGGCAAGCGCGTCGCGATCATCGGCGCGGGCCCAGCGGGCCTGGGGTGTGCCGACGTGCTGGTGCGTGCCGGCGTGACCCCGGTGGTGTTCGACCGCAACCCAGAGATCGGCGGCCTGCTGACCTTCGGCATCCCCGAGTTCAAGCTGGAAAAGACCGTGCTCAGCAATCGCCGCGACGTCTTCACCGGCATGGGCATCGAGTTCCGCCTGAACACCGAGGTGGGCAAGGACATCACCATGGAGCAGCTGCTCGCCGATTACGACGCGGTGTTCATGGGCATGGGCACCTACACCTACATGAAGGGCGGCTTCCCCGGCGAAGACCTGCCAGGTGTGCATGACGCCCTGGACTTCCTGATCGCCAACGTCAACCGCAACCTGGGCTTCGAGAAGTCGCCGGAAGACTTCGTCGACATGCAGGGCAAGAAGGTCGTGGTGCTTGGTGGTGGCGACACCGCGATGGACTGCAACCGCACGTCGATCCGCCAGGGCGCCAAGTCGGTGACCTGTGCCTACCGTCGTGACGAAGCCAACATGCCGGGTTCGCGCCGCGAGGTGAAGAACGCCAAGGAAGAGGGCGTGAAGTTCCTCTACAACCGTCAGCCCATCGCCATCGTCGGCGAGGACAAGGTCGAAGGTGTGAAGGTGGTCGAGACCCGTCTCGGCGAGCCGGACGCCCGTGGCCGCCGCAGCCCCGAGCCGATCCCGGGCTCCGAGGAGATCCTGCCGGCCGATGCCGTGGTGATCGCCTTCGGCTTCCGCCCGAGCCCGGCGCCGTGGTTCGAGCAGCATGGTATCCAGCTGGACAGCCAAGGCCGCGTGGTGGCGCCGGAGAAGGGCAAGTTCAAGCACCAGACCAGCAACCCGAAAGTGTTCGCCGGTGGTGACATGGTGCGCGGTTCGGATCTGGTGGTTACTGCCATCTTCGAAGGTCGTACGGCCGCTGAAGGTATCTTGGACTACCTGGAAGTCTGATCCATTGTTGGGGGCCGCTGTGCGGCCCTTTCGCGGCGCAAGGCCGCTCCTACAGGATATGCGCGATCCCCCTGTAGGAGCGGCCTTGCGCCGTGAAAGGGCTGCAAAGCAGCCCCCTCTATGCATTTTGTATACAAAAACCATTGATCCACGGCATCCAATAGACAAACAGCCGTGCCTTTTCTCTGTACGTCTGAGAAAATGCCCGCACTTTTTTGCTGGATGCCGACATGACTGCCCTGAAGAACGATCGTTTCCTGCGTGCACTGCTCAAGCAACCCGTAGACGTCACCCCGGTCTGGATGATGCGCCAGGCTGGCCGCTACCTTCCGGAATACCGCGCCAGCCGTGCCAAGGCCGGTGATTTCATGAGCTTGTGCATGAACCCGCAGTTCGCCTGCGAGGTCACCCTGCAGCCGCTGGACCGCTACCCGCTGGATGCGGCGATTCTCTTCTCGGACATCCTCACCATCCCCGACGCCATGGGCCAGGGCCTGTACTTCGAAACCGGCGAAGGCCCGCGTTTCAAGAAGGTCGTCAGCACCCTGGCCGACATCGAGGTGCTGCCGGTTCCCGACCCGCAGAAGGACCTGGGCTATGTGATGGACGCCGTCAGCACCATCCGCCGCGAGCTCAACGGCCGCGTGCCGCTGATCGGCTTCTCCGGCAGCCCCTGGACCCTGGCCACTTACATGGTCGAAGGCGGTTCCTCCAAGGACTTCCGCAAGACCAAGGCCATGCTCTACGACAACCCCCAGGCGATGCACCTGCTGCTGGACAAGCTGGCCCAGTCGGTCACCCGCTACCTCAATGGCCAGATCCAGGCCGGTGCCCAGGCGGTGCAGATCTTCGATACCTGGGGCGGCAACCTGTCGGCGGCGGCCTACCAGGAATTCTCCCTGGCCTACATGCGCAAGATCGTCAGCGGCCTGATTCGCGAACACGATGGGCGCAAGGTGCCGGTGATCCTGTTCACCAAGAACGGCGGCATCTGGCTGGAAAGCATCGCCGAAGCCGGCGCCGATGCCCTGGGCCTGGACTGGACCTGCGAAATCGGCGATGCCCGTCGCCGTGTGGGCGACAAGGTCGCGCTGCAAGGCAACATGGACCCGACCGTGCTGTACGCCAAGCCCGAGGCCATTCGCCAGGAAGTGGCGCGGATTCTCGAAAGCTACGGGCATGGCAGCGGCCATGTGTTCAACCTGGGGCACGGCATTACCCCGGAAGTGGACCCGGAGCATGCTGGTGTGTTCATCAATGCAGTGCATGAATTGTCGGCGCGGTATCACGGCTGAGCCGAAGGGAAGGGTTCTCCTGCAATAGGGGAACCCACCTATTAAAGAACTACCGCTTCAATACCTTATATTGACCTCGCGAGTTCACTATTGCCGCACTTATTTGGTGCGTGGGTGAACAAAATTATTTTTTGTTAATAAAAATTACTCTGATTAATTGGTGTGGTTATTACCTACTAATCTTGCGAGGTATGTAGAACTTTCCTACATAAAGAGCTCCGATGACGTAGTTAGATTGCGATCGTCACGTGCGCCGGTCTTACTGGGTGCTTACTGGCTATTAGAGTCTAATAATTTCTTCGGAGTTTTCTTGTGACTACCAGAAGTGTAATGTGTAAAGGGTTTGCCTTGAGCGGCCTTTGGGTCGCGGTCCTTGGTGCGGGCCTGCATGCGCAGGTGGTAAATGCGCATGGACATCTTGCTGACCCACCTTCTCGCGCTGCGCTCTGCCATGCGAAGTATCAAAATCAGAACGTCGATTGTGGACAAGTCCAATACGAACCTTGGTCTGTCGGTGAGGTTGTCGGGAGCTTCCCTGGCGCAGGTCCTGCCGATGGGGTAATTGCAAGTGGTGGCGTTCGCCTCGATTTCGCAGCGCTTGACGAACAGTCCGCCAACCGTTGGCACCTGACGCCGATTGTCGACCGCAATGTTCAGTTTGCTTGGCACTACGAAGCTCCACATCCTGTGAAGAACTGGGAGTACTTCATTACCAAGGCAGATTGGAATCCTAACCAGAAATTGACGCGGGCCTCGTTCGACTCGACTCCGTTCTGCAGAGTTGAGGGACATAATCAGATACCTAACCCAGGGACAGGCACCAACCCAACGCATAGTTGCACCTTGCCTGCAGACCGGTCGGGGCAGCATGTCATTCTGGCTATGTGGGACGTTGGGGATACAGACAAAACCTTCCATAGCGTTGCTGATGTCGATATCCAACTCGATGGCGGTCCTGCCCCGGAATGGCCTCGCCTGGCAGAAATCTCGCCAAACCGCGATCTCGAAGTTGGAGACAAAGTCATTGCCCGTGCATTTGACGCCAACGGCGAGAACCAGGCATTCAGGGTGACCATCACAATCGATAATGCTGAAGAAGCGATTGGCGCCAACTGGGCCTTCAAGCTCGCTAAGCGGATCAACGAAACCCAGACGCTGGTGCGTGCCGGCAAGCTGGACGCCGAGGGCAATATCGAGCCTGTGCCAGGTTCCAATACCATCTTCGCCAAAGTGGAGAGTGGTCTGACCAACTATATCGTTGACATCGAGGCCGCTGCGGGCGACCCAGCCACCATGCACCTGCATGACGTCAAGCCTGAATACACGCTTAAAGACGGCAAGACCACGATGGACTTCAGCGTAATGAGCAACAAGGCGCTGAAGGTCAAGGCCCAGCTGTTCGATGCCAACAACAAGCAAGTCGGCTTTGCTCAACAAGCGGTCAACGGCACTGCCAAGTTCGTGTTGAATGTCGAGAGCGTCGAAGGTGCGCATACTCTCAAGGTCGTAGGTGTGGACAAGGGCGAGCGCGTGTTGCTGCAGGAAGAGCGCACTGTTGAGCTGAAGGCCGCAGGCAACGTGGAATACGACTTCGAATACCCGCAGTCCATCAGCAGCTACGTAGCTGGCACCAAAGTGCTGCAGCGCAAGACCGGAGAAGTCTTCGAGTGCAAGCCATTCCCTTACAGCGGCTGGTGCAGCAACCCTAGCGCTATCCATTACGAGCCCGGTTTCGGAAGCAACTGGTCCGACGCTTGGAACAAGCTCTAACGGATTGAACCGGGTACCCGTTAACGGGTACTCGGTTTCCTATCGGTATTTTTATGCAAGTGCAAAAGTATTGCTGGCAGCGGATCCTCCTGCACTGGATCTCTGCCCTGGTCATCATCTGGGTGCTGATCAGTGGCTTCTATGTCGCGCACATGGATGTCGCCACCACCACATTCCATGCCGTTGCGTTCTTCAATGTCGCCCTGACCACGCTGTTCATCCCGGTCTTCTTGCTGCGTTGGCTGGTGCGTTTGGTCAAGCCCGCGCCCAAGAGCCTGCATGACGACCCGCGCAATCGCCGCATCGTCCATGTCGTGCATGAAGCCCTGTACTGGACCATCGCCACCGTCCTGTTGTCCGGTGTGCTGATGATGGACCGCGACATCGATGTCTTCGGCTGGTTCGCCATCGCGCCGGTGCTGAGCGACCCGTTCTGGCACGGTGTCTGGTTCAACATCCACATTGCATCCTGCCTGCTGTTGGCGCTGGGCGTGGCGATGCATATCGCCGCGGTGGTGCTGCATGAGCTGTCCGGGCGGCGAGTACTTCGGCGGATGCTGCCCTGAATCCGATGAAGCTTTCCGTGCACCTGCCCTGGGCTGCGATGGTGCTGGCCACAGGGGCCCTGCTGATATGGCGTGATGCGGCCAACCCGGTGGTGGCAGACGCTGCCGCCCCGGCCGTGCCCGTGGCCCCTGCGTCGGCTGCGCAAAAGCCATTGCCTGTGGCCACCCTGGCCCTGGCGTTCGGCTTCCAGGCACCCGGCCAGCCCCAGTCGAGCCGGTCGGACATCACCCTCAAGGCCACGTTCGTTTCCAGCCAAGGCGATGCCCGCGCGCTGGTCAAAAGCGCCAACGGCGATGCCATCTATCGGGTCGGCGACCGCCTGCCGGGCGGCGGTGTGCTGCGGCGTATCGACGTGCGCTCCATCGTGCTCTGGGTCGGTGGCCGCGAAGAAGCCGTGTCGCTGTCGACCAGCAGTTCTCCTGTATTCCAAGCGACCGGCAGCGCCAAGGGTGCTGCTTCGGTTTCCCCTTCTTCACCCCGCCTGTTGCGGGAGGTGCAATGACTTTCAAGCGATACCTGCGCGCCGCCTCTCTCGGCGCCTGCCTTACCCTGACCTGTTCCCTGGCGCTGGCCGACGAGCCTACCTGGCAGCTGGCGATGAGCGATGCCGACGTGCGCGATGTGGTACGCGAAGTGGGGGCGATACTCGACCAGACGATCATCCTGGACCCGCGCGTACAGGGGCGGATCACTGTCCTGTCCAGCGAGGCGCTCGATCGTGAAGGTATACGCCGGCTGTTCTATTCGGTGCTCAACGCCCAGGGCTTCGCCGCAGTGAACGACGGTGACCGGCTGTTGGTGCTGCCGGCCAGCGAAGCCAAGGCCTGGGCCAACCAGCAGGTCGAGGCCATCCCGGCAGCATTCACGACACGCGTGCTGCCCTTGTCCGGCAGTACCGCATCGGACCTGGCAGGGCTGCTGCGCCCGTTGGTTTCCAGCAATGGCTATATCGGCCCTTCCAGTTCGGCCAATGCCTTGGTGGTCACCGACTCGGCTGCCAACCTGGACCGCCTGGAAGACCTGGTGCTGCAGCTCGACAGCGGCCAGCGGCATGACTATGAACTGGTGACCCTACACAAGGCCCAGGCCAGCGACGTGCTGGCCGTGGTGGAAGGAGCCGCCGGTGGTCCGGAGAGCGGCGTGCGGGTGCTGGCCGACCTGCCAGGCAACCGCCTGCTCATCCTCGGGCCCGCCAAGTCGCGTCAGCGCCTGGCGCAGTTGAGCCGCTCGCTGGATGTCCCTGCGCCTACCGCCTCGCAGAACTGGCGTGTGGTCCGCTTGCAGCACAGCAATGCCGAGCAGTTGGCTGAAGTATTGGGTGATGTAGGCAAGCGCCTGGACGGCAAGCCGACCGGTGACGGCCTTGGCGAGACGCTCAACGGTGAAGCCATGGTCAAGGCCGATGCCAACCAGAACGCCTTGGTGCTGTTGGGCGAACCCCAGACCCTGGGCAGCGTCGAGCAGATCATCGAACAACTGGACCAACCACGGGCCCAGGTGTTGATCCATGCGGCCATCGTCGAAGTCAGCGGTGACATCAACGAGGCCCTCGGCCTGCAATGGGGCATCGACAAGGGCGGCCTGAAGGGTGGCATCACCTTCCCGGACAGCGGCGCTTCGCTGGCCGATCTGCTCGGCGAGGGCAAGTCCATCCCGGCGGGCGCTGCCGTGGCCATCGGCTCGGATCGCTTCGGCCTGCTGGTGTCGGCCCTGGCCAGCAATACCCGCAGCAACCTGCTGTCCACCCCCAGTCTGCTGACCCTCGACAACCAAGAAGCGCAGATCCTCGTCGGCCAGAACGTGCCGTTCAAGACCGGCTCCTATACCACCACCGGCAGTGGCGCGGACAACCCGTTCACCACCGTCGAGCGCAAGGACATCGGTATCAGCCTGAAGGTACGTCCGCACATCAACGAAGGCCGGACCTTGCGCCTCGAGGTCGAACAGGAAAGCTCGGAGCTCGCCCCCAGCACGCTGGAAAACGATCTGATCACCAACAAGCGCACGCTCAAGAGCACCATCCTCGCCGCGGATGGCGAGATCATCGTGATCGGTGGCCTGATCAAGGACAGCGTACGGAAAGAGCAGCGTGGTGTACCGTTGCTCAGCCGCATCCCCTGGGTGGGTGGCCTGTTCCGCTGGAACCGGGATGTCCAGGAAAAGACCAACCTGATGGTCTTCCTGCGCCCCACCATCCTGCGTAGCCAGGCCGAGCTGGTCCAGGCAGGACGACGCGCCTACGAAAACGTTCGTGCAGTGGACGACTCGGTGCTGCCGGAGGACGCCCAGAAGCTGTTCGAAGCCCAGCGCCTGCCTGACAACCAAGGCGGCCGTCGATGACTGCCAGCCTGCCGTTCAGCTTCGCCCGGCGCCACGGCATCCTGCTCGACCAGCAGGCGGACGAACCTGCCTTGCTGATGCGCGAGGATGCATCGCTGGCCGCCATGGCCGAGGCCTGCCGCTTGGTGGGCAGTGCCTGGCTGCTGCGCCAGGTGGATGACGCCTGCTTTGCCGAGCGCCTGGCCAGCTGCTATGGCGGCAGCCAGGACGCGGCGCAGGCGGTGGTCCAGGGCCTGGACCAGGAAATCGACCTATCCCGCCTGGCCGAAGCCTTGCCGCAGACCTGCGACCTGCTCGACCAACAGGACGATGCGCCGATCATTCGCCTGCTCAATGCCCTGCTCAGCGAGGCCGTCCGCTCCAGGGCTTCGGATATCCACCTGGAAACCTTCGAGCAGCAGCTGCGGGTGCGCATGCGTATCGATGGCGTGATGCGCGAAGTGCTGGCGCCGCCGCGGGAGCTTTCCGCCTTGCTGGTTTCCCGTATCAAGGTCATGGCGCGCCTGGACATTGCCGAGAAACGCGTGCCCCAGGATGGCCGGATCAGCCTGCGCCTGGCCGGTCATGAGGTCGATGTGCGGGTCTCGACCCTGCCGGCGGCCCATGGTGAACGGGTGGTACTGCGCCTGCTGGACAAGCAGGCGGTGCGCCTGGATATCGACCATATGCAAATGGCAGGTTCGGTGCGCACGGGCTTCTTGCGCATGCTGGAAAAACCCCACGGTATCTTCCTGGTCACCGGCCCTACCGGCTCCGGCAAGACCACCACGCTGTACACGGCGCTGTCCTACCTCAACCAGGTATCGCGCAACATCCTCACGGTGGAAGACCCGATCGAATACCACCTGCCCGGCATCGGCCAGACCCAGGTCAACACCAAGGTCGACATGACCTTCGCCCGGGGCCTGCGCGCCATCCTGCGCCAGGACCCGGACGTGGTCATGGTCGGCGAGATCCGCGACCGGGAAACCGCCGACATCGCCGTCCAGGCCTCGCTGACCGGGCACCTGGTGCTATCCACCCTGCACACCAACAGCGCGTTGGGCGCCATCACGCGCCTGGCGGACATGGGCATCGACACCTGCCTGCTCGCCTCGTCGCTGGCCGGGGTCATGGCCCAGCGCCTGGTGCGCAGGCTCTGCCCGCACTGCAAGGTCGCCTGCGAGGTGGACGATGCCATTGCCAGCGCGCTGGGGCACCCCGCCGAACGGCCAGCGGTGGTCTACAAGGCCCAAGGGTGTGGCGAATGCCAGCAGGGTTACAGCGGCCGACTGGCCTTGCATGAAATGGTGGTGGTCGAGCCGCCGCTGGCGCAGGCGATCCATACGCGCGCGTCCCAGGCACAGATGCTGGAGCTGATCCGCCAGGACACGCCGAGCCTGTTCCAGCATGGCGTCGAGCGTATCCGCCAAGGGCAGACCAGCGTGGAAGAACTGCTACGCGTGACGGGGCACGACTGATATGGCGTTGTTTCGCTACCAGGCCCAGGACGCCCAGGGCGCGCGCCAGCGGGGCACACTGGAAGCGCCGGGTGCGCGCCAGGCCCGGCAGGCCCTGCGCGACCAGGGGCTGCTGGTGCTGCAGGTCGAACCTGTACGGGAATCGCCGCTCAATGGCTTGCTGACGCGCAACCACCTGAGCCTTGCCCGGCGCTCGCTTCTGACCCGGCAACTGGCGACCTTGCTGCATGCGGGCGTGCCGCTGACCGAAGCCTTGCAGGCAGTCGCTGCGCAAACCACTCAACGCCAGGTGCGGCAGGTGCTGCGCGGCGTGGCTGAGCGCGTCGCCGAAGGCCACGCCCTGGCGCAAGCGCTTGGGGCTTATCCACAGGCGTTTCCCATGGTCTACCGGGCCACCGTCGCTGCGGCGGAACGCTCGGGGCACCTGGCCGGGGTACTCGACCGCCTGGCCGAACATGGCGAGAACCAGCAGGCCCTGCGCCAGAAAGTCCAGCTGGCGATGGTGTACCCGGTGATCCTGCTGGTGGTCTCGTTGCTGGTGGTGGGCTTCCTGCTGGGCTATGTGGTGCCGGATGTCGTGCAGGCGTTCTCCCGGGACCAGGCCCAACTACCCATGGCGACCCAGGTACTGATTGCGCTCAGCGACGCCACCCACCGCTATGGGGTAGTGGGCGTTGCGGCCCTGGCGGCAGCGGCTGCGGCGGTGTACTGGGGCTTGCGTCATCCCGCCCGGCGCCGGAAATGGCAGGGTGTGTCGTTGCGCCTGCCGGCATACGGCGAGTTCGTTCGCGCCAGTGAAGCGGCGCGTTTCATCAGCACCTTGGCGATCCTCGGCCGCAGCGGTGTCGCCCTGGTCGAAGCCATGCACATCGGTGCCGGGGTCATCGGCAACCTGATACTGCGCGAGCGCTTGCTGCAAGCCGCCCGCGAGCTTGGCGAAGGCGCCACGCTGGCCAACTGCCTGGCGCGCAGCGAGACCTTGCCGCCCCTGATGCTGCACATGATCGCCAGCGGCGAGCGCGCCGGTGAGCTGGACACGATGCTCGAACGTGCCGCCGACCTTCAAGGCAAGCAGCTGGCGGGGCGGATATCCCTGCTGGTGAGCCTTTGCGAACCCCTGATGCTGCTGGTGATGGGCGGCATCGTGTTGTTCATCGTGCTCGCCATCCTGTTGCCGATCCTCAACCTCAACCAACTGGTCAATTGATATGTCCATTCGTTCCGCGCGCCGCGCACAACGCGGCTTCACCCTTATCGAAATCATGGTGGTGGTCATCATCCTTGGCGTGCTGGGCGCGCTGGTGCTGCCCAACGTGATGAGCCGTCCGGACCACGCCAAGCTCACTGCGGCCCGTACCGACATCCAGTCGATTTCCACCGCCCTGGAAATCTACCGGCTGGACAACGGCCGCTACCCAAGCACTGCCCAGGGTCTCGACGCCCTGGTCAAACGTCCCACCGTGGCGCCGTTGCCGCGTCAGTGGAATGCCCAGGGCTACCTCAAGAGCACGCCTACCGACCCGTGGGGCTCGCCTTACCAGTACACGAGCCCCGGTACGCATTCGAGCCAGGGTTACGACCTTTATTCCCTGGGCGCCGATGGCCAACCAGGTGGCGAGGGCATGGATGCCGATATCGGTAACTGGCTCGAATGACAGGGTGCCGCTCCCGGGGCTTCACCCTGTTGGAACTGCTGGTGGTCATCGCGTTGCTGGGCATCGTCATGGCCATGGCAGGGCTGACGTTCGGGCGTGACCCACAGCGTGTGGCCAGGCAGGAGGCCGGTCTATTCCTGCAGATGCTGCAGCATGCGCGGCAACAGGCGGTGCTGGAGGGGCGTGCACTGGGCATTCGCGTCGACACCCAGGGCTATCGCTTGCTCAAGGCGGCCGGGCAAGGCTGGGAGCCTGCAGGCCCGCCGCGAGCTCTCGAACTGGAGCTGCGCCTGGAGATCGACGGGGTGCCTGTATCGACTTCCCCACGCGGCAACGCACCGCAATTACTGATGTACGGCAACGACGAACACACCCCTTTCTCGTTGTATTTCATGGCGCCGGACAGACGCCTGGCCAGGGTGTCGAGCGATGGGCTCAATGATCCGAAACTCACGCCGTGAGCGCGGCTTCACCTTGCTGGAGGTCTTGGTTGCGCTGGCGATCTTCGCGGTTCTGGCAGTGGCGGTGAGCTCGGCTTTCCGGCATGTCCTGATGCAGTCCCAGGGCTTGCAGGACCGCCTGTTCGCCAGCTGGATCGCCGACAACCACCTGGTCGAACTGCGCCTGCAGCCGAGACGTGGCGACGGGCAGCGCCCCATGGAAGTGTCTTTCGACCAACGACGCTGGACAGTGGCTCAAGAGCGCCGTCGCCTGGGGGACCGGGGCTTGGTCGAAGTGGTCGTGCGGGTCGGCCTGGCAGCGGACCGCCAGGTGCTGCACCAGGCCACCGGTTGGCTGGAGGACGTCGATGGGGCGAAGTGATCGTGGCCGCAAGCGTCGTCAGCGGGGCTTCACCTTGATCGAGCTGCTGTTGGCCATCGCCCTATTTGCATTGTTGGCGGTTGGGACCGCGCGCTTGCTCGACGTGTTGGTCCGAGCCGATGGCAAGCGCCAGGAGCAGGCCGAAGACCTGCGCGCCTTGGGCAGGGCGATGAGCCTGATCCAGCGGGATGCGTTGCACGGCTATCTCCCTGCGAGCCTGAAACAGCGTGGTTTTGGCGTCATGCTGGAGCAGCAGCGCATGGCATGGTGGATTGCAGGTGTGCAGGACAGCCAGCCCTTGCCGCGCAGCGAACTGCGGCTGGTCAACTACTGGTTGAAGGATGGCGTGCTATGGCGTCAGCGCCATACGCTGGAGCACGGCCAGAGTGCGCCCCAGCGCTTGCTCGATGGCGTCGTCGAGCTGCGTTGGCGCTTGTATGTGCCGGATGTCGGGTGGCAGGCACATTGGCCGATCGTCCAACGTCGGCCGGCGCCGCCGCAGGCGTTGGAGATCATTCTGTCCACCAAGCGGTTTCAACAGATACGGCGTGTATTTCCCTTGGCCGGGGCCAGCCAATGAAGCGCAGGCGACAAGAGGGGCTGGCCCTGGTCACGGTGCTGTTGATCATGGCGCTGCTGTCGCTGCTGGTCGCCGGCATGCTGCGCAGCCATCAGTTGCTATTGGGGGGCGTTACCCAGCAGATGGAGGCCACGCGACTGCTGCAGTTGGCCCAGGGCGCGGAGCGCAGGGTTCTGCTGCAGCTGCGTCAGCAGGTGGGCGAGGTCGTGCAGGTCGCCCACGGCGGTCAGCAATGGGCCCGCGTCCAATCGCTGTCACTGGGTGAGGGGCGGGTTCGCACGCAGCTTTCGGACCTGTCGGCGCGTTTCAACCTGGGGGCATTGCTGGCGGGCAAGACCCCCGACCCGATACTGCTCGAACGCTGGGAGCGCCTCTGCCAGTCGTTGCAGATAGAGCCCCCTGAGCTGGACAACCTGGTCGGGCAGCCGCTGCTGGACCCAACGCAACTTCGCGCGTTGCCGGGCGTGTCCGCCGAGGTGATGGACCGCCTGAGGCCCTGGGTCGTTGCGTTGCCCAAGGAAGCCCGGCTCAACATCAATACCGCCCCGGCACAGGTCTTGGCTGCGCTGGAGGGGCTGTCGCCGGCGGTTGCGCGTCAGTTGGTGGCTGAACGGCCCGAGCAGGGCTACACCCGGGTCGACCAATTCCTGGCCCTGCCACAGGTGGATGGCCTCGGCATCACCAGCCGTGGGCTGACGGTGAGCAGCCAGTGGTTTCGTCTCGAAGTGCAGGTGGAGCTCGGTGGCAGGCGGATGTACCTGTACAGCGACCTGGAAATCGATCTGAACACGCACCGGGTTCGTGTGGTGCGACGTGTGTTTTCTGCAACGCGGGAGCAAATGCCGGATGAGTGACAATTGGTTGTACCTGCTGCCCGCAGGAACAGGGGCGATCGATACGCAGTGGCCTGTGTGGGTGCGAACAGCCGCTGGCCAGCTGCACCGCATCTGCATGGGTGAAGCGGCGTCGATCCTGGGCGGCGCGGCAGTGGTAGTGGTGCCGATGGAAATGGTCGGCAGCTGCGAAGTCGGCCCGCTGCCAGGCCGGCGGCCCAAGCCTGATACCTTGGCCTTCGCCGTCGAGGATCAGCTGGCAGCACCGCTGGAGAGCGTGCACTTGGCCTTCGGCCCTGCGAATGAGCAGGGGCATCGTCGGGGGCTTGTGATTGACCGAGCGGCCATGGACAGCCTGCTGGCCCTGCTGCAGGCACAGGGAATCGAACCGCTTGCCCTGCATGTCGATGCCGACCTGCTGTGTGGCGAACCCGCGTGCGCGTTGTGGGTCGAGGGGCGTTGGTTGATCGGCGGTGCCGGGGCGCTACGGCTGGCTGCTGCCCCCCAGGTCGCCGAGGTGCTGGCGCAACAGCTGCCGGCCATGGCGTGGCTGGCCGAAGCGCAGCCTACAGGGCGTGCCCTGCGAACCCAATCGGTCCCCTGTGCCTTCGATACGCTCAGGCAAGGCCGCGGGCAGGCCATCGACCTGCTTCAGGGCGCCTATCGACGGCGCCGTGCGAGCGTGCCCTGGCGTGCCCTGGCGGTTGGGGTGGTGATGGCGTTCGCGATGGTATGCGTGGCCGATTACCTGCGAGCAGGTTGGCTGCTGCGGCGTACGGCGCAGCTGCAGGCGGAAAGTCGTCAGGCCTTTCAACGTTGGGCGCCCGGGCAGCCTGTCAGCGCGGATCTCGCCAGCCAGATACGAGCGCTCGAATACCGCCCGCAACCGACAACGGCCATAGAAGGGCTGGCGTCGCTCGGCGAGCAGTTGGTCGAAACCGGGAACGTAACCGTTACCCAGGCGACGCTGAGCGCCGCCGAAGGCTGGCGCGTGGAGGTGCTGGCGCAAGGGTTCGAAGACCTCGAGCGCCTTCGCCAACGCGTACCGGAGGTATCGATGGATCAGGCCCGCCAGGACGAACAGGGTGTGCGGGCCACGCTGACCTGGAGGGCCGCACGATGATGCAATGGCGCGAACATGCCTTGGTGCGCCAATGGCGACAGATACCGGGCGAGCGACGGATGGCGATCGTCATCGCCCTATGGGCGTTGGCCTTGGTTGCGTTGTGGCAGCTGGCCTGGGTACCAGGCCAGGCACGTCTGCAGCAGGCTGAGCTGGCATTGGCCCGAGAGCAGGCGCTGGCCGCCCATCTGCAGCGGGTATCGGCCGGGCCAGCCCGGAAGCAGGAGGCCGTCCAGGCGTTGACACCGGCCAGGCTGAGCGAGCGTGCCCAGGCGGCGGGCGTGCGCATCACCGGCCTCGAGACCAGGGCGCAGCAGGTCGAGGTCAGCCTCGAGGGCTCGCCTGCGTTGATGTTCGCGTGGTTGCATTCGCTGGAGCACGAAGGGGGGCGCGTGCGGGAGATGCAGCTGCAGGTCGTTGGCGAGCAGCTTCAGGCGAGGGTCGGCCTGGAGCTGGAGGAGTCGTAAGGCTGATTAAGCTTCGCTTCAGCCTGCTTCGGTAGGCTGTTCCCATCGAAACCGAAACAGGACCTGACACCATGAAAACCCGTTACCTCGCCCTGATCCTCGCCCCATTGTTCAGCACTGCCGCCCTGGCGGCCGGCTACACCGGCCCCGGCGCCCAGTCGGTGACCACCGTCGCCGCCGCCAACGACGCCGCCGACGATACGCCGGTGGTGCTGCAAGGCTTCGTGACCAAGAAGATCAACAACGACGACAAGTACGAGTTCAAGGACAACACCGGCACCATCACCGTCGAGATCGATGACGAAGACCTGCCGCAGACGCCGTTCAACGACAAGACCAAGGTCAAGCTCACCGGCGAGGTGGAGAAGCACCTGATGAGCCGTGAAGTGGACGTGGATATCGTCGAGATCGTCAACTGACGAAACGGCGCAACCCTGGAGCGGCCTTGTGCCGCGAAAGGGCCGCAAAGCGGCCCCAACGGTATCTGCGACAACGCTGAAACCCTGGGGCCGCTATGCGGCCCTTTCGCGGCACAAGGCCGCTCCTACATCGATGGTGTGGAAGACTTCGGTGGCAACCTGCTCAGGTGCAACGCCACCAGCAACGCCACCGCCAGCAGGCTGCCGATGAACAACCCGATGCCGTTCCATCCGGCCTGGTGCCAGAACACCCCACCCGCCGTCCCGGCCACGCTGGAGCCTGCGTAATAGCAGAACAGGTACAGCGACGATGCCTGCCCCTTGGCCTTCAATGCCCGGCGCCCGATCCAGCTGCTGGCTACCGAGTGTGCGCCGAAGAAGCCGAAGGTGAATACCAGCATGCCCAGGATCACCATCGTGAGCGGGTTGGCCAAGGTCAGCAACAGGCCGCCGGCCATCACCAGGATGCTCGCCCAGAACACCTTGCGCCGGCCCAGTTTGTCCGCCAGCGCGCCGACCTGGGCGGAGCTGTAGATGCCCGACAGGTACACCACCGACAGCAGGCCCACCAAGGCCTGGTTCATGTGGTAGGGCCCTGCCAGCAGGCGATAGCCGATGTAGTTGAACAAGGTGACGAAGGCGCCCATCAGCAGGAAGGCCTCGAGGAACAGCCAGGGCAGGCCGGCATCACGAAAATGCATGGCGAAGCCATCCAGCAGGCTGCGAGGGTTCATGGGCTGGGGGCGGAAATTGCGGGATTCGGGCAGCACCTTCCAGAACACCAACGCCGCCACCAGGGCCAGGCCGCCGATGGCCAGCATCGCGGTGTGCCAGCTGACGAAGTCGATCAGCACGCCGCTGATCAGGCGCCCGCTCATGCCGCCGATGGCATTGCCACCGATGTACAGGCCCATGGCCAGGCCGATGTGCTGTGGATGGATTTCTTCGCTCAGGTAGGTCATGGCCACGGCGGCCAGGCCACTCAAGGCCAGCCCCACCAGTGCCCGGGTGGCCAGTACCAGCTCCCAGGTCGGCATCACCGCGCTGGCCAAGGTTGCCAGCGCGGCGCAGAGCAAGGCGCAGACCATGACCGGCTTGCGGCCGATACGGTCGGAAATCGGCCCGGTGACCAGCAAGCCGAAGGCCAGCATGGCGGTGGATACCGAAAGCACCAGGCTGCTCTGCGCGGCGTTGATGGAGAACTCCTGCGACAGCAAGGGCATCATCGGCTGTACGCAATACAACAGGGCGAAGGTGGCGAAGCCGCCGCTGAACAGCGCCAGCACGGTCTTGATGAAGGCGGGCGTGCCTTTTTCGATCCAGACGTCGTGACGGGCCGGCGTGGCAGGCTCGGGGTCGAGGGAAAGCGGGGCGACGACGGATTTCACGGAGAGTACCTCGGGCGCTGGGCCGGTGTTGCGTTGCAAAAAATCATATAGCTGACTAATGAATACATCCAATATATTGTTCGACCTGTTTAAGACGTTCTGCGACTTGTTCGGAGGAGCCATGGAATTGCGTCATCTGCGGTATTTCATCGCTGTGGCCGAAGAACTGCACTTCGGTCGTGCTGCCCAGCAGCTGGGCATTTCGCAACCGCCATTGAGTCAGCAGATCCAGGCCCTGGAGCAGGAACTGGGCGCGCGCCTGTTCGAGCGCACCAACCGCCGGGTCGAGCTGAGCGAGGCCGGGCGTCTGTTCCTCGAAGAAGCGCGCCAGGTCCTGGCCCAGGTGGAAAAGGCCGCGGATGTTGCCCGGCGTGCGCAATTGGGTGAGCTGGGCGAGATGAAGATCGGCTTCACCTCTTCGGCGCCGTTCACGTCGAGGATCCCCAAGGCGCTGCATGCCTTTCGCCAGCGCTTTCCCGCGGTGCACCTGAACCTGCGCGAGATGAGCAGCCGTGACGTGGCCGATGCGGTGTTCGACGAAACCATCGAGGTCGGCCTGATGCGCCCGATGGCATTGCCCGAAGGGCTGGTAGCCACCGAACTGTTCAGCGAGCCGCTGGTAGCGGTGATCCATGCCTCCCATCCCCTGGCCCAGGGCAGCGAACAGGGTGTGTACATGCAGGCCCTGGCCAATGAGCCCTTCGTGTTCTTTCCGCGCAGCTACGGCAGCGGGTTGCATGCGCAGTTGCTGAGCCTGGCGCGCCAGGCCGGGTTCAGCCCGCATTTCGCCCAGGAAGCGGGCGAGGCGATGACCATCATCGGCCTGGTGTCGGCGGGGTTGGGCGTGTCGGTGCTGCCGGCCTCGTTCCAGCGCATGCGTATCGATGGCGTGGTGTACCGGACCCTGCTGGATGAGGGCGCGACGACCGCGGTATGGCTGGTTCAGCGGCAGGCGGCAGGTTCGGCCATGGCCAGGGCGTTTGCCGAATTGTTGACCCGGTAGAGCACTGGTGTTCGCCGCTGCGCTTCAAGTGAACAGTACTAGCCTGCGACCGGCCAGCGTCGGAACACCAACGAGGTGTTCACCCCGCCAAAGGCGAAGTTGTTGTTCATCACATGCTCATGCTGCATGGCCCGGAACCCGCCACGCAGGTAGTCCAGCTCGCCGCAACGGGGGTCGATGTGGTCGAGGTTCAGGGTATGCACGTATTGGTCGCGGTTCATCATCTCGATGCTGAACCAGGACTCCAGCGCCCCGCAGGCCCCCAGGGTATGGCCGAGGAAGCTCTTCTGCGAACTGATCGGCATACGCGGGCCGAACAGCTCGTGGGTGGCCAGCGTCTCGGCGATGTCGCCTTGCTCGGTGGCGGTGCCATGGCCATTGACGTAGCCGATGGCCTCGGGCCCAAGGTCGGCGTCTTCCAGCGCCAACTCCATGGCCCGGCGCATGGTGGCCTGTTCGGGGCGGGTGATGTGCTGGCCGTCGGCGTTGCTGCCGAAACCGACGATCTCGGCATGGATACGAGCGCCCCGAGCCAGGGCGTGCTGCAACTCCTCGAGCACCAGCATGCCGGCGCCTTCGCCCACCACCAGGCCATCCCGTGCGCTGTCGTAGGGCCGTGGGGTCAGGGACGGGGTGTCGTTCTTCAGGCTGGTGGCGTACAGCGCGTCGAAGACCATGGCCTCGCTGGGGCACAGTTCCTCGGCGCCGCCGGCGAGCATCAGCGGCAGGCGCCCGTACTTGATCGCCTCGTACGCATAGCCGATACCCTGGCTGCCGCTGGTGCAGGCACTGGAGGTAGGGATCAGGCGCCCGGTAAGGCCGAAGAAAATGCTGATGTTGGCCGCGGTGGTGTGCGGCATCATGCGTACGTAGGAGTTGGCGTTCAGGCCATCGGCCTTGGAATTGAGCAGCATGTTGCCGAAGGCCTTGATCTCTTCGGTGCTGCCGATCGACGAGCCGCAGGCGACCCCCATGCGGCCGTCACGGATGCTCGGGTCGTCGAGCAGCCCGGCGTCGAGCAATGCCTGTTCGGCAGCCGCCACTGCCAGGCGGCTCACCCGGCCCATGCTGCGCAGCTGCTTGCGGGTCCAGTGCGCGGGCACCTGGAAGCCGTCCACGGGCCCGGCCAGGCGGGTATTGAGCTCCTCGAAGCGGTCCCATTCGTCCATGCGTCGGATCCCGCTGCGGTTGGCGGCGAACTGCGCAGCGATGCTCGTCCAGTCGTTGCCCAGGGCAGTGATGCCGGCCATGCCGGTGACCACGACACGGCGCATCAGCACAGCCCTCCGTTGACCGCCAGGACCTGGCGGGTGATGTAGGCGGCCTCGTCCGACATCAGGAAGTTCACCGCGCCCGCCACTTCCTCGGGCGTGCCCATGCGTTGCGCCGGGATCATCTTCAGCAGCTCCTCCACCGGCACCTGTTCGTCGAGCATGGCGGTATCGATCAGGCCCGGCGCCACGCAGTTGACCGTGATGCGGCGCTTGCCCAGCTCGATGGCCAGCGCCTTCGCCGCACCGATCAGGCCGGCCTTGGAAGCGCTGTAGTTGACCTGGCCACGGTTGCCGATCAGGCCGGACACCGAGGTGATGCAGACGATCCGGCCAGGGGCACGGCGGCGGATCATCGGCATGATCAGCGGGTGCAGCACGTTGTAGAAGCCGTCGAGGTTGGTGCGCATGACGGTATCCCAGTCGTCCTCGGTCAGCGCCGGGAAGGCGCCGTCACGGGTCAGCCCGGCGTTGCACACCACGCCGTAATAGGCACCATGGGCTTCGACATCGGCCTCGAGCGCCGCGGCACAGCCGCCTCGGTCGGCCACATCGAACTGCAGGACCCGCGCCTGGCGGCCCAGGGCACGGACTTCGCCGGCGACCGCTTCGGCCTCGTCTCGCGCGCTGCGGCAATGCAGGGCCAGGTCGAAGCCGGCGCGGGCCAGGCGCAGGGCGATGGCGCGCCCGATCCCTCGGCTGGAACCGGTGACCAGGATGGTGTCAGTCATGCTGCGACTCCTCCGGGCCCGCCTCGGCCAGATAGCTGGCGGCTTGCGGCGGGCGGTAGACATTCAGGCGGGCGCTGGCATCTATGCCTTCGCCGCGCAGGTGGCATTCGAACACGCCCATGCCGTTTTCGTCCTCGAGCGAACGCAGGGCATGGATGTGCAACTGCGCACCGGCGGGAAACGCCTCGACATTGCATTCGAACTTGCGCGTGCCGAGCAAAAAGCCCATTTCCACAGGGCGCCCCTGGCGACGCGCCTGGCAGCCGGCATAGGCTGCCACGCTCTGGGCCATCAGTTCCAGGCCAAGCCAGGCGGGCAGGCTGCCGTCGGCCCGGTTGAACTGGCCATCGGGGCGAACCGTCGTGCAGGTGTGGATCTGCTCGTCGTCGCAGCTGTCGATGCGCTCGATGAGGATCATGTCCCCGGCGTGGGGCAGCAGTTCGGCCAAGGGCCAAGTGATCATGGGGCATCTCCGAGAATCAGGCTGACATTGTTGCCACCGAAGGCGAACGAATTGCTCATCAGCCGGCGTGGCCCGTGCGCTGGCAGGCGCTGGCGGCCATCGACCAGGTTCAGGCCCGGCAAGCCCGGGTCGGGCTGGCCATCCCAGCAATGGGGTGGCAACAGGCCCTGCGGGTTGTGCCGGCTCAGGCTCAGCCAGCAGAACGCGGCTTCCAGCGCGCCGGCAGCCCCCAGGGTATGGCCGGTCATGGGCTTGCTGGACGAGCAGGGCAACTGGCCGCCGAACAGGCTGTGCACGGCCAGGCATTCCATGGCGTCGTTGTGCACGGTGGCGGTGCCATGCAAGTTCAGGTAATCGACCTGCCCTGGCGTCAGGCATGCATTGTCCAGTGCTTTGCGCATGGCCTGCAAGGCGCCCTTGCCGCTGGGGTCCGGTGCCGAGATATGGAACGCATCGGAACTGGCGCCGGCGCCGAGCAGGGCGATGCCGTGCCCGTCGGGTGTCGCTTGGCGGGTCATCAGGAACAGGGCAGCCCCTTCGCCGATGTTGATACCGTCGCGGTTGGCCGAGAGCGGGTTGCAGCGCTGCTCACTGACGGCCTCCAGGGCGGTGAAGCCATTGAGCGTCAGGCTGCAGAGGCTGTCCACGCCACCGCACAGCACGGCATCGCACAGGCCCAGGTCGAGCAGGCGCCGTGCGCTGAGCAGCGCGCGGCCGCTGGAGGTGCAAGCGGTGGACAACACGTAGGCAGGCCCTTGCAGGCCCAGCCAGGCTGCCAGGAAGTTCGCCGGCGCGCTGAGTTCCTGCTGGTCGTAGCGGTAGTCGGCTGGGAAGCGGCCCGCCTGGAGGTAATGGGCGATGCCGGTGGTGGCTTCGGCGATCCCCGAGGTGCTGGTGCCCAGCACTACGCCGACCCGTTGCGGGCCGTGGCGCTCGAGGGCTTGCCGGATAGCCGGTTCGATCTGCAAGGCGGCGGCCAGCAGCAGCCGGTTGTTGCGGCTCTGGTGGTCGGGCAGCGGCAGCTCGGGCAGTGGCCCGGTCACGGCACCTACCGGCAGGCCGCGCCCGGGCACCCAGCCGTCCTGCAGCTGCATGCCGGAGCAGTCGCCGGCAAAGAGCCGGCGGGCCACGTCGGCCTGGCCGTGCCCGAGGGCACAGACCAGGCCCAGGGCGTCGAGGAAGGCGGTCATGGTGCGTTCTCGCTGGGCAAGGGGGAAATGTAGTAGCGCAGGCCTTGATCGAGGGCCAGGGTGAAGTCGTCGGCAGTGCGATAGGTGACGCGCCAGCGGCCTGGCAGGCGACGTTGCTGGTCGTGGCCGATGGCCCGGGGATAAAGCCGGGACAGTTGGGTCTCTGGGGTCAGGGCGAACAGCATGGCGGCGAACAGCTCGCGGGCGGCAGGGTTCGGCGGCAGCAGGCCGTCGGCTTGCCACTGCTGGCCTTCGAGCAACTGGCGTGCCTGGGGAACGCCCAGCAGGTCCAGCAGCGACCAGCGCAGATGGCCGTCTTCACGCTGGATCACCAGCAACCAGTCCTGGCGTTGGCCGCCTTGTTCCTGCTGCACATGGAACTGGCGCGGCAGATCGAGCGGGGGCAGTTGCTCGGGCAGGGGTGGCTGCCAGGCGCAGGCACCGAGCAGCAACAGCATCATCACGGTCAACAGGTGTTTCATGGCGCTATGTCCCTTGCTCACGGCTCGCCGCCCAAGGCGCCAGCAGGAAGCTGAACACCAGCCCCAGGCTTACGGCCAGGCCGAAGTTGCTCACTGCTGGCGTGCTGGACAGCGCCAGCAGGCCGAACGACAACCAAGTGGTGGCCGCCGCCAGCAAGGTGCCCAGCAGACTGACTGCGGTACCGCCGATGCGCTCATGCATCAGGATGGCATAGTCCACGCCGATGGCGGTCACCAGCAGCAGGCCGAACAGGCTGAACAGGGTCAGTGGCTGCCCCAGCCAGCCGAGGCAGGCCAGGCTGCACAGCGCCGCCAGCAGCGGCAGGGCGACGATGCGCAAGGCCGCCCCCAGCCCGAAGGGCAGCACCAGCAGTACCAGGATCAGCCCACAGGACAACAGCTTGAGTTCGGCGGCGCTGACCTGGGTGGCGGCGAACAGCTGGTTGAGTTCGCCCAAGCGGTCGACCAACTGCACGCCCGGCAAATCCTGAGCCTGCAGGCGAAGCAGGGCGACATCGCCCTGGCCTTGCAGGCTGACGACGGCGGCCACGCCATCGTCGGTGCTGCCCAGCCACAGCGGCCGCCAGGCTTCGCCCAGCGGCCCGGCGAGTACCTGGTCGATCGTCAGCAGGGGCAAGGCTTGCAGTTGCTGCAGCTCGCCGCGCAAGGCTGTTTCAGGTACCCCCAGGGCCAGCAGGGGTTGCCAATGGTCGGGCAACTGCACCAAGGCCTGCTGCAACTGCTGTTGCTGCGCCGGGTTGGCCACCCGCTGGCTGAGCGTCATGTAGCCCTTGAGCTTGCCCAGGTCGACCAGTTCATCGAGTTTGCCGGCCAGCGTCTGCAGGCGCTCGAGCAATTGGGTTTCATCGCTGGCGCGCACCAGGTAGAACTGGCTGGTCGGCTGGTAGCCCGTGATCCGCGCCACGGCCTGGGCTTCTTCGAGCAGCTGTGGCGGTGCGCCGACCCACTGGCGGATGTCGTTTCGTGTCTGCAGCTGCCACAAACCTGCAGCGCAGAACGCCAGCAGCAGGGCAAGCAGGACGGCGCTCGGTACCTTGGCCAACACGCGTTCGCGCAGGTCGGTCAGCCTCTGGGCGATACGCAGCGGCAAGCGCGCCGGGCGCAGCTGCGTGCCGCCGAACAAGGCCGGCAGCAGGCACACCGCGCTCAGGTAGGCGCCGACCAGGCCAGCGGCGGAAAACGCCGCGATCTGGGTCAGTGCCGGGAAGGGTGTGAAGGCCAAGGCCAGGTAGCCGATGCAGGTGGTCGCCAGGCTCAGGCTCAGCCCGGGCAAGGTCAGGCGCACGGCTGTCCAGCTGTGCCAGGGGCGCAGGCTCCAGCTCTTGGACAGGTAGTGCAGCGGGTAGTCCACCGCCACGCCGATCAGGCTCGAGCCCAGCACCAGGGTCATGACATGCACGCGGCCGAACAGGGCCGTGCAGATCACCGTGCCGAACAGCATGCCTACCAGCACCGGCACGAAGGCCAACAGCACCCGCCAGCGCCGGAACGCCAGCAGCAACAACAGAAGGATGCCCAGGGTGGCGCCGCCCCCGACCCAGGTGATTTCCCGGCTGGCCTGGCGTTGTCCGCTGGCCGCATGCAGCAGCCCGCTGGCGGCCAGCAGTTGGGCGCCTTGCTGTTCGGCCTGTTGGCGGCCGATGGTGAGCAGGTCGGCGATCTGCAACGGCAGCTGCAGGTCGAAGGCGTCGTCGCGGGTGCTGGCGCGCAGCATCACCCAGTGCCTGCCGCCTGCCTCGGCGACCAGGGCGCCGCTGGCCGTGTCCAGCTCGACATTGGCGGGTTTGGGTTGGCTGGCCTGGACGCGCGCACCCAGGCCCAGCCAGTCGTCCTGGTTGGCCAGCAGGCTGAAGCCTGCGAAAGGGTCGAACAGCGCCTGCACGCGTTGTTCGATGAAGGTGTCGGGCTGTGTCAGCAGCTGTTGGCGGTCGGTGGCGCCGAGCATCGCCAGGCGGCCTTGCAGCACCTGGGCGCGCATGGCCTGCAGGTCGGTCTGCAGGTTCCATTGCACCTGCTCGAACAGGCCGCTGGCCTGCCACTGGCCCGCCAGGCGCTCGGCCAGGTCCAGCGCCTGCTGGCGGTCGGCATGACCGACCAGTACCAGCAGTTGGCGGTTGAGCGGCGCCTGCATGCGCTGCTCGGCGCGCGCGACCAGTTCGTCCTGCGCAGCCCCTGGCACCAGGGTCATCAGGTCAGCGGAAACGGGGGCGCCGCGATGCCATTGCCAACTTGCCAGGGCGAGCACGGCCAGCAACAGGGCCAGGAACAGCCTGGGCAGCAGTCGTTCAGTCGGCAAAGTCACTGCGCTCCGAATCGCTCAAGGCCGTGGCGCCGGTGCTGCCAGGCATACGCAGCACGGTGCTGTCGCCCTGGGTTTCGGCCAGCACGATACGCTCCACGAAACGCCCGCCGGCAATATCGATGTGGGTGAACACCTGCTTGAGCAGCAACGAACGAGGCACCAGGTGCAATTGCCAGTGTTCGGCATTGCCGGTAAGGCTCAGCTCGAAGTCGCGCTGCAGGCCACTGCTGTCGCCTTGCAGCACGGCGAAGAACAGGCGGTTCTGTTGCGCCCCGGCACTCTGGCTGGGTAGCTTCTGCCAACCACTGGCGTCGCGCCGGGCTATGCCGTCGGCGGTGATGCGGTAATCCTGGCGCAGCGGTGTCTGCAGCAGCCAGAGCAGCCCGTGGTCGCGGGCCAGGACGAAGCGGCCCTGGCTCAGCAGTGGTTGGGGCAGGGCGCGCAAGTGCTTCTCCTGGACGAAGGGGCCCTTCACCACTGCCGAAGCACCGAGCTGTTTTTGCAGATCATCCAGGCTGAACGCCATGGCCTGCGGGCCGGCCAGCAGCAAGACGGCCATCAGTAGGTAACCCGCCAGGCGCCTCATGCCAGCACCTTGCCGACGGCGTCGAGCATGGCCTGGGGGGAGACCAGCTGCATTTCGCCGCTGTCGATGTGCACCGCGACCTGCACCGTGCTGGCGCGGGTCATGCGCTCGCCGCTGAGTGCATCGCTGATCAGGTAGTTGATCTTCAGGCGATGCTCCCATTCCACCAGGCTGGCACGTACCTTCAGGCGCTGGCCGAAGGTGGCGCCGCGGATGTAGCGCAGTTGCAGGTCGATCACCGGCCACATGTAGCCGCTGGCCTGCATGCGCGGGTAGTCGTGGCCCAGGCGTTCGAGCAGGGCGCAACGGGCCAGCTCCAGATACTTGACGTAGTGGCCGTGCCAGACGATGTGCATGCTGTCGACATCGAAGAAGGGCACGAGGATCTCCGTGTCCACATGGAATACCCCAGGCTTACGCATGCAGCCTCCAGTGGCGTTCGCCGATACGCGTCAGGCACAGGCGCAGTTCGCGCTCCAGGGCGCGGTCCTCGATGACGGGGGCGAAGTCCTGCAGCAGGGCAGCATGCATGCTTGCCAGTGCCGGCGGCAGCGGGTTGGCACCGGCCGCACGGCCGCGCAGCCACACCCCCTGGTTGGCGGCCAACAGGGTCGCTGCGGCCACCTGTTCGCTCAGCTCCAGCACGCGCAAGGCATCCCGGGCGGCGATGGTGCCCATGCTCACCTTGTCCTGGTTGTGGCACTCGGTGGAGCGCGAGAACACGCTGGCCGGCAGGGTCAGCTTGAGGGCCTCGGCGGTCCAGGCACTGGCACCGATCTGCACGGCCTTGAAGCCATGGTTGAGCATCGCGCGCTCGGGCTCGGCACCGGACAGGTTGCTGGGCAGGCCATGGTTGTAGCGCGCGTCCACCAGCAGCGCCAGCTGGCGGTCGAGCAGGTCGGCGACATTGGCTACCAGGGTCTTGAGGCTGTCCATGGCGAACGCGATATGGCCGCCATAGAAATGCCCGCCATGCAGCACCCGTTCGGCGTCGCCGTCGATGATCGGGTTGTCGTTGGCGCTGTTGAGCTCGGTCTCGATGAAGCTGCGCAACCAGCCCAGGCTGTCGGCCAGCACGCCCAGCACATGGGGCGCGCAACGCAGCGAGTAGCGATCCTGCAAGCGATGCAGGGGCGCCGCCGGGGCCTCGATGGCCAGGTCCTGGCGCAACCAGGCGGCGACCTGGTTCTGGCCGGGGTGTGGCTTGGCGGCGAACAGGCGCTCGTCGAAGTGCTCGGGGTTGCCTTGCAGGGCGATGACGTTCAGCGCCGTGATGCGCGTGGCCAGGTGCAGCAGGTAATCCGCGCGGGCATAGGCCAGGCAGGCCAGGCCGGTCATCACCGCGGTGCCGTTCATCAGCGCCAGGGCTTCCTTGGGGCGTAGCACCAAGGGCTGCCAACCCAGCTCGCGGTGTACATCGGCGCTGTCGCGGCGCTGCCCCTGGTACATCACTTCGCGCTCGCCCGACAGGGCCGCGGCGACATAGGACAGCGGTGTCAGGTCGCCGCTGGCGCCGACCGAGCCTTCCTCGGGAATCAGCGGTAGGATGTCGTGCTCGAGAAATGCCTGCAGGCGCTCCAGCAACGCCACGCGCACCCCCGACATGCCGTGGCTCAGCGAGCGCAGCCGGGCCGCCAGCACCGCCCGTGTGGCTGGCGCGTCAAGCAGCCGGCCAAGGCCGCAGCCGTGGAAGGTGTACAGATGGCGCGGCAAGGCCTCGACATGCTCCAGCGGCACGGCCACCACGCAGGAGTCGCCATAGCCAGTGGTGACGCCGTAGATCACCCCTTCCTTGTCCAGCAGGCTGTCGACGAAACGCGCGCCGCGGGCGATGCGCTCGCGGTACGCGGCGTCTTCCTGCAACAGCGGGCGGGCCTGGCGTTGGCTCAGGGCCAGGATGTCCTCGATGGCGAGCGGGGCCTCGCCAAAGGTCACGGGCTCATGGGGATGCGTCGTCATCGTCGTTCCAGAAAGGGTAGAAGTTGAACCACTGGCCAGGGGCCTGCAGACAATAATGGCCCAGGCGGGCGGCATAGCGCCCGGCCCATTCGGCAATCACCTGCTCGCGCAGGTCGCGGCGCCACTGCAGGCGCTCGGCGAATGGCTCCAGGGTGATCCGGTAGCGGCCCTGGTGCTTGAGGCAGAACAGCAGGTTGACCGGGCAGCCCAGCAGGCCCGCCAGCAGCCAGGGGCCTTGGGGGAAGGGCGCCCGGTGGCCGAGAAAATCCACGGCCACGGTGCGGCTGCCGTGCAAAGGCACGCGGTCGCCGGCGATGGCCAGCCATTCGCCGCGCTCCAGGCGCTCGGACAGTTGCAGCATGATCGCCGGGTCCAGCTCGCTGACCTGGATCAGCCGCAGGTGGCTGGCGCCGGCCTCGCCCAGCAGGCGATTGAAGCGTTCGGCATGGCGGGTGTGCACCAGCACGTTCATGGTCACCCGCTCGCCCAGCTCCGCCAGGGCCCGGCAGACTTCCAGGTTGCCCAGGTGTGCGCCGACCAGCATCTGCCCACGGCTGCCGCGCAATTGCCGGCGCAGCTGGCTGGGGTCGTCGATCTCGATATCTTCAAGGCGCAGGCGGCCGTTCCAGGCGTCCAGCTTGTCCAGCAAGGCGTCGGCGAAGGCCATGAACTGGCCAAACACTCGCCCATGGGTCGGTGCCGGTACCTGGCCGCCGCTCCAGGCGGCCAGCCGTTGCTGGTACTGCCAGGCGCTACGCCGGGCCTTGCGACCGAACAGGAAGAAATACAGCACGATGCCATGGATCAACGGGCTGAGCAGGCGTCGGCCGAGCAGGCGCACCAGCACGGCGGTCAGCTTCATCAGCCAGAAGCTGCCGCGTTCACCCTGTTCGGCCCAGTGCCGGGAAGGGCGGTTCATCGTCGCCACCTGCGCCAGAGGATTCGCGGTGCGCGCAGCAGCATGCCGAAGAACAGCCGGGCGTGCATCCGCGAGATCAGCACGTTGTCGTGCAGCAGGCGAAAATGCGAGACGCCATCGCTCGGGTAATGCACCCGGATCGGCCGCCAGCGCATCGGCTGCCCGCGCCAGGCCAGGCGCACCAGGACCTCCGTGTCGAAATCCATGCGCTGCCCGAGGCGTACCCTGTCCAGCAACGCCAGGGTGGGGGCGAGCGGGTACACGCGAAACCCGCACATCGAGTCCGGGATGGCCAGCGACAAGGTGTTGATCCACACCCAGACGTGGGTCAGGTAGCGCCCATAGAGGCGCCCCTTGGGCACGCTGGCGTCGTACTGTGGATAACCGCACACCAAGGCCTGTGGGCAAGCCCTCGAGTCGGCCAGGAATGCGTGGACATCGGCAAGGTCGTGCTGGCCATCGGCGTCCACCTGCAAGGCATGGGTGAAGCCCAGCCGGGCGGCTTCGCGCAGGCCGGCCATCACCGCGCCGCCCTTGCCCTGGTTGACGGCCAGGCGCACCAGGAACACCTGTTCTTGCCTGGCCAACTGGTCCAGCACCTCGGCGCAAGGCGCGTGGCTGGCATCATCCACCAGCACGCAAGGCAACCCGGTGCCGAGCACCTGGGTGACCACCGCCGGCACGGCGTGTTCATGGTCGTATACCGGGATCACGGCGCAAGGCTTATGCACGGCCGGGCTCCAGGAGAATACGGCCACTGGAGCAGGCCTGGCCGTTGCTGGCGTAGGTGAAGTACAGCTTGCCGCGCTGGGCATCGTAGCGCAGGGTCAGCTCCAGCTCGTCGCCTGGGCGAACCAGTTGCTGGAACTTCAGCACTTCCATGCCGGCGAAGTGCAGCCCTTGCGGCAGCAGGGGCGTGGCCAGGGTCATGGCCCAGTCGACCTGCACCACGCCGGGCAGAATGGGGGTGGTGGGAAAGTGACCGGTGAAGCAGGCCAGGTCCGCCGGTACCGCCAGGCGCAGGCTCAGTTGCTGGTCGTCAGGTGTCGCCTGGAGCACGTCCGGAGCATTGTTGCGTGGGGCCTGCAGCAGTGCTTGGACCTGCGCCTGGGGAAGCTTGCCCTGGCCGTTGAGCGGCAGTTGCCGCAGCAGGCGCCAGCGCCGTGGCAGGGCCAGGCGCTCGCAATGTTGCGCCAGGTGCTGGCGCAGCGTATCGAGCAGGGCACGACGCCCCTGGGTACGCAGCTGATGCAGGCCAGCGGGGCTGGGCACGAGCAAGACGCCGAGGAACGCACGGCCTTGCTGCACAACGCCCAGTCGCGCTTCGCTGACCCATTCATGGGCGCACAGCGCCTGCTCCAGCAGCGGCAGCGAGATGCGCTTTTCTTCAAGCTTGACGATACGGTCCAGGCGCCCAAGCAGGTGGAAGCGGCCATCGTCGGTGAACTGCACGGCATCGGCGGTGTGTTCGACATGGCCTTGCGGCAGGTAGGGCGAGGCGACACACAGGGCGCCGTCCGCCGACTGGCTCAAGGTAATGCCTTCGAACGGACGCCATGGGGCATCGCCCTCGCGCCAGGCGATGCCACCGGTCTCGGAGCTTCCGAGGATTTCCACCGGCCACTGGCCCAGGCGCCGATGCAACTGCTGCGCGGCGTCCTCGGGCAGGGCGCCGCCGGAGGAGAACACCCGGCGCACTTGGCCCAGGGCCGGCCAATCGAGGTTGTCGCCCATGCGCTTGAGCAGTGCCGGGCTCGCCACCCAGGCGAAGCCCGGCTGTTCGCGGCTGGCACGCTGCAGGTCCTCCGGGAAGGGCAGTTGGCGACGCAGGAAGCCGCGCCCGGCGCACAGCGGCCAGAGGACGCGGAACAACAACCCGTAGATGTGTTGGGTGGCGACGCTGCCGATGATCCAGGCATCGCCCAGGTCAGAGCCCCAGAGGCGCTCAAGGGCTTGCACTTCATTGGCCAGCTGGCGCAGTTGCTTGTCGATGCGCTTGGGCTCGCCGCTGGAGCCTGAGGTGCACAGGCTGATCCGGCAGGCGTCCAGGTCCAGGTCGGCAGGTGCCAGCGGTACGCCTGAAAGCGACGCCAGGCTGTGGTCGCCCGGCTGGTCGCTGAGCCACAGATCGACCTGGTCGCTCCAGCGCGCACGGGTCTGTGCCTGCAGGTCGGCGGGCAGTAGTACCTGGGCCCCGGCTCGCCAGGCGCCCAGCAAGGCAATGGCCAGTTCGCCGGCATCCTCCAGATGCACCGCCAGGCGCTGCACGCCACGTTCGCGCAGGCCACCTGCCAGGCACAGGGCGGCCTGGCAGAGGGTGGCGTGGTCCAGCGCAGGCGCGCGGGTAACGACCCGAGGGGCGGCCTGTGGCCGCAGCAAATGCTGGGGTTCGATCCAGTTCATGAGCGTGCTCGCATACGTTGCCTGGCCAGCCATTCCACGGCGAACAGCAGCCCCATGGCCAGATAGGCGATCAGGCCGTTGTAGAGGGTCCACCAGGCCAGCGGCGCCCACAGGGTCAGGCCTGCGGCGATCAGCCCGTTGGCCAGGAAGAACAGGCACCAGACCTGCGTTACCCGGCGTGTGTAGGCAATGGCGGCGGCAGGCAGCTGCGGCTCGCGCAGGCGTGCCAGGCGTTCCACTAACGGTGGCCCGTACCTGAGGCTGGAGGCGAACAGCGCCAGCAGGAACCCATTGACCAGCACCGGGTACCAGCGCAGCAGCTGGCGGCTGTCGGACAATGCCAGCAGCGCGCAGAAGGCCAGGGCGATGGTAGTCATCCACAGGTTGCCGGGCCGGCGCGGCGCGCCCAAGGCGCGGGCCAGCCACAGTGCGGCGAGCACCAGGGCGAACTGCCAGGGGGCGAAACGGGCCAGGCCGTAGTGCACGGCGAAGGGGTAGAGCACCCCGGCCAGCACCAGGCCGAGGCCGACCAGGCGCTTCATGCGGCGGAATTCACCAGGCGGTGCACCGCCTCGACCACATCCTCGACGGTGCGCACGGACTTGAAGTCCTCGGCGGTGATCTTCTTGCCGGTCTGGCGCTTGATATGGTCGATCAAATCGATAGCGTCGATGCTGTCGATTTCCAGGTCCTGGTAGAGGTGGGACTCCGGGCGGATGCTGGCCGGATCGAGTTCGAACAGCTCGACCAGGGCATCGCGCAGGAGGTTGAAGATGGCTTCGCGGTTTTGCATGGTGCGGTCTCAGGCAGCCTGTCGGGCAGTGATGAATGCCGCCAAGGTGGCGACATTGGTGAAATGGGAACGGGTGTCCTTGGCGTCGGCATCGATCTTGATGCCGAAGCGCTTCTGCAGGGCCAGGCCCAGTTCCAGGGCATCCACCGAATCCAGGCCCAGGCCTTCGCCGAACAGCGGCTGCTGGTCATCGATGTCCTGGACGCCGATGTCCTCCAGGCCCAGGGCGTCGATGATCAGTTGCTTGATATCACGGTGCAGGTTGTGTGGATCGCTCATCTTCGGCGAGCTCCTTGAAGAAGTACTGGTGCAGGTAGTCGTTGAGGCGGCGCGAGGCCACCGGTGCCGGGCCCAGCGCGGCGAAGGTGGCCGGGTCGATGTCGGCGCCGACGCGTAGGCGAAAGTGCACGCGGCGGTGCGGGATGCGGTACCAGGGCTCATGCTTGGTCAGTGTGCTGGGGCTGACGCTGATCGTCACCGGTGTGATGATTTTCGCACCGCGCAGGGCGATGGCCGCGGCGCCACGATGAAAGGCCGGGGCCTGGCCGGGCGGGGTACGGGTGCCTTCGGGGAAGATGATCAGCGGCTGGCCCTGGCGCAGGGTCGCGGCGGCGGTTTCCAGCATCTGCAGGCTGCCGTCGTTGCCGATATAGCCCGCTTCACGCACCGGGCCGCGGGTGAACGGGTTGTCGAACAGGCTCTGCTTCACCACGCAGTTGGCGTTGCGCGCCAGGCCGATGAGGAACACCACGTCGATCAGCGAGGGGTGGTTGGCGATGATCAGCTGGCCGGGGCGCCCCAGGCGCTCGGCTCCCTCCACCTCATAGGTCAGCACGCCGGTGACGCGCATGAAGCGGATGAAACGCCAGAACAGCCCGCCGATGGTGCGTCGCGCACGGCGTTGATGACGCGCCACGCCACCGGGCAGACAGGCCAGCAACGGGAATACCAGCACGCGCAGGCACAGGCCGCCGATACCGAAAACGGCGAAGCTCAGCGCGGTCGCCAGCAGGCGCCAGGGGTAGGCGTCCGTTGGCCTGTTCACGCGAGCCGATGCCAGTTCCATGACCGCAGGGCTCCTGGGTGGGTGAGTCGGGTTTGGCCGGCGAGCAGGTTCTTCAGCCAGTTCAGGGCGTGGGGCAGGGCGACGGGTGTGGCGCTGCTGCCGGGGGCCATGTCCAGGCGCCACTGGCTGCCGGGGGTGAGCAACAGGCCGAGGGCATAGCTGAAAGGCACATCCCCGACCCATGGGCTGTAGGCCACGGGCGGCGTCTCCTCGGCCACGATCAGCAGCACTGCCGGTGCACCGTCGTGCAGCAGGCCGGCGGCCTCCAGGAGCCCTTGCTCGAAACCATCGCCTGCGGCGGCCAGGGCGGTCATCTCGCAGGTCTGGCCACGGATGATCGACCACAGCCCGATCACCGCGTTGTGCACCGAGAGGCTGAACTGCGTCGGCGAAAGTGGCTGGCCCTGGGCGAGTTCGCCGAGCATGGAGAAGGTGCGCGGCGTTTCGCCATGGCGCGAGGCATATACCAGCGGCAGCGCGTCGTGGCCCTCGGCCAATGGCCAGCCGACGGCGAACGCCATGCGTGCCAACAGGCCCAGGCGCCTGCGTTGCAGGGCTGGCAGGAACGAAACGTCCGGCGCAGGGCCGTCGCCCTGCGGCAGTGACCTACCCTCGGCCCAGGCACGCCAGTCAGCAGGCGTCTGCAGGCCAGGGGCCCAGGCGCGCCATTGGCTGATGTTGAAAGTGATCACGATGTGTCTGGTTCCCGCCCTGAAAGACTTCCTTTGGCCAAGGAATGCGTCGGAACAATGACCTGACAGGGGTTGGTGCTCGTCGAGTGGCGCGCATTATCCCGGTGCAGGCGATCTGTAGCAAATACCCGTTGGACAATGGCGAACGGGCAAGTCGCCGGCCAGGGATGAAAGGTTCTATCGTTTGCCGGCATTTTCCGATGAACGGTGTAGGCAATATATCGGCCTGCAGGTAGGAAGGTTGAGGCAGGCGGTACTGGTCATTGTCATGCGCGGGCCACATACTCGGGCATTCGTTGATACACGGAGGTCTCCCATGCGGCGCGTGGTATTCAATCAGAAAGGGGGCGTGGGCAAGTCGAGCATTGCCTGCAACCTGGCGGCGGTCAGTGCCAATGAAGGCTACCGGACCTTGCTGGTGGACCTGGATGCCCAGGCCAACTCGACCCAGTACCTCACCGGGCTCACCGGCGAGGATATTCCCATGGGCATCGCCGATTTCTTCAAGCAGACCCTTTCCAGCGGGCCGTTCGCCAAGAAGAACCGGGTGGATATCTACGAAACGCCGTTCGACAACCTGCACGTGATCACCGCCACGCCGGAGCTGGCCGACCTGCAGCCCAAGCTCGAGGCCAAGCACAAGATCAACAAGCTGCGTAAGTTGCTCGACGAGCTCGACGAGGATTACGAGCGGATCTACATCGACACCCCGCCTGCGTTGAACTTCTATGCCGTTTCCGCGCTGATCGCAGCGGATCGCGTACTGATTCCTTTCGATTGCGACAGCTTCTCACGCCAGGCCCTGTATGGGCTGTTGGCGGAGATCGAGGAGCTCAAGGATGACCACAACGAGGAGCTGGTGGTCGAAGGTATCGTCGTCAACCAGTTCCAGTCACGGGCCAGCCTGCCGCAGCAGATGCTCGACGAGCTGCTGGCCGAGGGCCTGCCGGTATTGCCGGTGTACCTGGGCAGTTCGGTGAAGATGCGCGAGTCGCACCACGCCAGCTTGCCGCTGATCCATCTGGAGCCGCGGCACAAGTTGACCCAGCAGTTCGTCGAGCTGCATGCGCTGCTCGAAGAAAACGCCTAGACCCCCTGGCTACGCAACCACTCCAGCAACGACTGGAGGGGAAACGCCCCTGCCTGGCGACCGACTTCGCGGCCGTTCCTGAACAGGATCAGGCTGGGGATCGAGCGGATGCCCAGCTGCGCGGCCAGGTTGCGGTTGGCCTCGCTGTCGAGCTTGGCCAGGCGGCAGCGGCCGGTGAGTTGGCGGGCGGCCTGTTCGAAGACCGGAGCGAAGGATTTGCACGGGCCGCACCAGTCGGCCCAGACATCAAGCAACAGGGGCAGGTCGCCTTTGATCTGGCTGGCGTAGCTGCGCTCGGTAAGGTCGAAGGGCTTACCCAGCAGTACGTCCTGTTTGCAGCGGCCGCATTTGGGGGCATCGCCCAGTCGCTCGGCCGGCAGGCGGTTGAGGCCATTGCAGTGGGGGCATGGGATTAGCATTGGGTCGGACATGGTGTTTCCTCTTCAAGTCTTGCGCGCCCCTTGTAGGAGCGGCCTTGTGCCGCGATGGGGCGCGAAGCGGTCCTGATCCTGATGCACCGCGTTCGCTGGTCCTAGGGCCGCTGCGCGCCCCATCGCGGCACAAGGCCGCTCCTACAGGAGTAGGTGATCTTCAGGATGAGCAACTGATTTCCAGATGCTTGCCCCACTCCGGCGGCCGCTCGGCATAGGCTTGCATCCCCGGTTGCTCCTCGAATGGTTTGCACAGCACCTGGTGCAAGCGCCGCACTTCGCCGTAGTCCCCGGCTTCGGCCGCTTCGATGGCCTTTTGCGCCAGGTAGTTGCGCAGGATGTACAGCGGGTTGACCGCATGCATGCGCGCGCGCCGGCCTTCGGCATTGGTGGGTTCGCGTTCACAGCGGGCCAGGTAGTCCTGGCTCCACGCATCGAAACCGGCCAGGTCGATGAAGTCGTCGCGTACCACCTTCAGGGCATCGGCCACCGGTCGGTCGCCCAGCTTGCGGAAGAACAGGTTGTAGTCCACACCGCCGCTTTGCATGCGTTGCAGCAGGCGCTCGACCAGTGCCATATCGTCGTCCTCGGCGGTGGTCAGGCCCAGGCGCCGGCGCATGAGGTCCAGGTAGTGGGCCTGGTACAGCGGCAGGAACAGCCCCAGGGCCTCCTTGAGCGGCTCCACTTCGATCACGGTGGTCAGGGCCTGGGCCAGGGCGCTCAGGTTCCAGTGGGCGATGGGCACCTGGTTGGAATAGCTGTAGCGGCCGCGGTCATCGGAGTGGTTGCAGATGAAGTTGGCGTCGAAATCGTCGAGGAAGGCGTATGGGCCGAAGTCGAAGGTGATGCCCAGGATCGACATGTTGTCGGTGTTCATCACCCCGTGGCAGAAACCGTAGGCCTGCCAGTAGGCGATCAGCTCGGCGTTGCGCTCGACGATGGTGCGGAACATCGCCAGGTACGGCTGCTCTGCGTCCTGGCACTCGGGGTAGTGGTGTTCCAGCACATGGTCGATGAGCACCTTCTGCTGCTCGGGCTGGCGGGTGTAGTAGAAGTACTCGAAATGGCCGAAGCGGATGTGGCTCTGGGCCAGGCGTAGGAGCATGGCAGCGCTTTCACGGGTTTCGCGCCAGACTGTGGTGCTCGAGCCGATCACGCACAAGGCGCGGCTGCTGGGAATGCCCAGGGCGTGCAAGGCCTCGGAGGCGAGGAATTCACGGATCGAGGAACGCAGCACGGCGCGGCCGTCGCCCATGCGCGAATAGGGCGTCTGGCCGGCGCCCTTGAGGTGCAGGTCCCAGTGCTCGCCGGCGTCGTTGAGGACTTCGCCCAGCAGCAGGCCACGGCCATCGCCCAGGCGCGGGTTGTAGGAGCCGAACTGGTGGCCGGAATAGACCATGGCACGCGGGTCGGCCTCTTCCCACAGCTTGTGGCCGCTGAACAGCTCGGCAAACACCGGCAGTTCGGCCTGGGCCGGGTCCAGGTCGAGCAGGGCCATGGCCGCCTCGCTGGCCACCACCAGGCGTGGCTCGGCGATGGGGTCGGGCAGCACCTCGGTGGAGAAGGCGTCGCCCAGGCGGGCGAAGCGGTTGTCGAAGGTCAGTTGGTCGAGGGCTTTCACGGGGCCTGCTCCTGGGCTTTGGGGCTGAGGGGCCGCGTTGCGGCCCGTCGCGGGGCAAGCCCGCTCCTACAAGGGACGCGCGGAACCTGTAGGAGCGGGCTTGCCCCGCGAACGAGGGCGCAGCCCTCGCAAGGATTCTGCACAGAATAAAGTATTCGAGTGTACTCAGGCCGATGCAGTGCCATCCGGTTTCAGGTTTTCCGCCGGCACCAGCTGTTGCTTGCCACCTTTGGTGTCGATCAGGAACACCTCCACCTGGCGCACCGAGATCTTGATGCCATGGGCCTTGAATTCGCGGCTGATGTAGCGGTTGAGCTCATCGAGCGTCGGGTTGCGGTCGCCCAGGTCGCGCACGTGCATGCGCAGTTCATGGTCCAGCGAGCTCTCGCCGAAGTTGAGGAAGTACACGATCGGCTCCGGGTCCTTGAGCACCCGGGGGTTTTCATGGGCGCCCTTGAGCAGCAGGTCGCGCACCAGGTCCAGGTCCGAGCCGTAGTCGATGCCAAGCTTCAGGGTGACCCGGGTGACCGTGTCGGTCAGCGACCAGTTGATCAGCTGGCCGGTGATGAAGGTCTTGTTGGGGACGATGATGTCCTTGCGATCGAAGTCGGTGATGGTGGTCGCCCGGATGCGGATCTTGCTCACCGTGCCCGACAGGTTGCCGATGGTGATGGTATCGCCGATGCGCACCGGGCGCTCGAAGAGAATCATGATGCCGGAGATGAAGTTGGCGAAGATCTCCTGCATGCCGAAGCCAAGCCCCAGGGACAGGGCTGCCACCAGCCATTGCAGCTTGTCCCAGCTCACTCCGAGCGTGGCCAGGGTGCTGACGATGCCGACCCCGGCGATCACATAGGAGAGCAGCGTGGTGATGGCGTAGGCGCTGCCCTGGGCAAGGTTCAGGCGCGACAGCACCAGCACTTCGAGCAGGCCGGGCAGGTTGCTGGCCAGGGCCACGGTGATGCCGGCGATCACCAGGGCGCCGAGCAGGTCGCCGAGGCTGATCGGCACCATGCTCGCCGCCGCGCCGGTGCCGCTGCTGTATTCGTACAGGGTCACGTTGTTGAGGTAGGAGAACACGGTGATCAGGTCCGACCAGACCCAGTACAGGCCACCGATGAAGCCACCCAGCAGGGCCAGACGGATCAGGCGCAGGGACTGCTGGTTGACCTGTTCGATGTCCAGGGTCGGCTCTTCGGTGATCACTTCGCCGTCGAGCCCTTCCTTGACGGCCTGGCGCTTGCTCAGCGCGCGCTGGTAGGCCAGGCGCCGCGCGGCCACCGACAGGCCGCGCACGAACGCCGCCTCGATCACCAGCCAGAACAGCAGCAGGTACAAGGTGTAGATCAGCCGGTCGGTGAGCTTCAGGGCGGTGTAGTAGTAGCCGAAGCACACCGCCACGAACAGGGCGATGGGCAGCGCGGTGAAGGCCACCCCGACTGCCTTGCGGAACAGCGAGGTGTCGCGGTGCGCCGGGCTGCTGAGCAGCAGGCGGCTGAGCAGCCAGGCCATCAGGGCATAGCAGGTCAGGACCACCCCGATGCCCAGCACGTCGTCGGCCAGGGCCGAAGGCTGGTGCTCGGCCACCGCTACCACGCCGACCAGGGCCAGCACCACGGTACCCAGGCGGCGTACCCAGCCGCGCAGGAATTCGACCTGAGGCTTGTACCAGCGGAAGTGGATCTCGGCCACACCGCCTGGGGCGAGGATACGGTAGGCGGTGTAGAACACCAGCCAGGCCTGGGCGATCTGCCACAGGGCGGCGCCCAGGTTGGCGTTCTGCCCCCGGGCGTCGATCTGCAGGGCGTAGCCGGCCAGGGCCAGGCCGAGGGCGACCGGCAGGGCCAGGAGAATGTTGATCAAGATCGCCTGGGGCGTGTGCCACTGGCTGTCGCGGCGGAAATGGCCGATGTCCTGGTGTACCTTGCCCAGGCGCTGGTACAGGTACTTGCGCCGCCACAGCAGCGCGCCGATCACCAGCAACAACGGCAGGAACAGCAGCGGCCGCTGGACCAGGCCATCGGCCAGCTCCTTGATGCCCGAACCCCACGGCAGGTTGGCCACCTGGTCAGCGAGACGCTGCGGTACATAGCTCAGCCATTCCCAGTCCAGGGGCTTGTTGCTGGGGATCCAGAACATCTGCTCTTCCAGGGTGGTGCGCAGGTTCTGGGCGGTACCGAGCAACTGCTTCTGGTTCAGCTGCAGGGTGATGGACTCGTTGAGCAAGGCCGACAGTTCACGGTTCAGGCGCTCGAGCAGGTCGCTGCGGGTGATCACCACTTCGAGCAAGGCCTTGCGCAGCTGGGGCGTGGCGTCTTCACCGGGCTGGTTGGCCAGCAGCTTGTCGACATAGGTGGACGGGCTGCTGATCTGCTCGCGCTGCTGGTTGACCTCGAACTGGTACAGGCGGATGTCGGCGATCTGGTCGGCCAGGTCGCGGTCGACCTTCAGGTGCGGCAGGGATTGCTTCTGCTTGTACAGGATCTTCGACAGCAACAGGCTGCCCTTGAGCACGTCGATCTGCTCGTCCAGGGCTTGGTCGGCCTGGGTCAGGCTGTCGAGCTGCTGCTTGGTGCGCAGGTTCTGCTGGGTGACCTCGTTGAGGCGGTCGGTGCTTCTGAGCAGGTAGTCGGAGAGCTTGAGGTTGGCCGTGCTTTCGTTGGCCAGCAAGGTGCTGCCGCCAGCCTTCTGCGCCTCGATCGACTGCTGGGTGACGGTCTGCTGGGACTGGGCCAGGCGCTTGTCGTTGATCAGCGTCTGCAGGTCCTGGATCTCCTGCTCCAGGCGCGTGGCGCGTTCGATCAAAAGGTCGTGACGGGCGTTGCCCAGGTCCTGCAGCAGGCTGTTGCTGGCCATCTCCTGGCGGCGCAGCAGGATCCGGCTGTCGAGGGCGGCAAGCTCGGCGGTGAGCTGGTTGCGCAGGTCGGCGGTCAGCGGCTTGCCGTTGTCCTTGCCGCTCTTGAGGCTGTTGTTGATCTGCTGGATGCGCGTCTGGCTGCTGCTGATCTCGGCCTGGGCCCGCTCCGGGCGGGTCTGGGAATTGATGATCAGGCTGTTGGCCTCCGACAGCGCCTTTTGCAGGTCGCCCTGCTGGGCACTGCGCTCGCCGAGCATCTGCTCGAGTTGGGGCACGGCCAGGCTTGCATAACGCTGGGCCACCGGCACGGTCTTGCTGTCCTTGAGCTTGGCAAGCTCGCGCTGGCTTTCGCGGATTTCGTTGGGCGCGCCGGCGATCTGCTGCTTGAGGTCGGCCAGCTTGCGTGTGTTGTCCTCTTGGCTTGCGAGCAGGCTCAGGGTCTGTTCGAGCACCTGCTGCAGGGCCTTCTGCTCGGCCTCGGGCAGTTTGCGGTCGGCGATCTTGTCCAGGCTGCCCTGGATGCCGGCGGCGGTGGGCGCCTCAGCCGCAGAGGCCAGGAACGAAAGTGACAGGCACAGCCCGAGCAGGGCTGCGCTGAGTGTTGAACGCAGGGACATAGGCAGAATTCTTGTGGAACGAGGCAAATCGGAGTTTAGAGGAACAACCCGGGGCCGGGGCGGGTACCTTCGGGAAATCTGACGCCCACTTTCTGGATCTTGTTCCCTTCCATGGTCGCCACGGTCCAGATCGTGCTGTTCCATTCGACCTGGTCGCCTACTACTGGAGCGCCTCCGACCTTTTGTCGGATGAACTGCGCCAGCGGCATTTTCGCGTCCAGGCCTTCGAGTTTCAGACCATAGAGCGCAGCCACCGCGCCGAGCTCGGCATCGCCTTCGAGCACGAAGTCTCCGAAGAAGCGCAGGTCCAGGCCGCGTTGCGGTGCCTGGCTGAACAGTTTACCCAGGGCTGGCAGGTTATGTTCATGGCCGATCACACAGAGCATATCGCCGACCTCCAGTACCGTGCTGCCCGAGGGGTGCAGCAGTTGTTCGCCGCGAAACAGTGCGGCGATACGCGTGCCCTCGGGCATCTTCAGCTCGCGCAGCGCGGCGCCGATGCACCATTTTTCAGCACCCAGGCGGTAGACGAACAGCTCCCATTCGCTGGTGATGTGCACTTCCAGGGCGGAGCGGGAGATCGGGGCCGGGTCCGGCGGCACCGTGACCTTCAGCAGCTTGGCCATCCATGGCAGGCTGGTGCCTTGCACCAGCAGCGATACCAGGACGATGAAGAACGCCAGGTTGAAGAACAGCTGGGCATCCGGCAGCCCGGCCATCAGCGGGAACACGGCAAGGATGATGGGGACCGCGCCGCGCAGGCCGACCCAGGAAATGAACGCCTTCTCGCGGCCATGGAAGGCCTTGAACGGCAACAGGCTGGCGACCACCGACAGCGGCCGGGCGAACAGGATCATCCACAGCGCCAGGCCCAGGGCCGGCAGGGCGATGGGCAACAGGTCGTGGGGCGTGACCAGCAGGCCCAGCACCAGGAACATGCCAATCTGTGCCAACCAGGCCATGCCATCGAGCATGTGCAGGATGCCGTGGCGGCTGCGGATCGGCCGGTTGCCCAGCACCAGGCCGCACAGGTACACAGCCAGGAAGCCGCTGCCGTGCAGGGCGTTGGTCAGGGAGAACACCGCCAGGCCGCCGGCGATCACCAGGATCGGGTACAGGCCACCGGCGAGGCTGATGCGGTTGACCAGCTGCAACATCAGCCAGCCGCCACCCAGGCCCAGCAAGCTGCCGATGCCGAACTCGCGCAACAGGTGGGTGAGCAGGCTCCAGTGCAGGCCGGTCTGACCGCTGGCGATCATGTCGATGAGGGTGACGGTGAGGAATACCGCCATCGGGTCGTTGCTGCCCGACTCGATTTCCAGGGTGGCCGAGACCCGCTCGTTCAGGCCCTTGCCGCCGAGCAGCGAGAACACCGCTGCTGCGTCCGTGGAGCCGACGATGGCGCCGATCAGCAGGCCCTGGATCAGGCTCAGGTCGAACAGCCAGGCGGCGACCATGCCGGTCAGGCCGGTGGTGATCAACACGCCCACCGTGGCCAGCGACAAGGCCGGCCACAGGGCCACGCGAAAGCTCGCCACCCGGGTGCGCAGGCCGCCGTCGAGCAGGATCACGGCCAGGGCCAGGTTGCCCACCAGGTAGGCGGTCGGGTAGTTGTTGAAGATGATGCCGCCACCATCGACCCCGGCAGCCATGCCGACGGCGAGGATGATGACCAGGATAGGAATGCCCAGGCGGGATGACAGCGAGCTGACCAGGATACTTGCCCCGACCAGCAGTGCGCCGATCAGGAACAGGCTGTTGATGGTGCTCGCATCCAAAGGCAGTACTCCGGTACATCGCGGGGAAAGGGCAGGGCAGCGTTGACTAGCAGGTCGCGTGCCAATCGATTCTAACCTGATGAATTGGCCGCCTGTAAAGCGTTTCTGCAAATGAAAAAAGCACCGATCAAGGTGCTTTTCTCTGTGTTGCAGTGTCGACGCTATCGCGGGGCAAGCCCGCTCCCACAAGGAACGGTGATCGCCTGTAGGAGCAGGCTTGCCCCGCGAAAGGGCCTCAGCCCTGCTTGACCTCACGCATCGGCTTGCCTTTGACCGGCGCGCCGTTGGCCACGTAGTACTTGGCGGTGCTGCGCGGCAGCGGCTTACGGCCACGGATCTTGTCCGAGATCTTCTCGGCGATCATGATCGTGGTGGCGTTGAGGTTGCCGGTGATGATGATCGGCATGATCGAGGCATCGACCACACGCAGGCCCTGCATGCCGTGCACGCGGCCTTCGCCATCGACCACCGCCATGTCATCGGTGCCCATCTTGCACGAGCAGGACGGGTGGAAGGCGGTTTCGGCGTGCTCGCGGATGAACTTGTCCAGTTCCTCGTCGGTCTGCACGTGGGCGCCCGGGCTGATCTCGCGACCGCGGTAGGGGTCCAGCGCCGGCTGGGCCATGATTTCGCGGGTCAGGCGGATGCCGTCGCGGAACTCTTGCCAGTCCTGTTCGGTGGCCATGTAGTTGAACAGGATGCTTGGGTGCTGGCGCGGGTCCTTGGACTTGAGCTTGATGCGGCCACGGCTTGGCGAGCGCATGGAACCCATGTGAGCCTGGAAGCCGTGCTCCTTCACGCCGTTGGAGCCGTTGTAGTTGATGGCGACCGGCAGGAAGTGGTACTGGATGTTCGGCCACTCGAACTCAGGGCGGGTGCGGATGAAGCCACCGGCCTCGAACTGGTTGCTGGCGCCGATACCGGTACCGTTGAACAGCCACTCGGCACCGATGGCCGGCTGGTTCCACCACAGCAGCGAGGGGTACAGCGAGACCGGCTGGGTGCAGGCGTACTGCATGTACAGCTCCAGGTGGTCCTGCAGGTTCTCGCCGACACCCGGCAGGTCGTGTACGACCGGGATATCCAGGCTTTCCAACAGTTCGCGCGGGCCGACGCCGGAGCGTTGCAGCAGCTGTGGCGAGGCGATGGCGCCGGAGCTGACGATGACTTCCTTGCGGGCGCGGGCTTCCATGCGCTCTTCGCTGTCGCCGACCAGGTAGGTCACGCCGATGGCGCGCTTGCCGTCGAACAGGACGCGGTCGGTCAGGGCGTGGGTGACGATGGTCAGGTTCGGGCGCTTCTTGGCCTGGTCCAGGTAGCCGCGGGCGGTGCTGGCGCGACGGCCTTTCGGCGTCACGGTGCGGTCCATCGGGCCGAAGCCTTCCTGCTGATAGCCGTTGAGGTCTTCGGTGCGCGGGTAACCGGCCTGCACGCCAGCTTCGACCATGGCGTGGAACAGCGGGTTGTTGCCGGCCTTGGGCGTGGTCACGCTGACCGGGCCGTCGCCGCCGTGGTAGTCGTTCGGGCCGATGTCACGGGTTTCGGCCTTGCGGAAGTACGGCAGGCAGTCCAGGTAGGTCCAGTCTTCCAGGCCTGGCAGTTTCGCCCAGCCGTCGAAGTCCATGGCGTTACCGCGGATGTAGCACATGCCGTTGATCAGCGAAGAACCACCCAGACCCTTGCCACGGCCGCATTCCATGCGACGGCCGCCCATGTGCGGCTCCGGGTCGGTCTCGTAGGCCCAGTTGTAGCGGCGGCCCTGCAGCGGGAAGGCCAGGGCGGCCGGCATCTGGGTGCGGAAGTCGAAGCGGTAGTCCGGGCCGCCGGCTTCGAGCAGCAGGACGGTGACGCCAGCGTCTTCGGTCAGGCGGGTCGCCAGGGTGTTACCGGCGGAACCGGCGCCGACGATGATGTAGTCGAATTCTTGGGACATTGAAGTACCCTCGTGTTAGCGGTGATCAGGGAGCGGAAACGCCCGTGCACGGCGGCACGGGCGTGGCTAGACAGGGTTTAGAAAACCGAGTTGTAGCCGCCCAGCTCGACCTGGACCGACTTGATGCGGGTGTACTGGGCCAGCGAGCTGACGCCGTTTTCGCGGCCGACGCCCGACTGCTTGTAGCCACCGACCGGCATTTCGGCCGGGGACTCGCCCCAGGCGTTGATCCAGCAGATACCGGCTTCGAGCTTGTGGATGATGCGGTGGGCACGGCTGATGTCGTTGGTGCACACGCCTGCGGCCAGGCCGTATTCGGTGTCGTTGGCGCGACGGATGGCTTCTTCTTCGGTTTCGTAGGTCAGGATGCTCATGACCGGGCCGAAGATTTCTTCCTTGACGATGGTCATGTCGTCGGTGCAGTCGGTGAAGACGGTCGGCGCAACGAAGGCACCCTTGGCGAAATCACCGTCCATCAGACGCTCGCCACCGCACAGTACGCGTGCACCTTCTTCCTTGCCCTTGGCGATGTAGCCCAGGACGCTTTCCATGTGCGGGAAGCTGACCAGCGGGCCGAAGTTGGTGTTCTCGTCTTCCGGGTTGCCAATGCGGATGCGAGCAACGCGCTCGGCGATCTTGGCTTCGAAGGCGGCCTTCATCGACGCCGGTACGAACACGCGGGTGCCGTTGGTGCAGACCTGGCCGGAGCTGTAGAAGTTGGCCATCATGGCGATGTCGGCGGCCTTGTCCAGGTCGGCGTCGTCGCAGATGATCAGCGGCGACTTGCCGCCCAGTTCCATGGTGACTTCCTTGAGCGTGGAGCTCGAAGCGCTGGCCATGACCTTCTTGCCGGTGGTGGTGCCGCCGGTGAAGGAGACTTTCTCGATGCGTGGGTGTTCGGTCAGCCAGGTGCCGACTTCACGGCCGCTGCCGGTCAGGACGTTGAACACGCCGTCAGGCAGGCCGGCTTCGGTGTAGATCTCGGCCAGTTTCAGGGTGGTCAGCGAGGTGACTTCCGAAGGCTTGAAGATCATGGCATTGCCGGCGGCCAGGGCCGGGGCGGATTTCCACAGGGCGATCTGGATCGGGTAGTTCCAGGCGCCGATACCGGCGGTCACGCCCAGCGGCTCGCGGCGGGTGTAGACGAAGGAGCTTTCGCGCAGCGGGATCTGCTCGCCTTCGATGGCCGGTACCAGGCCTGCGTAGTATTCCAGCACGTCGGCGCCGGTGACGATGTCGACGTAGCGAGTTTCAGAGTACGACTTGCCGGTATCCAGGGTTTCCAGCATGGCCAGCTCGTCGTTGCGCTCGCGCAGGATATCGACGGCGCGGCGCAGGATGCGCGAACGCTGCATGGCGGTCATGGCAGCCCAGACTTTCTGACCACGCTCGGCGCTTTCGACGGCCTTCTCGACGTCCGCCTGGGTGGCGCGCTGCACGTGGGCGAGGACTTCGCCGGTGGCCGGGTTGATGGCTTCGAAGGTAGCGTCGGAGCTAGCGTCGACATAACCACCATCAATATAGAGTTTTTGCGTTCCGAAACGGGCCATAGTGTCCTCGCAAGTGCAGTGTGTGGTTGGCTACCGCGTCACGCTCCTGCCTGCTCGGCAAGCGCTGCGCGCGAAGGTTCAGAGGCCTGGTCGGTAATGCCCAGGGTCTGTTGTTTAGCCAGTTGTAGATCCATGTATTCGTAAGCAATCCGTATCGCCTGGTCGGTGTCGAATTCGTCACCCGACAGCGCACCACGCAGCCACAGGCCATCGATCAGGGCCGCCAGGCCGCGGGCAGCCTTGCGCGCATGGTAGAGCGGCAGGACGCGGCGGAACTGGCAGCACAGGTTGGAATACAAGCGGTGGTCGTTGATCCGCTGCAACCTGTGCAGGTCTGGCTGGTGCATGCTGGAGGCCCAGAAGGCCAACCAGGTTTTCATTGCCGGGCCATTCACCTGGCTCGCATCGAAGTTGCCTTCGATGATCACTTTCAGGTGGGCACGCGGGCTGTCGTCCGTCAGTGCCTGGCGACGCGCCGCCACCCCTTCGTTGAGCATGCTCATGACGTAGCCCATCGTCGCTGCGATCAGGCCATTCTTGTCCCGAAAGTAGTGACTGATGATGCCGTTCGACACACCGGCCAAACGGGCAATCAGCGCAATGCTGGCATCTCCCAGGCCGACCTGATCGACAGCCTGTAGCGTGGCTTCGATCAACTGCTGGCGGCGGATGGGTTGCATACCGACCTTGGGCATCTTGCTATCTCCTCAGGCCTGCGATCAGACGACGAGCGGCTGCCTCGGCGAAGGCCAGTCTATTTTGTTTTGATTGAACGTTCAATCAATAAAGAATAAGCTCTGCGACAATTTGTGCCATTGACAGTTTTTCAGGCGGTCGAGAAGGCACGGATTGACACCCCAGGAAATCGCGTAACCCCCGGAATACAAGGCGTTGACGGGCATGAGCGATGCGAATGACAGATTCCGCCGGGCGGTCACAGGCCGAACGGGAAGCCCTTTGGAGCGGGCTGGAACTGTTTTTTTGCAACGATTCGATTCGGGATCACGGTTTCCTAGGTGCATTTATAACACCTGACGCAGTGGGGCTATTCCACCATTTGCTTGGGAAACATCTGATTAGCCTTCACCCCGCACTTGCCCGGAGCATTCGTGCAATGAGTTCTGCCTCCCTAACCAAGCCTCCCGCCGAACGCGTGCGGGTCAACCGCGTGGTGTTCTACACCTCCGCCCTGCTGGTCCTCGCCTTGACTGCCTTGCTCATCGCGGTTCCTGAAACAGCTGGCCATGTGCTGGGCATTGCCCAGAAATGGCTGACCCGCACCTTCGGCTGGTACTACATGCTGGTGATCTGCGGTTACCTGCTGTTCGTCGTCTACCTGGCCTTCTCCGACTACGGCAAGCTCAAGCTGGGCGGCAAGGACGACCAGCCTGACTTCAGCTACGGCGCCTGGGCCGGCATGCTGTTCTCCTCCGGTATCGGTATCTCGTTGCTGTACTTTGGCGCATCCGAGCCGCTGGACCACTACTTCAACCCGCCAGAGGGTACCTCGGCCAGCCTCGAGGCCGCGCGCCAGGGCCTGCAGCTGACCTTCCTGCACTGGGGCCTGCACGGCTGGGCGATCTACGCCCTGGTCGGCCTGGCCGTGGGGTACTTCGCCTACCGCCACAACCAGCCGCTGGCACTGCGCTCGGCGCTGTACCCGCTGGTCGGCGAGCGTTGGGTCAAGGGTGCCGCGGGCAATGCCGTGGACATCTTCGGCATGTTCGTCACCCTGCTGGGCCTGGTCACCAACTTAGGGATAGGCTCGATGCAGGTGGCCTCGGGCCTGGAATACCTGTTCGGCATCGACCACAGCAAGACCAACCTGCTGGCGGTCATCCTGGTCATGGCCGGTGTTGCCACCGTAGCAGCGGTATCGGGCGTGGAGAACGGCATCCGCCGCCTGTCCAACCTGAACATCATCCTGTTCAGCGGCCTGCTGATCTTCGTGTTGCTCGGCGGCCAGACCCTGCACCTGCTCAACGCCTTCGTGCAGAACATCGGCGACTACCTCAACGGCCTGGTGCTCAAGACCTTCGACCTCTATGTCTATGAAGGCGAGGCGGGCAAGTCCGAGCGCTGGCTGGGCCTGTGGACCGTGTTCTACTGGGCTTGGTGGATTTCCTGGGGCCCGTTCGTCGGCATGTTCATCGCCCGTATCTCCAAGGGCCGTACCGTGCGCCAGCTGGTGACCGGCGTGCTGCTGATTCCACTGGGCTTCACGCTGGCCTGGCTGTCGATCTTCGGCAACACCGCGCTGGACCTGGTGATCAACCAGGGCGCCGTGGAGCTGGGCAAGACGGCGCTCGAGCAGCCTTCGATGTCGATCTACCAGCTGCTGGAATACTTCCCGGCCGCCAAGATCGTCATCGGTGTAGCGGTATTCGTCGGCTTCGTGCTGTTCCTCACGCCGGCCGACTCGGGCGCGGTGATGATGGCCAACCTGTCGTGCAAAGGCGGCAAGGTGGACGAAGATGCGCCGCACTGGATGGTGGTGTTCTGGTCGGTGATCATCACGCTGGTCACCATCGGGCTGCTGTTCGCCGGTAACTTCGAGGCCATGCAGACCATGGTGGTGCTGGCTGGCCTGCCGTTCTCGGTGGTGCTGGTGCTGTTCATGTTCGGCCTGTACAAGGCCATGAAGCAGGACGTGGCCGTCGAGCAGGAGCGCGCCGAGCTGGCTGCCCGTGGCCGCCGTGGCTTCAGCGAGCGCTTGAGCCAGATGGACCTGCAGCCGACCCAGGCCGTGGTCCAGCGTTTCATGGACAAGTACGTAAGCCCGGCGCTCAAGGACGCCGCCGCGCAGATGCGTCTGCAAGGCTTTGAGGTCGAGGCCCGTGCCGGTCACTCGCGTAACCTGATGGGCCTGCGGGTGATGATGGAAGAGGGCAACCCGTTCGTTTATGAAGTCAGCCTGGACGGCTACCAGGCCGCGCCGAGCGAGGCGCAGGTCGAAGGGGCGCCGGAAGTACCCCAGCGCTTCTACCGTGCTGAGGTGTACCTGCACGATGGCAGCCAGGAATACGACCTGATGGGCTTCACGCCTGAGCAGATCGTGCGCGATGTGCTGGATCAGTTCGAGAGCCATCGCCAGCTGCTGGGGCGTGTGTATAGCTGATACAGCTTGATGCAATGAAGAAGAGCCCGGTTCGTGAGAGTCGGGCTCTTTTCATTTGTGGATGAGGGCTCGGCTTGAGTGTTGTGGTGGGGCGGGAATCGAGCGCCGCTCCGCCTATTTGCTTCTCAGCGGTTGCTGTAGCGCCCGTTATGGCCATGGCCCGGCATCGCCTGGTTGCCGCGCTGGGCGATCATCTGGTGGATGTCGATCAGCTCGATGCCCTGGCCTCTGAGCCGAGGTATCTCCCGCGCCAGGACGTCCAGGGTCTGCGGATAGGGATGCCCGATGAGCACCGCCGAACCTTGCTTGCGGGCCAGGGCGATGCCTTGTTGCAACTGGGCCGTGATGGCTTCGGTGGTGCGCACGTCGTCCAGGAACACATCCCGCGAAACATGCGCCAGACCCTGCTCCTGGGCCTTGGCCGCGGCCACGGTGGCGGCACTGGTGCGGCTGTCGACGAAGAACAGGTGGCGCCGTTGCAGTTCGCCCATCAGCCAGGCCATGGGTCCAGGCTGGGCGGTCATGCGGCTGCCCATGTGGTTGTTGATGCCGGCGGCGAAAGGCACCTTGGCCAAGGCGGCGTCCAGGCGGCGGGCCAGCTCCTCGACCGGCGTGCCCGGCGTCCAGGCATAGGGGCCAGTAGCCGGGTCCATGGGCATGTGCAGGATCACCGTGCGCCCGGCCTTGTGGGCCTGGCGGGCGAAATCGGTGGCGTGGGGTGTGTCGGGCATGATCGCCAAGGTGACCGGGCCTGGCAGGGCGAGGGTGCGACTGTCGCGCTCGCTGTTCTGGCCCAGGTCATCGATGATGATGCTCATGTAGGCCTTGGCCGGCGCCGCGTGGGCGGGGCCGGCCAGCAGGCAGAGCAGCGAGAACAGCAGGTAGCGCATGGGCAGGGTCAGTCACCCTTGGTGATGTTCAGGCCCTTGAGCAGGCTCAGGGCCTGGCTGAGCTGGAAGTCGCCATCCTGCGGGCGGTCCTTGCGCTTGGCGCTGCCGGTCGGACGATCGGCGCCACCATTACCGTTGCCCAGGTGGCCTTGCAGGTCGGCTTCCTTGAAGTTGTCGGTGTCCGCTTCGGCGGTGAGCTTGGCCGGGCGTACTTCGATATCCGGGACGATGCCCTGGGCCTGGATCGAGCGGCCGTTGGGGGTGAAGTACAGGGCAGTGGTCAGCTTCAGGGCGCGGTCGTTGTTCAGCGGCAGCACGGTCTGTACCGAGCCCTTGCCGAAGCTGTCGGTGCCCATCAGCACGGCGCGTTTCTGGTCTTGCAGGGCGCCGGCGACGATCTCCGAGGCCGAGGCGCTGCCGCCGTTGATCAGTACCACCAGCGGCACGCCTTCGCTGGCATCGGCCGGGTCGGCCGAGAAGCGCAGCTCGGAGTTGGCGATGCGGCCCTTGGTGTAGACGATCAGCCCTTTGGTCAGGAAGTGGTCGGCCACTTCCACCGCCGACTGCAAGACGCCGCCTGGGTTGTTGCGCAGGTCCAGGACCACGCCGCGCAGCTTCTTGCCGTTGTCCTTGCGCAGCTTGGCCAGGGCCTTGCCCACTTCATCGCCGGTCTTGACCTGGAACTGGGTGATGCGGATATAGCCATAGTCATTTTCCAGCAGCTGGCTCTTCACGCTCTTGACCTGGATCACCGCACGGGCGAGGGTCACGTCGAACGGCGTACCGCCGTCGCGCACCAGGGTCAGGGTGATCTTCTCGCCGACCTTGCCGCGCATCTTGTCGACGGCCTCGGTCATGGTCTGGCCACGGGTCGGGGCGCCGTTGATCTTGACGATCAGGTCGCCCGCCTCGATGCCGGCGCGCGAGGCCGGGGTGTCGTCGATCGGCGACACCACCTTGACGAAGCCGTCCTCCATGCCCACTTCGATGCCCAGACCGCCGAATTCGCCGCTGGTGCTTTCCTGCAGCTCCTGGAAGTCTTCGGGGCCCAGGTAGGCCGAGTGCGGGTCGAGGTTGCTGAGCATGCCCTTGATGGCGTTTTCCAGCAGGGTCTTGTCGTCCACCGGCTCGACATAGGCCGCCTTGATGCGGTCCATGACTTCGGCGAAGGTGCGCAGCTCATCCAGCGGCAGCGGTGCGTTGGCCGTCACCTCGGTGGCCGGGACCGCAGCGCGGCTGGCCGGCGTTGCCGGTGCCGGCTCGGCGGCGCAGGCCAAGGGCGCGCCGACCACCAATGCGATGGTCAGGGCCAGCTGGGTGAGGCGAGGCGAGTGCAGCATGTCGAACGAACTCCTGATCCTGTTGGCGCTCCCGCGGGAGCATCGGCGCAGCGGTGGGTTGCGCTACGCCGTAGACGTTTGAGGGGGGCTAGCCCCGGCACCATTGGGCAGGGTCGGTCGGCCGGCCCTGCTGGCGAATGGCGAAGTACAGGCCCGAACTGTCCTGCCCACCGCTGTCGCCGACGGTGGAGATGGCTTCGCCGGCCTTGACGATATCGCCGGCGCTCTTGAGCAGGCTCTGGTTGTGGCCGTACAGGCTCAGGTAACCATTGCCATGGTCGAGAATGACCAGAAGTCCAGCACCGCGCAACCAGTCGGCGAACACCACGCGCCCGCCATGCACGGCGCGCACCTGGGTGCCGGGGCTGGCGCCGATCATCACGCCGTCCCACTTGGCCCGGGCATCGCCACCGCGTGCATCGCCGAAGCGTGCCAGCAATCGACCATTGACCGGCCATGGAAGTTTTCCGCGCGCGGCAGAAAATGCGCCGCCATAGTTCGCGCCGTCGCTGGAAACCAGCGGGCCCAGCGTGGTTCGGGCCTTTTTCGTGGGCGTTTCGGTGGCCGAGCGGGCGGCGAGGGCTTCCTGCTGGCGGCGTTTTTCCGCCTCGCGCTGGGCCAGCAGCGCCTTCTGGCGAGCTTCCTCGGCTTCGCGGGCCTGGCGGGCCAGGGTTTCCTCGATGGTCTTGAGCACCTTGGTGAGGTCGGCCTGGTCCTGCTGGCGAGCCTGCAGCTTCTGGTCGCGAGCCTTCATGTCGCCGTTGAGCTTGGCCAGCACCTGCCGGCGCTCGTTGCGGACGGCCTCGAGGGCCTGCCGGCGGCTGTCGAGGTTGCCGCGCTGGGCCAGCAACTGCGCCTGCTGGCGGCTGATGTCCTGCTCGACGTTGGCCAGCTGGCGCAGGGTTTCGTTGAAGGCGCGCAGTTGTTCCAGGCGCGCCTTGCTCAGGTAGTCGTAGTAGGTGAGGGTGCGGGCGAACTTCTCGGGGTTCTGCTGGTTGAGCAGCAGCTTGAGGTATTCCTCGCGGCCGCTCTGGTAGGCGGAGCGGGCCTGGATGGCGATCAGTCGCTGTTGTTCAACGCGGGCGCTCTGGAGTTTTTTTTTCTCGGTATCAAGGCGCTCCAGCTCGCCCTCGGTCTTTTTTAGTTCTTCTTGCAGCGCCTCCACCTGTTTTTCGAGATCGCCGATTTCGGTCTCGGTGGTCTTGAGGTCTTTCTGCACACCGGACTTCTCCTCCTGGAGCTTGCCCAGCATTTTTTTCAGCTCGGCGATGTCCTGGCGGGTGGCTTCCAGTTGTTGCTGGGTCTGCGCACGCTCGTCGGCGAAGGCCGGGCTGAGCAGGCAGGACAGGGCGATGAGGATCAGGGCGCGGAGCATGGGGTTGGGCGTACCAGGGATGGAGACTGGCCTAGTATGCCCGCCCGTGCCCGCAAAAAAAACGCCTCGCGGTATTTGTGGCGAGGCGTTTGTCTGGAAACCGTGCAGCGGGGCTGCCTTGCAGCCCCTGGCAATGGCTCAGGCGTCGACCAGAATCGAGGTGCCGGTCATTTCCGCGGGTTTTTCCAGCCCCAGCAGCTTGAGCATGGTCGGCGCCACATCGGCCAGCACGCCGCCTTCGCGAACCTTGAGGTCGCGCTTGCCGACATAGATGAACGGCACAGGCTCTGTGGTGTGGGCGGTGTGCGCCTGGCCGGTGCACGCGTCTTCCATCTGCTCGACGTTACCGTGGTCGGCAGTGATCAACGCTTCGCCGCCGACCTTGTCCAGCGCCTCGACGATGCGGCCGACGCAGCCATCCAGGGCCTCGACGGCCTTGACCGCCGCCTCGAACACGCCGGTGTGGCCGACCATGTCGCCGTTGGCGTAGTTGACCACGATCACGTCGTAGCGCTGCTGCTCGATGGCCTCGACGATGCGGTCGGTGACCTCCGGTGCGCTCATCTCAGGCTGCAGGTCGTAGGTGGCCACCTTCGGCGACGGGATCAGGATGCGCTCTTCGCCTTCGAACGGCTCTTCGCGCCCGCCGGAGAAGAAGAATGTGACGTGGGCGTATTTCTCGGTCTCGGCGATGCGCAGCTGGGTCTTGCCGTGCTTGGCCAAGTATTCGCCGAGCACGTTGTCCAGGCTGGCCGGGGCGAATGCGGCCGGGGCCGGGATCTTGGCCGAATACTGGGTCAGGCCGATGTAGGCGGCCAGTTTCGGCAGGCGGGCGCGGGGGAACTCGTTGAAGTCGGGCTCGACGAACACGCGGGACAGTTCGCGGGCGCGGTCGGCGCGGAAGTTCATGAAGACCACGGCATCGCCGTCCTCGACCTTCACCGCTTCGCCGATGCGCGTGGCTTTCACGAACTCGTCGCTTTCATCGCGGGCGTAGGCGGCTTCCAGGCCTGCCACGGCCGAGTCGGCGGTGTAGTCGGCGACGCTGTCGACGATCAGGTTGTAGGCGGCGGCGACGCGGTCCCAGCGGTTGTCCCGGTCCATCGCGTAGTAGCGGCCGATGAGGCTGGCGATACGGCCTTTGCCCAGCTTGGCGAAGGTGGCATCGAGCAACTCGATGGATGACTGCGCGCTGCGTGGCGGGGTGTCACGGCCGTCGAGGAAGGCGTGCAGGTAGATTTTTTCGGCGCCACGTTGTGCGGCCAGCTCGGCCATGGCGATGAGGTGGTCCTGGTGGCTGTGCACGCCGCCATCGGAGAGCAGACCGAGGATATGCACGGCCTTGCCGGCACCTACGGCCTTGTCCACCGCGCCGGTCAGGACTGGGTTGTGGAAGAACTCGCCATCACGGATGGCCTTGGTCACCCGGGTGAAGTCCTGATACACCACACGCCCTGCGCCGAGGTTCATGTGGCCGACTTCGGAGTTGCCCATCTGGCCGTCGGGCAGCCCGACATCCATGCCGGAACCGGAGATCAGGCCATGGGGCTGGCTGGCCCGCAGGCGATCGTAGACCGGGGTGTTGGCGGCGAAGATGGCGTTGTACTCGGGGCTTTCGCTGTGCCCGAAACCATCCAGGATAATCAGGACCAAGGGTTTTGGCGTGCTTGTCATCAATCCTACTCACGGTTGCAAGATGATAAAGACACGCATTCTAGGGCAATTCGGCCAAGCGCGGCCAATTTCCTCCGGATGGCCGGCCATCGCTCCGACAGGCTGCCGATGTAGGTGTTTTCCCAGCGGGCCCGGCGGGCTTTGGCCGGCTTTGGGGGCTGTGTATACTGGCCGGCATTTTCAATCGCGTGGAACACCCTCAGATGGTTGCTAACCTGATCCAATTTGCGACAAACCACTACATCCTGGTCGCGATCTTCGTTGTACTCCTGGTCTTGCTGCTCATCAACGAGATCCGCCGTGGCGGCCAGAGCCTGAGCAATGGCCAGCTGACCGCCCTGGTCAACGCCGACAAGGGCGTGGTGATCGACATCCGTCCGGCCAAGGAATACGGGGCGGGCCACATCGTAGGCGCCTTGAACATCCCGCAGGACAAACTGGTCAACCGTATGGCCGAGCTGGACAAGCACAAGGGCAAGACCCTGATCGTGGTGGACAGCATGGGCCAGCAGTCCGGCACCATCTGCCGCGAGCTGCTCAAGGCTGGTTACACTGCCGCCAAGCTCAGCGGTGGCGTTTCCAGCTGGAAAGCCGATAACCTGCCCCTGGTGAAGTGATCATGAAGCCTGTCATCGTCTACTCCAGCGACTATTGCCCCTATTGCATGCGCGCCAAGTACCTGCTCGAGAGCAAGGGGGTGGCCTTCGAGGAAATCAAGGTCGACGGCAAGCCCCAGGTGCGCGCCGAGATGAGCCAGAAGGCCGGCCGCACTTCGGTGCCGCAGATCTGGATCGGCACCACCCACGTTGGCGGTTGCGATGACCTCTACGCCCTGGAGCGCGCAGGCAAGCTCGACGCCCTGCTCGAGGCCTGAGCACTTCCCCTTACATAACCATTAGGAAAAGGATCTGCCATGACAGACCAGCAGAACAACGGCGCCGCCGAAGACAACTCCCCGCAATTCTCCCTGCAGCGTATCTACGTGCGCGACCTGTCGTTCGAAGCGCCGAAGAGCCCACAGATCTTCCGCCAGCAGTGGGAGCCGAGCGTCTCGCTGGACCTGAACACCCGCCAGAAGGCCCTGGAAAGCGATTTCCACGAAGTGGTGCTGACCCTGTCGGTGACCGTCAAGAACGGTGAGGAAGTGGCGTTCATCGCCGAAGTGCAGCAGGCTGGTATCTTCCTGATCAAGAACCTCGACGCTGCTTCCATGAGCCACACCCTCGGCGCGTTCTGCCCGAACATCCTGTTCCCGTACGCCCGCGAGACCCTCGACAGTCTGGTGACCCGTGGTTCGTTCCCGGCCCTGATGCTGTCGCCGGTCAACTTCGACGCCCTGTACGCGCAAGAGATGCAGCGTATGCAGGAAGCTGGCGAAGCGCCGACCGTGCAGTGATTCCGCCGGTGTGAAGAAAGCGCCCCTCGGGGCGCTTTTTTATGGGGGCGTTTTGAGGATGTGTCAGGGCTGCCAGGTGTTCGTCGTGAAAGATTCAGCGCCTGTCAGGCAAACCCCTGCTGGCGCCATGCCTCGTACACCGTCACCGCCACGGTATTGGACAGGTTCAGGCTACGGCACCCTGGTCGCATCGGCAGGCGCAGGCGCTGCTGCGCGGGCAGGCTGTCCAGCACCTCGGCGGGCAGCCCGCGACTCTCAGGGCCGAACAGGAAGGCGTCGCCCGGTTGGTACGCCACTTCATGGAAGGGGTGCGAGCCCTTGGTGGTGAAGGCGAACAACCGCGGCTGGCCGAGGCTTTCCAGGCAATCGGCCAAGCTCTGGTGGCGCTTGAGCGTGGCATACTCGTGGTAATCCAACCCTGCCCGGCGCAGGCGCTTGTCGTCCAGCTCGAAGCCCAGCGGCTCGATCAGGTGCAGGTCGCAGCCGCTGTTGGCGCACAGGCGGATGATGTTGCCGGTATTCGGCGGAATCTCTGGTTGAAAGAGGATGACGTGAAACATGCACGGCTCCAGGCGTAATGATGACGAGCATTCTACCCTCGAACCCGACCTGCGTTCGAAGGCCTGGCCACGTGTACTGTTGTCGTTGGCCATCGTCGGCTTGATGGTGGGCCTGATGATTGGTCGCTTGACCGCGCCTGAGGAGCGGGTACTGGAACAGGTGGATGTGGTGCCGGACGGCTTGGCGCTGTGGTTCGATGACGAGCCCAGGCTGCATGGTGAGAACGTGGAGGGCACGGTAGCGCTGGTCTTCCAGGCCCAGGGGCGGGAGCAGCGCGGCCAGATGCAAGTCCAGGGCAAGCCTGCGGCTTGGCGGTTGCGCCAGAGCGAAGAGGGGCTGCTATTGACCGTGGTTGCCGCGCGTCCTCTACAGGGCGAATGGGCCGGTGCAGAGGACGCTGGGCGCTGGCGGGTGCAGGTGAAACTGCACGAATAAAAGAGGGGATATCCCGGCCTGCCTGTACCGAGGTCCCCAAAACTGGAGGTACCTGGTGTATTGCAGGTGCCGTGCCAGTTCTGCAAAAGCCCGTGAATGCTGGGTTTAGCACGGTTCTGGCGGGACCTCCGGTAGTTTTTGTGCCTTTGGGCAGTGCGGTGGGCACCGGATCGGTGCAAGAGGCGGCTTGAGGTGTTGCCCTTGCAGACGCAATCGCGGGGCAAGCCCGCTCCTACAAGGGGGGCGCGGTGTCGAGGGCGGCGGCCTCCTGTGAGAGCGGGCTTGCCCCGCGATTGCGTCAGTGGTCGTCGCCGTCTTCTTCATCCCCGCCATCGACCCGCATGCCCAGTTCCTTGATCTTGCGCGTCAAGGTATTGCGCCCCCACCCTAGCAGCAGCGCCGCATCGCGCCGGCGCCCGGCGGTGTGCTTGAGGGCGGTCTCGATCATGATGCGTTCGAAGCTGGGCACGGCGCTGTCGAGCAGGTTCGACTGGCCGCGTGTCAGGGCCTGGTCGGCCCATTGGCGCAGGGCTTGTTCCCAGTTGGTCACCGGCGCCGCATCGTGCGGTAGGTTGAGCAGCTCCGGTGGCAGGTCGCCGATCAACACCTCGCGGCTGGAGGCCATGACGGTGATCCAGCGGCAGGTGTTCTCCAACTGGCGCACGTTGCCCGGCCAGGGCAGGTTGCGCATGAATTCCTCGGTTTCCGGCTTGAGCAGCTTGGGTTCCACTGCCAGCTCCTTGGCCGCCCGGCCAAGGAAGTGACGCGCCAGGGCGGGAATGTCCTCGCGCCGGTCTGCCAGGCGCGGGATATGGATGCGGATCACGTTCAGGCGGTGGAACAGATCCTCGCGGAACTTGCCGGCCTGCACCAGCGATTCGAGATTCTGGTGTGTCGCGGCGATGATGCGCACGTCCACCTTGACCGGCACATGCCCGCCAACCCGGTAGAACTCGCCATCGGCCAGCACCCGCAGCAGGCGGGTCTGGGTGTCGGCAGGCATGTCGCCGATCTCGTCGAGGAACAGCGTGCCCCCGTCGGCCTGTTCGAAGCGGCCGCGGCGCAGATTGGCCGCGCCGGTGAAGGCGCCTTTCTCGTGGCCGAACAGTTCGGACTCCATCAGGTCCTTGGGGATCGCCGCCATGTTCAGCGCGATGAACGGCGAGGCCGCGCGCGGGCTGTGACGGTGCAGCGCATGGGCCACCAGCTCCTTGCCGGTGCCGGACTCACCATTGATCAGCACGGTGATATTGGAATGGCTGAGCCGGCCGATGGCGCGGAACACCTCCTGCATCGCCGGGGCCTCGCCGATGATCTCCGGCGTGCGGGCCAGGCTTGTCGGCACGTCGAGCGCCTGTTGCTCCTGGGCATGCTGGTTGGCGCGCTTGACCAGTGCGACGGCTTCGTCCACATCGAAGGGCTTGGGCAGGTATTCGAAGGCGCCGCCCTGGTAGGACGCCACGGCGCTGTCCAGGTCGGAATGGGCAGTCATGATGATGACCGGCAGGCGCGGGTGCTGTTCGCGGATCTGTGCGAGCAGGTCCAGGCCGCTGGTGCCGGGCATACGTATATCGGAAATGATCACGTCCGGTTGCTGCCGGGCCAGGCGGCCCATGACTCCGTCGGCGCTGTCGAAGCTCTGGGTGGTCATGCCTTCCTGTTGCAGGGCTTTTTCCAGGACCCAGCGGATGGAGCGGTCATCGTCGACGATCCAGACGGTTTCACTTCGGCTCATGAGGCGGTGGCTCCTTGTTCCAGGGGCAGGAAGATCGAGAAAGTGGTATGGCCAGGGTGGCTGTCACATTCGATCAGGCCCTGGTGCTGGCTGATGATGTTCTGGGTGATGGCCAGGCCCAGGCCGGTGCCGTCCGGGCGCCCGCTGACCATCGGGTAGAAGAGGGTGTCCTGCAGTTCGGCGGGAATACCCGGGCCGTTGTCGATGATTTCGATCCGTGCGACCAGGCGATGACGAATGTGGCCGATGGTGAACTGGCGCACGGCGCGGCTGCGCAGGGTAATGCGGCCCAGGCGCAGTTCGTTCTGCCCGGCGATCGCCTGCATGGCGTTGCGCACGATATTGAGCACGGCCTGGATCATCTGTTCGCGGTCGATCAGCACGTCCGGCAGGCTCGGGTCGTAGTCGCGCACCAATGTGATGCCGCCTTGGCTCTCGGCCTCCACCAGGCTACAGACCCGCTCCAACACCTCATGCACGTTGGTCATGCCCAGCGACGGCAGCTTGTTCGAGCCGAGCATGCGGTCGACCAGGTTTCGCAGGCGGTCGGCCTCCTCGATGATCACGTTGGTGTAGTCGCGCAGGTCGTCATGGGGCAGCTCGCGTGACAGCAATTGCGCCGCGCCACGGATCCCCCCCAGAGGATTCTTGATCTCGTGGGCCAGGCCACGTACCAACAGCTTGGTGGTCTCCTGCTTGCTCAGCTGGGCTTCTTCCTTGGTGATGCGCAGCAGTCGGTCGCGGGGGTGGACCTCCAGCAGCAGCAAGGTCTGGCCCTGGTGCAGGATGGGGGTGACGGCATAGTCGACGGTGATGGTCTGCCCGGTCAGGGAAGTGAGCTGGGCTTCGCGCTTGGTGAACGGGTGCGCCTGTTCCACGGCTTGACGCAGGGAGTTGAGCGCCTCGGTCGATTCGGTGAACAGCTCGCTGATGAATTGCCCATGGCTGCGCTGCCCGCTGACCGCCAGCAGCATTTCCGCCGCCGGATTCATGTACTCCAGGCGCAACTCGGCATTGAGCAGAAGCGTGGCCGTGGTCAGGTTGTCCAGGAGCAGCCGGTGCTGTGCATCGCTGATGGTCATGGCGTCTTGGACCTCGTTTGGGCGCGTGGTTGGCTCGTGGGTGGGCCCGGCTGGGCTAGGGCGCGCGCGGGTGATCCTCTCGGTGCAAAGGAAAATGCAAGAAACAAACCAAGGCTCCGAAAAGAAGCGGATTTTCCGGATAAAGGCCTGGAATTGTGCGAAAGCAGGACAAAAAGCCCTGGTTTATCGTTTCTTGTGACCTTTATTGGGATGCATCGCGGGGCGCAGGGCATCGCGATGCACCAATATAGAGCATAGGGCGTTCAGCTGCGCTCGCACAGCTGCGCGGTGGCGCGGACCAAGGCGAGGTGGCGGGGACTGTTCGTCGGGCGCTGGGCCAGGGCATCGGCCAGTTGCCCGGCACACAATGGCGTGCGTTGTTGGTCGAAACGCGCCAGGTCCAGGAGCAGCTGGTTCTGCAGGTTGTCGAGCTGTGGGCGAATTTCGCTGGCAAGGTCGCGGCGCGGGGTCTCGGGCGCATGGCGTTGTTGGTGCCATGTGTTGAGGTAGTGGTATTGCAGCAGCTTGTTGGCTTCGATCTGGTCGGCGAAGAACGCTTCGGCGCGCGTTGGGCTCAGGCGATAGTCAGGTGCCGCCTGGCGCACGTTGGCCAGAACCTCTCGTTCGCGCTGCGGAGCCTGTACCGGCTGGCGCTGGTCCCACTTGTGGAGGGCAACGGCTTCGGCCAGCTCCAGGCGCTGTTCCATGCTGTCCAAGAGGCGAACCAGCGCGATGTTGCGGTTGTCGGGTGTGGCGCAGCCAAGCAGGGTCGTGGCGAGCACCAGGAAGGTGAGCATGCGTATGGGCATCGGTTCCTCTCCAAGGTTGGCGCGAAGAAAACGCTCAAATCTGCTCAGGACAGAGCGGCGCAGGCGTGGCCTCGGGAATCCCTGGAGTATCGAGGCGGCGAGGGCAAGGCGGGCAGTGCGTGGCATGAAGAGGCTCCATCTGGAAGACGAAGCTCTGAGCCTGCGATGGCTGGACGGAGAATGCTGTAGGCATTGTCTGGAATGAAAAAGGCCTCCAGAGGAGGCCTTTCGTTACACCGGATCGTACAGGTCTGGAATCAGACGCTGTAGTACAGGTCGTATTCCAGCGGGTGGACGAAGGTGCGGACCTTGATCTCTTCTTCGGACTTCAGCTCGATGTAGGCATCGATGAAGTCGTCGGAGAACACGCCGCCCTTGGTCAGGAACGCACGGCCCTTGTCCAGTTCTTCCAGGGCTTCCTTCAGGCTGCCGCAGACCTGCGGGATTTCCTTGGCCTCTTCAGGCGGCAGGTCGTACAGGTTCTTGTCGGCGGCATCGCCTGGGTGGATCTTGTTCTGGATACCGTCCAGGCCGGCCATCAGCAGGGCGGCGAAGCACAGGTACGGGTTGGCAGCCGGGTCCGGGAAGCGCGCTTCGATACGGCGGGCTTTCGGGCTGGAAACGTACGGGATACGGATCGAGGCCGAACGGTTACGGGCCGAGTAGGCCAGCATGACCGGGGCTTCGAAGCCAGGCACCAGACGCTTGTAGGAGTTGGTGGCCGGGTTGGTGAAGCCGTTCAGGGCCTTGCCGTGCTTGATGATGCCGCCGATGAAGTACAGGGCGGTATCGGACAGGCCGGCATAGCCTTCGCCGGAGAAGGTGTTCTTGCCGTCCTTGGAGATCGACATGTGGACGTGCATGCCCGAGCCGTTGTCGCCGTACAGCGGCTTGGGCATGAAGGTGGCGGTCTTGCCGTAGGCGTCAGCCACGTTGTGCACGCAGTATTTCAGGGTCTGGACTTCGTCAGCCTTGGTGACCAGGGTGTTGAACTTCACACCGATTTCGTTCTGGCCGGCGGTGGCCACTTCGTGGTGGTGAACTTCGATGACCAGGCCCATTTCTTCCATGGCGTTGCACATGGCAGTACGGATTTCGTGGTCGTGGTCGCACGGCGGAACCGGGAAGTAGCCGCCTTTGACAGCAGGGCGGTGGCCCTTGTTGCCGCCTTCGACGTCCTGGTCGGTCATCCAAGAGCCCTGTTCGGAGTAGATCTTGAACATGGAGCCCGAGATGTCGGACTTGAACTTGACCTGGTCGAAGATGAAGAACTCAGGCTCCGGGCCGACGAACACGGTGTCGCCGATGCCGGTGGTCTTGAGGTATTCCTCGGCGCGCTTGGCGATGGCGCGTGGGTCACGGTCGTAGCCTTGCATGGTGGACGGCTCGACCACGTCGCAGACCAGGATCAGGGTCGGTTCTTCGGTGAACGGGTCCAGGACGGCGGACGCGTCGTCCGGCATCAGGATCATGTCGGAGGCTTCGATACCTTTCCAGCCTTCGATCGACGAGCCGTCGAACATCTTGCCGGCTTCGAAGAAGTCGTCTTCCAGCGCATCGCGAGCGGGCATGGTGACGTGGTGCTGTTTGCCTTTGGTGTCCGTGAAACGCAGATCAATCCACTTGACGTCATGATCTTTGATGAGTTGAACCGACTTCGACATGTTGTCCTCCGGATGGTCTAGGGCGCGGTGGGCCGCTGCCCTGGAAAAAGGGTGTCGCCGGGCGCGGATAGTCGGCCAAGCTTACCTGCCTCACAAGAGAGCAATTTGCATGCCAGTGCTCGAAAATGGCGAGGATGGGATAAAAGGGGGCGTTGGCGGGCATTTTGCCTAAAGGGTACCTTTGAAAATGCACCCATAAGATGCGTTTTTTTGAAGCAGCGCACCATTGTGGTGCGATGGTGATCATGTGCGCCCCATCGCGGGACAAGCCCGCTCCTACAGGGAGTTGCGCACAACGGGCTCTCGGTGGGAGCGGGCTTGTCCCGCGATGAGGCCCGCACAGGCAACATAAATCCATGTCCTGATCAAAAGTTGCTCAAACCTTGAGCTATTTCCGCTATAATTCGCGCCCCTCATTTTCGGCAGGCCCTGCGCGCGCTGTTAAACCAATGAAACTTATCGTCAAAGTCTTCCCAGAGATCACCATCAAGAGCCGGCCGGTGCGCAAGCGTTTCATCCGCCAGCTCGGCAAGAACATCCGCGTCGTGCTCAAGGACCTGGATCCGGAGCTCGTGGTCGATGGTGTCTGGGACAATCTCGAGGTGGTTACCCGCGTCGAGGACGAGAAGATCCAGCGCGAAATGATCGAGCGCCTGACCTGCACCCCGGGTATCACCCACTTCCTGCAGGTCGAGGAATACCCGCTGGGTGACTTCGACGATATCGTCGAGAAGTGCAAGCACCATTTTGGCCACCTGCTGGCCGGCAAGCGCTTCGCTGTGCGTTGCAAGCGGGGCGGGCACCATGACTTCACCTCGATGGATGTCGATCGCTACGTCGGCAGCCAGCTGCGCCAGCAGTGCGGCGCCACCGGCATCGACCTCAAGGCCCCGGAAGTCCTGGTGCGCATCGAGATCCGCGACCAGCGCCTGTACGTGATCCACAACCAGCACCAGGGCATCGGCGGTTACCCGCTGGGCGCCCTGGAGCAGACCCTGGTGTTGATGTCCGGCGGCTTCGATTCCACCGTCGCTGCCTACCAGATGATGCGTCGCGGCCTGATGACCCACTTCTGCTTCTTCAACCTCGGTGGCCGTGCCCACGAACTGGGCGTGATGGAAGTGGCCCACTACCTGTGGAAGAAGTTCGGCAGCAGCCAGCGCGTGCTGTTCATCAGCGTGCCTTTCGAGGAAGTGGTGGGTGAGATCCTCAACAAGGTCGACAACAGCTACATGGGCGTGACCCTCAAGCGCATGATGCTGCGCGCCGCGGCGCGCATGGCCGATCGCCTGGAGATCGAGGCCCTGGTCACCGGCGAGGCGATTTCCCAGGTGTCCAGCCAGACCCTGCCGAACCTGTCGATCATCGACTCGGCCACCGACAAGCTGGTGCTGCGCCCGCTGCTGGCCAGCCACAAGCAGGACATCATCGACACCGCCTACCAGATCGGTACCGCCGAGTTCGCCAAGCACATGCCTGAATACTGCGGCGTGATTTCGGTGAACCCGACCACCCATGCCAAGCGCCACCGCATGGAGCACGAAGAGAAGCAGTTCGACATGGCGGTCCTCGAGCGCGCCATGGAGCGCGCCAAGTTCATCTCCATCGACCACGTGATCGACGAGCTGGGCAAGGACGTCGAGGTCGAGGAAGTGGCCGAGGCGTTGCCGGGCCAGATCGTTCTCGACATCCGTCACCCCGATGCCCAGGAAGACGAACCCCTGGTGATCGAAGGCGTCGAAGTCCAGGCCATGCCGTTCTATGCCATTAACAGCAAGTTCAAGCACCTGGATGCCAACCGCCAGTACCTGCTGTATTGCGACAAGGGTGTGATGAGCCGCCTGCACGCACACCACCTGCTCAGTGAGGGACATGCCAATGTGCGTGTTTATCGTCCGACATAAGACCCCAGGGCTGTATGGCGGCAGCATCCGCCATCGCCCTCCCGACCACCGGGCCCGCTGAGCCGCAAACTTACATATTCGCCGCCTACACTGGCGGCAACCGAATCCTCTGATCGAGATACAGTTGTGATCGAAAATCTGCGTAACATCGCCATCATCGCCCACGTTGACCATGGCAAAACCACCCTGGTCGACAAACTTTTGCGCCAGTCCGGCACCCTGGAGCGTAACGAGCTCAACGACGAGCGCGTGATGGACTCCAACGACCAGGAAAAGGAGCGTGGCATTACCATCCTGGCGAAGAACACCGCCATCCGCTGGAACGACTACCGCATCAACATCGTCGACACCCCCGGTCACGCCGACTTCGGTGGTGAAGTAGAGCGCGTGATGTCCATGGTCGACTCCGTGCTGCTGCTGGTCGACGCCCAGGACGGCCCGATGCCGCAAACCCGCTTCGTGACCAAGAAGGCCTTCGAAGCCGGCCTCAAGCCGATCGTCGTGATCAACAAGGTTGACCGCCCGGGCGCACGTCCTGACTGGGTTCTGGACCAGATCTTCGACCTGTTCGACAACCTCGGCGCCACCGACGACCAACTGGACTTCCAGGTCGTCTACGCCTCGGCCCTGAACGGCATCGCCGGCCTGGACCACACCAACATGGCCGAAGACATGACCCCGCTGTACCAGGCCATCGTCGACCACGTGCCCGCTCCGACCGTTGACGTCGACGGCCCGTTCCAGATGCAGATCTCTGCGCTGGACTACAACAGCTTCCTGGGCGTCATCGGTGTTGGCCGTATCGCCCGTGGCCGCGTCAAGCCGAACACTCCGGTCGTCGCCATCGACACCGAAGGCAAGAAGCGCAACGGCCGTATTCTCAAGCTGATGGGCCACCACGGCCTGCACCGCGTCGACGTCGAAGAAGCCACCGCGGGCGACATCGTCTGCATCAGCGGCTTCGACGAGCTGTTCATTTCCGACACCCTGTGCGATATGAACCACGTCGAAGCGATGAAGCCGCTGACCGTCGACGAGCCGACCGTTTCGATGACCTTCCAGGTCAACGACTCGCCGTTCTGCGGCAAGGAAGGCAAGTTCGTCACCAGCCGCAACATCAAGGAGCGTCTGGACAAAGAGCTGCTGTACAACGTTGCCCTGCGCGTCGAAGAAGGCGACTCGGCTGACAAGTTCAAGGTGTCTGGCCGCGGTGAGCTGCACTTGTCGGTGCTGATCGAAACCATGCGTCGCGAAGGCTTCGAAATGGCCGTAGGCCGTCCTGAAGTGATCATTCGCGAAGTCGACGGCGTCAAGCAGGAGCCGTTCGAGAACGTCACCATCGACATCCCTGAAGAATCCCAGGGCAAGGTCATGGAAGAGATGGGCCTGCGTAAGGGCGACCTGACCAACATGGCGCCGGATGGCAAGGGCCGCGTGCGTCTGGAGTACAACGTTCCGGCCCGTGGCCTGATCGGTTTCCGTAACCAGTTCCTGACCCTGACCAACGGTGCGGGCATCCTGACCTCGATCTTCGATCGCTACGACACCATGAAGCCAGGCACCATGTCGGGCCGTCTGAACGGTGTGCTGGTGTCGATCGAGACCGGCAAGGCCCTGACCTACTCGCTGGAAACCCTGCAGGCTCGCGGCAAGCTGTTCATCGAGCATGGCCAGGACATCTACAACGGTCAGATCATCGGCCTGAACAGCCGTGACAACGACCTGGGCGTGAACCCGACCAAAGGCAAGAAGCTCGACAACATGCGTGCTTCGGGCAAGGACGAAGTCATCGCCCTGGTTCCGCCGGTTCGCCACACCCTCGAACAGGCCCTGGAATTCATCCAGGACGACGAGCTGTGCGAAGTCACGCCGAAGTCGATCCGTCTGCGCAAGAAGATCCTCGACGAAGGCGAGCGTACCCGCGCTGCCAAGAAAGCCAAGGCTTGATTCATTTAGCCTGAGCTGAAACGAAAAACGCCCCCGGTCGAAAGGCCGGGGGCGTTTTCGTTTGTCTTCAAGAAAGTTGGGGGGGCCGCTTTGCGGCCCTTTCGCGGCGCAAGGCCGCTCCTACACGGGGGCATGATCTCCTGTAGGAGCGGCCTTGTGCCGCGAAAGGGGCGCGAAGCGGCCCCGAATTCTCGACTGAAACAGGCTCAGCGCCCGACCACCTTGGGCTTGTACGCACAATACCCCGGTCGCGGCCCGACCTTGGGGTGGTTGCGGCAGGTGTCGGGCCGCTTGTCATAGATGGTGCACAAGCGGCTCTTGCGATCCAGATACAGGCAATCGTCGTTGCTCATGCGCGTCAGGGTGAAGATCCCCGACTTCTGGTTGAAGCGCTCGATGATGCCGTCTTTCTGCAGGCGCTTGGCGATGTGCTTCGGTGGCTCGTCTTTTTCGAACTCGTCCACCACGCCGATGCGGATCAGGTCCTTGATCTTCACTTCCACCGGCAGTGTGCAACAGGTCGAGTGGCAGCCTCCGCACATGTGGCTGGCATAGCGTTGCCAGGTTTCCAGGCGGTCGACTTCGGCGGCGGCGATCAGGGTCGGTTTCATTTTCTTGGGGTATATCACGGTTTGCGGGGCGCGCGATGATACCGGAGTTGTTCAATTTGTGAACAACCTTTTGCCCGAATCGCCGAGCGGACATGAAAACCTCGAACCCTCGCTGACGCTCTGTGTCGAAGCGTCTAGGCTGAACAACCTGTGCTTTCGTCAACTTGCCCGAGGATGCCGCATGTCCCAGGAACCCAAAGCTCGTGACGCAGAGGTGGCCGAGTTCCGCGCCGCTGTACTGGCCAAGCTGACCTACGCGGTCGGCAAGGATCCGGAGCATGCCTTCGACCACGACTGGTTCGAAGCCATCGCCCTGGCTGCCCGCGATCACATGGTCGACCATTGGATGGACCACACCCGTCAGGCCTACCGGCGCAGCCAGAAGCGGGTCTACTACCTCTCCCTGGAATTTCTCATCGGCCGCCTGCTCTACGACAGCCTCAGCAATCTGGGCCTGCTGGAGATCGCCCGCGAAGCCTTGGTGGGGCTGGACGTGGACCTGGAACGCATCCGCCTGCTGGAGCCGGACGCCGCGCTGGGCAACGGCGGCCTCGGTCGCCTGGCGGCGTGCTTCATGGAGAGCATGTCGACCCTGGGCATCGCCGCCCATGGCTATGGCATCCGCTACGAACACGGCCTGTTCCGCCAGGCCATGGTCGATGGCTGGCAACAGGAGCAGACCGAGAACTGGCTGGACTTCGGTAACCCGTGGGAGTTCGAGCGCGCCGAGGTGATCTACCCGATCAGCTTTGGCGGCAGCGTCGAGACCGTGTACGACACCCATGGCCATCCGCGCCAGGTCTGGTGGCCGGGCGAGACGGTGCGGGCGGTGGCCTATGACACCCCGGTGGTCGGCTGGCGCGGGGCGAGCGTCAACACCCTGCGCCTGTGGCGTGCCCGGGCCATGGAAGAGCTGCACCTGGAGCGCTTCAACGCTGGCGATCACCTCGGCGCGGTCGCCGAGGTGGCACGGGCCGAGAGCATTTCGCGGGTACTCTACCCGGCCGACAGCACCGAGGCCGGCCAGGAGCTGCGCCTGCGCCAGGAATACTTCTTCGTCTCGGCATCGTTGCAGGACCTGCTGCGCCGACACCTGAACATGCATGACAACCTGCTCAACCTGCCGGATGCGGCGGCCATCCAGCTCAACGACACCCACCCCTCGATCGCCGTGGCCGAATTGATGCGGCTGTTGGTCGACCAGCATGAAATCCCCTGGGACACCGCCTGGGAACTGACGGTCGGGACCTTGGCCTACACCAACCACACCCTGCTGCCCGAGGCCCTGGAAACCTGGCCGGTGGCGCTGATGGAGCGCATGCTGCCGCGTCACATGCAGATCATCTACCTGATCAACGCCCACCACATCGATGCGTTGCGGGCCAAAGGCCTACATGACTTCGACGTGCTGCGCGCGGTGTCGCTGATCGAGGAGGACAACGGCCGGCGGGTACGCATGGGCAACCTGGCGTTCCTCGGTTCGCACAGCGTCAACGGGGTGTCGGCCCTGCACAGCAAGCTGATGCGCAGCACGGTCTTCGCCGAGCTGCACAAGCTCTACCCGCAACGGATCAACAACAAGACCAACGGCATCACCTTCCGCCGCTGGCTGTACCAGGCTAACCCGCAGCTCACCGCCATGCTGGTGGAGGCATTGGGCGAGCAGGTGCTGGACGACCCCGAGGGGCAGCTGAAGGCGCTGGTACCGTTCGCCGACAAGACCACCTTCCGCAAGCAGTTCGCCGCACAGCGCCTGCACAGCAAGCGCGCCCTGGCCAGCATCATCCAGGACCGGGTCGGGGTGACGGTCAACCCCGAGGCGCTGTTCGACGTGCAGGTCAAGCGGATCCACGAATACAAGCGCCAACTGCTCAACCTGCTGCATACCGTGGCCCTGTACCAGGCCATGCGCGCCGAGCCGGGCATCGACTGGGTGCCACGGGTGAAGATCTTTGCCGGCAAGGCCGCGGCCAGCTATCACCAGGCCAAGCTGATCATCAAGCTGGCCAACGACATCGCCCGGGTGGTCAACAACGACCCGACCGTGCGCGGCCTGCTCAAGGTGGTGTTCCTGCCCAACTACAACGTCAGCCTGGCCGAGAGCATCATCCCGGCGGCGGACCTGTCCGAGCAGATCTCCACCGCCGGCTACGAAGCCTCTGGCACCAGCAACATGAAGTTCGGCCTCAACGGCGCACTGACCATCGGCACCCTCGATGGCGCCAACGTCGAGATGAGCGAGCAGGTCGGTACCGAGAACATGTTCATCTTCGGCCTCACGGCCCAGCAAGTGGAGGCACGCAAACGTGCTGGGGACTTCGGTGCCGGCGCTGCGATCGCAGCGTCGAACCGCCTGGGCGATGTGCTCGAGGCGATCCGCAGCGGCGTCTTTTCACCCGACGACCCGGCGCGCTACACGGGCCTTGTGGATGCGCTGGTGGCCCATGACCGGTTCCTGGTGTGTGCTGATTTCGATGCCTACTGGGAGGCCCAGCGACGGGTCGAGGCGCTGTGGCACCAGCCCCAGAGCTGGTGGCGCATGGCGGTGCTCAACACTGCGCGGATGGGCTGGTTCTCGTCGGACCGGACCATTCGCGAGTATGCCAGCGAGATCTGGAAGGCGCTGGACTGAGGTGAAGCCATTCGCGGGTAAACCCGCTCCCACAGGCCCGCTCAGCTCCCGAAGCCTGCGATAAACCTGTGGGAGCGGGTTTACCCGCGAATGGCCGCGTGCTCCGACCGCCGGCCTGGCGGGCGCTGAACTACCGACCTATTGTGCCGTCTGAACGACCAGTCGAGTCTCATCGCTCGCTAGCCTGCAACTCTCCCTGTAAACTGCGGGGGTTTTTCTCCCCCTTTCCATTTCGGAGCCATACATGTCCCGCGTTACCCTGAGTCGCTATCTGATTGAGCAGACCCGCAGCAACAATACCCCTGCCGATCTGCGCTTCCTGATCGAAGTGGTGGCGCGTGCGTGCAAGGAAATCAGCCACCACGTGTCCAAAGGGGCCCTGGGCGGCGTACTGGGCAGCATGGGCACCGAAAACGTGCAGGGCGAAGTGCAGAAGAAGCTCGATGTGATTTCCAACGACATCCTGCTCGAGGCCAACGAGTGGGGTGGCCACCTGGCCGGCATGGCGTCCGAGGAAATGGACAACGCCTACCAGATCCCGGGCAAGTACCCCAAGGGCGCCTACCTGCTGGTCTTCGACCCGCTGGACGGCTCGTCGAACATCGATGTCAACGTCTCGGTCGGTACCATCTTCTCGGTACTGCGCTGCCCCAACGAATACCTGAGCCAGAACGAAACCCTGAACGAGAAGGCGTTCCTCCAGCCGGGCACCCAGCAGGTCGCCGCCGGCTACGCCATCTACGGCCCGCAGACCATGCTGATCCTGACCCTGGGCAACGGCGTCAAGGGCTTCACCCTGGACCGCGAGCTGGGCAGCTTCGTCCTGACCCACGAGAACATCCGCGTGCCGGAAAGCACCGCCGAATTCGCCATCAACATGTCCAACCAGCGTCACTGGGAAGCCCCGGTGCAGCGCTACGTGGGCGAACTGCTGGCTGGCGAGACCGGCCCGCTGAAGAAGAACTACAACATGCGCTGGATTGCCTCGATGGTGGCCGATGTGCACCGCATCCTCACCCGTGGCGGCCTGTTCATGTACCCACGTGACGCCCGCGAACCCAGCAAGCCGGGCAAGCTGCGCCTGATGTACGAAGCCAACCCGATGTCGTTCATCATCGAGCAGGCCGGCGGCGCATCCACCAACGGTTACGATCGTATCCTCGACATTCAGCCCGAGAGCCTGCACCAGCGTGTGTCGGTGATCCTGGGCTCGAAGGAAGAGGTCGAGCGCGTCACCGCCTATCACAAGGAGTAAGTCATGCTCGCACCTTGGCAGCCTTTACTGGAATGGTGGTTCGGTTGGGGCACCAGCCCCCAGGCCGTGGCTGACGAGAAGAGCACGCTGTGGTTCGGCAAGCACCATGACGATGAAGCCCGCGAGTACTTTGGCGAGCTGGTCGAGCATGCCCTGGCCGGCGGCCTGGACGAATGGCAGCAGAGCCCCCAGGGTTGGCTTGGCCTGCTCCTGCTGCTCGATCAGCTGCCGCGCATGATCTACCGGGACACGCCGCGCGCCTTCGAGGGCGACCGGCGTGCCCAGGTGGTGGCCATGCAAGGTTTGCAGAAGGGCTGGGACTACCAGCTGTTGCCGATCCAGCGGGTGTTCGTGCTGCTGGTGCTGGAGCACGCCGAAGTGCTCGACTGGCAGAACCTGTGCGTGGAGCGCTACCAGGCCCTGCTGGAGGAACAGCCCGAGGCCAACCGCCGCCTGTTCGAAGGGTTCCTCGATTACGCCGAGCAGCACCAACGGGTGATCGCCCGCTTCGGCCGCTTCCCGCACCGCAACCTGGTGCTGGGCCGGCCGAGCACCGATGAAGAAATGGACTTCCTGCTCGAGCCAGGCTCGCGTTTCTAAGCCGGCAGGCCTTTGCGGGGCAAAGCCGCTCTCATGCGTGATGCGTGGGGGCGGGTTTGCCCCGCAATCGTTTTGGCGGTGTGAACAGGTTCGCAAGGTTCACGCCAGCCGACCAACGGTGTAGGCACAAACCCAGGGGAGTAGGGAACCGAGGCGGCTTTTTGCCTTCTAAGCTGTCTGCAGGCCACCATGCCTGTGCCTTCATCTCCAGGAGTGTCCCTTCATGTCGTTGCGTTCCCTCGCCCTGTTGTCCTTGTGCGTCGTCCTGACTGCCTGCAGCAAGATCAACCAGGAAAACTATTCCAAGCTCAAGGCCGGCATGAGCAAGGCCGAGGTCGAGCAACTGCTCGGCACCCCGGCAGAATGTTCGGGGGCGCTGGGCATGAGCAGCTGCACGTGGGGCGACGAGAAGAGCTTCATCAGCGTTCAGTACGCTGCCGACAAGGTCTTGATGTATTCCGGGCAGGGTCTCAAATGAAGCGTATCCACCTGCTGCTGGCGGTTTGTGCAGCGTTGCTGCTGGGCGGTTGCGCCACGTCCCCGAGCGACCCGCTGGCGCCGAAGACCGCAGGCGGTCTCGACCTGAAGCGCTATGAGGGCAAATGGTTCGAGCTGGCGCGGTTGCCGATGCCCTTCCAGCGCGATTGCGCCCAGTCCGAGGCCCACTACAACCTCAAGCCCGATGGCTCGATGGGTGTGCTGAACCGCTGCCGCATGTTCGACGGCGAGTGGTTGCGCGCCGAGGGTTCGGCCTGGCCACAGGAGCAGGGGCACAACGACCGGCTGTGGGTGGAGTTCAACAACTGGTTCACACACCTGGTGCCGGGTGTGGCCAAGGGTGAGTACTGGGTGCTGTACGTGGACGAGCGCTACCGCACGGCGATCGTCGGCAGCCCGGACCGCAAGTACCTGTGGATCCTGTCGCGGACCCAGAGCCTGCCGGCGGTGGAGCGCGAGAGCCTGCTGGCCAAGGCCCGCCAGCAGGGGTATGACACCACCCGGCTGATCTGGCGTGCGTCGGACAAGCAGATCGTCGCTTCGCACTGAGTTCTGCTGGTAGACCGCAATCGCGGGACAAGCCCGCTCCCACAAGGGTGACGGTGATCACTGTGGGAGCGGGCTTGCCCCGCGATCAAGGGCGAAGCCCTTGCCGTCGTCAGTCGAGCAGCTGGCGCAGTACCTCGACGAACGCCTGCGCACTCGCCTCTTCCTGTTCGTGCCGCCCCTGGCGCACCACCCATTGCCCGTTGACCATCACGTCGCGCACCTGGCGATCGCCGCCGGCGAACAGCCAGCGGTTGAGAATGGCATCCCCGTTCGCGGTCGCCAGGTAAGGGTCCCGTCCATCGAGCACCAGCCAGTCGGCACGCTTGCCTACGGCCAGCTCGCCGATGGGTTGTCCCATCGCTTGGGTGCCGCCGACCAAGGCTGCGTCGTACAAGGTCCGGCCAACCATCGGCTGGTCGCCGCGATACAGCCGGTTGCGTCGCTGGTCGCGCAGGCGTTGGCCATATTCCAGCCAGCGCAGCTCTTCCACCACGCTCAGCGATACGTGGCTGTCCGAGCCGATGCCCATGCGACCGCCCTGGGCCATGAAGTCCACGGCCGGGAAGATACCGTCGCCCAGGTTGGCCTCGGTGGTCAGGCACAGGCCGGCCACGGCGCGGCTGCGGGCCATGGCGCTGACCTCATCGGGCTCGGCGTGGGTCGCATGGACCAGGCACCAGCGCGCGTCCACCTCGACGTTTTCATAGAGCCATTGCAGGGGGCGCAGGCCGCTCCAGGCCAGGCAGTCGTCGACTTCCTTCTGCTGCTCGGCGATATGAATGTGCACCGGGCAATGCGGGTCGCTGGCAGCCAGCACCTCGGCGATCTGCCCAGGGGTGACCGCGCGCAGGGAGTGGAAGCACAGGCCCAGGCGCTGGGCAGGTTGCGCCGCCAGGTGCGGGGCGAGCTGTTGTTGCAGGCGCAGGTACTGTTCGCTGGAGTTGATGAAACGGCGCTGGCCTTCGCTCGGCGCCTGGCCGCCGAAGCCTGCATGGCTGTAGAGCACCGGCAGCAGGGTCAGGCCGATGCCGGTATCCGCGGCGGCGGCACTGATGCGCAGCGACAGCTCGGCGGCGTCGGCATAGGCGTGACCATTGTGGTCGTGGTGCACGTAGTGGAACTCGGCCACCGAGGTATAGCCGGCCTTGAGCATTTCGATGTACAGCTGGCGGGCGATGATCTGCAGTTGCTGTGGCGTGATCCGGCCAACCAGGCGGTACATCAGGTCGCGCCAGGTCCAGAAGCTGTCGTTGGGGTTGCCGGCCACCTCCGCAAGGCCTGCCATGGCGCGCTGGAAGGCATGGGAATGCAGGTTGGGCATGCCCGGCAGCAGCGGGCCGGCCAAGCGCTCGGCGCCCTCGGCCGAGGCATTGGCCTCGACATGACTCAGACGACCGTCTTCGGCGACTTCCAGGCGGACATTGCTGGCCCAGCCGGTGGGCAGCAGGGCGCGTTCGGCGAAAAAGGCAGGCATTGGGTAAAATCCTGTTATTGTTTAACTTGTATATACATATACAGGCGTTTGCGTGCCGGGTAAACTGCGGCAAGCTACCGCTCAATCAATTGCACAAGGATTCAACGCCGTGCCGACACCTCCCGTCTCCGCGCTGGTTGCCCAGATGGGCGAAGGTCCGGCGCCGCTGTATGCCCGGGTCAAGCAGATGATCGTCCAGCAGATCGAAAACGGCAGCTGGCCGCCGCACCACCGGGTCCCCTCGGAAAGCGAGCTGGTCAGCCAGCTGGGCTTCAGCCGCATGACCGTCAACCGTGCGCTGCGCGAACTCACTGCCGAAGGGCTCCTGGTGCGCATGCAGGGCGTCGGCACCTTCGTGGCCGAACCCAAGACCCGTTCGGCGCTGTTCGAGGTCAACAACATCGCCGACGAGATCGCCGGCCGTGGCCACCAGCATAGCTGCCAGGTGATCCGTCTCGCCGAGGAAGCGGCCGGCTCCGAGCGTGCCTTGGCCTTGGACATGCGCGAAGGGCAGCGGGTGTTCCATTCGCTCATCGTGCACTACGAAAACGGCGTGCCTGTGCAGATCGAGGACCGCTACGTCAACGCACAGATCGCCCCGGACTACCTCAAGCAGGATTTCACCCGGCAGACGCCCTACGCCTATCTGTCGCAGGTCGCCCCATTGACCGAGGGCGAGCACGTGGTCGAGGCGATCCTGGCCGAGCCCGAGGAGTGCCGCCTGCTGCAGATCGAGCGAGGCGAGCCGTGCCTGCTGATCCGCCGGCGCACCTGGTCCGGCCGCCAGCCGGTGACCGCCGCACGCCTGATCCACCCTGGTTCCCGTCATCGCCTGGAAGGACGATTCAGCAAATGAGTCAATTGCAGCTGTTGCGCGCCCAAGACTACCCGCGCATGCCCTGGAAGAACGGTGGAGGCTTCACCGAAGAGATCACCCGCGACGCCGGCGAGGGCCTGGAGGGGTTCGGTTGGCGCCTGTCGATCGCCGATATCGAGGAGTCCGGCGGGTTTTCCACCTTTGCCGGCTACCAGCGGATCATCACCGTGCTCCAGGGCGACGGCATGCGCCTGCTGGTCGACGGCCAGGCCAGCCGGCCATTGCTGCCGTTCGATGCCTTTGCCTTCAAGGGCGAAAGCCAGGTCAGCTGCAAGCTGCTGGGCGGGCCGATCCGCGACTTCAACCTGATCTACGCGCCGCAGCGCTACCGGGCGCGGCTGCAGTGGCTCGATGGTACGCACCGGTTGTACAGCTCGGCCTCGACCGTGCTGTTGTTCGCGGCCAGCGGGCATGTCGAGGCGAGCGTGTCGGGGCATGGGGTGCAGCGGCTGGGCTTGTATGACTGCCTGCGCCTGGAGGGCAACGAAGAGCTGCTGGGGCTGGATGTGCAAGGGCGGTTCTGCCTGATCGAATTGATACCGCGCTAAACGGGCATCGTGAAAAAGGGGCTGCTGTGCAGCCCGATCGCAGCACAAGGCCGCTCCTACAAGTTGATCGCAAATCCTTGTAGGAGCGGCCTTGTGCCGCGATCGGGTCGCGCAGCGGCCCCTTTGTCTTTCTGGCTTCCCGAGGAGCGGTATAAAAAAATGGTTGTCCATGCTTGTACATACAAGTAAAGATGTGTTTGTATATCGCCATCGACACACCGCCGTCGACACCGACCGCAGAGGACATCTCCCGTGACTGACAACAACAAATACCGTGACGTAGAAATCCGCGCCCCGCGTGGCAACAAGCTGACCGCCAAGAGCTGGCTGACCGAAGCGCCGCTGCGCATGCTGATGAACAACCTCGACCCACAGGTTGCCGAGAACCCGAAGGAACTGGTGGTCTACGGCGGTATCGGCCGTGCCGCGCGTAACTGGGAGTGCTACGACAAGATCGTCGAGACCCTGACCCGCCTGGAGGACGACGAGACCCTGCTGGTGCAGTCCGGCAAGCCGGTCGGTGTCTTCAAGACCCACGCCAACGCCCCGCGCGTGCTGATCGCCAACTCCAACCTGGTGCCGCACTGGGCCAACTGGGAGCACTTCAACGAACTGGACGCCAGAGGCCTGGCCATGTACGGCCAGATGACCGCCGGCAGCTGGATCTACATCGGCAGCCAGGGCATCGTCCAGGGCACCTACGAAACCTTCGTCGAGGCCGGCCGCCAGCACTACAACGGCAACCTGACCGGCAAGTGGGTCCTGACCGCAGGCCTCGGGGGCATGGGCGGCGCCCAGCCACTGGCCGCTACCCTGGCCGGTGCCTGCTCGCTGAACATTGAATGCCAGCAGAGCCGCATCGATTTCCGCCTGCAGACCCGCTACGTCGACGAGCAGGCCAAGGACCTGGACGACGCCCTGGCGCGCATCGCCAAGTACACCGCCGAAGGCAAGGCCATCTCCATCGCCCTGCACGGCAACGCTGCCGAAATCCTGCCTGAGCTGGTCAAGCGTGGCGTGCGCCCGGACATGGTCACCGACCAGACCAGCGCCCACGACCCGCTCAACGGCTACCTGCCGGCCGGCTGGACCTGGGAAGAGTACCGCGACCGCGCCCAGACCGACGCCGCTGCCGTGGTCAAGGCTGCCAAGCAATCGATGGCCGTGCACGTGCAGGCCATGCTCGACTTTCAGAAAATGGGCGTACCGACCTTCGACTACGGCAACAACATCCGTCAGATGGCCAAGGAAGAGGGCGTGGCCAATGCCTTCGACTTCCCTGGCTTCGTACCGGCCTATATCCGCCCGCTGTTCTGCCGCGGTGTCGGCCCGTTCCGCTGGGCTGCGCTGTCGGGCGATGCCGAGGACATCTACAAGACCGACGCCAAGGTCAAGGAGCTGATCCCGGACGACGCCCACCTGCACCGTTGGCTGGACATGGCCCGCGAGCGCATCAGCTTCCAGGGCCTGCCGGCACGTATCTGCTGGGTTGGCCTGGGCCTGCGCGCCAAGCTGGGCCTGGCGTTCAACGAAATGGTCCGTAGCGGCGAGCTGTCCGCGCCGATCGTCATCGGCCGCGACCATCTGGACTCCGGCTCTGTGTCCAGCCCGAACCGCGAGACCGAAGCCATGCGTGACGGCTCCGATGCTGTCTCCGACTGGCCGCTGCTCAACGCCCTGCTCAACACCGCAGGCGGCGCCACCTGGGTTTCGCTGCACCACGGTGGTGGCGTAGGCATGGGCTTCTCCCAGCACTCGGGCATGGTCATCGTCTGCGACGGTACCGACGAAGCCGCGGCACGTATCGCTCGCGTACTGACCAACGACCCAGGGACCGGCGTCATGCGCCACGCCGATGCCGGCTACCAGATCGCCATCGACTGCGCCAAGGAGCAGGGCCTGGACCTGCCGATGATCACGGGCTGATCGACGTTCCTTTGGCTATCGCCGAACAACGTTGATACTGAACAACAAGAAGGGGCCTACGGGCCCCATGCGAATTGGAGTAGCGAAGTGACCGACCTGACTCTCAAGCCCGGCACCCTGACCCTGGCCCAACTGCGTGCTGTCCACGCAGCGCCTGTACGCCTGCAGCTGGACGCCGGCGCAATCCCGGCGATCGACGCCAGCGTCGCCTGCGTCGAGCAGATCATCGCCGAAGACCGCACCGCCTACGGCATCAACACCGGTTTCGGCCTGCTGGCCTCGACCCGCATCGCCAGCCATGACCTGGAAAACCTGCAGCGCTCGCTGGTGCTGTCCCACGCTGCCGGTATCGGCGCACCACTGGACGACGCCCTGGTGCGCCTGATCATGGTGCTGAAGATCAACAGCCTCAGCCGTGGCTTCTCCGGCATCCGCCGCAAGGTCATCGACGCGTTGATCGCCCTGGTCAATGCCGAAGTCTACCCGCACATCCCGCTCAAGGGCTCGGTAGGCGCCTCGGGCGACCTGGCACCGCTGGCCCACATGTCGCTGGTGCTGCTGGGTGAAGGCAAGGCCCGCCACAAGGGCCAGTGGCTGCCGGCCACCGAAGCCCTGGCCGTCGCCGGCCTGGAGCCGCTGACCCTGGCCGCGAAAGAGGGCCTGGCCCTGCTCAACGGCACCCAGGCATCCACGGCCTACGCCCTGCGCGGGCTGTTCGCCGCCGAAGACCTGTACGCCGCGGCCATCGCCTGTGGCGGCCTGAGCGTGGAAGCCGCGCTGGGTTCGCGCTCGCCGTTCGATGCGCGCATTCATGAAGTGCGTGGCCAACGTGGCCAGATCGACACCGCCGCCTGCTTCCGCGACCTGCTGGGCGACTCCAGCGAAGTCTCGCTGTCGCACAAGAACTGCGACAAGGTCCAGGACCCGTACTCCCTGCGTTGCCAGCCGCAAGTCATGGGCGCCTGCCTGACCCAGATCCGCCAGGCTGCCGAAGTGCTGGGCATCGAAGCCAACGCCGTGTCGGACAACCCGCTGGTATTCGCGGCCGAAGGCGACGTGATCTCCGGTGGTAACTTCCACGCCGAGCCTGTGGCCATGGCCGCCGACAACATCGCCCTGGCCATCGCCGAGATGGGGGCGCTGAGCGAGCGCCGTATCTCGCTGATGATGGACAAGCACATGTCCCAGCTGCCGCCGTTCCTGGTGGAGAACGGTGGGGTGAACTCCGGCTTCATGATCGCCCAGGTCACCGCTGCCGCCCTGGCCAGCGAGAACAAGGCCCTGTCGCATCCGCACAGCGTCGACAGCCTGCCGACCTCCGCCAACCAGGAAGACCACGTGTCGATGGCCCCTGCCGCCGGCAAGCGCCTGTGGGAAATGGCCGAGAACACCCGTGGTGTGCTGGCCATCGAATGGCTGGGCGCCTGCCAGGGCCTGGACCTGCGCAAGGGCCTGAAGACCTCCGCCAAACTGGAACAGGCGCGCCAGGCATTGCGCCGCGAAGTGCCGCACTACGACCGTGACCGCTTCTTCGCGCCGGACATCGAAATCGCCGCCGAGCTGCTGGCCAAAGGGACCTTGACCAGCCTGCTGCCGGCTGGCGTCCTGCCAAGCCTGTAACGCCCTTGGGGCCGCCCTGCGGCCAATCGCCGGCAAGCCCGCGCCCCCACCCAACCCGTGGGAGCCGCCGTGCCCGCGCTTGGCGGCGCCGCAGCCCCCTTATAAATAAACACCACAAGAACAATTCAAGAAGGACGTGACATGCAACAAACCCAAGGTCTCAAGCGCGGGCTATCGGCCCGGCACATTCGTTTCATGGCCCTCGGTTCCGCCATCGGCACCGGGCTGTTCTACGGCTCCGCCTCAGCCATCCAGATGGCCGGCCCGGCCGTCCTGCTGGCCTACCTGATCGGTGGCGCGGCGGTGTTCATGGTCATGCGCGCCCTCGGTGAGATGGCCGTGCACAACCCGGTGGCCGGCTCCTTCGGTCACTATGCCAGTACCTACCTCGGCCCCATGGCGGGCTTCATCCTCGGCTGGACCTACGCTTTCGAGATGGTCATCGTCGCCATTGCCGACGTCACCGCATTCGGGATCTACATGGGCTTCTGGTTCCCGGAGGTGGCCCGCTGGATCTGGGTGCTGGGCATCGTCTTCATCATCGGCGGCCTGAACCTGTGCAACGTCAAGGTCTTCGGCGAAATGGAGTTCTGGCTGTCGCTGCTCAAGGTCGGGGCGATCGTCGCCATGATCCTGGCCGGCTTCGGCATCATGATCTTCGGCCTGGGCCACGCCACCACCGAAACCACCGTCGGTGTGAGCAACCTGGTCAGCAATGGCGGCTTCATGCCCAACGGTATCGGCGGCCTGATCGCCTGCTTCGCCGTGGTGATGTTCGCCTTCGGTGGCATCGAGATCATCGGTGTCACCGCCGGTGAAGCCAAGGACCCGCAACGCGTTATCCCCAAGGCGATCAACGCCGTGCCGCTGCGCATCCTGCTGTTCTACGTGCTCACCCTGTTCGTGCTGATGTGCCTGTACCCATGGCCGCAGATCGGCAGCCAGGGCAGCCCGTTCGTGCAGATCTTCAGCAACCTGGGCATCGGTTCGGCCGCCGCCGTGCTGAACGTGGTGGTGATCTCGGCCGCGGTTTCGGCCATCAACAGCGACATCTTCGGCGCCGGCCGCATGATGTATGGCCTGGCCCAGCAGGGCCATGCACCGCGCAGCTTCGGCAAGCTGTCCCGCCACGGCGTACCATGGATGACCGTGCTGGTGATGGGCGCTGCGCTGCTGGTCGGCGTGCTGCTGAACTACCTGATCCCGGAGAACGTGTTCCTGCTGATCGCCTCGATCGCCACCTTCGCTACCGTGTGGGTGTGGACGATGATCCTGGTCAGCCAGGTGGCCATGCGTCGCCGCCTGAGCGCCGAGCAGGTCGCCGAGCTGAAGTTCCCCGTGCCGTTCTGGCCCTACGGGCCGGCCATGGCCATCGCTTTCATGTTGTTCATCTTTGGTGTACTTGGTTACTTCCCGGATACCCAGGCTGCGTTGATCGTCGGCGTCATCTGGGTGGTGTTCCTGGTGGCCTCCTACCTGTTGTGGTGCAAGCCGCGGGCAGGGCAGGGCCAGCCAGTCCGGGAGCCGGCCGAACTGCACCGCTAGAAACGGAGACCGCTTATGAGAACCCTCTGGCAGCACTGTCACGTGGCGACCATGGCCCAAGGCCGCTACTCGATCATCGAGGATGCAGCGATCGTCACCAACGCGGGGCGGATCGAATGGATCGGCCCACGTGGCGAACAGCCGGCGGTCGACGCCGAGCGTACGGTGGACCTGGGCGGCGCCTGGGTCACCCCGGGGCTGATCGATTGCCACTCCCATGCGGTGTTCGGTGGTAACCGCAGCGGCGAGTTCGAGCAGCGCCTGCAGGGCGTCAGCTACGCCGAGATCGCCGCCCAGGGCGGCGGTATCGCCAGCACCGTGCGGGCGACCCGCGCGGCCAGCGAAGACGAGCTGTTCGCCAGTGCACGCCAGCGGGTCCAGGCATTGATGCGCGATGGCATGACCACGCTGGAGATCAAGTCCGGCTACGGCCTGGACCTGGCCAACGAGCGCAAGATGCTGCGGGTCGCCCGGCGCCTGGGCGAGGAGCTGCCGCTGACCGTGCGTAGCACCTGCCTTGCCGCCCATGCCTTGCCGCCGGAATACGCCGGCCGGGCGGACGACTACATCGCACATATCTGCGACCAGATGCTACCCGCCCTGGCCGAGGAAGGTCTGGTGGACGCGGTGGATGCGTTCTGCGAACACCTGGCATTCTCGCCAGCCCAGGTCGAGAAGGTGTTCATCAAGGCGCGTGAGCTGGGCCTGCCGGTCAAGCTCCACGCCGAGCAGCTGTCATCGCTGCACGGCTCGAGCCTGGCGGCGCGCTACCACGCACTGTCGGCCGACCACCTGGAGTTCATGACCGAGGAAGACGCCATCGCCATGGCCGAGGCCGGCACCGTTGCCGTGCTGCTGCCGGGGGCGTTCTACTTCCTGCGCGAAACCCAGCTGCCGCCAATGGAGGCCCTGCGCCGCCACGGCGTGAAGATCGCCCTGGCCAGCGACTTGAACCCAGGCACTTCGCCTGCGTTGTCGCTACGCCTGATGCTGAACATGGGCTGTACCCTGTTCCGCATGACCCCCGAGGAGGCGCTTGCCGGCGTCACCCAGCACGCTGCCACGGCGTTGGGCCTGGGCGAAAGCCACGGCTCGCTGGAGGTGGGCAAGGTGGCGGACTTCGTCGCCTGGCAAATCGAGCGCCCGGCGGATCTGAGCTACTGGCTCGGTGGCGACCTGCCTAAGCGGGTGGTACGCCTGGGCCATGAGATATCCAACTGAGCGAGGGCACATGGACAAGGTATTGAGTTTTCACCAGGGCCAGCTGCCGCTGCTGATCAGCATGCCTCATGCAGGCCTGGGCCTGACCGAGACCGTGCGTGACGGTTTGGTCGAGCCGGCGCGCAGCCTGCCGGACACCGACTGGCATATCCCACGGCTGTACGATTTCGCCCGGGACCTGGGTGCCAGCGTGGTGGCCGCGGAGTATTCGCGGTTCGTCATCGACCTGAACCGCCCGGATGACGACAAGCCGTTGTATGCCGGCGCCACTACGGGCCTGTACCCGGCGACGCTGTTCGAGGGCGAGCCGTTGTTCAAGGCGGGACAGGAACCCTCGGCGGACGAGCGCAAGGGCTATCTGGAGCAGATCTGGCGGCCATACCACGATACGATCCGACAGGAACTCGCGCGCCTGCGCGAGATTCACGGCTATGCCCTGTTGTGGGATGCCCACTCGATCCGCTCGGTCATCCCGCACCTGTTCGACGGCAAGCTGCCGGACTTCAACCTGGGCACCTTCAACGGCGCCAGCTGCGACCCGGTCCTGGCCGAGCGCCTGTTGGGTGTCTGCGCCCAGGCCCAGGGCTACACCTCTGTGCTCAATGGGCGCTTCAAGGGCGGGCACATCACCCGTCATTACGGCGACCCGGCGAACGATATTCACGCTGTGCAACTGGAGCTGGCGCAGAGCACCTACATGGAAGAGGTCGAGCCGTTCGCCTACCGCGAAGACCTCGCCCAGCCGACCCAGGTGGTGTTGAAGCAGTTGCTGGAAACCGTCTTGGCCTGGGGCAAGGCGCGCTACGGGCGTTGATACTTGGGCTGCCTTGCAGCCCTTTCGCGGCACAAGGCCGTTCCTACAGGGGGCGCGAGGTTCTTGTAGGAGCGGCCTTGTGCCGCGAAAGGGCCGCAAAGCGGCCCCAGTATCCCGATCGACATCCACCTGTTTCACCGCGACACATGCTCAAAGCGCAATTCAGGTTTATGATGCCAGGCGGCAGATTAAATCCTCACACGGAGTGCGCAATGCAGACCCTGTACCCGCAGATCAAACCCTACGCCCGGCACGATCTGGCCGTGGAAGCACCGCATGTACTCTATGTAGACGAAAGCGGATCGCCAGAAGGTCTGCCGGTGGTGTTCATCCACGGTGGCCCGGGCGCTGGCTGCGATGCCCAGAGCCGCTGCTACTTCGACCCCAACCTGTACCGCATCATCACCTTCGACCAGCGCGGTTGCGGGCGCTCCACGCCCCATGCCAGCCTGGAGAACAACACCACCTGGCATCTGGTCGAGGACCTGGAGCGCATCCGCGAGCACCTGGGGATCGACAAATGGGTGCTGTTCGGTGGCTCCTGGGGTTCCACTCTGGCCCTGGCCTATGCCCAGACCCACCCCGAACGCGTCCATGGCCTGATCCTGCGTGGCATCTTCCTGTGCCGCCCCCAGGAGATCCAATGGTTCTACCAGGAAGGGGCCAGCCGTCTGTTCCCAGACTACTGGCAGGACTACATCGCACCGATTCCGCCGGAAGAGCGCGGTGACCTGGTCAAGGCCTTCCACAAGCGCCTGACCGGCAACGACCAGATCGCCCAGATGCACGCCGCCAAGGCCTGGTCCACCTGGGAGGGCCGCACCGCGACGCTGCGTCCCAACCCGCTGGTGGTCGACCGCTTCTCCGAGCCGCAGCGCGCCCTGTCGATCGCCCGTATCGAATGCCACTACTTCATGAACAATGCCTTCCTCGAGCCGGACCAGCTGATCCGCGACCTGCCGAAGATCGCCCATCTGCCCGCGGTAATCGTGCACGGCCGCTACGATGTGATCTGCCCGCTGGAAAACGCCTGGGCGCTGCACCAGGCCTGGCCGAACAGCGAGCTGAAGGTGATCCGCGACGCCGGCCATGCTGCCTCCGAGCCGGGTATCACCGATGCCCTGGTGCGCGCCGCCGACCAGATGGCCCGCCGCCTGCTCGACCTGCCCCTGGAAGAAGCATGAAGGGCCTGCTGCAGCGCGTGCGGGGCGCGCGGGTAGAGGTGGAGGGGGAAATCGTCGGCGCTATCGACCAAGGCCTGCTGGTGCTGGTGGCGGTGGAGCCGGGGGACACCCGCGAGCACGCCGACAAGCTTTTGCACAAGCTGCTCAACTACCGTGTGTTCAGCGACCCCCAGGGCAAGATGAACCTGTCGCTCAAGGACATCGGCGGCGGCTTGCTGCTGGTGTCCCAGTTCACCTTGGCTGCCGACACTCGCAACGGCATGCGCCCAAGCTTCTCCACCGCGGCGCCGCCGGCCCTCGGCGCCGAATTGTTCGACTACCTGCTCGAGCGAGCCCGCGCCGCGCACGACGCTGTCGCCAGCGGCCGTTTCGGTGCCGATATGCAGGTGCATTTAGTCAATGATGGCCCTGTGACATTTATGTTACAAATTTGAGCTTAAAAACCCTATGTTTGCGTGAAAAACAAGAGGGTTTGTACGATAAATAGTTGTTCCAGCCTGATGCGTTGTAACGCGCTCTGCTGGATAATCGCGCGCTGCGTGAGCCTGCGTCCGTGGGCTCGTTTCACTCTGACTCGAGCATTGTCTGGAACCGTTTGGGGAATCATTGGGCCCTCACGGGGTCCGAACAGTGCTCGCCAACCCGGCATTGGTCGCTGGCCGTTGGTTTCATGATCTGTTTTCGGCGAGGGTTGCTCGTGATTGTAAGTCCCTGTATTGCACAAAGAATCCCCGGAAATCGGCTACGCAAGGCCCTGGTGGCTGGCGTCGCACTGTTTGGCCTGATGAGCGCTGGCCAGCTGTGGGCATTCAATCTTGACGATGTTGCAGCCAAGGCAAAGGATCTGGCCGGCCAGAAGTACGAAGCACCCAAGAGCAATCTGCCGGCGGTGTTCCGTGACATGAAATTCGCGGACTACCAAAAGATCCGTTTCATCCAGGAAAAGGCCGAGTGGGCCAAGGACAAGACGCCGTTCAAGTTGTCCTTCTATCACCAGGGCATGCACTTCGACACGCCGGTGAAGATCAACCAGGTCACCGCCACCACCGTCGAGGAGATCAAGTACGACCCGAGCCGTTTCGAGTTCGGCGACGTACCCCATGACCCCAAGACCGTCGAGAACCTGGGCTACGCCGGTTTCCGCGTGCTCTACCCGATCAACAAGGCCGGCAAGCAGGACGAGATCATGACCCTGCTGGGCGCCAGCTACTTCCGCGTGGTCGGCAAGGGCCACGTGTACGGTCTGTCGGCCCGCGGCCTGGCCATCGACACCGCATTGCCGTCGGGCGAGGAGTTCCCGCGCTTCCGCGAATTCTGGGTCGAGAAGCCCAAGCCCACCGACAAGCACCTGGTGATCTACGCCCTGCTGGACTCGCCGCGCTCCACCGGTGCCTACAAGCTGATCCTGCGTCCGGGCAGCGACACGCTGGTGGACGTCAAGTCCAAGGTGTTCCTGCGTGATCACGTCAGCCGCCTGGGCGTTGCCCCGCTGACCAGCATGTACCTGTTCGGCAGCAACCAGCCATCCAAGGTCCTCAACTACCGGCCGGCCCTGCACGACTCCGAAGGCCTGTCGATCCACGCCGGCAACGGCGAGTGGCTGTGGCGCCCGCTGAACAACCCCAAGCACCTGGCCGTGAGCAGCTTCAGCGTGGAGAACCCGCGTGGTTTCGGCCTGCTGCAGCGCCAGCGTGAGTTCAGCCACTACGAAGACCTCGACGACAACTACCAGAAGCGTCCGAGCGCCTGGATCGAACCCCGTGGCGATTGGGGTAAAGGTACTGTCGACCTGGTCGAGATCCCCACCGCCGACGAGACCAACGACAACATCGTTGCCTTCTGGAGCCCGGAGAAACTGCCCGAGCCGGGCAAGCCGGTGGAGTTCGAATACCGCCTGCGCTGGACCATCGACGAGTCCCAGCTGCACGCGCCGGAGTTGGGCTGGGTCAAGCAGACCATGCGTTCGACCGGTGATGTGAAGCAGTCCAACCTGATCCGTGAAGCCGACGGCAGCGTGGCCTTCCTGGTCGACTTCGAAGGCCCGGCGCTGGCCGCCCTGCCTGAGGACACCGCCCTGCGCAGCCAGGTCAGCGTGGGCGACAACGCCGAGGTGGTCGAGAACAACCTGCGCTACAACCCTGAAATCAAGGGCTGGCGCCTGACCCTGCGGTTGAAGGTCAAGGACCCGAGCAAGTCCACCGAGATGCGTGCCGCGCTGGTACGCGACGTTCCGGTGGAACCGGCCAAGCCGGCCAAGGAAGGCAAGCAGGAAAAGGCCGCCGGCAAGCACGCCAAGGCCGAGAAAGCCGTCAAGGCTGAACAACCTGCCGCCGATGCGGCGCCCACCAACGGGGCCCCGGCCACCACCGAGAAGGTGATGACCGAGACCTGGAGCTATCAGTTGCCTGCCGATGAGTAACTCAAGCGCCCGGCCAGAATCGCTTGCCGAATACCTGGCCCACCTACCACTGAGCGATGAGCAGCGGGCAGAACTTGCCAGCTGCACCTCGTTCAGTGAGCTGCACCAACGCCTGGCGGCCCATCCGGCCGCCAATGCCACCGAGGCCGTGCAGGCCTCGGTGGGCCCTCGCCTGACCGTGGGCAGCGCCGCCGAGCTGGAAGAGGCCGAAATGCTCGGCGTCGACGCCGGCGGGCGGCTGTGCCTGAAGATCGCGCCGCCGATCAAGCGTACCCGCGTGGTGCCCGAACCCTGGCGCACCAATGTGCTGGTGCGCATGTGGCGGCGCCTCACCGGGCGTACCAACGCCCCGCAGCCGCCCAAGCGCGAGCTGCCACCGGCCCGCTGGCGCCGGGTCGGCTCCCTGCGTCGCTACATCCTGCTGCTGCTGATGATCGGCCAGACCCTCGTGGCCGGCTGGTACATGAAGGGCATCCTGCCTTACCAGGGCTGGTCGTTCGTCTCGCTCGACGAGATCATGGCCCAGACCTTCTGGGAAACCGTGGTGCAGGTTTGGCCGTACGCCTTGCAGACCTCCATCCTGGTCTTGTTCGGCATCCTGTTCTGCTGGGTGTCGGCAGGTTTCTGGACCGCGCTGATGGGCTTTCTCGAGCTGCTCACCGGGCGTGACAAGTACCGTATCTCCGGCAGCAGCGCCGGCAGCGAGCCGATCGCGCCCCAGGCGCGTACCGCATTGGTGATGCCGATCTGCAACGAGGACGTGCCGCGGGTCTTCGCGGGCCTGCGCGCGACCTTCGAGTCGGTGGCCGCCACGGGCGACCTGGACCGCTTCGACTTCTTCGTGCTCAGCGACACCAACGACACCGACATCGCCGTCGCCGAGCAGCAGGCCTGGCTCGAGGTGTGCCGCGAAGCCAAAGGTTTCGGGCGCATCTTCTATCGCCGCCGCCGCCGCCGCGTGAAGCGCAAGAGCGGCAACCTGGACGACTTCTGCCGTCGCTGGGGTGGTGAGTACAAATATATGGTCGTGCTCGACGCCGACAGCGTCATGAGCGGCGAGTGCCTGACCAGCCTGGTGCGCCTGATGGAGGCCAACCCGGACGCGGGCATCATCCAGACCGCGCCGAAGGCGTCGGGCATGGACACTCTCTATGCACGCATCCAGCAGTTCGCCACCCGTGTCTACGGCCCGCTGTTCACCGCCGGCCTGCACTTCTGGCAGCTGGGCGAATCGCACTATTGGGGCCACAACGCGATCATTCGCATGAAGCCCTTCATCGAGCACTGCGCCCTGGCGCCGCTGCCGGGCAAGGGGGCCTTCGCTGGTGCGATCCTCTCCCACGACTTCGTCGAAGCCGCGCTGATGCGCCGTGCCGGCTGGGGCGTGTGGATCGCCTACGATCTGCCGGGCAGCTACGAGGAGCTGCCGCCGAACCTGCTCGACGAGCTCAAGCGCGACCGGCGCTGGTGCCACGGCAACCTGATGAACTTCCGCCTGTTCCTGGTAAAAGGCATGCATCCGGTGCACCGTGCGGTGTTCCTCACCGGCGTGATGTCGTACCTGTCGGCGCCGCTGTGGTTCTTCTTCCTGGTGCTTTCGACCGCATTGCTGGCTACCAATACCCTGATGGAGCCGCAGTACTTCATCGAGCCGTTCCAGCTCTACCCACTGTGGCCGCAATGGCACCCGGAGAAGGCCATCGCGCTGTTCTCCACCACCATCGTGCTGCTGTTCCTGCCCAAGCTGCTGAGCATCGTGCTGATCTGGGCCAAGGGCGCCACCGAGTTCGGCGGGCGCATCAAGGTCACCTTGTCGATGCTGATCGAGATGCTGTTCTCCATGCTGCTGGCGCCGGTGCGGATGATCTTCCACACCCGCTTCGTCCTGGCTGCGTTCCTCGGCTGGGCGGCGACCTGGAACTCGCCGCAGCGTGACGATGACTCCACCCCGTGGAGCGAAGCCGTGCGTCGCCACGGCCCGCAGACCCTGCTGGGCATCGCCTGGGCGGCGCTGGTGGCCTGGCTGAACCCGAGCTTCCTGTGGTGGCTGGCGCCGATCGTGGGCTCGTTGGTGCTGTCGATTCCGGTGTCGGTGATTTCCAGCCGTGTGCGCCTGGGCCTGAGCGCCAAGGACGAAAAGCTGTTCCTGATCCCTGAGGAATATGCGACCCCGCATGAGTTGCTGGCCACCGACCAGTACACCCACGAAAACCGTTGGCATGCCATGCATGACGGGTTCGTTCGGGCGGTGGTCGACCCGCGCCAGAACGCCCTGGCTTGTGCCATGGCCACTGCACGGCACGGTCAGGCTACACCGATCGAAGCACTGCGTGCCGAGCGTGTCGCCAAGGCGCTGGAAGTCGGGCCCAAGGGGCTGGACGGCAACACCCGCCTGGCACTGCTGAGCGACCCGGTGGCGCTGTCGCGCCTGCATGAGCAGGTCTGGGCCACGCACAACGAGGCGTGGATCGGGGTGTGGCGCAACTCCATCACCAGCGACCCGCATTCACCCTTGCTGCCGCTGCATCCGGACAATCAGGCCCAGCCTTCGCTGGTTGGCGCCTGATCCCTCCCAAGGGGCCGCTGTGCGGCCCATCGCAGCACAAGCCCGCTCCTACACATTGCACGTCCCCTGTAGGAGCGGCCTTGTGCCGCGATCGAGGGCGCAGCCCTCGTCATCTCTTCGATTTTGGCCAACAAAGTCCCCCCTGGCTCTAGGTCCCAGCCTGCGCATGCGTTAGCATCCACCTCGATATGTATCGGTCTGACGACCTTCCAACAATAAAATTCGCACTACTTTGCTAGGGGACCTGGTGATGATGAAAAAATACCTGTCGCGACTCCTGGTCGGTGTCACCGCGCTAGTCGCGGTAACCGCCGCCCAGGCGGGGGCCATCGAAGACGCGGTCAAGCGCGGCACGCTGCGGGTCGGCATGGACCCTACCTACATGCCCTTCGAGATGACCAACAAGCGCGGCGAGATCATCGGCTTCGAGGTCGACATCCTCAAGGCCATGGCCAAGTCCATGGGCGTCAAGCTGGAGACCGTCTCCACCGCCTATGACGGCATCATCCCGGCCCTGCTGACCGACAAGTTCGATATGATCGGCAGCGGCATGACCCTCACCCAGGAACGCAACCTGCGGCTGAACTTCAGCGAACCCTTCATCGTGGTCGGCCAGACCCTGCTGATCCGCAAGGAGCTAGCGGGCGAGATCAAGTCGTACAAGGACTTGAACAACGAGAAGTACCGCATCACCTCCAAGCTCGGTACCACCGGTGAGATGGTCGCCAAGAAGCTGATCAGCAAGGCCAAGTACCACGGCTACGACAACGAGCAGGAAGGCGTGATGGATGTGGTCAACGGCAAGGCCGATGCCTTCGTTTACGACGCGCCGTACAACGTGGTGGCGGTGGACAAGGCCGGTGCCGGCAAGCTGCTGTTCCTCGAAGAACCCTTCACCTACGAGCCGCTGGCCTTCGGCCTGAAGAAAGGCGACTACGACAGCATCAACTTCATCAACAACTTCCTGCACCAGATCAAGAACGACGGGACCTACGATCGTATCCACGACAAGTGGTTCAAGAACAAGGACTGGCTGAAGGAAATGGAATAAGGCCCAGGCCACAAGCCCGGCTTTATCACCCCGACGCGCAGGCAAACCCTGCGCGTTCGCTTTTACGGAAGTACCCCAATTGATCAAGCACAAGAAAGCCCAGTGGCCCTGGCACGGGTTGACCGCGCTGGTACTGGTGGGGCTGGCGTTCAGCCTCTACCTGGCCACCTCGATGATTTCCTATGAGTGGCGCTGGAACCGCGTCCCCCAGTATTTCGCCTACAAGGCCGAAGAGACCCAGCGCGCTGCCGACTACGGTACGGTCCAAGAGATCGTGGTCAGCGGCGACACCGCGCGCGTCACCCTCAAGGACGAAAGCGGCGGCCAGCAGGTCGTGGAGGTGGACAAGGACAGCATGCTGCTCAGCCGTGGTGACGATGTCGCCGAAGGCGATGCGATCGGCGTGACCCGCCATTGGGCGGCCGGCCCGTTGGCGTGGGGCTTATGGACCACCCTGTGGATCTCGGTGGTGTCCGGTGCCCTGGGCCTGGTGATCGGCCTGTTCGCCGGGCTGTGCCGGCTGTCGAACAACCCGACCCTGCGTGACCTGTCCACGGTGTATGTCGAACTGGTGCGCGGCACGCCGCTGCTGGTACAGATCTTCATCTTCTACTTCTTCATCGGCACCGTGCTCAACCTGTCCCGGGAGTTCGCCGGGGTGGCGGCGCTGGCGCTGTTCACCGGCGCCTACGTGGCCGAGATCGTGCGCGCCGGTGTGCAGTCCATCGCCAAAGGCCAGAACGAGGCGGCGCGCTCGCTGGGCCTGAACGCCAGCCAATCGATGCGCCATGTGATCCTGCCCCAGGCCTTCAAGCGCGTGCTGCCGCCACTGGCGGGGCAGTTCATCAGCCTGGTCAAGGACACCTCGCTGGTCTCGGTGATCGCCATCACCGAACTGACCAAGAGCGGCCGCGAGGCCATCACCACCTCGTTCTCGACTTTCGAGATCTGGTTCTGCGTGGCAGGCCTGTACCTGCTGATCAACCTGCCGCTGTCGCACATCGCCAGCCGGCTCGAGCGGAGGCTTGCGCAAAGTGATTGAAGTCCGTGACCTGGTAAAAGTCTTCGACACCCGCGGCCAGGTGGTGCGCGCGGTGGACAACGTCACCACCGGCGTGGCCAAGGGCGAGGTGGTGGTGGTGCTTGGGCCGTCTGGCTCGGGCAAGTCGACCTTCCTGCGTTGCCTCAATGGCCTCGAGCATTTCGACATGGGGCATGTGTCCATCGACGGCCTGCAGCTGGATGACCCGAAGACCGACATCAACGCCTACCGCCGCGAAGTCGGCATGGTGTTCCAGCATTTCAACCTGTTCCCGCACATGACCGTGCTGGAGAACCTGTGCCTGGCCCAGAAGGTGGTGCGCAAGCGCAGCAAGGCCGAGCGCGAAGCCAAGGCCAAGGCGCTGCTGGAGAAGGTGGGCATCGGCCAGAAGGCCAACGAGTACCCGTCGCGGTTGTCCGGCGGCCAGCAGCAACGGGTGGCCATCGCCCGGGCCCTGGCGATGGATCCCAAGGTCATGCTGTTCGACGAACCGACCTCGGCGCTGGACCCGGAGATGGTGGGCGAGGTGCTGGATGTGATGAAGACCCTGGCCCAGGAGGGCATGACCATGGTCTGCGTGACCCACGAGATGGGCTTTGCCCGGGAAGTGGCCGACCGTGTCCTGTTCTTCGACCATGGCAAGTTGCTGGAGGACTCGCCGCCGCAGCAGTTCTTCGCCGCGCCCAAGGACCCACGGGCCCAGGCGTTCCTGCGTCAGGTGCTGTGACCGCCGGGGCCGCCAAGGCGGCCATCGCGGGGCCAGCCCGCTCCCACAGGGTGCGCTGTGAGAGCGGGCGTTGTGCGATTGGGCTGCGCAGCAGGCCTTAGAGCCTGAACCGCCCAACCAGCCCTTGCAGGTGCGTCCCCAGCCGTGCCAGTTCGACGGTCGAGCTCGCCGTCTCTTCGCTCGCCGCCGAGGTCTGGTCGGAAATATCCCGTACGTTCATCACGCTCCGGTTGATCTCCTCGGCCGTGGCACTCTGCTGCTCCGCCGCGGTGGCGATCTGCTGGTTCATCGCCTGGATCGCCGACACGGTGCGGGTGATGGTCGCCAGCGAGCCGCCGGCACGGCGGGTCAGTTCGACGCTGCTGTCGGTCAGCGCACGGCTGCCATCCATCACGCCAGCGACTCGCTGGGTGCCGTTCTGCAGGCTGGCGATCAGCTCCTCGATTTCCTCCGTGGACTGCTGGGTACGCTGGGCCAGGCTGCGTACTTCGTCGGCCACCACGGCGAAGCCTCGGCCGGCCTCGCCAGCCCGGGCCGCCTCGATAGCAGCATTGAGCGCCAGCAGGTTGGTCTGCTGGGCCACCGACTTGATCACGTCCAGCACGCTGCCGATCTTTTCGCTTTCGTCCTTGAGCTGGTTCATGGCTTCGCTGGAGTTGATCACTTCGTTGGCCAGGCGCTCGATCTGGGCGATGGCTTCACCCACCACCCGGTCCCCTTCGCGCGCCTGCTGGTCGGCTGCCACGGCAGCCTCCGAGGCTTGTTCGGCGTTGCGTGCCACCTCGTGCACCGTGGCGGCCATTTCGTTCATCGCCGTGGCCACCTGGTCGGTCTCTATCTTCTGGTTGTTGACGCCGGCACTGGTCTGCTCGGTAACGGCCGACAACTGTTCGGCGGCGCTGGCGATCTGGGTGACGCCATCGCCGATACCGCCGATCAACTCCCGTAGCCCCTGGGTCATGCGTTGCATGCTGGCCTGCAGCTGGCCCAGCTCGTCACGACGCTGCACCGGCGGCTCCTGGCGCAAGTCGCCACTGGCCACACGTTCGGCGGCGGCCAGGGTCTGGCGCAGGGGCGCTACGATCTGGCGGGTGATAGCCCAGGCGGCCAGCAGGCCGAGCAGCAGCGCCAGGGTCGTAGCCCCGGCCAGGGTCTGCTTGGCCTTGCGGGTGCCGGCATCGCGTACCGCAGTCTGCGAGGTGGTCAAGGCCTGGCTCGTATTTTTGAGCACAGTGCCTTGCGCGGCCATGTGCTCCAGGGCCTGCTGGCTGGCCGCCATGGCGTCGTCGACCAGATTGCCGCGGCGCTGGTCGGCCTGCTTGAGCCGGTCGAACGCCTGACGATACTGGCGGGTGGCCTCGAGCTGCTGTTGCAGACGCTGCTGGTCGGCGGGCTGTTCGATCTGCCCGAGCATCGTCTGGATCTGCTGTTCCAGGTGATCGAGGGTCTTCTCCAGTTCGCCGATCGCGGCCTGGTCGTGGCTTGTCTGGTAGTTGAGCCGGGCGATGCGCAGGTCCTGGGTGGTCTCGTAGATCATCGAGATATTACCCAGCTTGTCACCCCGGTTGGTGACGTTGTCCAGGCTGATCCAGCCGGTCACGGTGATGGCCAGGGTCAAGAGCAATACCAGGCCGAAACCGAAACCCAGCTTGCGATTGACGCTCATATTCCCCAGCGACTGGTTAAACCATCGGTACATGTTCTACTCCCCGGCAACGGTAGCATTTTTGTAATGTTGCCTAGGCCATCGGCCTGTACCGGGGAAACTTGACGGGGTGAGCCTGACCCGTCCGTCAGAAAATACGCGAGAGCAGTGCCGTGACGGCGGTTTCCACGCGCAGGATGCGATCGCCCAACTGCACCGGTGCCAGGCCAGCCTTGCCCAGCAGGTCGACTTCATAGGGGATCCAGCCGCCTTCAGGGCCGATCGCCAGGGTAACCGGCTCCTCGACCGCGCGCGGGCAGGCGGGGTAGGGGCCGGGGTGACCGACCAGGCCCAGGGTGCCGTTGGCGATCGCTGGTAGACGGTCTTCGACGAACGGCTTGAAGCGTTTTTCGATGATCACCTCGGGCAGCACCGTGTCGCGTGCCTGCTCCAGGCCCAGGATCAGGTTCTCGCGGATGGTCTCGGGGTTCAGGAACGGGGTCTGCCAGAAGCTTTTCTCGACCTTGTAGCTGTTGACCAGGATCAGCCGCGGCACCCCCAGGGTGGCGACCGTCTGGAACAGGCGGCGCAGCATCTTGGGGCGCGGTACGGCAAGGATCAGCGTCAGCGGCAGCTTGGCCGGTGGTGGCTGGTCGAAGGCAACCTGCAGCTCGGCCTCATGGCCCTCCAGGCGCAGCACGCTGGCCTGGCCCATCAGCCCGCCGATGCGGCCGACCCGCAAGGTGTCCCCCACCGCCACGCGATGGATCTCCTGCATGTGGGTGAAGCGCCGATCAGCCAGCACCACACGGTCGGCCGCGATGAAATCGGCCTCCTCGAGCAACAACAGGTTCACGATTGGGTCGCTGGCGGTTGGTCGTTATGGTCGTCCGGTGCGCCTTCCTGGGCGTGGCTGCGCTTGCGGATCAGGCTGCCGCAGAGCACGCCTACCTCGAACAGCATCCACATGGGCACGGCGAGCAGGGTCTGGGAGAAGATATCCGGCGGTGTCAGGACCATGCCGACGACGAAGCAGCCGATGATCACGTAGGGGCGGATCTTCTTCAGATATTGCACGTCCACCACGCCGATCCACACCAGCAGCACCACGGCCACCGGAATCTCGAAGGCGACGCCGAAGGCGAAGAACAGCGTCATGACGAAGTCCAGGTAGCTGGCAATGTCCGTCATCATCGATACGCCTTCAGGCGTGGCGCTGGCGAAGAAGCCGAAGATCAGCGGGAACACCAGGAAATAGGCGAACGCCATGCCGGCGTAGAACAGCAGGATGCTCGACACCAGCAGCGGGATGGCGATGCGTTTTTCATGGCGATACAGCCCTGGCGCGATGAAGCCCCAGATCTGCTGGAGAATGAATGGGATGGCCAGGAACAGCGAGACGATCATGGTCAGCTTGAACGGCGTCAGGAACGGCGAAGCCACGTCGGTGGCGATCATCGTCGCGTTGGCCGGCAAGTGCGCGCGCAAGGGCGCCGAGACCAGGGTGTAGATCTGCTGGGCGAAGGAGAACAGCCCGGCGAAGATCAGGAAGACGGCGGCAACGCAGCGCAGCAGGCGGGTGCGCAGCTCGGTCAGGTGCGAGACCAGCGGCATCGGCTGGTCGGTTTCCGGTCTATCGCTCATGGGGCTCGTGGCGGTTGGGGAGGCTCGGATGGCGTGGCCGGGGCCGCAGGGTGGCTCGCCGTCGGGTTGGCAGGTGCTTCGGTGCTGCTCGGCTGGGCCGGTGGCGTCTGCGGGTTGAGGATGCGCCGGGCCTCCTGTTCCATCGACAGGATGTGCTCGTTGTGCAGCTGGCGGCGGATCTCGTCGGCGCCGATCTCACGCTCGACTTCCATCTTGATGCTGTTGAAGCTGCGCTTGAGCCGGCCGATCCACAGGCCTGCGGTGCGGGCGGCACCGGGCAGGCGCTCGGGGCCGAGCACCAGCAGGGCGACCAGGCCGACGAGCAGCAGCTCGCTGAAGCTGATGCCGAACATGGGTCAGTCTTTCCGCTGCGGCTCTTGGACCGGTTGGGCCTGGCCTTCGATGGTGTGGCCCTGGTTCTGCTGCGCGGTATTCTGCACGGGCTGGGCGGGTTGCGCCGGTGGCGGGGTCTGCTCGGCCGGCTTGGTCTCTTCCTCGTTCATGGCCTTGCGAAAGCCCTTGATCGATTCGCCCAGGTCGCTGCCCAGGTTCTTCAGCTTCTTGGTGCCGAAGACGAGGACCACGACGACCAGCAGGACGATCCAGTGTTTCCAGTCAAAAATACCCATTTCGTACTCCTGAAATTTACAGGTACAGCGAATTTTTCTGGCAGCGCGGTCCCTGTGGGAGCGGGTTCACCCGCGAACACCGGCGAAGCCGGTGCCATACACCGCGTTGCATTCTTCGCGGGTAAACCCGCTCCCACAGGGACGCGCTGCGCCCCGGGAATACCTCAGGCAGACGGCTGGCGCGCGGCCTTCTCGTCATGCCCGGAAAGCCCGAAGCGGCGCTCCAGCTCGTCGAGCACCGCCTGGGGATGCTGGCCCAGGGCGCTGAGCATCACCAGGCTATGAAACCACAGGTCGGCAGTTTCATAGATGACATCGCTGTAATCCTGGCTGACGGCAGCATCCTTGGCGGCGATGATGGTCTCCACGGACTCTTCGCCGAGCTTCTCGAGGATCTTGTTCAGCCCCTTGTGGTACAGGCTGGCCACATAGGAACTGTCGGGCGCCGCCTGCTTGCGTTGCTCCAGCACCTCGGCGAGGCGGTTGAGGGTGTCGCTCATGTCAGTGTCCTGCGCTGTAGATGGCATCCGGGTCCTTCAGGACCGGGTCGACGGTTTTCCACTGGCCGTCTTCGAAGACGCGGTAGAAGCAGCTTTCACGGCCGGTATGGCAGGCGATATGGCCCAACTGCTCGACCATCAGGATGATCACGTCGGCATCGCAGTCCAGGCGCATCTCGTGCAGCTTTTGTACATGCCCCGACTCTTCGCCCTTGCGCCACAGTTTGCCACGCGAACGCGACCAGTAGATGGCACGTTGTTCGGCGGCGGTCAGGGCCAGGGATTCGCGGTTCATCCAGGCCATCATCAGTACGCGCCCGGTCTTGTGGTCCTGCGCGATCGCCGGCACCAGGCCCTCGCTGTTCCACTTGATCTCGTCCAGCCAGTCTTTCATCGTCGACTCCAAATCCGGGCCCGCGCCAGTGCCGGGCCCTTTGCGCTAGTGTGCCAGCCAGCTGCGCAGCTGGCTATTGGCGCACGACCAGGTAGAGCCCGGCCGCAAGCATCAGCCAGGCCGGCCACGCGGCCGGGGCGCTGAGGCTGGCGGCGCCGGCGGCCAGCGTGGCGCCGCCTGCGAGCAGGCCGGCGCCCAGCAGACGCAGGGCCCAGCGGTCGCCCTGGCGTCGCCGCTCGGGCATCTGCGGGTCGTGCAGGTGCGGTTGCGACAGGCGTTCGAGCAGGTCGCGGGTCATGTCGGCCAGGTGCGGCAGTTGCTCCACCTGGCTCTGCAGGTTGCCGAACACCGCCTTGGGACTCATGCGTTCGCGCATCCAACGCTCCAGGTACGGCTTGGCTGTGCTCCACAGGTCCAGGTCAGGGTACAGCTGGCGGCCCAGGCCTTCGATATTGAGCAGGGTCTTCTGCAGCAGCACCAGTTGCGGCTGGACTTCCATGTTGAAGCGCCGGGCGGTCTGGAACAGGCGCATCAGCACCTGCCCGAAGGAGATGTCCTTGAGCGGCTTTTCGAAGATCGGCTCGCACACCGTGCGGATCGCCGCCTCGAACTCATTGACCTTGGTCTGTGCCGGCACCCAGCCAGAGTCGATGTGCAACTGGGCGACACGGCGATAGTCACGCTTGAAGAACGCGATCAGGTTGCGCGCCAGGTAGTCCTGGTCTTCGCCGGTGAGGCTGCCGACGATGCCGCAGTCGATGGCGATGTATTGCGGGCTCCACGGCTTGACCGTGCTGACGAAGATGTTGCCCGGGTGCATGTCGGCGTGGAAGAAGCTGTCGCGGAACACTTGGGTGAAGAAGATCTCCACGCCGCGCTCGGCCAGCAGCTTCATGTCGGTGCGTTGGTCGGCCAGGGTGGCCAGGTCGGTGACCGGCACGCCATAGATGCGCTCCATCACCAGCACCTTGGGGCGGCACCAGTCCCAGTACACCTGGGGCACGTACATCAGTTCCGAGCCTTCGAAGTTACGACGCAGCTGACTGGCGTTGGCCGCCTCGCGCAGCAGGTCGAGCTCGTCGTAGATGGTCTTCTCGTAGTCGCTGACCACTTCGACCGGGTGCAGGCGGCGCGCGTCGGCGGACACCCGCTCGGCGCCCTTGGCGATCAGGAACAGCCAGGCCAGGTCCTGGGCGATCACCGGCTTGAGGCCCGGGCGCACCACCTTGACCACGACCTCTTCGCCGCTCTTGAGGCGCGCAGCATGTACCTGGGCCACCGAGGCCGAAGCCAGCGGTTCGACGTCGAAACGGCTGAACACCTCGCCGACCTTGGCGCCAAGCTGCTCTTCGATCAGTTCCACAGCCTTCTTCGGGTCGAAGGGCGGCACCCGGTCCTGCAGCAGCATCAGCTCATCGGCGATGTCGGTGGGCAGCAGGTCGCGGCGGGTGGACAGCAGTTGGCCGAACTTGATGAAAATCGGCCCCAGGTCCTGCAGGGCCATGCGCAGTCGCGCGCCCCGGCTGAGCGCGGACGGCTTGCGCGGCAGCCAACGCCAGGGCAGCAGCAGGCGCAGGCTCATCAGCCACCAGGGCAGGGGAAGGTCGAACAGCAGGTCATCGAGGCGGTAGCGGATCACGACGCGCTGGATGCGCAACAGACGGCGGACGGCGAGCAGCTTCATGCGTTATCGCTGGTATCAAGGGATCGGGCGAGGCGACGGATGCGTGCCTCGAGGCGTTCAATGTCGACCTTCAGGGCATCGAGCTCGCTGAAAGCCGCTTCGGCTTCGCGCCGGCCGACCAGGGTGCGGGATTCTTCGGCCAGGTATTCGGAGAGGTTCTGGCTGAAGCGTGACAGGCCCTGGCGGGTCCAGCGGGCGCGCAGGCGGATATGCCCGGCGACCAGTGCAGTGGCCACGGGGCCCAGCCAGCGCGACAGCTCGTACTCCCAGTCCAGCTCCAGGTCCTGGAGCACGCCGACCAAGTCGAGCAGCACAGCGCTGTCACCGTGCAGCTCGACCTGCGGGCTGTGCAGCACGGCGGTCTTGTCCTTGGCCAAGGCCAGTTGCGCCAGGCTGCCGGCCGGGGCGCGCAGGGTGCAATCGACCTCGCCCTCCCAGTGGGCGGCGAGCATCAGGCCTTCGTCGTCTGGCAGGATGAACAGCTGCAGGGCCGGTTGCAGGCAGTCGATCTCGACCACCTTGCCCTCGAGCGCGGCCAGGCGCGGCAGGGCCGTGCTGTCCATGCGCAGCACGCGGTTGAGCCCGTGCTCGACGCTGGCGAGCAGCCCGGCCAGGAGCATCAGGGCTTGATCCCCCGGTGCACGGCGACGATGCCGCTGGTCATGTTGTGGTACGTGACGCGGTCGAAGCCGGCGTCGACCATCATGGCCTTGAGGGTTTCCTGGTCCGGGTGCATGCGGATCGATTCGGCCAGGTAGCGGTAGCTTTCCGAGTCGTTGGTGATCAGCTTGCCGGCCAGGGGCATGAAGGCGAACGAGTAGGCGTCGTAGGCCTTGGACATGAATTTGTTGGTCGGCTTGGAGAACTCCAGCACCAGCAGGCGGCCGCCGGGCTTGAGCACGCGCAGCATGGAGCGGATGGCGTCTTCCTTGTGGGTGACGTTGCGCAGGCCGAAGGCGATGGTCACGCAGTCGAAGTGGTTGTCCGGGAACGGCAGCTTCTCGGCGTCGGCCTGGACGAACTCGATGTTGCCGGCCACACCACGGTCGAGCAGACGGTCGCGGCCGACCTTGAGCATCGACTCGTTGATGTCGGCCAGCACCACCTGGCCGGTAGGGCCGACCAGGCGCGAGAACTTGGCGGCCAGGTCGCCCGTGCCGCCGGCGATATCCAGCACCCGGTTACCGCTGCGCACGCCGGACAGCTCGATGGTGAAGCGCTTCCACAACCGGTGCATGCCACCGGAAAGGACGTCGTTCATCAGGTCGTACTTGGCGGCTACGGAGTGGAACACCTCGGCGACTTTCTTCGCCTTCTGGCTCTCGGGTACGTTCTGGTAGCCGAAATGGGTGGTGGGTTCGGCGTGGTCGCCTTTGCGCTGGTCGTTCATATCGCTTCACCGGAAAAAATTACCGCCATTCTAGGGGCATCGGGCCAATTTGTCTTGGCGGGGTGCTCCGTTGGATGGGCACGGGCATAATGCGTTCATTGTGTTGATATCCAGGATTACCCGCATGACCCAGATCAGCGTTGAACGCAAGCACTCCCTCGGCCGTGAAGCCGCGCGCGCCAAGGCCGAGGCGCTGGTGGAGCGCCTGACCCGCGAATACGACCTCAAGGCCTCCTGGCAGGGCGACCGCGTCGATGTGGCGCGCAGCGGCGCCAACGGCAGCGTGCATATCGGCGAGGACACCATCCGTGTGGAGCTCAAGCTCGGCATGATGCTGTCGATGATGAGCGGCACCATCAAGGGCGAGATCGAGCGGGCGCTGGACAAGGCGCTGGCCTGATCGTCGCCTGCCGTTCGAAACAGGGCCGGGGCAGGCAACTCAAGACAGTCGCTCCCACCACTACAGCGTTGTGTGGAGCGGTCCTTGCTGCATCCTGCGGGGCATCTAGCCTGAGCCTTCCTTGTTGCTTAGGGTGAGCATTCTAATTTTTCGCCCTACCTTATGCTCGAGCCCGCATTCAATGGGCACATGTCCCTTCATGAGCATGAGGTGCCGAACATGGCCAACGTGAACGTTAGGAAAAAGGACGACGCCCCGGGCAGCACCCTGGGCGAGGTGCGCGGCTATGCGCGTAGGATCTGGCTGGCAGGCCTGGGTGCCTATGCCCGCGTTGGCCAGGAAGGTTCGGATTACTTCAAGGAGCTGGTCAAGGCCGGCGAAAGCATCGAGAAACGTGGCAAGAAACGCGTGGGTCAACAACTCGATGCGGCCAACCACCCGATCGACGAAGCGACCCTTGCAGCAAGCCGCGTACGCGGCAGGGTCGAAGTTCAACTGGACAAGATCGAAAAAGCTTTCGATGCACGGGTCGCCCGCGCCTTGAATCGCTTCGGCATTGCGTCTAAACATGACGTTGAGGCGTTGTCCATCAAACTCGAACAGCTGACCGAGTTGCTCGAGCGTGTCGCGCGCAAACCATAAGGAGAGCAGGATGGCTGGCAAGAAGAACACCGAGAAAGAAGGCGGCTCGTGGGTCGGCGGTATCGAAAAATACTCGCGCAAGATCTGGCTGGCTGGCCTGGGCATCTATTCCAAGATCGACCAGGACGGCCCCAAGCTGTTCGATTCGTTGGTCAAGGACGGCGAGAAGGCTGAAAGGCAGGCGAAGAAAAGCGCAGGCTCGGCTGCCGGCACCGCCAAGTCCGCGACGTCCTCGCGGGTGTCGGATGTGAAGGAGCGTGCGCTGGGCAAATGGAGCGAGCTGGAGGAAGCTTTCGACAAGCGTCTGAACAGCGCCATTTCGCGCCTGGGTGTGCCGAGCCGCAACGAGATTAAGGCCCTGCACCAGCAGGTCGATAGCCTGACCAAGCAGATCGAGAAACTGACCGGCGCTTCGGTGGCCCCGGTTTCGAAGGCGGCAGCCAGCAAGACCACCGCCAAGCCCCTGGCCAAGGCTGCGGCCAAGCCGGCGGCCAAAACCGCTGTGGCAAAACCTGCTGCGGCAAAACCTGCTGCCAAGGCTGCGGCTAAACCTGCGGCGAAGGCCGCTGCGGCAAAACCTGCAGCCAAGACGGCTGCGGCCAAGCCAGCAGTTGCCAAGCCGGCGGCAAAGCCTGCGGCGAAAAAACCTGCAGTGAAGAAGGCGCAGGCAAAAGCGGCTGCGACGAAGGCTGCACCGGCAGTCAATGCAGCACCGGCAGCGGCACCGGCCAGCAACGTACCGGCGGCACCGGCCACTCCGGCTTCCCAGGCCTGACCGCGTCGCCTATATCGCGGGACAAGCCCGCTCCCACAGGTTCAGCGCAAACCTCCAGAAGGGCGTTGCATCTGTGGGAGCGGGCTTGTCCCGCGATTGAGCCCGCGCAGGCGGTCCTACCCTTCCAGGTATTTTCCCGCCAGTTGCTCCGCCGCTTCCCGCGCCGGCCCCACCAGGTGCGGCGCCACCAGCATCATCACCTGGTACACCACAACCCCCACATCCCCCTGCCGCCCCAGCACGCGCTGATAATCCAGCGAGAACATCAACGTCAGGGTGATCTGCTCCACCAGTTGCCCCAGCGCCTGTGTTTCACTGGTCACCTGCCCGTGTGCCTTCAGGCTGGCCAGCAGAGCGGCGAGGGTACGTTTGAGGGCATTGATCAGGCTGCGCATGTTCCGGGCCAGCTTCGGCAGCCGCCCGGTCAGGTTGGAGAGGTCCTGGAACAGGAACCGGTAGTGAGCCATCTGCTCGACGATCAGGTGCAGGAACAGCCAGTAGTCCTCGGCACCCAGGCGCACCCCGATGGGGGGATCGAGCAGCGGCATGAGCCCTTCCTCGAAGCGTTCGAACAAGCCCAGCACCAACGGCTCCTTGCCGTGGAAGTGATAGTACAGGTTGCCAGGGCTGATCCCCAGTTCGTTGGCGATTTCCAACGTCGAGACGTTCGGCTCACCCTGTTGGTTGAACAGCTGCAGGGCGCATTCGAGGATCCGGTCGCGGGTCTTCATCCGCTCAACGTGTCCGTACGTAGCTGCCCGGCGCCGGGCCCAGCGGTGGGTAGGTGGCGTTGCCCAGCTCGCTGCGCGGCGCCTTCAGCCGGCCGGAGCGCTGGGCGATCCAGGCCTGCCATTGCGGCCACCAACTGCCTTCGTGGCGCGTGGCATCATGCACCCAGGCACGTGGGTCGCTGGAAAGCGTCGGGTTCTCCAGGAAGAAGGCCTTGGGGTTGCCGGGCGGGTTGATGATGCTCTGGATATGGCCGCTGTTGGCCAGCACGAAGCGGCGATCGCCTCCGAGCAGCAGGGCCGAGCGATAGACGGCGTCCCACGGGGTGATGTGGTCGTTGCTGCCAGCGACGGTGAAACTGTCGAGGTCGACCTGGCCCAGGTCGATAGGCGTGCCGCACACGTGCAGCCCTTGCGGTTGGGTCAGCGGGTTGAGCTTGAAGAAGTCCAGCAGCTCGCCGTGGAAGGCAGCGGGCAGGCGGGTGTTGTCGGCGTTCCAGTAGAGGATGTCGAACGCCGGGGGCGTGCGGCCAAGCAGGTAGTTGTTGACCCAGTAGTTCCAGATCAGGTCGTTGGGCCGCATCCAGGCGAAGATCCGCGCCACCTCGCCGCCGTCCAGCACGCCACGCTGGTAGGAGCGCCGTTTGGAGGCCTCGATGGTCTGTTCGTCGGCGAACAGGCTGGCGGGGCTGTCGAACTGGCTGTCCAGCAAGCTCACCAGGTAGGTGGCGCTGCGCACCCGGCGCAGCTGACGCTTGGCCTGCAGGTGGCCCAGCAATGCGGCCATGGTCAACCCGCCGGCACAGGCGCCCATCAGGTTCGGGTCGCGGCTGCCGGTGATGCTGCGGCATGCCGCGAGCGCCTCCTCCAGCGCCTGGACATAGCTGGACAGGCCCCACTCGCGATGACGCGGGTCCGGGTTGCGCCAGCTGACCATGAACACCTGCAGGCCACTCTTGAGCATGTACTGGACGAAGCTGTTGGTCGGTCCCAGGTCGAAGATATAGAACTTGTTGATCTGGGGCGGGATGATCAGCAGCGGCCGGGCGTACTGTTTCTCGCTCATCGGCCGGTACTGGATAAGCTCGAGCAATTCGTTGCGAAACACCACCGCGCCGGGTGTGGTCGCCAGGTTGACGCCAACCTCGAAGGCGCGTTCATCCACCTGGCGTGGCAGGCCATCGTTGTGGCGCAGGTCGTCGACCAGGTGGGCCAGGCCGCGCACCAAGCTCTGCCCGCCGGTATTGAACAGTTCCTTGACCGCCAACGGGTTGAGCAACGAATTGCTCGGTGCCAAGGCATCGTTGAGCAGGTTGAACAGGAAGTGCACCCGGGCGCGCTCGTCGTCGTCCAGCGAGCTTTCCTCGATCCACTGGCGGGTCTGCTTCTGCCAGGCGAGGTAGGCTTGCAGGCCACGGCGGTAGAACGGGTTCTGGCTCCAGGTCGGGTCGCTGAAGCGGTTGTCGCGCGGGTGTGGCTGGTGCGGCGTTTCGCCGAGCATCACTCGCCCCAGCTGGCTGCCCAGGGCCAGCAGGTGGTGTGCGGTGTGCAACGGGTTGCCCAGGCTCAGGCGGCCGACGTTGCGCAGCGTGGAGAACAGGTCACGACCGCGCAGTCCGGTGATCGCGTTCTGTACATTGATGCTCGCAGCGGGGACCGGTCTCGTCCCTTTTGCCGGTTTGTCTTTCATCCCTCACTCCGTCGTCAGCGATCATCCGGGTTCGTGTGTCATGGGTTGTCAGCCTCCGGGGCGGGGGTGCATCACCGCGCGTTGGCGTTCCTGCTGGAGGAATTTCATGATGATCGGCGCGACCGCCTCGGCCCGGGTGATCAGGAACAGGTGCCCGTCGTCGATAATGTGTAGCTGGGCATTGGGAATTCGCCAGGCCAGCAGGCGCATGTTGATCAGCGGGATCAACGGGTCGTCATCGCCGGCCAGCACCAGGGTCGGCTGGTGGAGCTTGTGCAGCCAGTGGATGCTGGTCCAGCCCAGGCCCGCGAACAGTTGCCAGTAGTAGCCGGTCTTGCCGCTGGAGCGCACTTTGGCAGCATGATGCAGGGCCAGCTCGGGGTCGCGACGGAAACCGCCGCCGTAGACCTGCGCCGCGATGTACTGCACGTAGGAGGGCTGTACATAGCGTCGGGGGCTGGCCATCGCCCACAGCACCTTTGGCTTGCCGGGCACCATGAAGGCACCGGCAGCGGTGGCGGCGAGGATCAGCTTTTTGCAGCGCTCGGGGTAGTCATGGGCGAATTGTTGGGCCAGGCCCCCGCCCCAGGAAACCCCGATGACATTGACCTGGCCGTAGTCCAGGTAGTCGAGCATGCGTGCGGTGAGCTTGGCCAGGCCGGGGAAACGATACGGACGGCTGGGCGTGGAAGAGCCCCCGACACCGGGCACATCGAAGGCGATGACTTCGATATCCGGGTCCAGCGCCTCGATGAGCGGGAAGATCAGCTCCATGTTGGCGCCGATGCCGTTGAAGATCAGCAGCGGCGTCAGCTCTGACTTGCCTGGGCGGACCGCGGTACGGATGGACTGGTTGTCCAACTCGACGGTCCTGAAGATGTACGGTTGCGCCATGCACGAAACTCTAGGTGGATAAGTCGCTCTGTCATCGTATCAAATGGCCATGATCGCGGTGGCCTATCGTTCGTGCACATAAGTGCCCGGTGCTGACTCGCCAGCGCTATAGGTGCGATTACCCAGGCGTGCGGGGGCTTTCTTCAGGTCGCCCGCGCGCTCGCCCAGCCAGGTTTGCCAGTGCAGCCACCAGGAATCGGCGTGCTTGACCGCGTTGTCCTGCCAGGCCAGCGGATCGTCCGGACGGTCCTCGCCGGTCATGAAGCGTGCCTTGGGGTTGCCGGGCGGGTTGAGGATGCTCTGGATATGCCCGCTGTTGGACAGCACGAACTCGATCTTGCCGCCGAACAGGTGGGCCGAGCGATAGCAGGATTGCCACGGCGTGATGTGGTCGGCGGTGCCGGCGACGCTGTAGATATCGCACTGGACCTTCTTCAGGTCGATTGACGTGCCGCACACTTCCAGGGCATCGGCGCGGGTCAGGGGGTTGTTCTTGAACATCTCGATCAGGTCGCCGTGGAAGGCGGCCGGCAGGCGCGTGGTGTCGTTGTTCCAGAAGAGGATGTCGAACACCGGCGGCTCGTTGCCGAGCAGGTAGTTGTTGACCCAGTAGTTCCAGATCAGGTCGTTGGGGCGCATCCAGGCGAACACCTTGGCCATGTCGCTGCCCTCGAGCACACCGGCCTGATAGGAGTGGCGCTTGGCGGCCTCGAGGGTCTGTTCGTCGACGAACAGCGCGACCTGGTTGTCCAGGGTGGTATCGAGCACGCTGACCAGCAGGGTCAGGGCATTGACCTTGTTCTCGCCCAATGCGGCGTAATGGCCGACCAGGGCGGTGCAGGTGATGCCTCCGGAGCAGGCGCCCAGCATGTTCAGGTCCGTGCTGCCGGTGATCGCCAGCACGGCGTCCACCGCTTCCTTGAGCGCGTCGATATAGGTCGACAGGCCCCATTCGCGCTGGGCCTTGGTCGGGTTGCGCCAACTGATGATGAAGGTCTGCTGGCTGGAGCGCAGGCAGAAGCGTGCCAGGCTCTTCTCCGGGCTGAGGTCGAAGACGTAGAACTTGTTGATCTGCGGCGGCACGATCAGCAGCGGGCGGGCATGCACCTGCTCGGTGATGGGGCTGTACTGGATCAATTCCAGCACATCGTTGCGATACACCACCACCCCTTCGCTGGTGGCCAGGTTCTTGCCCACCTCGAAGGCATCCATGTTCACCTGGCTCGGCATGCCGCCGTTGTTGACCATGTCCTTGGCCAGGTTGGACAGGCCGTCGAGCAGGCTCTTGCCGCCAGTTTCGAAGAAGCGCTTGACCGCTGCCGGGTTGGCCAGGGTATTGGTGGGCGCCATCGCCTCGGTCATCAGGTTGATGACGAACTGCCCGCGGCTGACATCCTGGGGCGACAGGTCGCTGTTGCCGATCCACTCGTGCAGCTCCTTGCGCCAGGCGAGGTAGGTCTGCAGGTAGCGGCGGTACAGCGGGTTGTGGCTCCAGGCGGGGTCGCTGAAGCGGCGGTCGTCGCTGCCAGGCTGCAGGTTGGACTTGCCCAGCAGCACGTTCTTGAGCTCCAGGCCGAAATGCGCCACGTGCTTGGCGCTGTGCAATGGCTGGCGAACCGCCTGGCGCAATACGGTGCGCGCCGAACTCAGCAGGTCCTTGCGGCGAATGCCGATGACCGGGTTCAGGCCCAGGGTGTTGGCCGAGGCCTGCCGCTGCAACTCATCGTTGTGCTTACTCATCTACGACGCTCCGTTGTCCTGAGACGAGTACCGGTTGGCTGTGGCGGGTACACAGACGACTGCCCGGTACTGCTGCTCGGGTGACCCAGTGATAAGAAACAGCGGTTGCGGGCCGGATGCGTGTGGCGACGAGCGGCGGGTTTTCCTGCGGGTGAAGACAGCCTGCTTTCGCTCGCGACCTCTACATGCCGGCCCGGCCCTGATCGCGCGATGGACGATGCAGGGAACTTGCCAGCTCCATTGGTTACCCGACTTTCATGTAATGCGCAAGACAGCCTGTGATTGGCCGGTGCAGGGGCATTCAAGCAGATGACTTTAGAAAATGCGCTCTAAAACCTGCAGGCCTCGCGCTAGAGCATCAGCTTGACCACGGCCTCCGACGGGTCGCGGGACTTGCCGGCCTTGTGCAAGTCATCGAGATACTCGGCCCACAGTGCCTCCTGGCGCAGGCACAGCTGCTCGAGGTATTCCCAGGTGAACAGGCCGCTGTCATGGCCATCGTCGAAGGTCAGTTTCAGTGCGTACTGGCCGGCAGGCTCGAGGCCGACGAGGCCGACGTTGATCTTGCCGAATTGCAGGATAGGGTTGCCGTGGCCCTGGACTTCGGCGGAAGGGGAGTGCACCCGCAGGAACTCGGCGGGCAGATGGTAGACCTCGTTCGGCCCGTAGGTGAGGGTGAGGGTCTTGGAGGCTTTGTGCAGGTTGATGGCGGTGGGGAGGCGGGCCATGGGCTGGTTCTCTTGTGAGCTGATGCTGCAAGCTTCGGGAGAATCCGGCCAATGTGCAAGGGGGCTGCTGCGCAGCCCTTTCGCGGCACAAGGCCGCTCCTACAGCAATGCGTGTGCCCAGGTAGGAGCGGCCTTGCGCCGCGAACGGGCCGCGTAGCGGCCCCGTGCGGGCTTACAGGATGTAGCGCGACAGGTCTTCGTTCTGCGCCAGTTCGCCCAGGTGGCTGTTCACGTACGCGGCGTCGATCTTGATCGGCGCTTCGTCGTGGGCACTGGCCAGGTCGCCGGCACTGAACGATACCTCTTCGAGCAGGCGCTCGAGCAGGGTGTGCAGGCGACGGGCACCGATGTTCTCGGTCTTCTCGTTGACCTGGTAGGCGATCTCGGCCAGGCGCTTGATGCCCTCGGCGGCAAATTCGATGTTCAGGCCTTCGGTCTTGAGCAGCTCACGGTACTGTTCGGTCAGCGAAGCATGCGGCTCCTGCAGGATGCGCTCGAAGTCTTCCGGGGTCAGGGCCTTGAGCTCGACGCGGATCGGCAGGCGGCCCTGCAGCTCGGGCACCAGGTCGCTCGGCTTGCTCAGGTGGAACGCGCCGGAGGCGATGAACAGGATGTGGTCGGTCTTGACCATGCCCAGCTTGGTGTTGACAGTGCAACCCTCGATCAGCGGCAGCAGGTCGCGCTGCACGCCTTCACGGGACACATCGGCACCGCCGACGTTGCCGCGCTTGGCCACCTTGTCGATCTCGTCGATGAACACGATGCCGTGCTGCTCGACCGCTTCCAGGGCCTTGGCCTTGAGTTCTTCCTCGTTGACCAGGCGGCTGGCTTCCTCGTCGCGGACCATCTTCAGCGCTTCCTTGACCTTGAGCTTGCGCGCCTTGCGCTTGCCCTTGCCCATGTTGGCGAACAGGCTCTGCAGCTGGTTGGTCATCTCTTCCATGCCGGGCGGCGCGGCGATCTCGACGCCCATGGACTCGGCCACTTCGATCTCGATTTCCTTGTCGTCCAGCTGGCCTTCGCGCAGGCGCTTGCGGAACAGCTGGCGGGTGTTGGAGTCGGTGCTCGATTGCGACGCTTCCTCAGAGAAGCTGCTGACCCGGGCCTGGGGCAGCAGGGCGTCGAGGATACGATCTTCGGCGGCGTCTTCGGCGCGGTGGCGCACGCGGATGATTTCCTGCTCGCGCAGCATCTTCAGTGCAGCATCGGCCAGGTCGCGGATGATCGACTCGACATCACGGCCGACATAGCCGACTTCGGTGAACTTGGTCGCTTCGACCTTGATGAACGGCGCGTTGGCCAGCTTGGCCAGGCGGCGGGCGATTTCGGTCTTGCCCACGCCGGTGGGGCCGATCATCAGGATGTTCTTGGGCGTGACTTCGGCGCGTAGCTCGGCCGGCAGTTGCATGCGCCGCCAGCGGTTGCGCAGGGCAATGGCCACGGCGCGCTTGGCGTCGTCCTGGCCGATGATGTGGCGGTTGAGTTCGTGGACGATCTCGCGGGGGGTCATGGACATGATGAAAATGGTCCTCGGGCGGAATGAATCAGCGTGGAAAAGCCCCGCTCACGGCGGGACGCCAGAACAACTGATTATTCGGCCAGGTCCTGCTCCTCGATGGTCAGGTTGTGGTTGGTGAACACGCAGATATCGCCGGCGATGTTCAGGGCGGTCTCGGCGATTTCGCGGGCCGAGAGGTCGGTCTTGTTCAGCAGGGCACGGGCCGCGGCCTGGGCGTAGGCGCCGCCGGAGCCCATGGCGATCAGCCCGTCTTCGGGCTCGACCACGTCACCGTTGCCGGTAATGATCAGCGAGGCGTCCTTGTTGGCCACGGCGAGCATGGCTTCCAGGCGGCTCAGGGAACGGTCGGTACGCCATTCCTTGGCCAGCTCTACGGCGGCGCGGACCAGGTGGCCCTGGTGTTTTTCCAGCTGGCCTTCGAAGCGCTCGAAGAGGGTGAAGGCGTCGGCAGTGGCACCGGCGAAGCCGGCAATGACCTGACCGTGGTACAGGCGGCGGACTTTCTTCGCATTACCTTTCATCACGGTGTTGCCGAGGGAAACCTGGCCGTCGCCGCCCATGACGACTTTGCCGTGGCGGCGGACTGAAACGATGGTAGTCAAGGGGAGAGTCTCCACGCAGCGGGGCGAAAATGCCTGTTGCAGACTCATATGGGGGTGGGGGGAAGGATTTCAACCGTGGGGGATGAACGGTTGCGATGGATTTCAGGTGATGCACCACCTGTGTAGGAGCGGCCTCGTGCCGCGAAAGGGCTGCGTAGCAGCCCCGGGATCTTTGCCTGATGCATGCATTGCCGGGGCCGCCTTACGGCCCTTTCGCGGCACAAGGCCGCTCCTACAAAGTCGCCGCTCAGGCCTCGTGGCAAACGTGCCCGTCGACCAAGGTATAACGCACCGCGCCTGGCAGGCAATGGCCAATGAACGGGCAGTTCTCGCCACGCGAATACCATTGCTCGCCAGCGACCGTGGAGGCCTGTGGGTCGAACAGCACCAGGTCCGCCGCCGCACCGACCTTCAGCTCGCCCGCCGGCAGGCGCATGGCCTTGGCCGGGCCGCAGGTCAGGCGGGCCAGCAGGGTCGGCAGGTCGAGCAGGCCGTCCTGCACCAGGGTCATGGCCAGCGGCAGCAGCAGCTCGACGCTGCTGATGCCAGGCTCGGTGGCGCCGAACGGGGCCAGTTTGGCGTCGCGCTCATGGGGCTGGTGATGGCTGGAGATCGCCTGGATCACCCCGGCCTTCACCGCTTCGCGCAGGCCATCGCGGTCGGCGGCGGTGCGCAGCGGAGGCTGTACGTGGTAGAGGCTGGAGAAGTCGCGCAGGGCTTCGTCCGTGAGGATCAGCTGGTACAGCGCCACGTCGGCGGTGACCGGCAGGCCCAGCTGCTGGGCCTGGGCGATCAGCCGCGCGCCACGGGCGCTGGTGATCTGAGTGAAGTGGGCACGTACGCCGGTCTGTTCGACCAGCAGCAGGTTGCGCGCCAGTGCCACGGTTTCCGCGGTTTCCGGGATGCCCGCCAGGCCGAGGAAACTGGCCATGGCACCTTCATGGGCCAGGCCGCCTTGGGCCAGGTCGCCGTCCTGGGAGTGGAACACCACCGTCAGGTCGAAGGTGGCGGCGTATTCCAGGGCGCGGACCAGGGTGCGGTTGTTGGGTATGTCCTTCAGGCCATTGCCGAACGCAACGCAGCCGGTGTCACGCAGGGCGACCAGCTCGGCCAGTTGCTCGCCTTCCAGGCCCTTGGTCAGCGCACCGACCGGGTAGACCTTGCTGTTGCCGGCTTCGCGGGCGCGATCGAGGATCAGCTCGGCCACGGCCGAGGTGTCGAGAATCGGTCGGGTCTGGGGTGGGCAGCACAGGCTGGTGACACCGCCGGCCACTGCGGCGCGGGTCTCGCTGGCGATGGTGCCCTTGCGGCTGTAGCCCGGCTCGCGCAGGGCGACGTCGAGGTCCACCAGACCGGGTGCTGCGACCAGGCCGTCGGCCTGCAGGGTGCGGCTGGCGCTGAAGCCTGCCGGTGCGGCGCCGATGGCGACGATGCGACCGCCGTCCAGGTGCAGGTCGGTGATTTGGTCCAGGCCGCTGCTGGGGTCGATGACCCGGGCGCCAAGAATACTGATGCTCACAGGGCGTTCTCCTGGTCGAGTTGACGTTGCGCGGCCTGGCCGCTCATGGCCATGGACAGCACCGCCATGCGCACGGCGATGCCGTAGGTGACCTGGTTGAGAATCACCGAATGGGCGCCGTCGGCCACTGCCGACTCGATCTCCACGCCGCGGTTGATCGGCCCCGGGTGCATGACGATGGCGTCGGGCTTGGCCCCGGCCAGGCGTGCGGTGGTCAGGCCGAACAGGCGGTAGAACTCGCCTTCGCTGGGCAGCAGGCCGCCGGCCATGCGCTCACGTTGCAGGCGCAGCATGATCACCACGTCGACGTCCTTCAGGCCTTGGGCCAGGTCGGTATAGACCTTCACGCCATACTGCTCGATACCCACGGGAATCAAGGTCTTCGGGCCGACCACGCGGATATCCGGGCAGCCCAGCGCCTTGAGCGCGAGCATGTCGGAGCGGGCCACGCGCGAGTGCAGGATGTCACCGACGATGGCCACCGAGAGGTTCTCGAAGCTGCCCTTGTGGCGACGGATGGTCAGCATGTCGAGCATGCCCTGGGTCGGGTGCGCATGGCGGCCGTCGCCGCCGTTGATCACCGCCACGTCCGGGCAGACGTGCTCGGCGATGAAGTGCGCGGCGCCGGAGTCGGAATGGCGCACGACGAACATGTCGGCGGCCATGGCCTCCAGGTTGCGCAGGGTGTCGAACAGGGTCTCGCCCTTGCTGGTCGAGGAGGTCGACACGTTCAGGCTGATCACATCGGCCGACAGGCGCTGGGCGGCCAGTTCGAAGGTGGTGCGGGTGCGGGTCGAGTTCTCGAAGAACACGTTGCACACGGTCTTGCCGCGCAGCAACGGGACTTTTTTCACGGCCCGGGCACCGACTTCCAGGAAGGAGTCGGCGGTGTCGAGGATCTCGGTCAGCAGTTCGCGGGGCAAACCGTCGAGCGAGAGAAAGTGGCGCAGCTGGCCCTGGTCATTGAGCTGCAGCGGGCGCTTGGCGTCGAATGGCGTCATCGCGGGGGACTCTTAAAGGGCGGAAGCGGTGGCGAGGTCCTGGCGCTCGAGGGCGAGCGGTGCGGGTCCGGTCAATTTTACCCGTTCAGTGGGCGCCAGTTGCAAGGTGGCACCGAGCACGTTGGGGCGGATCGGCAGTTCGCCGGCGTCCAGGTCCAGCAGGCAGACCAGGGTGACGCTGGCCGGGCGGCCATAGTCGAACAGTTCGTTGAGTGCGGCGCGGATGGTGCGCCCGCTCATCAGCACGTCGTCCACCAGTACCAGGTGCTGGCCTTCGACCTCGAAGGGCAGTTCCGAAGGGCGCACCTGCGGATGCAGGCCGTTCTGGCTGAAGTCGTCGCGGTAGAAGGAGACGTCCAGGGTGCCCAGTGCGCTGCTGTCGCCCAGCGCCTGCTGCAAGGCCTGGGCTACCCACACACCGCCGGTGCGGATGCCGATGAAGCGTGGCTCGGTGATGGCACGGCGGGCCAGGTGGGCGCGAAGGTCGACGGCCATCTGCCGGATCAGGTCGGCGGGGTTGGGTAGGCTCATTGCGTGCTCCTCGGGAGGGGGCGCCGGGTGGGCCGGCGGCAAAGCGGATTTAAGTGTTGGCCTCCAGCCAGCCTTGCAGGAGCAGGGCGGCGGCGATGGCATCGACCGGGTTGTCGCGGTAGCTGCCGTGGCGCATGCCGCGGGCCATCTGCTCGCCCTTGGCTTCGAAGGTGGTCAGGCGTTCGTCGTGGGTGTGCACGGGCAGGTTATAGCGGCCATGCAGGCGCCGGGCGAACTTCTCGGCGCGCTCGCTCATCTCGCTGGGCGTACCGTCCATGTTCAGTGGCAGGCCGACGACGATGGCATCGGGCTTCCATTCCTTGATGAGTCTTTCCACCTGGGCCCAGTCCGGCACGCCGTTCTGGGCCTTGAGCGTGCACAGCTCGCGGGCCTGGCCGGTGATCACCTGGCCGACGGCCACACCGATCTGTTTGCTGCCGTAGTCGAAGCCCAGCAGCAGGCGCAATTCGGCCATCAGGCGTGGCCCGCCTGGCTGGTCAGCAGGCTGAGGTTGATGCCCAGGCTCGCGGCGGCGGCCTCCAGGCGTTGGTCGCTGGCCAGGCCGAAGATGATCTCGGGGTCGAACGGGCAGTTGAGCCAGGCGTTGTCGGCAAGCTCGGCTTCCAGCTGGCCTGCCTCCCAGCCGGCGTAGCCCAGGGTGATCAGGCTCTGTTTCGGCCCTACGCCATCGGCGATGGCGAACAGCACGTCCTGGGAGGTGGAAAGCGACAGGCCCTGCAGCTCGACGGTAGCCTGGTAGCTGCATTCGCTTGTGTGCAATACGAAACCGCGATCGGTCTGCACCGGGCCACCCTGGTAGATCGGCACCTGCAGGGTACTGGCCGGCGGCTCTTCGTCCGGGCGCAGCTGCTCCAGGATGTCCGCCAGGTTCAGCTCCTGAGGCCGATTGACCACCAGGCCCATGGCGCCATTGGCGTTGTGCTCGACGATATAGGTGAGAGTCTGGGCAAAGTTCGGGTCGGCCATGTGCGGCATGGCGATGAGGAACTGGTGCTTGAGGTAGCTCGGGCTGAGGGTTTTCATGGGTGATAGTGTGGCGTCAGGTGGCGAGGCTGACAAGGTGCCAGTGTGTTGCTGGGCGTTGTGCAGGTCGGTGGTTTTGGGGCGCCTGATGACGCGTGCGCCACCGCACATTCAAGCCCTACGGATCAACCATCATTCAATTACTGGACAGGCGGTCACCGCGGGCAAAGCGCCAGGTGCGGATGATCTCCAGCCGGTCGAACTCGGCCAGGTCGCCGGTGAACGGTGCGAACGGTGCCGACAGGCGGACGATGCGCTGGGCTGCCTGGTCGAGCACCGGCTGGCCGGAGGACTCCAGCACCAGCACCTCGTACAGCGAACCGTCGCGGTTGATCGACACCATCATCCGCAGGCTGCCGTAGATCTGCTGGCGACGTGCCTGCTCGGGGTAGTTGAGGTTGCCGACCCGCTCGACCTTCTTGCGCCACTCTTCCTTGTACCAGGCGCCCTTGTCGCGCATGGTCGAGGCGGCGTTGAGGCGGTGGATGCGCGGGCGCTTGGCGTACAGCTGCTGTTCGTTGGAAAGCTCCGCCTCGAGGCTGGCGATCTGGCTGGACAATTGCGAGCTGTCGAAGTCCGGCACTGCCTGGGGCTTGGGCTGGGGCTTGCTTTCCTTGGGCTTGGGCTCGACCTTCTGCGGCTTGGGGGCCTTGGTGGCCACGGCGGACTTCTGCGGGGCCGGCGGGCTCTCCCGCTTGGCGGCCGGGGGCGGGGTGACCTTGTTGATCTTGCTGTCCTGGAACGGCGCGACCTCGGTGGTCTTGGGCACCGCCTTCTTCTCCAGGGTGCCGCTGCCCTGCTGGTTGTCCTGGGCCTGGAAGTCGGCCTTCTCGGGCGGTTTCTCGCTCTTGAAGGTCGCCAGGGTGATTTCCATGGTGCGGCGGATTTCGCTGGGCTTGGTGATGGTGAAGCTCACGCCCAGGATCAGCGCCAGGTGCACCAGGGCAGCCAGGAACAGGGTGAAGCCGAGCCGGTCCGCAGGGCGGACGCGGGGAGGCAGCAGGTCGGCGGGGATGTCGGCAGGCAGCGTCATCAGGTATCCAGCAACCGCAAAGCGGGGTGGCGGCTCAGTCGAAAAGGACTGGCATCATACCCCACTGCGCGAAATTGCTCCGCGTCGGCGGTCAGCGCGCCTTGAGCTGGCGATCAATGGCATCCATCAGTTGCCCGCCGATATCGGTGTTGTAGGCCGCGTCGATCTCGCGGATGCAGGTGGGGCTGGTGACGTTGATCTCGGTGAGGTAGTCGCCAATCACGTCCAGGCCGACGAACAGCAAGCCTTTTTCACGCAGGGTCGGGCCGACCTGGGCAGCGATCCAGCGGTCGCGCTCGGTCAACGGGCGGGCCTCGCCACGCCCCCCGGCGGCCAGGTTGCCGCGGGTTTCGCCGCTGGCCGGGATGCGTGCCAGGCAATAGTCGACCGGCTTGCCGTCGATCATCAGGATGCGCTTGTCGCCGTCGACGATCTGCGGCAGGTACTCCTGGGCCATGATTTGCTGGGTGCCGTGCTGGGTCAGGGTCTCGAGGATCACCGACAGGTTCGGGTCGTCCTTGCGGTGGCGGAACACCGAGGCGCCGCCCATGCCGTCCAGCGGCTTGAGGATCACGTCGCCGCGGCTGTTGGCGAACTCGCGCAGGATGTCCACGCGGCGGCTGACCAGGGTCGGCGCCATGCACTGCGGAAACTGGGTGGCGAACAGCTTCTCGTTGCAGTCGCGCAGGCTCTGCGGCCGGTTGACCACCAGCACGCCCTCGCGCTCGGCCTGCTCCAGCAGGTAGGTGCTGTAGACGAACTCCATGTCGAAGGGCGGATCCTTGCGCATCAGGATCACGTCCAGGTCGGCCAGGGCACTGTCCTGCTCTTCGCCCAGCTCGAACCAGCGGGCCGGATCGGCGAACACCTTCAACGGGCGCATCTGCGCGCGGGCCTGGCCCGCACCCAGGTAGAGGTCGCGCTGCTCCATGTAGAACAGGGTCCAGCCACGGGCCTGGGCCGCCAGCAGCATGGCCAGCGAGCTGTCCTTCTTGTAGGAGATGGACGCGATGGGGTCCATGACAATCCCGAGGCGAACGCTCATGGGTAATTCCTCATTGGCGGCGATTGCCGCGATGGTTCGATGAAAAGTGGCTCAGGGTGGCGCCGGGAACGCCGATGGTCAAGGGGGCGGCGGATGGAATGCCCCTGCGGACTGTGCTAAAAATGCCAGGCATAGTGCTTGATGCCGTTCACAGGAGCCAAGCATGATGTCGCTTGGGACTGCTGCGCAGTCCATCGCGGGGCAAGCCCGCTCCCACAGGGTCTGTGCCGGGCTCGGGGCTCTGTTGTCGCAGGGCCGTGTAGGAGCGGGCCTGCCCCGCGATGGGGCGCGAAGCGGCCCCGGATGTCAGCCAGAGCCGCGATGGTAGCCCAACTTATGGAACAACCCCTGAAGGTGATGGTGATCGACGATTCCCGCACGATCCGCCGCACCGCCCAGATGTTGCTCGGCGAAGCAGGCTGCGAGGTGATCACCGCCAGCGACGGCTTCGATGCCCTGGCCAAGATCGTCGACCACAAGCCCCGGATCATCTTCGTCGATGTGCTGATGCCGCGCCTGGACGGCTACCAGACCTGCGCAGTGATCAAGCAGAACAGCGCCTTCAAGGACACCCCGGTCATCCTGCTGTCCTCGCGCGACGGCCTGTTCGACAAGGCCCGTGGCCGGGTGGTCGGCTCCGACCAGTTCCTGACCAAACCGTTCAGCAAGGAAGAACTGCTCGATGCGATCAGGGCCCATGTGCCCGGGTTCGCCGCGCAGGCCCAACACGCACCCTGACCCCGCCCGCCATGGCGGTGTCTTCTTTCCTTCATGGGGAAACAGCATGGCCCGAGTTTTGATCGTCGACGACTCGCCGACAGAGATGTACAAGCTGACCGCCTGGCTGGAGAAGCATGGCCACCAGGTGCTCAAGGCAGACAATGGCGCCGATGGCGTGGCCTTGGCCCGCCAGGAAAAGCCCGACGCGGTGTTGATGGACATCGTCATGCCCGGCATGAACGGTTTCCAGGCCACCCGGCAGTTGAGCAAGGATCCCGAGACCCGCGCCATTCCGGTGATCGTGGTGACCACCAAGGACCAGGAAACCGACCGGGTCTGGGCCACGCGCCAGGGCGCGCGGGACTTCCTGACCAAGCCGGTGGAGGAAGCGGCGCTGATCGACAAGCTCAAAGAGGTCATCGGGGCTTGACCACCCGTCCGCAGGGCGCGTCGCTGACCGCCTTCGAACTGCTGCTGGACATCGACCGGCGCTGTCGTCTGCTGGTGGCCGACCAACCGCCCCAGGACACGCGCCAGCAACAGTGGAGCGGTATCGGCTTTCGCGTTGCCCGGCAGTGGTTCGTGGCGCCCATGGGCGAGGTCGCCGAAGTATTGCATGAGCCGCGCAGCAGCCGGGTGCCTGGTGTCCAGCCCTGGGTCTGCGGGGTGGCCAACCTGCGTGGCCGGCTGTTGCCGGTCATGGACCTGAGCGCGTTCTTCGGCCTTGGCCCGGCATTGGCGGGCAAGCAGCGGCGGGTGCTGGTGCTGGACCATGAAGCGCTGTTCGCAGGCCTGTTGGTGGATGAAGTCCTGGGCCTGCAGCACTTCGCCCTGAGCAGCCTGGAGTTGTCCCCGCCGCAGCCGCTGCTGCGCGCTGCCGCGCCCTTCGTCCAGGGCCATTTCTCCCGTGAACGCAACTGGGCGATCTTCAGCCCGTTCGCCTTGGCCCAGGCGCCGGGCTTTCTCGACGTGGCGTTGTAGAGGACCCATCGACCGTGAACAAACCCGCCACACCCGTTGCCCCGGCTGTCGTGAGCCCGCGTCGGCGCAGCATCGCGCAGATCACCGTGCTGTTCCTGCTGCTGATCCTGTCGATCATCCTGCTGTTCGCCAACTTCGCCTACCTCAACACGCAGGCCAACTACGACAAGCAGTACATCGGCCATGCCGGCGAGTTGCGCGTGCTTTCCCAGCGCATCGCCAAGAACGCCACCGAGGCGGCGGCCGGCAAGGCGCTGGCCTTCAAGTTGCTGTCCGATGCGCGCAACGACTTCGAGCGGCGCTGGCGCTACCTGCGCGAGGGTGATCAGGCCACTGGGCTGCCGCCGGCGCCCATGGCCGTGCGCGACGAAATGGACGCCGTGCGCCAGGACTGGGAAAACCTGCGCAAGAACACCGACACGATCCTTGCCAGCGAGCAGACCGTGCTGTCACTGCACCAGGTGGCAGCGACCCTGGCCGAGACCGTGCCGCAGTTGCAGGTCGAGTATGAAAAGGTCGTGGAGATCCTCCTGCAGAGCGGGGCGCCGGCCAGCCAGGTGGCTGTGGCCCAGCGCCAGCTGCTGCTGGCCGAGCGCATCCTCGGCTCGGTCAACACGGTGCTGGCGGGCGACGACACCTCGGCCCAGGCGGCGGACGCCTTCGGGCGCGATGCCAGCCGTTTCGGCCAGGTGCTCGAGGGCATGCTCGGCGGCAACCCAGCGATCCAGGTGACCAAGGTCGAGGACGCCGACGCCCGCGCGCGGCTGGCCGAAATCGCCGAGCTGTTCCAGTTCGTCGCAGGCTCCGTGGACGAAATCCTCGAGACCTCGCCGGAGCTGCTGCGTGTGCGCGAGGCGGCCGGCAACATCTTCAGCCTGTCGCAGACCCTGCTCGACGAAGCCTCGCACCTGGCCAACGGTTTCGAGAACCTGGCCAGTGGTCGCACCCTGGCCACCATCGGCGGCTACCTGCTGGGGCTGGTGGCCCTGGCCTCGATCATCCTCATCGGCCTGGTGATGGTACGCGCCACCCACCGCCAACTGCGCGAGACCGCCGAGAAGAACGAACGCAACCAACAGGCGATCATGCGCCTGCTCGATGAGATCGAAGAGCTGGCCGACGGCGACCTGACCGTCACCGTGTCGGTCACCGAGGACTTCACCGGGGCCATCGCCGACTCGATCAACTATTCGGTCGACCAGTTGCGCGACCTGGTGGCGACCATCAACCACAGTGCCGAGCAGGTCGCCGCGGCCGTGCAGGACACCCAGAACACCGCCCGCCAGTTGGCCAAGGCCTCCGAGCACCAGGCCGAACAGATCAGCGAGGCGTCCCTGGCGGTAGGTGACATGGTCGAGTCGATCGACCGGGTATCGGCCCACGCCTACGAATCGGCGAAGGTAGCCGAGCGCTCGGTGGCCATCGCCAACAAAGGCAACGAGGTGGTGCACAACACCATCCACGGCATGGACAACATCCGTGAGCAGATCCAGGACACCGCCAAGCGGATCAAGCGCCTGGGCGAGTCTTCCCAGGAGATCGGCGACATCGTCAGCCTGATCGACGACATCGCCGACCAGACCAACATCCTCGCCCTCAATGCGGCGATCCAGGCCTCCCTCGCCGGCGAGGCCGGGCGTGGTTTCGCCGTGGTCGCCGACGAGGTGCAGCGCCTGGCCGAGCGTTCGTCGTCGGCCACCCGGCAGATCGAGGCGCTAGTGCGCACCATCCAGGCCGATACCAACGAGGCGGTGATCTCCATGGAACAGACCACCGCCGAAGTGGTGCGAGGCGCGCGCCTGGCCCAGGACGCCGGCGTCGCCCTGGCCGAGATCGAGGGCGTGTCGCAGACGCTGGCCGACCTTATCCACAGCATCTCGGACGCCGCCCAACTGCAAACATCCTCGGCTGGGCAGATTTCCCACACCATGGCGGTGATCCAGCAGATCACCGCGCAGACCTCCGCCGGCTCCGGCGCCACCGCCGACAGCATCCGCCACCTGGCGCGCATGGCCAGCGAGATGCGCCGCTCGGTCTCCGGCTTCACCCTGCCGGCCCCCGCCGAACCACGTTGAGGAGCGAGCCATGGTGCCCACGACCGTGAGCCCCGAGCGCCACGACACCGTTGCCCTGGCCTGGGCCAAGGCAGCCATCCTCGACTGCCTGGGTCAGGCCCGCCAGGCCCTGGAGCGTTTCGCCAGCGAGCCGGAAGACCCGGCGATGCTGGCCTTCTTCATCGACAATCTGCACCAGGTGCACGGCTGCCTGCGCATGCTTGAGCTGCGCGGTGCGACTCACCTGGCCGAGGAACTGGAGCTGCTCGGCCGGGCCATGGCCAATGGCCAGGTCAGCCCCCGGGGCGATTGCCTCGGCGCGCTGTTCCGGGGGCTGGAGCAGTTGCCCCCGTACCTGGAGCGCATGCGTGGGGCACGTCACGACCTGCCGTTAGTGGTGGTGCCGTTGCTGAACCAGTTGCGCGGGTGCCGAGGTGTCGAGCCGTTGCCCCAGGGCAGCCTGGTCGGCCATGCGGCGCAGCGCCTGGCAGGGGCTGCCGACCTGGCGGACCTGGACCTGTCCCTGGGCAATTGGCGCGAACAGTTGCAGGCCGGGCAAGGCCGCGACGCGTTGCGTTCGGTGGTGATGGCACTGTGCGATGACCTGGTCCGGATCAAGGAGCGGCTGGACCTGTTCGTGCGCGGCGACCGCCAGCAGCGCGAGCAACTGGAGGCCCTGCTGGCGCCGCTGCGCCAGGTCGCCGATACTTTGGCGGTACTGGCCTTCCAGCAACCGCGCCGGGTGATCATCGACCAAGTGCTGGCCTTGCAGGCCCTGGCCCAGGGCGAGCGGGCCGTGGACGACGCGGTGCTGATGGATATCGCCGGCGCCTTGCTGTACGTGGAGGCGACCCTCAACGGCATGGTCGGGCCTTTGGATGAAAGCGGCCAGGGCAACCTGCCGGGCGCCGACGTGATCGAGATCCGCCAGCTGGTGTTGAACGAGGCGCTGGCGGTGTTGCAGCAGGCCAAGGACCTGATCGGCGATTGCCTGGAGTCCGGCTGGCCACGCGAGCGCCTGCAGCCGCTGCCAGGCCTGTTGCACCAGGTGCGCGGTGCCTTGTCCATGCTCATGCTGCCGGAGGTGGCCGAGGTGTTCGGTGGTTGCGCCGGTTACATGCAGGGCTGGCTTGCCCACCTGGAACAGGAACCACCCGCCGAGGAGCTTGCGCACCTGGCCGAAGCGCTGAGTGCCGGCGAAATGTATCTGCAATGGCGCGTAGCCGACCCCCTGGCCGATGCCCAGCCCTTCCTCGACATGGCCCGTGCCAGCCTGGCGGCGATCGGCGTGGTGTGCCAGCAGCCCCAGGCCTGCCTCGAGCCCGAGGCGATCGATGACGAGCTGCGCGACGTTTTCCTCGAGGAAGCCGGCGAGCTGCTGCCGGAGATCGAACGCCACTGGTTGCGCTGGCGTGCCGACAACACCTTGCGCGATGCGCTGGTAGAGGTGCGCCGGGCGCTGCACACCCTCAAGGGCAGTGGGCGAATGGTGCATGCCGAGGCCCTGGCGGAGCTGGCCTGGGGCGCCGAGCACCTGCTCAACCGGGTATTGGAGGGGCGCATCACCCTGGCGGCGGAGGGGGTGGTGGCCTTGCAGCAGGTATTGGTGCGTTTGCCGGACCTGCTGGCCGATTTCGCGGTGGGTCACCCGACGCCGCTGGCCGAGGCCGAGGCCTTGTCCAGCCATCTGCATCAGCTGGCCATCCATAATCCACCAGTGGCGGCGGCCCATGGGCTGGCCCCTCAATTGCTGGAAATCTTCCGCAACGAGGCCCAGGGCCACCTGGGCAGCCTGGAAACCTACCTGCGCGGTGCGGACGGCGAGGGCTCGCCCGTCAGCGACAGCCTGCAGCGCGCGCTGCATACCCTCAAGGGCAGCGCCGCCATGGCGGGTGTCATGCCGATAGCCGAGCTGGCCACGGCGTTCGATCGTCTGGTTCGGGAATACAAAGGGCACGGGCTGGCGTTGCAGGTAGCCGAGCTCGAATGGCTGGAGGCAGCCCGGGCTTTGTTCCACCTGGGCCTCGCCCAGCTCGACAGCACGCCCTTGGCGCCCATCCCGGACGCCGCGGCGCTGATCGAGCAGGTCGGCCAGGCGGTGGATGCGCGCCTGGCATTTCTTGAGCAGCACCCGCACCCGGCCCAACGTTCCGGGCGCGACCCGCAGCGTATCGCCGCCTTCCTGGCGCAGGGCATGGACATCTTGCTCGATGCCGAATCGCTGCTGTCGCGCTGGCAGGAGCACCCGGGCGAGCGCCAGGAGCTGGAAACCCTGCTCGATGACCTGACGGCCCTCGGGCAGGCGGCCCACCTGGCCGAGCTGTGGCAGGTGGATGAAATCTGTGAAGCGCTGCTCGATCTGTACGGCGCCGTGGAGGAGGGCAGCCTGGCCGCCAATGGGCGCTTCTTCGGCCTGGCCCAGCAGGCTCACGAAGCCTTGCTCGACATGTTCGATGAGATCGCCGCCGGGCAGCAGGTCGAGGCGCGGCTGGAATGCGTGGCGGCCCTGCGTGGCCTGTTGGACGATGCCCTGGCGCCTGACGCGATGGGCAAGGTCGGCCTCGACACGGTGACGCCTTTGCCCTTCCCGACCGCTCCGGTTGTCGAGCCTGCGGCAGGCGAGGCCCAGAGCCCGGGCGACAGCGAACTGCGTGAAGTCTTCCTGGAAGAAAGCTCGGATATCGTCGAAAGCGCCGCGGCCTCCTTGGCCCGCTGGCAGGCCGACCCGCGCAACAGCATCGAGGTCGAGAACTTGCTACGCGACCTGCACACCCTCAAGGGTGGGGCGCGGATGGTCGAGGTCGCGGCGATCGGCGACCTGGCCCATGAGTTGGAATTCCTCTACGAACTGCTCGCCGCTGGCCGACTGCCACCGAGCCCGGCGCTGTTCGCCCTGCTGCAGAACTGCCATGACCGCCTCGCCCATATGCTTGACGCGGTGCGCCTAGGCCAACCGCTGCACGCCGCTACGGCGTTGATCGACTATATCCGCAACTTCAGCAGCGCGGCGTTGACCGACAGCGCCGCGGGCCAGGCACAGGCCGAGGTGCCTGCCGCCGAAGCACCAGCGGTTACCCCGGAGCGGGCCGCAGGCGACATGGTCAAGGTGGATGCCGAGCTGCTGGACGACCTGGGCAACCTGGCCAGCGAGCATTCGATCATCCGGGGCCGCATCGAGCAGCAAGTCAACGATGCCCAGTTCGCCCTCAACGAAATGGAAACCACCCTGGAGCGCATGCGCGACCAGTTGCTGCGCCTGGATATCGAGACCCAGGGGCGGATGTCCAGCCGTTACCAGGCCGAAGGCGATGCCTATGACGACTTCGACCCCCTGGAAATGGACCGCCATTCCCAGTTGCAGCAGTTGTCGCGGGCGCTGTTCGAGTCGGCCTCCGATCTGCTCGATCTCAAGGAGACCCTGGCCCAGCGTGCCCAGGACGCCTACAGCCTGCTGCAGCAGCAGGCGCGGGTGAACAGCCAGTTGCAGGAGGGCCTGACGGCCACTTTGATGGTGCCCTTCGAGCGCCTGGTGCCGCGCCTGCAGCGTGTGGTGCGGCAGGTGGCCAGCGAGCTGGGCAAGCAGGTGGAACTGGTGGTCGGCAATGCCGAGGGGGAGTTGGACCGCAGCGTGCTCGAACGCATGGTGGCGCCGCTCGAGCACATGCTGCGCAACGCGGTTGACCATGGCCTGGAAACCCGGGAAGTGCGCCTGGCGGCCGGCAAGCCGGAGCAGGGCACCATCCACCTGAACCTGCTTCATGAGGGGGCCGACATCGTCATCGAGATGAGCGACGACGGAGCCGGTGTGCCTTTGCAGGCAGTGCGCGCCAAGGCGATCAAGCGTGGCCTGCTGGACCCACAGGCCTACCTGAGCGACCACGAGATCCTGCAGTTCATCCTGCGCCCCGGGTTTTCCACCGCTGAGAAGATCACCCAGATTTCCGGCCGCGGGCTTGGCATGGACGTGGTCCATGAAGAGGTCAAGCAGCTGGGCGGCTCCATGAGCATCGAGTCGAGCCCGGGCAAGGGCGCACGCTTCCTGATTCGCCTGCCGTTCACCGTCTCCATGAACCGGGCGCTGATGGTGCACCTGGATGATGAACAATACGCGATACCGCTCAACACCATCGAGGGCATCGTACGCGTGCCGCCCGCGGAGCTCGAGGCCTGTTACCAGTTGAGTGCGCCGCGCTATGTCTATGCCGGGCACGAATACCACCTGCGGTACCTTGGCGAAGTGCTGCAAGGGGGCAGGCCGCGTCCCAGCCTGCTGGGCCAGAGCGTGCCGCTGCCGGTGTTGCTGGTGCACTCCCAGGAGCAATCCTTCGCCATCCAGGTAGACAGCCTGTCGCCCAGCCGTGAGATCGTGGTCAAGAGCCTGGGGCCGCAGTTCGCGGCGGTGCCGGGGCTGTCCGGCGCGACCTTGCTGGGCGATGGCCGGGTGGTGCTGATCCTCGACCTGCTCGGCCAGTTGCGTGGCCAGCAGCGACGCCTGGCGCGCCTGCCGGGTGGCTATGGCGACCAGCGGCCGTTGCTCGGGCCGGCGCCACGCCGGCGTCTGCTGGTGATGGTGGTGGACGACTCGGTGACCGTGCGCAAGGTCACCAGCCGCCTGCTCGAGCGCCATGGCATGAACGTGCTCACGGCCAAGGACGGGGTGGATGCCATGACCCTGCTCGAGGAACATCGCCCGGACGTGCTGCTGCTGGATATCGAAATGCCGCGCATGGACGGTTTCGAGGTGGCCACCCGTATCCGGCGCGACGCGCGGCTCAAGGACCTGCCGATCATCATGATCACTTCGCGTACAGGCCAGAAACATCGCGACCGGGCGATGGCCATCGGTGTCAACGACTACCTGGGCAAGCCGTACCAGGAGTCGGTACTGCTCGCGAGCATCGCCCACTGGAGCCAGACCCATGCTTGAACATATCGCCGGCCAGCGCAGCAGCCTGACCGGCTTGCTGCTGCCCATGAGCGACCGGACCCTGGTGCTGCCCAATGTCGCCGTGGCCGAACTGATCGGCCAGCGCGCGTTCGCCTGCGAGGCCCATGACCCGGCCTGGCACCTGGGCTGGATCGACTGGCGCCAGCAGCGGCTGCCGCTGATCGGTTTCGAGGCGGCCTGTGGTGGCGAAACCCTTTGCGGTGATCGGGCTCGTGTCGTGGTGCTCAACGCCCTGGGCGATACCGGGCTTCGCTACCTGGCGCTGCTGCTGCAGGACATTCCGCGATCATGCAAGCTCGACAGCCAGCTCAATTATGTGGATGTGCCGCTGGCCAGCCTGGAGCTGGCCGCGGTGCAGGTGGGCGAGCAGGTGGCCAGGGTCCCGGACCTGGCAGGGTTGGAACGGATGGTGCGTGACGCCGATCTGCAACCTCTGGGCGGGTAGGATATCGGGCTCGTCCCGCGATGAGGGCCGAGGTGATCTGGAACCTGGCCCGTTTCAGGAGGTCTGTGTCTGCATGTACTACGGTGAACGTTTCAATGCCTGGACGCACCTGGTCGGTGCCGTGCTGGCCTGTATCGGCGCCATCTGGCTGATCGTCGTGGCCGGGCTGCAGGGCGACCCCTGGAAGATCGTCAGCTTCTCCATCTATGGCAGCACCCTGCTGCTGCTCTACAGCATCTCCACCCTGTACCACAGCACCCGTGGCCGGGCGAAGGTGATCATGCGCAAGCTCGATCACTTGTCTATCTACCTGCTGATCGCCGGCAGCTATACCCCATTCTGCCTGGTCAGCCTGCGTGGCCCCTGGGGCTGGAGCCTTTTCGGCGTGGTCTGGGGGCTGGCGGTGATCGGCATGCTCCAGGAGATCAAGCCGCGCTCGGAGGCGCGGATCCTGTCGATTGTCATCTATGCGGTGATGGGCTGGATCGTCCTGGTGGCGGTCAAGCCCCTGCTGCACACCCTCGGCGGCGCCGGGTTCGCCTGGCTGGCGGCGGGCGGGGCGTTCTACACCATCGGCATCCTGTTCTTCGCCTTCGACAGCCGCTTCCGCCATTGGCATGGCATCTGGCACCTGTTCGTCATCGCCGGTAGCCTGATGCACTTCGTCGCGGTGTTCTTCTACGTGCGCTAGTGTGGTGTTTTGCAAATACGACCAAAAATCGCTCGCGAGTTATGGTCGTTATTTGTGAAACACCACACTAGATATCCCCCCACAGCTGCTGCGCCACCGCCAGCGCGACCACCGGTGCGGTCTCGGTGCGCAGCACGCGCGGGCCGAGGCGTGCCGACTGGAAGCCGGCCGCCTTGGCCTGTTCCACCTCGGTATCGCTCAGGCCGCCTTCCGGGCCGATCAGGAAGGCCAGGCGCGCCGGGCGTTCGTGGCGGGTCAAGGGCTCTGCGACCGGGTGCAGCACCAGCTTGAGGTCGGCGTCGGTTTGCTTGAGCCAGTCGGCAAGCGTCACCGGCGGGTGGATCACCGGCACGGTCGAGCGACCGCATTGCTCGCAGGCGCTGATCGCTACCTGGCGCCAGTGGGCCAGGCGCTTGTCGGCGCGCTCATCCTTCAGGCGTACTTCGCAGCGTTCGCTGACGATCGGCGTGATGGCGCTGACGCCCAGCTCGGTGGCCTTCTGGATCGCCCAGTCCATTCGCTCGCCCCGGGACAGGCCTTGGCCAAGGTGCACCTGCAGCGGCGATTCGGCTTGGCCGGGCAGGGCCTCGTCGAGCGCTACGCGCACGGCTTTCTTGCCGACCTCCAGCAACTGGCCACGGAATTCCTGACCGCTGCCGTCGAACAGTTGCACGGCATCGCCAGGGGCCATGCGCAGCACGCGGCCGATGTAATGGGCCTGGGCTTCGGGCAACTCGTGTTCGCCGAGGCTCAAGGGGGCGTCGATGAAGAAGCGGGACAGTCTCATGGAGTACTCGTCAAAAAGGGTTACGCACACTGTGTAGGAGCGGCCTTGTGCCGCGAAAGGGCCGCAAAGTGGCCCCTGGCGCTCAACGCCAACGCCCCAATCGCCGGGGCTGCTACGCAGCCCTTTCGCGGCACAAGGCCGCTCCTACAGGGGGAGGTGGATGGGGTTGCAGGCTAGCCCGGATCGCGGAAATCGGGGTGGAAGTTCGTCGGCACCGCCACGCTGACACTGTCCCGGGTGGCGATGTCGATGCCTTCGCTGGCCACCTCGGCCAGAAAATCGATCTGCTCCGGGGTGATCACGTACGGCGGCAGGAAGTACACCACGCTGCCCAACGGCCGAAGCAGCGCGCCGCGGGTCAGGGCGTGCTCGAAGACCTTAAGGCCGCGGCGCTCCTGCCAGGGGTAGGCGACCTTGGCGGCCTTGTCCTGGACCATTTCGATGGCCAGGGCCATGCCGGTCTGGCGGATCTCGGCGACATGGGCATGCTCGGCCAGGTGCGCGGTGGCGCTGGCCATGCGCGCCGACAGGGTCTTGTTGGCCTCGATCACATTGTCTTGCTCGAAGATATCCAGGGTCGCCAGCGCCGCGGCACAGGCCAGCGGGTTGCCGGTATAGCTGTGCGAATGAAGGAAGGCGCGCAGGGTCGGGTAGTCGTCGTAGAAGGCCTGGTACACATCGTCGGTGGTCAGGCAGGCGGCCAGCGGCAGGTAGCCGCCGGTCAGGGCCTTGGACAGGCACAGGAAATCCGGGCGGATACCAGCCTGTTCGCAGGCGAACATCGTGCCGGTACGGCCGAAGCCCACGGCGATCTCGTCGTGGATCAGGTGCACGCCGTAGCGGTCGCACGCCTGGCGCAGCAGCTTGAGGTACACCGGGTGGTACATGCGCATGCCGCCGGCACCCTGGATCAGCGGCTCGACGATCACCGCGGCGATGCTGGCGTGGTGCTCGGCCAGGGTCTGCTCCATCAGCGCGAACATGTTGCGCGAATGCTCTTCCCAGCCCATGCCGTCGGGGCGCAGGTAGCAGTCCGGGCTCGGCACCTTGATGGTGTCGAGCAGCAGTGCCTTGTAGGTTTCGGTGAACAGCGGCACGTCGCCCACCGACATGGCGGCGATGGTCTCGCCGTGATAGCTGTTGGTCAGGGTGACGAAGCGCTTCTTGTCCACCTGTCCCTTGTTCTGCCAGTAGTGGTAGCTCATCTTCAGCGCCACTTCGATGCAGGATGAGCCGTTGTCGGCGTAGAACACCCGGTCCAGGCCAGCCGGCGTCATGGCGACGAGGCGCTCGGACAGCTCGATGACCGGCTGGTGGCTGAAGCCGGCCAGGATCACGTGCTCGAGCTGGTCGACCTGGTCCTTGATGCGCTGGTTGATGCGCGGGTTGGCATGGCCGAACACGTTGACCCACCAGGAACTGACGGCATCCAGGTAGCGCTTGCCTTCGAAGTCTTCCAGCCACACGCCTTCACCACGGCGGATCGGGATCAGCGGCAGTTGCTCGTGGTCTTTCATCTGGGTGCAGGGGTGCCACAGGACTTTCAGGTCGCGTTGCATCCACTGTTGGTTGAGGCCCATGGGCAGATCTCCTGGCGGGGCGTGCTTTGGCCGACAAGCCTAAGCAATGGGGCCGCGCAGGACAACCGACGCGCTGCGTGCGGCGGTGTCGAAAACTAAATTTCCTGTGCCGACGGGCACTTGATGTCACTACGCTGGCAGGGTCTGGATGCCTGACGTATTCTTAACGCATCACATCCTGGGGCGTTCTTCCCCTCTTTTTGTCACCTCTATTTCCGGAGTTCGCCAAAATGGCTGCTGCTTGGGTGCGCCTGTGTGCGTTGGTATTGATTGGTGTGTCCAGCGCCGGCGCGCTGGCCAAGGACAAGAGCCCCACGGCGATCGTCGTGGGTGGCGGGCTGGCGGGCCTGACTGCGGCCTATGAGCTGCAGAACAAGGGCTGGCAGGTGACGGTGCTGGAAGCGAAGACCGGCATGGGCGGGCGCTCGGGCCTCGCCACCAGCGAATGGATCGGCAACGGCAAGAGCCAGCCGGTGCTCAACCAGTACCTGGACCGCTTCAAGCTTGAAACGCTGCCTGCGCCGGAGTTCGTACGTACCCCCGGCTACCTGATCGACGGCGAGTACTACAGCGCCAGCGACCTGGCGGCCAAGCAGCCGGCCACCGCAGATGCGCTCAAACGCTACGAGAAGACCCTCGACGACCTGGCCCGGTCGATCGACGACCCGTTGAACCCGGCGGCCACCAGCACCTTGTTCGCCCTCGACCAGATGAACGTCTCCACCTGGCTGGACAAGCTGCAGTTGCCGGCCACCGCCCGGCAACTGGTCAACCAGCAGATCCGGACCCGTTACGACGAACCGTCGCGTCTGTCGTTGCTCTACTTCGCCCAGCAGACACGCGTCTATCGTGGGGTCAGCGACCGCGACCTGCGCGCCGCGCGCCTGCCAGGAGGCAGCCCGGTGCTGGCCCAGGCCTTCGTCAAGCAGCTCAAGACCATCAAGACCCGTTCGCCGGTGACCGCGATCATCCAGGACAAGACCGGCGTGACGGTCAAGGTCGGTAGCGTCGGCTACCAGGCCGATTACCTGGTGATGGCCGTGCCGCTGCGGGCGCTGGCGAAGATCCAGATGACCCCGGGCCTGGACGGCAAGCACCTGGCTGCCCTCAAGGGAACCAACTACGGTTGGCGCGACCAGCTGATGCTCAAGTTCAAGAAGCCAGTGTGGGAAAGCCGTGCGCGCATGTCGGGCGAAATCTTCAGTAATGCAGGGCTTGGCATGCTGTGGATCGAGCCTGCGCTCAAGGGAGGGGCCAATGTGGTGATCAACCTTTCGGGCGACAACGCCCGTCTGCTGCAGGCCTTCGGTGACAAGCAGATGGTCGACCAGGTGCTGATCCGCATGCATGCCTTCTACCCACAGGCTCGTGGCGCCTTCACCGGATACGAGGTGCGTCGCTACAGCACCGACGCCGGAATGGGCGGTGCCTACCTGGCTTACGGTCCTGGCCAGATCAGCAAGTACTGGCGTTTGTGGGAGCGCCCGGTGCAACGCATCGCCTTTGCCGGTGAGCACACCGATGCGCTCTACCCCGGCACGCTGGAGGGTGCGCTGCGCAGTGGCCAGCGTGCCGCGAGCCAGGTGCAGGACCTGGCGGACGGCAAGTCGTTCGAGCCGGCCAAGGTTGTACCTGTCGCCGCTGCTCCGAGTGCAGCGAACGCGAAGGAAAAGGGCGGGTTCCTCTCCAACCTGTTCGGTGGTGCATCGGGCAAGGCCGACAAGGCGAATGCTGAGCCAGTGAAGCCGGCGCAGGCCAAGGAAGGCAAGCCTGGCTTCTTCTCGCGAATGTTCGGTGGCGCCGATAAGGTCGATGTGCCTGCCAAGGCCGAGCCTGAGGCGGCGGCAGAGCCCAAGGCCAAGGCTGGCTGAATCTTGTCGTAGCCAGTGCGGGCCCCAATCGTGAGGCAAGTCGGACCGCGATGGGGCCCGCACTGGCAGTAGCGCTGTGAGCGACTATCGTTAATGTTTCCTTAATGGGAAGGTTTCACAATACATATCTAATTTTTCGATCATCCGAAGCAAGTTTTTCCGCTTTTTTTCGATACGTTATGCGCTAGTCTGTGCACCAGCTTTCACGGGGAAACACACCAACATGCAACTGCGCAATTCATCCTCTCGCTATGGCCTGGTCAGCATCGTGATGCATTGGGGCGTGGCTCTGGCAGTCTTCGGGCTGTTCGGCCTGGGCCTGTGGATGGTCGGCCTCGACTACTACAGCCCGTGGCGCAAGTCCGCGCCCGACCTGCATAAAAGCATCGGCCTGGTGCTGCTGGGGGTGATGTTGTTGCGTGTGATCTGGCGCTTCGTCAGCCCGCCACCGCCGGCGCCGGCCAGCCACGGGGCATTCACCCGCCTGGCCGCCAAGCTGGGGCATGCGTTGCTCTACCTTGGCCTGTTCGGCGTGATGATCGCAGGTTACCTGATCTCCACCGCCGACGGCGTGGGCATCCCGGTATTCGGCTTGTTCGAGGTTCCGGCGCTTGTCAGCGATCTGCCCGACCAGGCTGATGTTGCTGGGGTCATCCACCTCTACCTGGCCTGGGGGCTGGTGATTTTCGCCATCCTGCATGCCTTGGCAGCACTGAAACACCATTTCATCGACCGTGACGCGACCCTGGCCCGCATGCTGGGCCGCAAAGCTTGACTCTCTACCTCAATTGCATAGGAAGGAAGTAAGGATGTTCAAAAAGACTTTTGCCGCTCTGGCGCTCGGTACCGCACTGCTCTCCGCTGGCCAGGCCATGGCCGCCGAGTACAAGATCGACAAGGAAGGCCAGCACGCGTTCGTCGACTGGAAGATCAGCCACCTGGGCTATAGCTTCATCCATGGCACCTTCAAGGACTTCGACGGTAACTTCACCTGGGACAGCGCCAAGCCGGAAGACAGCAAGATCAACGTCGAACTGAAGACTGCGAGCCTGTGGTCGAACCACGCCGAGCGTGACAAGCACATCGCCAGTGCCGACTTCCTGGATGTGAAGAAGTATCCAGAAGCCAAGTTCGTCTCCACCAGCGTGAAGAAGACCGGCGACAAGACTGCCGATGTGACCGGCGACCTGACCATGCACGGTGTGACCAAGCCAGTCACCTTCAAGGCTACCTTCAACGGTGAAGGCAAGGACCCATGGGGCGGCGAGCGCGCTGGCTTCAATGCCACCACCACGCTGAACCTGAACGACTTCGGCATCAAGGGCCCAGGCGCGACCTCCCAGACCCTGGACCTGGATATCAGTGTCGAAGGTGTGAAGCAGAAGTAATTCGAACGGTTTGAAAGCGGGGGGCTGCTGCGCAGCCCTTTCGCGGCCTTGTGCCGCGAGAGGGCCGCGTAGCGGCCCCTATGCTTATGTGTACGGAACTTGATGAATCAGCCCCGCAGGTGCTGCTGGCAGTCGCAGGGCATGTAACGCGCGCCAGGTGGCATCACCCTCCTTGAGGACACCCCAGTCGGCAAAGAAATCCGCCAGGTTGCAGTTGGCCACCTTGCATAGCGAGGCGGTGAAGTTGACAAGGTCATTACCGTTGATAGGGTTCTCCCTGGCAAAGCGGTCCCAGGCGGGCAGGTAATGGTTGCCGAATCCTTTTCTGAGCTGTTCGAAGATAGCGTGCGTATCTGGAGACTCCGGATAATGTTTTTGATCGCGTGGCTTGGCCAGCCATGCCTTCAGCCCCGGCCAACGTTTGGGAAATTCTTCGCTGTAATCGTTCGAATGGATACGCCCGACCGCGAGGGCATAGATGTTCACTGAGTTTTCGTCGAACAACGGCGCCAAGGTGTTCGTCCGGTTTTGAAAATGATGGCCGTACTCATGCAGGGCGACCCAAAGCTCATGTGCACGGCCGCCCAACAATGCCTTCATGTACGAGCTGCCTTGGTTACGACTGTGGGGCAGGCCAATGTAGCCCGTGGTGGCGTAGGGCGAGCTACTGGATACGCTTTCTACGGCATGAATCCATAAATTGCTTCGCGTATGCCTCGGTGAAGACCCGTCCAGACCGGCGGTAATCGTTTCGATTTTCAAGACTTCTTCATGGGACCTGACAATCTCTCCAACATCGGGGTGCGCGAATAACCGGTAGGTATCGGCGTAGGCGGATATGACCACTCGGTCGCCGACGAGCTGGACTTCTGTTTGGCGATCGCTTTTATCGAGCATACGATGCCAGTCGTTCGGCGGAGTCTGCCCAAGGATATAGTAAGGAATGGGCTGGAAGGCGCCGTCGAGAATAACGCGGCAGCCGGACTTACCCGTATTGCGAATATGGATCACGCCGCCGACGAGATCGGGCCGCAGCCGGTTGTCACCGCGTTGTAAGCGAACCTCGCGCATGTTTGGGGTTTGTATCGCGCGGTTCGATTGCTCAGCCAGCCCTTGTACGCCTATCAGGACTGTCACATCTTCATCGTCCCCTTCAAGCCAGAGGGAGGCGCTTTTGCCGGCAGGCAATTTATAGCCGGTGGGTTGATAGTCGGCCCACTGTAGACTCCATTGGTAAAACGCTTGGTCGTTGGCTTTGGCCGCCGTGGGGCCTATGAAGATAGACCGCGGATGGACAAAGCTATCCGTCGCTGTGACGGGATGGGAGAGCCCCGAACTGTTGACGCGCACGTGTACGGTATCAGCGGTCAGCAGGTAGCTATCTGGCAAGTCGGGATTATGAAAGCGTCCATCGGCTTTTACGTCGGCAATCCCTTTCCAAGTACCATTGGAGAAGGCTTCGATCACACCTTGGGTTACGGATGTGCTTCCTCGGACATCATTCTTTGCACCCCGCCTTAGCGAAAGGCTGGTAATGACCGGTGTTGCGGTAGTTGTGCCGGCCGAGGACTCGGTTTTATTGGATTTTGGAGTCGGTGTAAAAGTATTCATGTTGAGCCACTTATTACGTTATGGCTCTTCAGTGTTCAGATGGGCAATAGTTTTAAAAACTGGCTGAACTAACAGTTTTGCGCAACATACGTGCAGACCACCAAAATCCGTGGCGTTATTGGATTCGTACTGCTGGAGGCGGTAAGAATACTGAGGCGCGTCGGTTACTAAACTTTCGCGTGGCTTGATTCGGCAACTGCCGGTATTGCGCCTTTCGCTGAGCTGGCAGCGAAAGGCGCAACATACCCGGTTGTCAGCCCTTGCGAGTCAACAGCGCGGGGCGCTCACCGCGTGGGCGGCTGGGCAGGTCATCCAGCTGCTCGGGCGTCGGATAACGGTCGAGCTTGGACTCCTTGCGGATGATCACTGGCTGGTGGGTTTCGCGCGGGTTGCGCACTGCCGGTTCCTGGCGGGAAAGGTCGTCACGACCGCCGGAGCGGTTGCGACCGCCGCCATTGTTGTCACGGCGCGCACCGCCGTTGTTGCTGTTGCGGGCGCGTTTCTCGCCGGAACCCTGCCCCTGGCGTTGACCGCCATTGCCACGCCCTTGGCCGCCGCCATTGCGCTGGCCTTGGCCCTGGGCCTGCCCCTGGCCGCCATTGCCGCCTGGGCGGCGGTTGCGGCCTTGGTTCTTGGTGTTCTGGTACGGGCTGACATAGTCGGCGCGGTTGCCGAAATTGTCGATCTCATCGTCCAGGAACTCTTCCGGGTCACGATCGGCCGGAACCGGCGGGATGCCGGCCTGGCCCTGGGAGGCCTGCTGCTGGCGCGGCTTCTTGTTGCGCGGTTTGCGCTGCTGCTGTGCCTTGTCGCCGGCCTTTTCCTTGTCGGCAGGCTTCTCGGCAGCCTGCTGCTTGGCCTTGCCTTTGTCCTTGCCTTTGTCCTTGCGCCCGCCGCTGCCGTCCTTGCCGCCTTCGGCGCGCGGCTGGTTGCGCCCGCCACGGCCATTGTTCTGCGGGCGTTCGCGTACTTCAGGCTTCTCGGCCTCTACCTGGCTTGGGTCGAAGCCCATCAGGTCGCCGTCCGGAATCTTCTGTTTGGTGACCCGCTCGATGCTCTTGAGCAGTTTCTCTTCATCCGGCGCGACCATCGAGATCGCCTCGCCCGAGCGGCCGGCACGACCGGTACGGCCGATACGGTGGACGTAGTCTTCCTCCACGTTCGGCAACTCGAAGTTGACCACATGAGGCAGTTGATCGATATCCAGGCCACGTGCGGCGATATCGGTGGCCACCAGCACACGTACGGTATTGGCCTTGAAATCGGCCAAGGCCTTGGTCCGGGCATTCTGGCTCTTGTTGCCATGGATCGCGGCGGCGCTCAGGCCGTGCTTTTCCAGGTACTCGGCCAGGCGGTTGGCGCCGTGCTTGGTGCGGGTGAACACCAGCACCTGTTCCCAGGCACCCAGGGTGATCAGGTGCGCCAGCAGGGCGCGTTTATGGCTGGCCGGCAAGCGGTAGACGCGCTGCTCGATCCGCTCGACCGTAGTGTTCGGCGGCGTGACCTCGATGCGCTCGGGGTTGTGCAGCAGCTTGTCGGCGAGGTCGGTGATGTCCTTGGAGAAGGTCGCCGAGAACAGCAAGTTCTGGCGCTTGGCCGGCAGGCGCGCAAGGACCTTCTTGACGTCGTGGATGAAGCCCATGTCTAGCATGCGGTCGGCTTCATCGAGGACCAGGATCTCGACATGGGAGAGGTCCACGCTGCCTTGGCCGGCCAGGTCGAGCAGACGGCCGGGGCAGGCCACCAGCACGTCCACACCCTTGGCCATGGCCTGGACCTGCGGGTTCATGCCGACGCCACCGAAGATACAGGCGCTGACCAGGTGCAAGTCGCGGGCATAGACCTTGAAGCTGTCATGAACCTGAGCGGCCAGCTCGCGGGTGGGCGTGAGCACCAGTACGCGGGGTTGGCGTGGGCCGTGGCGCTGGGACTTGTCTGGGTGGCCGCCCGGGAACAGGCGCTCGAGAATCGGCAGGGCGAAGCCGCCGGTTTTACCAGTACCGGTCTGGGCAGCGACCATCAGGTCGCGACCTTGCAACACGGCGGGAATCGCCCGCTGTTGCACTGGGGTGGGCTGGGTATAGCCCGCTGCCTCGATAGCGCGGACAAGAGCCTCGGAGAGACCGAGGGAAGCAAAGGACATGGGCAATCCTGTTCTCGTGGGGGCTGGGCCCGATGGGATGATCTGCCTGGCGCGACGGGCATCGGCGGGATGCGATCGCGTCCGGTCCAGCTGGGCGTTCACTGCGCATCCTGGAAGCGTCGGGGAAGCACTGGGGGTGCGTGGGCGACGGTCGAGATGCCTGTTGCGAGGCCGAGCGTCCGGGCGTGAGCCGGGCGGGAAGGCCCGAGTATAACAGAGCTAGCGCGCCGTGCTGCGTTCGTGCTGCTCAACGGCGTCAGGAATATTTCCCTGGTCGCTTTCATAGCGAGCACTGATCGCCGCATAGGCCGGCTCCTGCTTGAAGCGGCGCAGCTCGTCGGCGAAGACCGTGGCCAGGCGTTCGCGCCCTGGCTTGCGGGCAAGGCCCAAATATTGGGCATGGCGGCTGATCACCAGGGGCAGCTCCTCGACCTGTTGCTCCAGGCCCAGGTGCCTGCGCAAGTAGCGGCCTGCGCGGCGGTCGGTCACCAGCAGGTCGATGCGCCCGAGCATCAGCTTGCCGAAATTCGCCTCGTGGGTCGGGGCCGATTCCCGCTGGAACAGCGGTGACGTATTGAAGGCCGGGTTGTACGTGTAGCCGGGCGAGGTCCCCACGGTCAGGCCTGCGAGGTCTTCCAGACGTTCTATTGCACGGTGCTGGGCGGTCGACTGGAACAACACGAACTGCACGTGCGAAAGGGGCTCCTCCGGGTAGACCATGAAGGGTTCGCGTGACTCGAGCTGGAAGATGTCCAGCACCCCATCGGCCAGGCCTTGCTCGACCATGGCCAGGCAGCGCCTCCAAGGCAGCAATTGCCAGTCGACATCGATACCCAGGCGCTTGAGTACTTCGTTGGTGACTTCGTAGTCGATGCCCTTGAGGTGACCATCGTGCCAATAGATGTAGGGCGCCCAGTCGTCACTGACCAGGCGCAAACGCTCTGCCTGGGCCAGCGGGCTCAGGCAGGCGAGCAGCAGGATGCAGGTCAGGCGCAGGAAATTGGGCATGGCGGCAGGGTACGTGCAATGCGCGCCCAACGCCAGTAGCCGTTGCGGTCAGGCTCCGGAAGGTCCGAGCAGGTGGGCTTGCACTTCCTTGTGCCTGCTGCCCAGGGACAGGCGCAGGCCGGGCTGGCGCAACAGCCGCGCCAGTTGTTCGGGGTCCTTGCGGCCATGCATGCCCTGGAAGTTCTCCAGTGCCTTGTCCCACCAGGCGGGTGCGCAGGCCCGGTCGAACTCGTTGTCGTAGGGGTAGCAGCCGTAGAGCAGTTCACGGGCAAACTGGCGCTGGTGACTGGGGAGCGTCAGGCTCAGGGCCTTGCAGCGCAGGCGATGCAGGGTAGGCGGGCGCGGCAGTTGGTCGTTGACCAGCGCCACGTCGGCCAGCGCCGCCTCGCTGAGCGGATCCTGGCCATGCTTGCCCAGCCAGGCTTGGACCTTGGCGCGAAACAGGGCCTTGCGGCTCCAATAGTGATGGATGACGTCGGTGCACGCGGCCACCGCCAGGGTACGGTACGCGGCCACGGCCAGGCAGAACTCCTCGAGGGTATAGGCGTTGGGCACCTGGGGGTGGAATTCATCCATCAAGGCGATGGACTGGTCGAGAACCGAGGCATCGATGGCATGCAGGCCGATGACCCCGGAATTGAGCAGGCCCATCCGCCCATCCGCCAGGCCACGATCCTGAAGGATGCCCTGCAGCTTGCTGTACAGCTGGCATTGCCGGTTGGCGTCGTAGCGCCCGCCGATGGCATTGCACAGCAGGCTGCCGGGGGCGATCCGCTGGAACAGCTGCAAAGGCGACTCGCGGAAGAAGGTATCGGTGTCGATCAAGGCGGCCACGGGATATTGCTGCAGGACCTGGCGCAACAGCACGTGCTTGCTGCGAAAGTGATAGCCATGGGGCTGGTTCCAGGCCGCCCGGGTGGCTTCATCCAACAGGTGCAGCGTGACGGGCAGCTTCGCGTAAGGGGCCGGGTCGTCGGTATAGACCTGGATATCCAGTGCCTGGCCGGGCGCCTTGTGTAACTGGGCGAGGGCGCTGACGATGCTGAAACAGGCTTCCTGATGGTAGGTCGAGCGACCGAATGCCAGGTAGATGAGTTGTGGATTCGAAGCGGAAGACGGCTGCATCGTTCGGTAACTTATCGGGCTGCAGAAAGAAATAAGGCTTTAGCCTAATGCCAAAGCCTTAACTCTTCCTTAAGCACTTATTGCCGAAATGTGTCAGCGCGGTAGCTTGAGGTTGTTCCAGATCGCCAGGCTGGGCTCGGCCTGGTTCAGGGTGTAGAAATGCAGGCCCGGTGCGCCGCCTTGCAGCAGTTGTTCGCACATGCGGGTGATCACCTCCTCGCCGAACGCCTGGATGCTGGCAGTGTCGTCGCCGTAGGCTTCCAGCTGCTTGCGGATCCAGCGTGGAATCTCGGCGCCGCAGGCGTCGGAGAAGCGCGCCAGCTTGCTGTAGTTGGTGATCGGCATGATGCCGGGCACCACCGGGATATCCACACCCATCTTGCGGGCGCGCTCGACGAAGTAGAAGTAGCTGTCGGCGTTGAAGAAGTACTGGGTGATGGCGCTGTCGGCACCGGCCTTGACCTTGTGCACGAAGTTGGCCAGGTCGCTTTCGAAGTTGCGCGCCTGCGGGTGCATTTCCGGGTAGGCGGCCACTTCCAGGTGGAAGTGATCACCGCTTTCCTGGCGAATGAATTCGACCAGGTCGCTGGCGTAGCGCAGCTCGCCATAGGCCATGCCCATGCCGGACGGCAGGTCACCACGCAGGGCGACGATGCGCTTGATCCCGGCGGCCTTGTACTGGTTGATCAGGGTGCGCAGTTCATCCTTGCTGTCGCCGACGCAGGACAAGTGCGGTGCGGCCGGGATCTTCACCTCGCTTTCCAGCTGCAGCACCGTGTTGAGGGTGCGGTCGCGGGTCGAACCGCCGGCGCCGTAGGTGCAGGAGAAGAAGTCCGGGTTGTAGCCAGCCAGCTGGCGGGCCACGGCCATCAGCTTTTCATGGCCGGCATCGGTCTTGGTGGGGAAGAATTCGAAACTGTAGCGGCGTTCTTGTGACATCTCTTATTCCTCAGCTGCAAGCGACAAGCCGCAAGCTGCAAGTAAAAGCCAGGGCGGTGGGGGCCGGCCTGGCTTGGGCATCCATCAAGATCTACAGGCTGCGAGCGCCAGGCCGGTTGTCGCCGCCTGGCACTCGTAGCGCCGCTTAGTAGCGGTAGGTGTCTGGCTTGAACGGGCCTTCGACGGTGACGCCGATATATTCGGCCTGCTGCGGGGTCAGCTGGGTGACCACACCGCCGAAGCCGCGGACCATTTCCAGGGCCACTTCTTCGTCGAGTTTCTTCGGCAGCACTTCCACGGTCAGGCGCTCGGCCTTCTGCGCGGCTGGCAGCTCGGCGAACTTCTGCTGGAACAGGAAGATCTGTGCCAGCACTTGGTTGGCGAACGAGCCGTCCATGATGCGGCTTGGGTGGCCGGTGGCATTGCCCAGGTTCACCAGGCGGCCTTCGGCCAGCAGGATCAGGTAGTCGTCGTTCTGCGGGTCGAAGGTGCCGGCGCCGGTGCGGTGGATCTTGTGGACCTGCGGCTTGACCTCTTCCCATGCCCAGTTCTTGCGCATGAAGGCGGTGTCGATTTCGTTGTCGAAGTGGCCGATGTTGCAGACCACGGCGCGCTTCTTCAGGGCCTTGAGCATGTTGGCGTCGCAGACGTTGACGTTACCGGTGGTGGTGACGATCAGGTCGATGCGGCCGAGCAGGTCACGGTTGATGCCGTCTTCGGTGCCGGTGTTGATACCGTCCTTGAACGGCGAGACCACTTCGAAGCCGTCCATGCAGGCCTGCATGGCGCAGATCGGGTCAACTTCGGTGACCTTGACGATCATGCCTTCCTGGCGCAGGGACTGGGCCGAGCCCTTGCCCACGTCGCCATAGCCGATCACCAGCGCCTGCTTGCCCGACAGCAGGTGGTCGGTGCCGCGCTTGATGGCGTCGTTGAGGCTGTGGCGGCAGCCGTACTTGTTGTCGTTCTTGCTCTTGGTGACCGAGTCGTTGACGTTGATCGCCGGGACTTTCAGCTCGCCCTTGGCCAGCATGTCCAGCAAGCGGTGTACGCCGGTGGTGGTCTCTTCGGTGATGCCGTGGATCTTCTCCAGCATCGCAGGGTATTTCTTGTGCAGGATCTCGGTCAGGTCGCCGCCATCGTCCAGCACCATGTTGGCGTCCCATGGCTGGCCATCCTTGAGGATGGTCTGCTCGATGCACCACTCGTACTCCTGCTCGGTCTCGCCCTTCCAGGCGAATACCGGAATGCCGGCGGCCGCGATGGCGGCGGCGGCCTGGTCTTGGGTGGAGAAGATGTTGCACGACGACCAGCGTACTTCGGCACCCAGGGCGACCAGGGTTTCGATCAGCACGGCGGTCTGGATGGTCATGTGGATGCAGCCCAGGATCTTCGCGCCCTTGAGCGGTTGTTCAGCCTGGTACTTGCGGCGCAGGCCCATCAGTGCGGGCATTTCCGATTCGGCGATGATGACTTCCTTGCGGCCCCAGTCGGCCAGGGAAATGTCGGCGACCTTGAAGTCGGAAAAACCTGCAGGCGTGTTTACAGCGCTCATCGAGAGCCTCCATTCGTAGTGTGCGAATGGGCGCCGTTGTGCGTTAAGCGTCCGCGGTGCGGACAACGCCCCAACCGAGCCTGACAGGTCGAACCTGCTGCAGCGCCCCTCGGCTGGGTGGCGGGATGACCCCCGCGGCGGGTGGCCATGTGAATCGGCAGGGATTATAGCCGTGGCACCGGGCCACGCCCAAGGTTTTCTGTCGATTAATCGAGACGATAGTCGATGTTCAATGGAGCACTGCCGAAGGCTCTGCCATCATTACCGCACGTCAGCCAAGCAGGTCAGGAGTCCCGATGAATTTCCACACCCGCAAATGGGTAAAACCCGAAGACCTCAACCCCAACGGCACGCTGTTCGGCGGCAGCCTGTTGCGCTGGATCGACGAAGAGGCGGCGATCTACGCCATCGTCCAGCTGGGCAACCAGCGCGTGGTGACCAAGTACATGTCGGAGATCAACTTCGTCAGCGCCTCGCGCCAGGGCGACATCATCGAGCTGGGCATCACTGCCACCGAGTTCGGCCGCACCTCCATCACCCTCAAGTGCGAAGTGCGCAACAAGATCACCCGCAAGAGCATCCTGACGGTGGACAAGATGGTCTTCGTCAACCTGGGCGAGGACGGCCTGCCGGCCCCGCATGGGCGAACCGAGATCAAGTACATCCAGGACCAGTTCCCCGACACCGCGGTGGAATGACGCTTGCGCGCCCCGTCTGTGGGAGCGGCCTTGTGCCGCGAAAGGGCCGCAAAGCGGCCCCAAAAACTTCAAGGCTGCGCGGTTACCCCGCGCACCACCCGCCCGATGCTCAACCCCTGCACCAGGATCGACGACAGCACCACGATATAGGTGATCGATAGCAACAGGTCGCGCTCAGGCCCACTGGGCAGCGACAGCGCCAGGGCCACCGACACGCCACCGCGCAGGCCGCCCCAGGTCAGTACGCGCACGGTGCCCTTGGGCACGCTGCGCCAGCGGCGCAGCAGGACGATGGCCGGGGCCACGGTGAGCAGCCGCGACAGCAGCACCGCCACGGCCAGCACGCTGCCGGCGGCCAGGTGCAGCCAGTTGAACGGCAGCAGCAACAGCTCCAGGCCGATCAGGGCGAACAGCAAAGCATTGAGCATGTCGTCGATCAGTTCCCAGAAACCGTCCATGTAGCGTCGGGTCATGTCGTTCATCGCCAGGTTGCGCCCCAGGTTGCCGATGATCAGGCCGGCCACCACCATGGCGATCGGCGCCGACACGTGCAGCTCGTAGCACATGGCCGACCCGCCGATGACCAGCGCCAAGGTCAGCATGACCTCGACTTGGTACTGCTCGACGCTCTTGATCATGCGGTAGGTGGCATAGCCGATCACGCCACCGAAGACGACGCCGCCGATGGCTTCGCGGGCGAACAGCACGGCCGTGTCGGCGAAGCTGGGCGCCTCGCCGAGCTGGACAATGCCGAGCAGCACGGTGAACACCACCACTGCCGTGCCGTCATTGAACAGCGACTCGCCGACGATGGTGGTCTTCAAGGGCTTGGACGCGTTGGCGGTACGCAGCGCACCGAGCACGGCGATCGGGTCGGTGGGCGAGATCAGCGCGCCGAACAGCAGGCAGTAGATCAGTGGCACGTCCCAGCCGAACAGGGCGAAGACCCAATGCGCGAGGAAACCGATCACCACGGTGGCGATCAGCACGCCCAGGGTGGCCAGCAGGCCAATCGGCCAGCGGTAGCTGCGCAGGTCGGCGAGGTTGACATGCAGGGCGCCGGCGAACAGCAGGAACGACAACATCCAGTGCATCAACAGGTCGTTGAAGTCGATCTGGTTCATCAGGCCTTCGACGTGGGCCTCCAGGCCAGGGAAGCCGATCAGGCTCAAGCCCTGCAATATCAAGGAGAACAACAGCGCGGTGACCATCACGCCGATGGCCGGCGGCAGGCCGATGAAGCGGTAGTTGACGTAGGTGAGGAGGGTAGTCAGGCAAATAAACGCAGCAACAAGTTCAAGCATCCCAAATCCTGTAACAGTGGCTTCCAAGTCGTGGCCCGAATCGCTCGGGCAGTTGTTCGATGACTTGACGAGGGGTTCGGGACACAGGATTTGACCAGAATTGTCGGAATCGTTCTGCTTGGCTGAGGATTTGTGGTGCGGCTGGGATCGAGCGCAATGAAGCTCTACCGCCCTGCACTTCGACCCCCTATATTCACAACCATAAAACGTAGTAAGGACAACAAGGCGTGTTGGCAACTTCGCTGGTGTTGGTCGCCGCCCTGCTGCACGCGACCTGGAATACCCTGATCAAATTCAGTGGCGAGCGCTTGCTGGTGATCGCCAGCATGGACCTGGTGGCCCTGGTTTTCGCCGTATTGGCAGTGGCCTTCGTCGACTTTCCACCCGGGGAGATCTGGCCCTGGTTGCTGGCTTCGGCCCTGGCCGAGCAGTTGTACCGTTTCCTGCTGATCCAGGCCTACCGGGTCGGTGACCTGGGGCTGGTCTATCCTCTGATGCGGGGCTTGTCGCCGCTGGTGGTGCTGGGGCTGACCCTGGCTTTCGCCGGCGAGGCGCTGAGCGACAAGCAGATCATCGGCATCCTGCTGATCCCCTGTGGCATGGCGTGCCTGTTGTGGCAGGGCGGCGGCGGTGACCGGCTGCCCTGGTCGATGCTGCCGGTGGTGGCGCTGATCGGCCTGTGCATCGGTTGCTACACCTGGTTCGACGGCAAGGCGGTGCAGCTGTGGGGCAAGCCGATGGACTACCTGGTCTGGCTGACGTTGCTCAGCGCCTGGCCGTTCCCGTTGCTGGCCTGTGTGGCACGGCGAGCGCCGTTCGCGTTGTTCTGGCGGACGCAGTGGCGCCTGGGGCTGGCGGTAGGGTTGTGCGTATTGTTGAGCTACGCCCTGGTGCTGTGGGCCATGCACCTGGGCTCGATCGCCGAGGCGGCGGCGTTGCGTGAGCTGAGCGTGATCCTGGTGGTGCTCATGGGCATGCGCTACCTCAAAGAACCTTTTGGCGGGCCAAGACTCCTAGCTTGCGGGCTGGTCCTGGCAGGCATGCTGGTGATGAAGCTCTGACCAACGATTTGAACAAGGAGTCCTGTCCATGACCGTAGCCCTGTGGTGCATCCTGATCGCCCTCATCCTGCCACCGCTGTGCGGGTTGACGGCCAAGCTGAGCAGTGGCCGCTTCGGCCTGCGCGACAACCATGACCCACGTGCGTTTCTCGACACCCTCTCGGGCCTGCCACGGCGCGCCCACGCAGCGCAGCAGAACGGTTACGAGGCGTTTCCGGCATTCGCTGCGGCAGTGCTGGTGGCCGACATCGTCGGCAATGCCGAGCAGGTGACCCAGGATGTGCTGGCGGTGCTGTATATCACCAGCCGCCTGCTCTACATCATCTGCTACCTGGCTGACCTGGCGATCCTGCGTTCGCTGGTCTGGTTCGCCGGGCTGGCGATGATCGTGGCGTTGTTCGTGGTCTCGATCTGACTGGAAGGCCAATCGCCGGCAAGCCGGCTCCCACAATAGAGCAGCGCTTGTGAGAGCAGCGCTGGCCTGGTGGGAGCCGGCTTGCCGGCGATTGGGCCGATGAGGTCAAGGCACTTTCGGCACGTCGGGCAGCGGCGCGCCCTTGGGCCACAGCAGCCAGATCTGCCCTTGCTGCTTCATGTTGCCCGCCAGCTCGCCGGCCTCGGGGCCGGTGCCCCAGAACAGGTCCGCGCGCACCTCGCCGGTGATCGCACCACCGGTGTCCTGTGCGCCCACTGGGCGCGCTACCGGTGTGCCATCGGGGCGGGTCGTCGACAGCCACAGCAAGCTGCCCAGTGGAATCACCTTGCGGTCGATGGCCACGCTGTACCCGGCCGTGAGCGGCACGTTCAGGGAGCCACGTGGGCCTTCGTTGCTGTCCGGTCGGGTGCTGAAGAATACGTAGCTCGGATTGCTGGCCAGCAGTTCCGGCACGCGCTGTGGGTTGGCCTGGGCCCAGGCATGGATGCTGCCCATGGTCACGTCTTCTTTCTTGAGTTGCCCCTGTTCGACCAGCCAGCGCCCGATGGGGCGGTACGGGTGGCCGTTCTGGTCGGCATAGCCGACGCGCAGTTGACGACCATCTTCGAGCTGGATGCGCCCCGAGCCCTGGATCTGCAGGAACTGCAGGTCCATCGGGTCGGTCAGCCAGGCCAGTACCGGTGCCTTGGCGCCGTCGCGGTAGATCGCCTCGGCAGTGTCGTAGGGCTTGAGCACCCGCCCTTCGATACGCCCGCGCAGGCGCTTGCCCTTGAGCTCCGGGTAGACGCTGGCCAGGTCGACCACGATCATGTCCTCGGGCACGCCATAGACCGGCACATGGGCGGTTTCGGTGTGCTCCAGGCTGCCTGGGTAGACCGGTTCGTAGTAACCGGTGATCAGGCCGTTGGCGTTGTTCTCGGCCGAGCGCAAGCCGTAGACCTGCAGGTTCTGTTGCAGGAAGGCGCGTACCTGGGCGGCGTCGTCCGGCATGCGCGCGGCGGCCTCGCAGGTGGTGGCCCAGATCGGGTCACGCTTGAGCTTCTCGCAGCCATTGCGCCAGGCTTGGAAGCCCGCCAACAGGTCGCTGTCGCTGACGGTCGGCAGCTCTTGCCAGGTGGCCGAGGCATAGGTCGCCACGGCATGGGGTTCGGGCTTGGCGTTCTCGCCGCCATTGCAGCCGGCCAGCAGGGCCAGGGCAGGGAGCGCCCAGGCGAGGTGGCGCAGAGCAGATGTCATGGTCGAATCCTTGAGTGGGTGGCCGGGTGTGGGCTACCCATGGTTTTCGTAGGGGTATTGGTCTTTGTCGAGCAGACGAGGATACTGTTGGCCCTTTCCCTATGCCAATGTGACCGTGATGTTGAAATGTTTCACCGTTCTGCTGTTGGCTGGCCTGACCCTGGCGGCCTGCGACCGTGTCGATCCTAACTCACCCCTGGGCCAGCGCAAGGCGATCTTCAAGCAGATGCTCAAGACCAGCGAGGACATGGGCGGTATGCTGCGTGGGCGCCTGCCGTTCGACGGTGCCCGTTTCGCTGAAGGGGCCGTGAAGCTCGATGGCCTGGCTCATGCACCCTGGCAGCATTTTCCACAGGTCAAGGATGAAGGCGACAGCAGTGCGCGACCCGACGTGTGGGAGCGTCAGGCGCGTTTTCATGACTTGGCGCGGCAACTGGAGGGGGTGACGGGGGAATTGGTGGGCGCTACCCGTGAACAGCCGCTCGACGTAGCGCGGTTGAAGGCGCCGATGGACAAGGTGGAGGCGGCTTGCAAGGCGTGCCATACGGAGTTTCGTAACCACTGAAACGGTGGTGGGTTGGGGCCGTTTTGCGGCCCTTGCGCGGCGCAAGGCCGCTCCTACGGGCATATGAATCGGTGTAGGAGCGGCCTTGTGCCGCGAAAGGGCTGCGCAGCAGCCCCTGACAGGATCACTTGTCGAGCTCGAGCTCGGCTTGTTTCAGCTCGGCTTCGGATTCTGCAAGCTTGCGCTCGCGCTTGGCGATCTTGTCGGCATCGCCCTTGGCCTTGGCTTCGCGGAGGTCGGCCTGGCGCTCGGCGATCTCGGCCTTGGCTTTCTCGATCTTGGCCAGGCGCTCTTGGCGCAGGCCGGCGTCGGTGCAGTGCTCGGTGTTTTCCTTCAGGGCTTTTTCCAGGCCACGGATTTCGCCCCAGTTGTTGTGCTGCCTGGCGTATTCGAGCTGGTTCTCGATGGCGCTGCGCTTGGCCGCGCAGCCGGTCAGGCCTGGGCTGGGCTGCGCCGCTTGCAGCGAGCCTGCGGCCAAGCCGAGGGCAATCATCAGCGCCAAGGAGGAGCGTCGTTTCATGGCGGTTTCCTTTCGAAGTAATAGCAACAGAGAATGTAGGGAATAGTGCCTACATTCCTGCTGCCAGGTGAACTCCGATCGGAACTACCGCATCGTTTTCAGAAAATTCCTACGACTACCGCGGTATCAGCGCTCCAGCCTGTCAACGGCTTCCTGAAATTCTTTCTTGGCCTCGGCGAGTTTTTCCTTGCGCTTGTTGATCTTCTCGGCGTCGCCCTTCTTCATCGCCTTGTCCAAGTCCTTGGTGCGCTGGTTCACTTCGTGACGGGCGTCGAGCACCTTCTGTTCGCGCTCCTTGCGCAGGTTGGCGTCGGTGCAGTGTTCGGTGACTTCGTCGAGGGCCTTTTTCAGGCCGGTCTGTTGCTCGGCGTTGCCGTTGGCGCGGGCCTGTTCGATCTGTTCGCTGATGGCCTGGCGCTTGGCCGCGCAACCGGTCAGCCCAGGTTGCTCTTCAACGGCCAGCAGGGGGCCGGCAGCCAGGCCGAGCAAGGCGGTCAGGGCAAGGGACGAAAGCAGTTTCATCGGGGACTCCATTCGATGGCAGGGCAACGGAAAAGGGAAATGCTGCCCTGATCCGAGGAATTTAGAAACCCTCGATTGCCTGGGCTCGCAATTGTTCGGCCACCCGGCCAACCGATTCATCAGTGAAAAATGCCACCAGTTGTGCTGCTCGCCCAGGGCCGATACCGGGCTCGGCACGCCATTGTTCGACGCTTCGGGCTGCCAGGCTCGCCCAGTCGGGCGCAAGTTGCAGGCTGCTGGGCACCGGCGCGCCCAAGCCTCGAAGCCAGCGCTCGAAAGGCTGGCGCCTTGCTTGCGAGAAGGCCTTCAGCAACTGCTCCGCACGTGCCGTGCTGATGCCCGGTATACCCAGCAGGTCCTCGCGCTCCAGACCGAGCCAGGCATGCAGGTCGCTGATGACGCCATGCTCGACCAACTGCGCCCAGGTCGCGGGCCCTACACCCGGCATCTGCAGCCCCTGGCGCCCACCTAGCCAGGCCAGGCGGGCGAGGAATTGTTGCTTGCACGGTGCGTCTGGCCGCCAGCAACTGAGCGCATGATGTTGGCTGGGGTCCGGCGCCAGGACGGGCGGGCGATCAGTGCTGCGGTGCACCACGCCTTCGAACCTGGGCACGGTGAGGCCTGCCAGGGTGATCGCCACCTGGTCGCCGGGGCGGATGTCCAACGCTTGCCAGCGTGCCAGTGACCCAACGCTGACCACACTGATCCGGCGTTCATCCAGCATCACCGGGCTCAGGTGCAGCAAGGGTGTGATGCGCCCGGTTCGCCCGACCTTGAAGCGCACGTCTCGCACTTCGGCCAATGCCTGCTGGAAGGGGTACTTCCAGGCTGCGATCCAGTAGGGCGGCTTGGCGCGCCAGCGGCGGGCCGGTGGGCGGCTGTCCTGGCGCAGGATCACGCCGTCGGTGGCGAAGGGCAGGGGCGAGCGGTACCAATGCTGGCGCCAATGGGTGGCCTGCGCCATGTCGTCGATGGCGACGCTGTAGCGCTGGCTGTCGGGGAACCCGAGTTCGGCCAGCCGAGCCAGGCGTTCGTCCTGGTTGCTCGGCCCGCTCGGCCAGTCCCAGACGAACACGCCGACGCCTGCGCCTTGGGCAGCGGTCAACTGCTTCCTCGCCATCAGCCCGGCGATGGTGCTTCGGGCATTGGCGCCGCCTGCCTTGGCTTGAACGTGTTGCTCGAGGCGCCAGTACAGTTCACCTTGCAGCACCAGGTCCAATGGCTCGGGCAGGTGGCGCGGCAGGCCGGTTAGCTGTGCGATGTGCCGGCTCCAGTCGTGGCCTCGCACACCGTCGCCGCGGCTGAGCACCTGCACCAGCTGGCCGGATCGGTACACCAGGGTTGCGGCGACGCCATCCACCTTCGGTTGTATCCAGACGTTGCGCTTGCCATCGAGCCAGCGGGCCACAGCGCGCTCGTCGTCCAGCTTGGCCACGCCTGTATGTGCGACCGGGTGGGCAACAGGGCCGCCGGCGCCAGACAACGGGGCGTGCGCTTGAGGCAGGCCGAAGCAGGCCTGGAGCTGGCGCAGGCGTTGGAGGCTCTGGTCGTAGATTTCATCGGCGACCAGGGAGATGCCCTGGCGGTGGTAGTGATCGTCCCAGCGGGCGAGGGCCTCGCCCAGCTGCGCAGCCTCTTCGTTGGCGCGCTGCGCAGGCCAGTCGGGGCAGGGCGAGGCATTGGCCCAGAGGGCGAAAGAACACAACAACAGGGGCAAGAACAGCATGAAGCGCATGGCCGGCATCCGTGCGTGGCGTAGTCGAATGCTCAGCCTAGGCCGCTGCCATCGGGCGTGCCCGATCAAGGTGTCAGACGATGTTTCGTCGCTCTGTGGGTGGTGTGGCGGATGGGGCGCGTGCGTGGAGCATCGTCGGCAAGCCGGCTCCTACCTGCCCTGCGCGGTCCCAAAGACATCGCCATACCTGTGGGAGCCGGCTTGCCGGCGATTGGAGCGGAACAGGCGATGCAGGATGAAAAAAGCCCCCGCCGATCGCTCGGCGGGGGTTCGTCACAGGCAGCGCAAGCGAGACGCTTACAGGCCAGCTGCGTTGCGCAGGGTCTCGGCGCGGTCGGTGCGTTCCCAGGTGAAGGTGGTGAAGGTGTCGTCGCCGACGGTCTTCTGCTGCGGAATGCGGCCGAAGTGGCCGTAGGCAGCGGTCTCCTGGTACATCGGGTGGAGCAGGTCGAGCATGGTGGTGATGGCGTACGGACGCAGGTCGAAGCACTCGCGGACCAACTGCACGATCTTCTCGTCGGCGATCTTGCCGGTGCCGAAGGTGTTGATCGAGATGGAGGTCGGCTGGGCCACGCCGATGGCGTAGGACACCTGGATCTCGCAACGCTCGGCCAGGCCCGCGGCAACGATGTTCTTGGCCACGTAGCGGCCGGCATAGGCTGCCGAACGGTCGACCTTGGACGGGTCCTTGCCGGAGAAGGCGCCGCCGCCGTGGCGGGCCATGCCGCCGTAGGAGTCGACGATGATCTTGCGCCCGGTCAGGCCGCAGTCGCCCACCGGGCCACCGATGATGAAGTTGCCGGTCGGGTTGATGTGGAACTGGGTGTCCTTGTGCAGCAGCTCGGCCGGCAGGGTGTGCTTGACGATCAGCTCCATGACGGCTTCACGCAGGTCCTTGTAGGACACTTCCGGGTTGTGCTGGGTCGACAGGACCACGGCGTCGATGCCGACGACCTTGCCGTTCTCGTAGCGGCAGGTGACCTGGGACTTGGCGTCCGGGCGCAGCCACGGCAGCAGGCCGGACTTGCGCGCCTCGGCCTGGCGCTCGACCAGGCGGTGGGAGAAGCAGATCGGGGCCGGCATCAGCACGTCGGTCTCGTTGCTGGCGTAGCCGAACATCAGGCCCTGGTCGCCCGCGCCCTGGTCTTCCGGCTTGGAGCGGTCGACGCCCTGAGCGATGTCCACCGACTGCTTGCCGATGATGTTCATCACGGCGCAGGTGGCGCCGTCGAAGCCAACGTCGGAGCTGTCGTAGCCGATGTCGATGATGACCTTGCGCACCAGTTCTTCCAAGTCGACCCAGGCCGAAGTGGTCACTTCGCCGGCAATGATGGCGACACCGGTCTTGACCAGGGTTTCGCAGGCCACGCGGGCGTACTTGTCCTGGGCGATGATTGCATCAAGGACCGCATCCGAAATCTGGTCGGCGATCTTGTCCGGATGCCCTTCGGACACGGACTCGGAAGTGAAAAGGGAGTATTCGCTCATCTCGACGGGTTCCTAAAATTTACCGATGGTGAGTGTCGCCAGTCGTCCGCTGGAAATGGCGGACCTGAATCTGGAAACCGTTACGCAAGCCCACATAGAGGCTGTCCCCGGGAACCAGTCCCGCTACCCGGGCCCAACGGGCCAGGTCGTCCTGCTCGAAGCCCAGCCAGAGGTCGCCGCAGGCTTCCCGCGCCCACCCCTGGTCATGGCTGCACAGCTCGGTGACCAGCAGGCTACCGCCCGCTTTCACCCGTTTGGCCAGCAGGCGCAGGGCCAGGGCCGGGTCGCTGAAGTGGTGCAGCACCATGTTCAGCACAACGCAGTCGGCTTCCACATCCGTTGCACCCAGTGCATCGGCCAACTGCAGGTTTACGTTGTCCAGGCCTTCGCGCTGGCAGACCTGGCGGGCCAGCTCGAGCATGGTCGGGCTGTTGTCCATGGCCGTGACCTGGGTGAAGCGCCGCGCCAGGTCCGGCAGGAAACCGCCATCACCCGGGCCGACTTCCAGTGCCGTGGCCTCGGTGCCGAAGCTCAGGTTGTCGAGCAGGGCGAGGAGGCTTTCACGGTATTGCGGCAGGCCAGCGATCAGGTCCTGCTGGGCGCGGAATTTTTCTTCCACGCGCAGGAAGAAGTCCTGGCTGGTGGCCGCCCGGCGCTGTTGCACCTGGGCGATCCGGGCCTGCACATCCTGCGGCAGGGCCAGCCCGTCGACTTCCTCGAGCAGTGCTGCGTGCAGGCGGCCGCCCAGGCGCAGGCTGTCGGGCAGGGCACGGCGATAGAAGATCGCGTTGCCCTCGCGGCGGGTGGCCACCAGCTCGGCCTGGGCCAGCACTTTGAGATGATGGCTCATGCCGGACTGGCCGACGTCGAAGATCTGCGCCAGCTCCAGCACCCCGAAGGAATCGCTGGCCAGGGCGCGCAATACGTTCAGGCGCAAGGCGTCGCCACTGGCCTTGCACAGGGCTGCCAGGGTTTCGCTTTGCGGGGGGATCGGTTGCGCACGCAGGTTCATGGTGCGGCAGTCTAGACAGGCATCGTTGCCCCTGCAAGGTCAATATCAAAAAGTTTTGATATTGAATGACGGGCGGAGAGGGAGCCGGTTCGCGGGCAACCCCGCTCCCACAAGCTGGAGACCGTGCTGTCGGCGCGGGATTACCCGTGAACAGGCCGGCAGCGACATCAGGTTTGTCCCGATTTACGCCACAAACATAGGAAAAATACCCAACTGCGACCATCCGTCATTGCCCCCGGCCCCGCCTGTGGGCGAAAATGGCGGCCTTTTTTCGTTTCACCACCTTTTCAAGCCCCAGGAGACTCAGCGATGCCCAGCCGTCGTGAACGTGCCAACGCCATTCGTGCCCTCAGCATGGATGCCGTGCAAAAGGCCAACAGCGGCCACCCAGGTGCCCCCATGGGCATGGCGGATATCGCCGAAGTGCTTTGGCGCGACTACCTGAAGCACAACCCGAGCAACCCGAAATTCGCCGACCGCGACCGCTTCGTGCTGTCCAACGGCCACGGCTCGATGCTCATCTATTCGCTGCTGCACCTGACCGGCTACGACCTGTCGATCGATGACCTCAAGGCCTTCCGCCAGTTGCACAGCCGCACCCCGGGCCACCCGGAATACGGCTACACCGCAGGCGTGGAAACCACCACCGGCCCGTTGGGCCAGGGCATCGCCAACGCCGTGGGCTTCGCCCTGGCGGAAAAAGTGCTGGCCGCCCAGTTCAACCGTGAAGGTCACACCATCGTCGACCACAACACCTACGTGTTCCTCGGCGACGGCTGCATGATGGAAGGCATCTCCCACGAAGTCGCCTCCCTGGCCGGCACCCTGGGCCTGAACAAGCTGATCGCCTTCTACGACGACAACGGCATCTCCATCGACGGTGAAGTGCATGGCTGGTTCACCGACAACACCCCGGCGCGCTTCGAGGCGTACAACTGGCAGGTGATCCGCAACGTCAACGGCCATGACGCCGACGAGATCAAGACGGCCATCGAGACCGCCCGCAAGAGCGACCGCCCGACCCTGATCTGCTGCAAGACCATCATCGGCTTCGGCGCGCCGAACAAGCAGGGCAAGGAAGACTGCCACGGCGCACCGCTGGGCAACGACGAAATCGCCCTGGCGCGCAAGGAGCTGAACTGGAACCACGGTCCGTTCGAAATTCCTGCCGAGATCTACGCAGAGTGGGATGCCAAGGCCGCCGGCGCCAAGCTCGAGGCCGAGTGGAACCAGCGCTTCGACGCCTACGCCAAGGCCTACCCGGAGTTGGCTGCCGAGTTCAAGCGCCGTGAAAGCGGCGAGCTGCCGGCTGACTTCGCCGAGAAGGCCCAGGCCTACATCAACGAAGTGGCCGCCAAGGGCGAAACCATCGCCAGCCGCAAGGCCAGCCAGAACGCCCTGAACGCCTTCGGCCCGCTGCTGCCCGAGTTCCTCGGCGGCTCCGCCGACCTGGCCGGTTCCAACCTGACCCTGTGGAAGGGCTGCAAGGGGGTCAGCGCCGACGATGCCAGCGGCAACTACGTGTTCTACGGTGTGCGCGAATTCGGCATGACCGCCATCATGAACGGCGTCGCCCTGCACGGCGGCCTGGTGCCATATGGCGCGACCTTCCTGATGTTCATGGAATACGCGCGCAACGCGGTGCGCATGTCGGCCCTGATGAAGCAGCGCGTGATCCACGTCTACACCCACGACTCCATCGGCCTGGGCGAAGACGGCCCGACCCACCAGCCGATCGAGCAGCTGACCGCCCTGCGCAGCACCCCGAACCTGGACACCTGGCGCCCGGCCGATGCGGTCGAGTCGGCCGTGTCCTGGAAGAACGCCCTGGAGCGCAAGGACGGCCCGTCGGCGCTGATCTTCTCGCGCCAGAACCTGCAGCACCAGGAGCGCGACGCCCAGCAGATCGCCGACATCAGCCGCGGCGGCTACATCCTCAAGGACTGTGCCGGCGAGCCTGAGCTGATCCTGATCGCCACCGGTTCGGAAGTGGGCCTGGCGGTCCAGGCGCATGCCAAGCTGACCGAGCAGGGCCGCAAGGTTCGTGTGGTCTCCATGCCGTGCACCAGCGTGTTCGATGCCCAGGATGCTGCCTACAAGCAGTCGGTGCTGCCGCTGGAAGTGGGCGCGCGTATCGCCATCGAAGCTGCCCATGCCGACTTCTGGTACAAGTACGTGGGCCTGGAAGGCCGCGTCATCGGCATGACCACCTACGGTGAGTCGGCGCCGGCTTCGGCACTGTTCGAAGAATTCGGCTTCACCCTGGAGAACATCCTGGGTACCGCCGAAGAGCTGCTGGAAGACTGATACAGGCAAAGCGAGGGCCCTTGGCCCTCGTTCGCGGCGCAAGGCCGCTCCTACAGGGTATTGCGCATGTCGTCCCCTGTAGGAGCGGCCTTGTGTCGCGAATGGGCCGCCCAGCGGCCCCGTTCAACCGCCGGAGTTCAAGAGCCACCTATGCCCCATCCGCGTCCCTACAAAGTTGCACTCAACGGTTATGGCCGTATCGGTCGCTGTGTCTTGCGCGCCTTGTTCGAGCGTGGGGCGGACGCCGGTTTCGAAATCGTTGCGTTGAACGACCTGGCCGACCAGGCCAGCCTCGAATACCTGACCCGCTTCGACTCCACCCACGGGCGTTTCCCCGGCCAGGTGAGGGTCGATGGCGATTGCCTGCACATCAACGGCGACTGCGTGAAGGTCCTGCGCAGCGCCACCCCGGAAGGCATCGACTGGGGCGCCCTGGGCGTGGACTTGGTGCTGGAATGCTCCGGTGCCTATAACACCCGTGCCGATGGCCAGCGCTTCCTCGATGCCGGCGCGCCGCGGGTGCTGTTCTCCCAGCCGATGGCCAGTGAGGCGGATGTGGACGCCACGGTGGTCTACGGCATCAACCAGGATTGCCTCGGTGGCCAAGAGCGCCTGGTGTCCAATGCCTCCTGCACCACCAATTGCGGCGTGCCGCTGCTGCGCGTGCTGGACCAGGCGTTCGGCATCGAGTATGTCTCGATCACCACCATCCACTCGGCGATGAACGACCAGCCCGTGATCGACGCCTACCACCACGAGGACCTGCGCCGCACCCGTTCGGCCTTCCAGTCGGTGATCCCGGTGTCCACTGGTCTGGCGCGTGGCATCGAGCGGCTGCTGCCGGAACTTGCCGGGCGAATCCAGGCCAAAGCGGTACGCGTGCCGACCGTCAACGTGTCGTGCCTGGACATCACCCTGCAGACCGCCCGCGACACCAGCGCGGCCGAGGTCAACCGGGTGTTGCGCGAGGCTGCCCTGGACGGCCCGCTCAAGGGGCTGCTGGCCTACACCGAGCTGCCCCATGCCAGCTGTGATTTCAACCATGACCCGCATTCGGCCATCGTCGATGCCAGCCAGACCCGTGTTTCCGGCCCCCGCCTGGTGAACCTGCTGGCCTGGTTCGACAACGAATGGGGGTTCGCCAACCGTATGCTCGACGTCGCGGGTCACTTCCTGCGCGTCGTCCACCAAACCCGCACCAAACAGCCCTGAAGGACTGCATTCATGACCGTGTTGAAGATGACCGACCTCGACCTGCAAGGTAAGCGCGTACTGATCCGCGAAGACCTCAACGTCCCTGTGAAGGACGGTGTGGTAGCCAGCGATGCGCGTATCCTGGCTGCGCTGCCGACCATCAAGCTGGCCCTGGAGAAGGGCGCGGCCGTGATGGTCTGCTCGCACCTGGGGCGCCCGACCGAAGGTGAGTTCTCCGCCGAGAACAGCCTCAAGCCGGTTGCCGACTACCTGAGCAAGGCCCTGGGCCGCGACGTGCCGCTGGTTGCCGATTACCTCGACGGTGTCGAGGTCAAGGCCGGTGACCTGGTGCTGTTCGAGAACGTTCGCTTCAACAAGGGCGAGAAGAAGAACGCTGACGAGCTGGCGCAGAAATACGCTGCCCTGTGCGACGTGTTCGTCATGGACGCCTTCGGCACCGCCCACCGCGCCGAGGGTTCCACCCATGGTGTGGCCAAGTTCGCCAAGGTCGCTACGGCCGGCCCGCTGCTGGCCGCCGAGTTGGACGCCCTGGGCAAGGCCCTGAAGGCCCCGGCCAAGCCGATGGCCGCCATCGTCGCCGGCTCCAAGGTGTCCACCAAGCTGGACGTGCTGAACAGCCTGAGCACCGTCTGTGACCAGCTGATCGTCGGTGGCGGCATCGCCAACACCTTCCTCGCCGCGGCCGGCCACAAGGTCGGCAAGTCGCTGTACGAACCTGACCTGGTCGAGACCGCCAAGGCCATCGCCGCCAAGGTCAGCGTACCGCTGCCGGTGGACGTGGTGGTGGCCAAGGAATTCGCCGAGAGCGCCGAAGCCACCGTCAAGTCCATCGCCGATGTGGCCGATGACGACATGATCCTGGACATCGGCCCGAAGACCGCCGAACAGTTCGCCGAGCTGCTCAAGTCGTCCAAGACCATCCTGTGGAACGGCCCGGTCGGCGTGTTCGAATTCGACCAGTTCGGCAACGGCACCAAGGTGCTGGCCAAGGCCATTGCCGATAGCGCCGCCTTCTCCATCGCCGGTGGTGGTGACACCCTGGCGGCCATCGACAAGTATGGCGTCGGCGCTGATATCTCCTACATTTCTACCGGTGGCGGCGCATTCCTCGAGTTCGTCGAGGGCAAGGTCCTGCCTGCCGTTGCTATCCTGGAAGAACGGGCCAAGGCCTGAGCATGACGGCGCCTGGCAAAGGGAGCGACCTGATGGTCAAGCAATTGCCTGTGATGATCCTGGCCCTGCTGTTGGGCGCTTGCTCCGGCAAGGGCGCGGACAGCGAGCCGTCGCAGCCGCCCAAGGGCGGTTGCTACCAGTCCCAGTGGCAGGCGGAGACGGCCCCGGTGATCAACAAGCGCATGGGCCCGGAAGGCCTGGAAAAGTACGACGACGAACACCAGCGCAAGGCGCCGGGGTGCCCTTGATCGGAGGGCAGGCAACCTGCGGGCTGTTTTGTGGTCTTGAACAGGGGGCCGCTGTGCGGCCCATCGCAGGCTTCGCCAGCTCCCATGGGGTACACATTTTCCCTGTGGGCGCTGGCGAAGCTGCGAAGGGCTGCGCAGCAGCCCCAATCGAGGGAATTGAATGAAAGCGCTACTGGCCTCGATGGCTCTGGCGACCCTGGCAGGATGCTCACTGCTGCAATCGCCGCAACCCGCCCCGGCGGACAATTGGACCCGCTGGGTCTGCGACACACAGGCCGAAGTGCTCTGGCGCTTCGCCGATGCCACCCAGGAGTCGGTCGACGTGCGTCTGGGCGGCGGCGACCAGGTCTACCGGCTCAAGTCCGAGCCGGGCGCCTCGGGTGCGCTCTACAGCGATGGCGTGCTGGCCTTGCACACCAAGGGCGATGAAGGCCTGGTGTACTGGGTGGCAACCAACGACCTGATTGGGCGGGGCTGCAAGGCACCGTGACTGGCCGGGCCGCGAGGCGGCCCACACTACTTGAACAGCAACCGCCCCTGCGGCAGGCTTGCACGAAACAACGACGCTTGTCGGGAGAGAGATACACAATGGCACTCATTAGCATGCGCCAGATGCTGGACCACGCCGCCGAGTTCGGCTACGGCGTTCCGGCTTTCAACGTCAACAACCTCGAGCAGATGCGCGCCATCATGGAAGCCGCCGACAAGACCGACTCTCCGGTCATCGTCCAGGCCTCGGCCGGTGCCCGCAAGTACGCCGGTGCCCCCTTCCTGCGTCACCTGATCCTGGCAGCGATCGAAGAGTTCCCGCACATCCCGGTGTGCATGCACCAGGACCACGGCACCAGCCCTGACGTATGCCAGCGCTCCATCCAGCTGGGTTTCAGCTCGGTGATGATGGACGGCTCGCTCAAGGAAGACGGCAAGACCCCGTCCGACTACGAGTACAACGTGCGCGTCACCCAGCAGACCGTGGCGTTCGCCCACGCCTGTGGCGTGTCGGTGGAAGGCGAGCTGGGTTGCCTGGGCAGCCTGGAAACCGGCCAGGCCGGTGAGGAAGACGGCATCGGCGCCGAAGGCACCCTGGACCACAGCCAGATGCTGACCGACCCGGAAGAAGCTGCCGACTTCGTCAAGAAGACCCAGGTCGATGCCCTGGCCATCGCCATTGGCACCAGCCACGGCGCGTACAAGTTCACCAAGCCGCCAACCGGCGACATCCTGGCGATCGACCGCATCAAGGAAATCCACAAGCGCATCCCCAACACCCACCTGGTGATGCACGGCTCCTCCTCGGTGCCTCAGGAATGGCTGAAGGTCATCAACGAATACGGCGGTGACATCAAGGAAACCTACGGCGTGCCGGTCGAGGAAATCGTCGAAGGTATCAAGTACGGCGTGCGCAAGGTCAACATCGACACCGACCTGCGCCTGGCGTCCACCGGTGCCATCCGCCGCTACATGGCCCAGCACCCGAGCGAGTTCGACCCACGCAAGTTCTTCGCCGAGACCGTCAAGGCCATGCGTGACGTCTGCATCGCCCGTTATGAAGCCTTCGGCACTGCCGGCAATGCCTCCAAGATCAAGCCGATCTCCCTGGAAGGCATGTTCCAGCGTTACGCCAAGGGCGAGTTGGCTGCCAAGGTCAACTGATCTGGCGTCCATTGGGGCTGCTGCGCAGCCCCATCGCGGGGCAAGCCCGCTCCCACAGGGGTTGCGCACGCCGAACCCTGTGGGAGCGGGCTTGTCCCGCGATTCGTTTCGTTGAACGCCGTGCCATGACCACATTACGCTACCTGCAAGCCTACCCTCCCCACCTGCAAGAGCAGGTGCGCCAGATGATCGCCACCGACCGCCTGGGTGACTACCTGCGCAAACGCTACCCTGATCGTCACGACGTGCAGAACGACAAGGCCCTGTACGGCTACGCCCAGGATCTCAAGCAGCAGTACCTGCGCAGTGCGCCAAACCTGGACAAGGTACTGTTCGACAACCGCCTGGACCTGACCCACCGTGCCCTGGGCCTGAATACTGCGGTCTCGCGGGTGCAGGGCGGCAAGCTCAAAGCCAAGAAGGAAATCCGCATCGCTTCGTTGTTCAAGGAGGCCGCGCCGCAGTTCCTGCGCATGATCGTGGTGCACGAACTGGCACACCTGCGCGAGCGTGACCACAACAAGGCGTTCTACCAACTCTGCCAGCACATGGAGCCGGACTACCATCAACTGGAGTTCGACCTGCGCATCTACCTGACCTACCGGGAGCTACCGGGTATCACCTGAGGATCGAGCAGCATGGATGTGAGCAAGACCAAGAGCAGTTTCTACCGCCGGCTCTACGTGGCCTGGCTGATCGACAGCCAGACTGCCACCAGCGTGCCGGCGCTGATGACGGCCACCGGCATGCCCAGGCGCACCGCCCAGGACACCATCGCCGCCCTGGCCGACCTGGACATCGTCTGCGAGTTCGAGCAGCAGGCGGGGGCGCGCAATCACGCCGGGCACTACCGTATCCATGATTGGGGGGCCATCGACAAGCAGTGGATCATCCAGCACCTGCGCCAGATCAGGGACGTGCTGGGGTATCCATGACCTGAGCGCTCCGGCTGCTCTATGCCCTCTTATCTCAAGCCTTGCGCATACCGATATGCGGGATGCCATCCTCGAGGTACTGCTCCCCCGCCACTTCGAACCCATGCCGCGCATAGTAGGCCTGTAGATGTGCCTGGGCTGACAGATAGATCGGTGTTCCCGGCCAGCAGTGCTCGGCGCACTCCAGGCCTTTGAGCAACAACTGATGGCCCAGGCCGCCACCGCGCGCGGCGGGGGCGGTCACCACCCGGCCAATGACCACATCGCCGCCTTGGGATTGAGGGTCGAGCAGGCGCAGGTAGGCCACCAAACGGTCCTGCTCCCATCCCATCAGGTGCAGCGTATCCCCGCAAAGGTCCTGGCCGTCGACCTCCTGGTAGGCGCATTGCTGCTCCACCACGAAGACTTCGGTGCGCAGTTGCAGGATGGCATAGAGCTGCTCCTTGCCAAGGTCGGTATGGTGCTTGCAGATCCACTCGATGGACATGGGTATGAACTCTTTGAAGGGGCGGTCGATCATCGCAAATCCAGGCTCCGGCGACGAGTCGGACATTGCCCAAAAACAGGCTCCGCAACATTCGGCCAAAATAGAGGCTATTTGATATCATTTGTCGGCTGCCGACCGAGAGGGCTTTGTAGACGAGGGAGGTGCGTGAAGCCGTGACCTTCGTGGAGCCCGCGCTGGGAGAGAACAACCTGCATATCCTGGTCAGCCTCAGCATCCCGAACATCGACAGATCGTCGAGCGATTCGACCGCGCCATTGCCGCGATGAAGGCCGATGGCAACTATGCCCGGCTGTTGCGTCAGCATGGGTTCTGACATGCGACGCTTTCGCAGGTGAACCCCGCTGCCAAACCACCGCGCAGGGTCAGTGCGGCGGGTTTTCCTTGATCAGGTGTGCCGCCAGGGTGCGCAGCGGCCCAAGCTGGCGGCAGATCAGCGCCAGTTGCGTCTGCACCAGGCGCTGGTGTTCATCCAGTTCCTCGGGCATTTGCTCCAACGCGCCGGCCAGGGCTTCCTCGGCATCGCTGTGAATGGCCACGGGCAGGCGCGCGGCCAGGCCATTGGCGATCTCATCGAGGCTGTTGGCCAGGCTTTGTCCGGCGCCATCGATCAACTGCTCGTGGACCTCCGGCGGTAGCGCCGTGTCGCGGTGCGCGCCGAGCCCGGAGAGGTAGCTGAGCAGGGTATGGGAGAGCACCAGGAAGCGGAAGCCCACATCGGCTTCCTTGCGGAAATGCCCAGGCTCCATGAGCATGTTGGCCAGCGTGGTCGACAGCGCCGCATCGGCGTTGTGGGCATTGCGGCGGGCCAGGCGGTAGGCCAGGTCGTCGCGCTTGCCATGGGCATACTGCTGCATGATCTGGCGCAGATAGGCACTGGCGCAGGTGAGGGTATTGGCGAGCACCTTGTTCAGGCGCCGCCCCTGCCAGTCGGGCAGGAACAGGAACACCGCCAGAATCGCGATCAGGCTGCCCACGAGGGTATCGAACAAACGCGGCAGGAACAGGCCGTACCCATCACCGATCTGATTGAAGCAGAACAGCACCATCAGCGTGATCGCGGCGGTGGCCAGGGTGTAGCGGGTGGTGCGGTTGACGAAGAACACCACCCCGGCGACCACCGCGAACATGGACTGGATGATCGGGCTGGGGAACAGGTCGAACAGTGCCCAACCCACGGTCAGGCCGATGGCGGTACCCAGGATACGCTGCACCAGCTTGCGCCGAGTGGCGCCGTAGTTGGGCTGGCAGACGAACAGGGTGGTGAGGATGATCCAGTAGCCCTGGGTCGGGTGGATCAGGTGCACCATGCCGTAGCCCACCGACAGTGCCAGGGACAGGCGCAGGGCATGGCGGAACAGCAACGAGGTCGGTGTCAGCTGGGTGCGCAGGCGGCTCCAGACGTCCTCGAGGTTGCGCGGTGAGCGGTCCAACAGGCTGCTGTCGCCGGTGTCGGCCAGGCTGTCCGGGTTGCTGGCGGCGCCCAGCAGGCGGTCGAGGGTCGCCAGGTTGCCGGCCAACGCCCGCAAGGAGCGCAGCAGGCTGCGCCAGGCCGGGTTGCTCTGGATGCGCAGGTGCTCCAGCGAGGCGTTGAGGTCTTCCAGCGCTTCGGCGAAACCTGTGCCATAGACGAACGGCTGGCGCAGGCGGATCGACTGCGACAATTGCTGGCAGGCCGAGCCCTGCTGGCGCAGCAGACGCTGGCAGCGGAACATTACATCGCTGTGGAAGAACGCCTCGGCCAAGGCGTTGTAGGGATAGTGCGAAGCGCTGACCCGCTCATGGATGTCCTGGGCCAGGAAGTACAGCTTGAGGTAGCGGCTGACCTTGGAATTCGGCTGGCTGTTGCCGACCCGGTGCAGGATGATCTCCTTGGCCGCATTCAGGGCCGCCACCACCTTGCCGTTCTGCTGCGCCAGTTCCAGGCGCCGGGCTTCGAGGTCCAGGTTGCGGATCGGCTCGAACAGGTTGGCCTTGAGCTTGAGGTAACGGCCGAGCTCGAGGAACAGCTTGGCCAGGCTCTGTTGCACCGGCTGGTTGGAAAACAGGGCCTGCCACAGCACCGACAGCAGGCCGTACCAGGCCGCGCCCGCCACCAGCAGCAGGGGTTCGTGCCAGAAGTCGCTGACCTGGCCGCCGCGCTGGTCCACGCCGATCATGGTGTACACCGACAGGATCAGCGTGGCCGAGGCGATGGCGCCGTAGCGCTCTCCCAGGGCGCCAAGCATGGTCAGGCCGAAGGTGGCCAGGGCCAGCGCGCCGGCGAACAACCAGGGGTAGGGGAACAACAGCTCCACCGACAGCGCGGCGATGGCGAAGCACACCAGGGTCACGGCCAGCGCACTCAGGCGGCCTTGCCAGCTGTCGTCAGTCTCGGCCAGGGCGCTGGCGATGATGCCCAGGAACAGCGGGATCAACAGGGCCATTTCGTCCTGGTACCAGCACAGGGCCATGCTGCCGGTCAGGGCGATCGTTACCCGGATGCTGTAGCTGAACTTGTCTTGGCCCCAAAGGCGACGCAATGAATGGCGGAACGAGCTCGATGACATGATGGCCTGCTGGCAGTGATCGAATGAATACCTTTCATGCCATCCATCATGGGGCCGCTGCGTGCCCCATCGCGGGACAAGCCCTACCAAAGGGGTGTGCGTAACCCCTGTAGGAGCGGGCTTGTCCCGCGATGGGCTGCGTAGCAGCCCCAATACGATGCCGGCATTCCACACGGACCAGCAAGAAGCGTTCCGTGCTGCTGAAAGGATTCTACTCTACACGAACTGCGCCGCGGCGTTGGCCGAAGCCCAGGCCCATTGGAAGTTGAAACCACCCAGGTGGCCGGTCACGTCCAGCACCTCGCCGATGAAATACAGCCCCGGGCTCTTGAGCGATTCCATGGTCTTGGACGAGACCTCGCGGGTATCCACGCCGCCCAGGGTCACCTCGGCGGTGCGGTAGCCCTCGGTACCGGCCGGCACCACCTGCCAGGCCGACAGTCTTTCGGCGACCTCGGCCAGTTCGGCCGGGGTGTACTGCTTCATCGGTTTGGAGACGAACCACTGCTCGGCCAACAGGTTGGCCAGTTTGCGGGTGAACACCTCGGCTAGCACGGTCTTGAGCTCGGCATTGGCGCGCTCGGCCTGGACCTGCTGCAGCCAGGCCAGTGCATCGCGGTCCGGCAGCAGGTTGAGTTCGACCGTGTCGCCGGCCTCCCAGAACGAGGAGATCTGCAGGATCGCCGGGCCGCTCAGGCCGCGGTGGGTGAACAGCAGGTTTTCCCGGAAGCTGGTGCCGTTGCAGCTGGCGATGCAGTCCAGCGAGGTACCGGAAAGCTCGGTGCACAGTGCCTTGAGTTGAGGCTCGGTGATGGTGAACGGCACCAGGCCGGCACGCGTGGGCAGCAGGCTGTGGCCGAACTGGCGCGCCACCTGGTAGCCAAAACCGGTGGCGCCCAGGGTCGGAATCGACAGGCCGCCGGTGGCGATCACCAGGGACTGGCAGGCGAACTGACCGGCGCTGGTCTGCAGCAGGTAGCCGCTCTGGGTCTTTTCGATCTGTTCGATGCTGGTGTGCATGCGGATCTCGGCGCCGGCCTCGTCGCACTCGGCCAGCAGCATGTCGAGGATGTCGCTGGCCTTGTTGTCGCAGAACAGCTGGCCGAGCTTCTTCTCGTGGTAGGGCACGGCGTGCTTGGCCACCAGCTCGATGAAGTCCCATTGGGTGTAGCGGGCCAGGGCCGACTTGCAGAAATGCGGGTTATGCGAGAGGAAGTTGGCCGGCTCGGTGTACAGGTTGGTGAAGTTGCAGCGACCGCCACCGGACATGAGAATTTTCTTGCCTGGCTTGTTGGCATGGTCGAGCACCAGCACGCGGCGGCCGCGGCGGGCGGTGAGCTGGGCGCACATCAGGCCGGCGGCGCCAGCGCCGAGGATGATCACGTCGGTGGAATGCACGGTGTAAACCTGTCTGGACTCGAAGATGAAGCGCTGAACCTGTGGGAGCGGGCTTGTCCCGCGATGGCCTCTCGGCAGGGATGACTCAGTGGCCTGAGCTGACGCTATCGCGGGACGAGCCCGCTCCCACAGAAGACATGCGTTGCTTTCAGATGATGCGGACTTTCAGGGACCGGCCCTTGATCTTGCCGCTGTTGAGCCGCTGCATGGCCTGCTTGGCCACCGCGCGCTCCACGGCCACGAACGCCTGGAAGTCGAAGATGGCGATCTTGCCCACCTGTTTGCCGGGGATACCGGCATCGCCGGTCAGCGCGCCGAGGATATCGCCTGGGCGCAGCTTGTCCTTTCGGCCGGCGGCGATGCACAGGGTGGTCATCGCCGGCAGCAGGGGCTCACCCCCTTTGCTTTTCAGGCTGTCGAGCTGCTCCCAGCGCAGCGGGCGTTTCTGCAGGTCTTCGATGGCCTGGGCACGGTGGCCTTCGGCGGGCGCAACCAGGCTGATGGCGATGCCTTTCTCGCCGGCGCGGCCCGTACGGCCGACGCGATGCACGTGGATCTCGGCATCACGGGCCAGTTCGACGTTGATGACCATGTCCAGGCCATCGATGTCCAGGCCCCGGGCGGCCACGTCGGTGGCAACCAATACCGAGCTGCTGCGGTTGGCGAACATCGTCAGCACCTGGTCGCGGTCGCGCTGCTCCAGGTCGCCGTGCAGGGCCTGGGCGACGATGCCCTTGGCGGTCAGGTGGGCGACCAGGTCCTCGCACTGCTGCTTGGTGAAGCAGAACGCCACGCACGATTGTGGGCGGTAATGGCCCAGCACGCGGGTGACAGCTTCCAGGCGTTGCTGCGGGTCGATCTCGATGAAGCGCTGCTCGATCTGGTTGTCGGCGTGCAGGCTCTCGACCTTCACCTGCTGTGGCGTGCGCATGAAATCGGCGGCCAGTTGCTCGATGCCGGCCGGGTAGGTGGCCGAGAACAGCAGGGTCTGGCGGCGCGACGGGGTCTTGCCGATGATGCTGGCGATGGCGTCGAAGAAGCCCATGTCGAGCATGCGGTCGGCTTCGTCCAGCACCAGGGTATTGAGCCCGTCGAGCACCAGGGTGCCCTTGTCCAGGTGCTGCTGCACCCGACCCGGAGTGCCGACGATGATGTGCGCGCCATGCTCCAGCGAGGCAATCTGCGGGCCGAGGGACACGCCGCCGCAGAGGGTGAGGATCTTGATGTTGTCCTCGGCCCGGGCCAGGCGACGCAATTCCTTGGCCACCTGGTCGGCGAGCTCGCGGGTGGGGCACAGCACCAGGGCCTGGCAGCCGAAGTAGCGCGGGTTGATCGGGTTGAGCAGGCCGATGCCGAAGGCGGCGGTCTTGCCGCTGCCGGTCTTGGCCTGGGCGATCAGGTCCTGGCCCTTGAGGATGACCGGCAGGCTCTGGGCCTGGATCGGCGTCATCGAGGTGTAGCCGAGGGCGTCCAGGTTGGCCAGCATGGCAGCGGACAGCGGCAGGGTGGCGAAGGCGGTGGAGTCGGTGGTCACGAGGCGGGCCTGCGTTGCGAAGCGAAAAATGCCGCACAGTCTACCAGCCTCGTGACCATTCGCCCTACGACTCCATGTGTGCTTCCTGACGACGGGCACGCCTTCCGTCCGTCGGCGCGAGCTGCAGGAAGATCGCCGCTGCGAGCATCGCCATCAGGCCGATGGTCAGGAAGGTCAGTTGGAAAGCGCCCAAGGTGCTTTCCACGCCCTCGGCGCTGCCGGCTGCGCTGAAGCCGCCGAGCAGGGCGCCGGCGCAGGCCACCCCCAGGCTCAGGGACAGTTGCGCGACCACCGACAACAGGCTGTTGCCGCTGCTGGCGTGGGCGTCGTCCAGGTCGATCAGGGTCACGGTGTTCATGGCCGTGAACTGCATCGAGTTGACCGCCCCGAGCAGGGCCAGTTGTACCAACAGCAGGGCATAGGGCGTCTGTTCGTCCACCAGCCCCAGGCTGGCCAACAGCGCACCGAGTAGCAAGGTGTTGCCGGTGAGGATGATGCGGTAGCCGAAGCGCTCGATCAGCGGCCTGGCGATGGATTTGGCCAGCATCGCCGCCGCCGCCAGCGGGATCATGCTCATGCCGGCTTCGGCCGGTGAGTAACCCAGCGCCACCTGCAACAGCAGCGGCACGAGGAAAGGCAGGGCGCCGCTGCCCAGGCGCGCGAACAGGTTGCCCAGGATACCGATAGCGAAGGTGCGCACGCGGAACAGGCTGGGCGGGAACAGCGGCTCCGGGTCGCGCCCGGCGCGCAGCCAGTACGCGGCCAGGCACGCCAGGCCGGCGAACAGCAGGAGCATGACCCGCAGGTGTGGCAGGTGCAGCTCGCCCAGGCCCTCCATGGCAATGGTGATCAGCACCATCGCCGCGCCGAACAGGATGAAACCAGGGCCGTCGAACGTGGTGCGTTCGACGCCGCGCAGGTCGGGGATGAACTTCCACACGGCATAACAACCCAGTGCGCCGACGGGCAGGTTGATCAGGAAGATCCAGTGCCAGCTGAGGATTTCCACCAGCCAACCGCCCAGCGTCGGGCCCAGCAGGGGGCCGAGCAGGCCGGGGATGGTGACGAAGCTCATGATTCGAACCAGCTCCGAGCGTGGGTAGGCGCGCAGCACGACCAGCCGGCCGACCGGCAACATCAGGGCGCCGCCCAGGCCTTGGATGACCCGGGCAAGGATCAGGAAGGTCAGGCTGTTGGCCATGGCGCACAGCAGCGAGCCGAGGCTGAAGAGGATGATGGCGCTGAAGAAGATGCGCTTGGTGCCGAAACGGTCAGCGATCCAGCCCGAGGCAGGGATCAACAAGGCGACGGTGAGCATGTAGGCGATGATCACGCCCTGCATGCGCAGCGGGTCTTCGGCCAGGGAGCGGGCCATGGCGGGCAGGGCGGTATTGAGGATGGTGCCGTCCAGGGACTGCATGAAGAAAGCGATCGCCACCACCCAGGGGATCCAGCGGGCGGTGACAGGGTCCAGCGGGGCGCGTTCGGGCATGACGTCCTCGGTTGTCAGGATCCGGCCCTTTCGCGGGTGAACCCGCGAAAGGGCCGGACAATCCAATCACAATGTCAGTGTCAGGGCTTTGACCAACGCCCCCGGTAAATGACTCGATCCAGTGCTGCGTTGGCCATAGGTGCTGGTCGACAGGATCAACTCCCGCTCACGGGTCAGGTCTTCCAGCTGGCTGCCCAGCAGGGTGTACAGGCTGTCATCGAAGCGCATGGTGCTCACCGGCCCCTGGATACGACCTTCCTCGACCCAGAAAGTGGCGAAACGGGTCAGCCCGGTCATGCGCGCGGCCGGCAGGTCGGAGTAGTTCAGGTACCAGAGGTTGCTGATGTACAGGCCCGTGCCCAGCCGCTCGAGGACCTGCGCCGATGCCAGCTGCCCCGGCGCCAGGCTCAGCGCACAAGGCGACTCGTAGCCGTCGGCGCCGTTGGCCTGCAGTTCGAACTCGACAGCGCTGCGTGCGCTGACCAGGCGCTCCAGAGCGCGGCCCTCGCTGATCAGACGCAAGTCCTGGCGAGGCGAGCCCTCATCAGAAAACGGCGGGCTCAGCGAACCGCTGACCTGTTCGTCGAAGCTGACCAGTGGGCTGAGGCAGGCATCGCCGTTGTACAGGCGCTGCAGCGCGCTGTTACCGGTGGCCAGCGCTTGGGCGGAAAAGCCGCCCCAGCAGAGCATGCCGGCGATCTCGTCCATGGCCGCTGGGGCCAGGTAGGCCCGGTAGCGGCCGGGCTTGAGGGTGATGGCCGGGCGCCCCAGGAATGCCAATTGCTCACGGGCCTGGCGTAGACGTGCGACGAAGTGTTCAGCATTCCAGGCCTGGCCTGCATAGTTGGCCTTGACTGCCTGGCCGTTGGCATGGAACAGGCTCCAGTCGAAGTTGAAGCTGTTGGCCTGGTGCCAGCCGAAGGCTCCGAATGAGCTGGCAAAGCCGTGGCAGATGGGGCCTGCGGCATAGATCCCGACCAGGTCCAGGTCGCCGGCCTCGCGCTCGACCAGTGCCAGCACTTCGCGCAGTTCCGGTAGCGGCTCCTGCAGCAGGCTGTGGCTGTGCCAGGCGCTTTCATCGAGCCTCAGGTAGGGGTCGGCCGGGAGCAGCGGCAAGGTCTGGCGCAACTGTGCGAGACCGTCGCGCAGGCGTTGGCTGTCGAGGGTGGCGTCGTCGCCCAGAGTGACCTGCTGCTGCGCCTGGCGGCCATCGCGCACCAGTCGCAGTTGGACGCTGGCCTGGCTGACTAGGCCAGCCTGGCGCACCTTGGCATGGTTCAGGCGTACGAACTGCGAGTGCTCGGCACTGTAACCGAGAGTGAAATGCTCCCCAGGCTCGATGGCACTGCGCAGGGTGCCGAGCAGGTCTTCGAAACGTTGTTGGTAGCGGGCCATCAGGCGTCCCCTCCGAATACGTCGATCTGGCGGAACACGCAGGCCGGCGAGGCGTGGCCGACCCGTACTACCTGGTTGGGTTCGCCCTTGCCGCAATTGGGCGTGCCGAGCACCTGGAAGGTGCTGTGGTCACCCACTGCGGACAGGTTGCGCCAGAAGTCGGCGGAAATGCCGCGATAGTTAGGGTTCTTTACCACCCCCTTGAGCTCGCCATCTTCGATCAGCTGACCCCACTCGCAGCCGAACTGGAACTTGTTGCGCGCATCGTCGATGGACCAGGAGCGGTTGGTGCGCATCAGGATGCCGCGCTCGATACCGGCGACCAATTGCGCGAGCGTCCGGTCGCCGGGTTCGATATTGAGGTTGGCCATGCGGTCGATGGGGGCACGGTTCCAGCCGCAGGCCCGGCTGTTGGCCACGCCCTCCAGGCCCGAGCGGTATTGCGACAACGCCCCGCCCAGGGGGCGCAGCAACAGGCCGTCGCGGATCAGGTACTGCTTGCTCGCCTGGGTGCCATCGTCATCGAAGGCATAGCTGGCCAATTCTTCGCCGATGGTGGGGTCGAAGGTCACGTTGAGCAGGGTCGAGCCGTATTGCAAGCGGCCGAAGTCGCTCGCCTTGACGAAGCTGGTGCCGGCGTAGTTGCGTTCGTCGCCCAGGATGCGGTCCATCTCCAGCGGGTGGCCGATGGATTCGTGGATCTGCAGCATCATTTGGTCGGGCATCAGCAGCAGGTCGCGAGGGCCGCTGGGGGTATTGGGTGCCAGCAGCAATTGCAGGGCTTGGTCTGCGATGCGGCGGGCGGCACCGACCAGGCCGCAGCGCTCGATGACCTCGAAGCCGCCCTGCTGGCCGAAGTTCTCCCGGCCCAGGCTGCGGCATTGGCTGTCCAGGCCATCGCTGGCGGTCACGCTCAGGCCGGGGAACAGGAAGCGTTGGGCATGGCGCAGTTCGGCACCGGCCGAGTTCAGGTAGGTCTGCTCGACCAGGCTGGTGCCCAGGCTCGCCTGCCAGTCCACCAGGCGGCTGTCCCTGGGTACGCTGGCCGATTCGCTGGCGAGCAGCTCGAGGCACTCGGCCAGGCTTGGCAGGGGCTGGTCGAAGTTGGGCGAGACATGGTCGTGACGCCGGCTTGTCACCGGCTGGTCGCGTAGATCAAGCAAACTGTGGGCGGCGATGGTGCGGGCCAGGGCTTCGGCCTGCTCCAGGGCTTGCTGCAGCCCGGCCTGGGACAGGTCGGCGGTGGCGGCATAGGCCTCGACGCCATTGACGCGCACGGTGAGCATCGCGCCTTCGTCCTGGCTGAAAGAGGGCGGTTCGGCCACATTGCGGCGCACCGACAGGCTCTGGTGCGACTGCTTCACATGGCGCAGGGAAAACATCTCGGCCGAGCTGCGCAGCGCTTTGAAGCGTTGATGCAGCAGGGCGCTGGAATCGAACATGCGGGAACCTCCGGTGCGCGGTGGCTCCCCCTAGAACCACCCTCATACATTGCCTTGGCGGCTAGGGGCTTGGCCTGGGGCGATGTCTGGACATTATGGCAGCCCGGTACTTGTCGGTCAGGAATTAACGCGCAGCCGACCTCGTTTCCAAGGCGAACCGGCAGCCTCACTGGGATCGCGGTGGTCGCGGCGGGGATCGCCATCAGCTGTGATAGAGCGACACGGGTGAAGTTACATTCCGTCAATTTTTTTTGCGAACGGTCCGATGCCGGTTTGGGAACGGTCTTGCTGCACGACTTTCACGCATCGTTTTTGATGACGGCTTTCTTGAACGAAGGTCGTTGTCATGCCCAACACAAGTGTTTCTATGGAATCCCTCTCTGCCTCGACTCCGGCTGAGCCGCTTCCGCGTTTTCAGGTAGTCGCCATTCCCAAGCTCATCCTGATGATAATGCTCTCCATGGGCAGCTACACGACGTACTGGTACTACCGGCAATGGTTGCTGTACCGACAGGAGCAGGGTGTCCGGCTGGTCCCGCTGTTGCTTTGCCTGTTCGGTGGGCTGCTGCTGTACCCGTTGCTTACGCGGGTAGCGCGGTATGAGCGCGACGCGGGGCGATCGGTAGACTGGTCGCCATTGGGGATTACCTTGATGCTATGGCTGCCTCACGTTGCCTTGTTCTGCGCCTGGGTTCTTCTCGGGATGCAGGTGCAAGAGGCCGGTGTGACGCCCGCGACCGTGCGATACGTGTTCGCCGTGGCGGTGTCGGTTCTGCTTTGCCTGAGCCTTCCCTTGGTGGCCATGGTCAAAGTTCAGCAGGTGATCAACGTGTCACAGGGCGATTCATTGGGGCGTGGCAATGCGACGCTGACGATTGCCAATCTGGTATGGATTCTCATGGCTCTATTCATATTGGCGGCATGTTGTGGCCGCTCGGTTTGATTTTGCGACCGAGTCCGATCGTTTCGCTAGCTCGGCGCTGATCGATGCCTATACTGGCCCTGTCGCGGGACACGTCGGACCGCCGCACCGCGCACAGGGACTTCGCAAGTCTTGGGAGCAGCGCAATCTCGGTGGGAGCACAGCGCAATTTCTGAGCAGCGCGTTTTGCGAAGCGTCGTAGATTGTTTTCAATGCCTGCCTCAGCAGAACCGGCGAGCATGCGCCTAACCCCTTCCTGCCTCAAACAGGGCGCGCGACCTTTCTTGTCCCGAAGAACCAGAGCGACCAGAGCTTCAACACTTCACACGCCACGACCACCGCCAAGAACAACGCCGGGCTGCCTGAGGGGGTGTAGCCCGGGTAGAGGGAGATCAATGACACCGAGGGCATGAAAAACAACACTCGCGCGGGCGATTGCAACCACACCAGCCATTTCACGCTATCGCGTTGGGCCAGGAACAGCCCGCAGCTGACCAAGATCGAGAGCAGCAATGCCCAGCGCACCAGAAAGTACAGGGTAAACCACCCGCCCTGCGAGTCCATGACGGCGGAAATTTGCAGCAGACCGCTGATGAAGGGGACCCCGCCATTGGCGATAGTTGTGATCACATGCTGCGCCACCAGCAGCGCATCGAACACACCCCAGCAGTACCAGACGATTCGCTTTCCGTTCATGACCTACCTTTTGCCTCCAGCGCTTCAGCCCGGTCAGGGGGCCGGGCAGGAATCAACTGGCACGGTATCGTCCCGGTGCCGCTCCGACAAGCGAAAGCGACCCGGTGTTCATGCCAGGCATCGATCCAGATGCAGCTTTAGACCACATCGACTTCCAGGTCCTGATCATGAAAAAGGGAGAGCCAAGGCTCTCCCTTTTTCTTCGCTCGCTACTATCAGCCGATGGTCATCAGGCTGGCGTTACCACCCGCCGCAGCGGTATTCACGCTCACTGCCCGCTCGATCACCAGGCGCTCCAGGGCGATCTGGTGATCGCCACTGGACAGCCCATGCACACCGACGATGGCACCGGCGCGCTTGGCCACCTGCTCGCAGACGCTGCGCAGCTGGTCGGAGTCGCCGTGGTGGATGACCGCGTCGAAGGCCACTTCGTCCTTCTGCCAGTCGGCCACTAGCTTGACCTTGGCCTGCAACTCCTTGGGCAGGCGGGCGCGCAGGCTCTTGGCCGGCTCGCCGTCGGCCCATACTGCCGAGCTGCCCACGGCCAGCACGGCGGCGAACTGGGCCAGCAGGTCGGCCTCGTTGTCGGCCAGGCACAGCACGTGCTCACGCGGCAGTACGGTGTAGGTGTTGCGCTCGCCGGTCGGGCCTGGCAGTACGCGGGTGATGCCACTCTGGGACTGCTCGGCGAATTGCTCGCACAGCGTGGCCAGCTCGGGCTGGTTGCTGCCAGCCCAAGTCTTGAGGGCGTGCAGCGGCTTGATCAACTGGTCGCGCAGGGCACTGTCGACCTTGCTTTCACCGTCGGCGCGCTGGAAGTGGCGGGCGATGGCGTCGGCCGGGCGGGTCGACAGCAGGCGGTAGAGGTACAGCGGGCCACCGGCTTTCGGGCCGGTGCCGGACAGGCCTTCACCACCGAACGGCTGCACGCCCACCACTGCGCCGACGATGTTGCGGTTCACGTACATGTTGCCGGCATTGACGTTATCCACCACCTTGGCGATGGTCTCGTCGATGCGGGTATGCACGCCCAGGGTCAAGCCGTAGCCGGAGGCGTTGATCTGCTCGATCAGTTGGTCGAGGTCCTTGCGGTTGTAGCGCACCACATGCAGCACCGGGCCGAAGATCTCGCGCTTGAGCTCGTCGAAGCTCTCCAGCTCGATCAGGGTCGGCATGACGAAGGTGCCGCGCTTGCATTCCTCGCTGTTGGCGATGGCTACCTGATAGACCGCACGGCCTTTCTCGCGCATGCCCTGGATGTGCTTCTCGATACCGGCCTTGGCCTCAGCATCGATCACCGGGCCGATGTCCACGGACAGGCGCTCTGGGTTGCCCAGGCGGCTTTCGGCCATGGCGCCCTTGAGCATCTCGATCACGCGGTCGGCGGAGTCTTCCTGCAGGCACAGCACGCGCAGGGCCGAGCAACGTTGGCCGGCGCTGTCGAAGGCCGAGGACACCACGTCGATCACCACCTGCTCGGTCAGCGCCGAGGAGTCGACGATCATGGCGTTCTGACCGCCGGTCTCGGCGATCAGCGGGATCGGGCGGCCCTGGGCATCCAGGCGACCGGCGATATTGCGTTGCAGCAGGCGCGCCACTTCGGTGGAGCCGGTGAACATCACGCCTTTGACGCGCTCGTCGCCGACCAGGCCGGCACCGACGGTCTCGCCGCGGCCAGGCAGCAGTTGCAGCACGCCTTCAGGGATGCCGGCTTCGAGCAGCAGGCGCACGGCCTGGGCGGCGACCAGTGGGGTCTGTTCGGCCGGTTTGGCCAGTACCGGGTTACCGGCGGCCAGGGCGGCAGCCACCTGGCCGGTGAAGATCGCCAGCGGGAAGTTCCACGGGCTGATGCACACCACCGGGCCCAGCGGGCGGTGGGCGTCATTGCTGAAGTCGTTGCGTGCCTGGACGGCGTAGTAGCGCAGGAAGTCCACGGCCTCGCGCACTTCGGCGATGGCGTTGGCGAAGGTCTTGCCGGCTTCGCGCACCAGCAGGCCCATCAGTGGCTGGATCTCGGCTTCCATCAGGTCGGCGGTGCGCTCGAGGATCGCGGCGCGTTCGGCCGGCGGTGTGGCCTGCCAGATCGGCGCGGCATTGAGCGCGCACTGGATGGCATTGTCGACATCGGCGACGGTCGCTTCCTGCACGTGGCCCACCACATCGCGGTGGTCCGACGGGTTGAGCACCGGCGCGGCCGGCTGCTCGCTGGCGGCGCAGGCCAGCAGCGGGGCAGCCTTCCAGTCGTTGTGGGCGGTGGCCAGCAGGGCGCAGGACAGCGACGCCAGGCGATGCTCGTTGGCCATGTCGATACCGGCCGAGTTGGCCCGCTCGTTGCCATAGAGGTCGCGTGGCAGCGGGATGCGCGGGTGCGGCAGGCCGATCTGGCCTTCCTGGGTAGCCATGCGCTCGATGCTGGCAACCGGGTCGGCGACCAGTTCCTGGATGGAGATCGAGTGGTCGGCGATGCGGTTGACGAACGAGGTGTTGGCGCCGTTTTCCAGCAGACGGCGGACCAGGTAGGCCAGCAGGGTTTCATGGGTACCGACCGGTGCATAGACGCGGCACGGACGGTTCAGCTTGCCTTCGGAAACCTTGCCCACCACCTGCTCGTACAGCGGCTCGCCCATGCCGTGCAGGCACTGGAACTCGTACTGGCCCGGGTAGTAGTTCTGGCCGGCGATGTGGTAGATGGCCGACAGGGTGTGGGCGTTGTGGGTGGCGAACTGCGGGTAGATGGCTTCGGGTACCGACAACAGCTTGCGTGCGCAGGCGATGTAGGACACGTCGGTGTACACCTTGCGGGTATAGACCGGGTAGCCTTCCAGGCCTTCGACCTGGGCGCGCTTGATCTCGCTGTCCCAGTACGCGCCTTTCACCAGGCGGATCATCAGGCGGTGGCGGCTGCGCTTGGCCAGGTCGATGACATAGTCGATCACGTACGGGCAACGCTTCTGGTAGGCCTGGATGACGAAGCCGATGCCGTTCCAGCCGGCCAGCGACGGCTCGAAGCACAGGCGCTCGAGCAGGTCCAGGGACAGCTCCAGGCGGTCGGCTTCCTCGGCGTCGATGTTCAGGCCGATGTCGTATTGCTTGGCCAGCAGGGTCAGCGACAGCAGGCGCGGATACAGCTCTTCCATCACGCGCTCGTACTGGGCGCGGCTGTAACGCGGGTGCAGGGCCGACAGCTTGATGGAGATGCCTGGGCCTTCATAGATGCCACGACCGTGGGAAGCCTTGCCGATCGAGTGGATCGCCTGCTCGTAGGAGGCCAGGTACTTCTGCGCGTCATGTTCGGTCAGGGCAGCCTCGCCGAGCATGTCGTAGGAGTAGCGGAAGCCCTTGGACTCGAAGCGGCTGGCGTTGGCCAGGGCTTCGGCGATGGTCTCGCCGGTGACGAACTGTTCGCCCATCAGGCGCATGGCCATGTCGACACCCTTGCGGATCATCGGCTCGCCGCTCTTGCCGATGATGCGGGTGAGCGAGGAGGTCAGGCCGGATTCGTTGTGAGTGGAGACCAGCTTGCCGGTCAACAGCAGGCCCCAGGTGGCGGCGTTGACGAACAGCGACGGGCTGTTGCCCAGGTGCGGCTGCCAGTTGCCGGTGCTGATCTTGTCGCGGATCAGCGCATCGCGGGTACCCTTGTCGGGGATGCGCAGCAGGGCCTCGGCCAGGCACATCAGGGCCACGCCTTCCTGGGACGACAAGGAGAATTCCTGCAGCAGGCCTTGGACGATACCGGCACGACCACCGGTGCTCTTCTGGTTGCGCAGTTTCTCGGCGATACCGGCGGCCAGCTTGTTGGTGGCATCTGCCTGCTCGACCGACAGGCGAGCCTGCTCGAGCAGCATCGGTACCACTTCCGGCTCGGGGCGGCGGTAGGCGGCGGTGATGGCCGAGCGCAGCACCGATTGCGGCAGGATGCTCTCGGCGAACTCCAGGAAGCACTGGTGGCTGTGGTCGGGCTGGACTTCGCCGGCGTCATCGCCAGCGGTGCTGCCGTGGCCGCTCAGTTCATTCAGGGTGGCGCCACCCTCGAGCTTCTCCAGGTAGTTGAAGATCGCTTGCTTGATCAACCAGTGCGGCGTGCGGTCGATGGACTGCGCAGCTGCTTTGAGTCGCTCACGGGTCGGGTCGTCGAGTTTGACCCCAAGGGTGGTCGTCGCCATTTTTTATCCTCGTTATTGCCACGGGTGTGGCCTAAGCTGGACGCAAGATTAGCTGTAGGACAAATCAGGTGCAACCGGGTGCAACCCGATTTTTATGTTGAAAAGGTGCAACTCGTCTGGAGGCTTTTCTTACGCGACGAAAAGGCACGTTCTTGGTGCGTTTTCTTCTGAAAACCATTGTCTATGCTCCAAAAAGATACAAAAAGCAGGATTTTTCTGAAAATGCCCGAATGGGTGCAACTTGCCATCGAAAAATGGTTGCACCTGATTCGCGTTGTTGCATAGGATTCGTCGCCTAGGTGCAACCGCCGTCCGGGCGGTCGCTAAACATAAAAACAAATGCCAGGGCACAACCATGGGCAATCCATTGACGATCACTTTCGTGATCTATATCGCAGTAATGGTGCTGATCGGCTTCGCCGCCTATCGCTCCACCAAGAACCTCTCCGACTACATTCTCGGCGGCCGTAGCCTCGGCAGCGTGGTGACCGCGCTTTCCGCCGGTGCCTCCGACATGAGCGGCTGGTTGTTGATGGGCCTGCCTGGGGCCATCTATTTCGCGGGTCTGTCCGAGGCCTGGATCGCCATCGGCCTGACTGTCGGCGCCTATCTCAACTGGCTGTTCGTCGCTGGCCGCCTGCGTGTGCAGACCGAACACAACGGCGACGCGTTGACCCTGCCGGACTACTTCTCCAGCCGCTTCGAAGACCAGTCGGGCCTGCTGCGGATCATCTCGGCCATCGTCATCCTGGTGTTCTTCACCATCTATTGCGCCTCCGGCATCGTCGCCGGCGCCCGCCTGTTCGAAAGCACCTTTGGCATGTCGTACGAGACCGCCCTGTGGGCCGGTGCCGCAGCGACCATCGCCTATACCTTCATCGGTGGCTTCCTGGCCGTGAGCTGGACCGACACCGTGCAGGCTTCGCTGATGATCTTCGCGCTGATCCTCACACCGGTCATCGTGCTGATCTCTACTGGCGGCTTCGATGCGACGTTCCAGGCCATCGAGCTGCAAGATCCGACGAACTTCGACATGTTCAAGGGCGCGACCTTCATCGGCATCGTCTCGCTGATGGGCTGGGGCCTGGGCTACTTCGGCCAGCCGCACATCCTGGCGCGCTTCATGGCCGCTGACTCGGTTAAATCCATCGCCAAGGCTCGCCGTATCTCCATGACCTGGATGATCCTGTGCCTGGCCGGTACCTGTGCCGTAGGCTTCTTCGGCATTGCCTACTTCTCGGCGCACCCCGAGGTAGCAGGCCCTGTCACCGAGAACCACGAGCGTGTGTTCATCGAGCTGGCCAAGATCCTGTTCAACCCCTGGATCGCCGGTGTGCTGCTGTCGGCCATCCTGGCTGCGGTGATGAGCACCTTGAGCTGCCAGCTGTTGGTGTGTTCCAGCGCCCTGACCGAAGACTTCTACAAGGCCTTCCTGCGCAAGGGCGCTTCCCAGCGTGAGCTGGTCTGGGTCGGTCGTCTGATGGTCCTGGCCGTGGCGCTGATCGCCATCGCCATGGCCGCCAACCCGGAAAACCGCGTGCTGGGCCTGGTGGCCTATGCCTGGGCCGGCTTCGGTGCCGCCTTCGGACCGGTGGTGCTGATCTCGGTACTGTGGAAGGGCATGACCCGCAACGGCGCCCTGGCCGGTATCGTGGTCGGTGCGCTGACCGTGATCCTGTGGAAGAACTACGTTGGCCTGGGCCTGTACGAGATCATCCCGGGCTTCCTGTTCGCCAGCATCGCCATCGTCGTGGTGAGCAAGCTGGGCCGTCCGTCGACCAGCATGGTCTCGCGCTTCGAGAAGGCTGACGCGGCGTATCACGCTGACAAGTAATACCTGTCGAATAGGAGTCGGCCCCATCGCCGGCAAGCCGGCTCCCACAGCAAGCACTGGCCTGAAGGTTCCAGGGTTTCTGTGGGGGCCGGCTTGCCGGCGATGAGGCCAACTCTGACATCCAGGCCTGACGCCACCTGCATGACAAGGTAAACTTGCCATCCCCGCAGGAGTCGCCATGAACTATCGTCACGCCTTCCACGCCGGCAACCACGCCGACGTCCTCAAGCACATCGTGCTGACCCGCCTCATCGCCTTGATGTCGCGCAAGGAACAGCCCTTCGCCTATATCGACACCCACGCCGGCCTTGGCCTGTATGACCTGCAGGGTGACCAGGCGACCCGTACCGGTGAATACCTCGAAGGCGTCGCCCGCCTGTGGAACCGCGATGACCTGCCGGCCGTTACCGCCGATTACCTGCGCATCATCAAGCGCATGAACCCCGACGGCGAGCTGCGCTACTACCCGGGCTCCCCGGAGCTGGCGCGGCGCCTGATGCGCCAGCAGGATCGCGCGCTGCTCAACGAGAAGCACCCCGAGGACGGCCCGCTGCTCAAGGACAACATGAAGAAGGATCCGCGAGTGATCGTGCACCTGGGCGAGGGTTGGCATGTTCCCCGGGCCTTGCTGCCAGTACAGGAAAAGCGCGCCGTGATGTTGATCGACCCGCCCTTCGAGCAGGCCGATGAGCTCAAACGCTGCACCGTGGCGATGAAAGAAGCGATCGGCCGCATGCGCCAGACCGTCGCGGCGATCTGGTACCCGATCAAGGACCAGCGTTCACTGACCCGCTTCTACCAGGACCTGACCAGCACTGGTGCCCCCAAGCTGCTGCGCGTCGAGCTGTACGTGCACCATCAGGACAGCCCGCAGGGGCTGAACGGTTCGGGCCTGGCCATCGCCAACCCGCCGTGGGGGTTGGAGGATGAACTCAAGGAACTGCTGCCCTGGCTGGCCAAGGAGCTGGCACAGACCGCCGGCAGCTTCCGCCTGGACTGGCTGATCGCCGAATAATCTTGATTCCTGTGCCGGCGATGAGGCCGGTACAGGTTGCCGCGTTGCGCATATGTTTGCGTTATAATCCCGCCCTTTAGCCGCCGTCCGCCCATGAGGCCGTCGGCGCATCTCTACCGAATGAAGAGGCTAGACCCTTGGCATTGACGATTCTTGGCCTGTCCGGCGCCCTTAGCCATGACCCTTCCGCGGCCCTGTACATCGACGGCAAACTGGTTGCCGCCGCCGAAGAAGAGCGCTTCGTGCGTGACAAGCATGCGAAGAACCGCATGCCCTACGAGTCGGCGAAGTTCTGCCTGGAGCAGGCCGGTATCAAACCGTCCGACGTCGACGTGGTGGCCATTCCCTTCGCCCCCATCAGCCTGTTCGGCAAGGCACGCTGGCACTATGCCAAGCGCTACTGGTACGCCCCGGACCGCGCTCTCGACGCGATCCTGATGGGCAACCGTCGCTACAAGCGCTACCGCAAGAAGATCGTCTGGTGCCTGGAGCAGCTGGGCTTCGACCCGAAGAAGATCAAGATCGAGCCGGTCGAACACCACTTGGCCCACGCCTCGAGCGCCTACCACTGCTCGGGCTTCAAGGAAAAGACCGCGATCCTCGGCATCGACGGCAAGGGTGAGTACGCCACCACCTTCTTCGGCTACGGCGAGAACGGCAAGATCCACAAGATCAAGGAGTTCTACGACCCGGACTCCCTGGGCGGCCTGTATGGCGCGATCACCGAGTTCCTCGGCTTCGAAATGCTCGACGGCGAGTTCAAGGTCATGGGCATGGCCCCGTACGGCGATGCCAGCAAGTATGACTTCTCCCGCCTGGCCAGCTTCGAGAACGGCGAGCTGGTGATCAACACCGAATACGCCAATGTCATCGGTCTGCGTCGCTATAAAGAGAAGGGCAAGGGCTTCTACTTCTCGCCCAAGCTGATCGAGTGGCTGGGGCCCAAGCGTGAAGGCGACATCGCCGATGAGCCGTACATCCACTACGCGGCGAGCATGCAGGCGCTGTTCGAGAAGCTCGCCCTGCAGATGATCGACCATTACCTGGGCGATATCCTCAAGCAGACCGGCAAGCTGGCCTTCGCCGGCGGCTGCGCGCTGAACGTCAAGCTCAACCAGAAGATCATCGCCCGCCCGGACGTCAAGGAGCTGTTCGTGCAGCCGGCGTCCGGTGACGCCGGTACCGCGGTCGGCGCCGCGGCCTATGTTTCCCACGCCCGTGGGGTGCCGGTCGAGAAGATGGAGCACGTCTATCTCGGCCCTGCGTACTCCAACGAAGACGTGATCGCCGCCTGCGCCCGCCACCCGAACGCGCCCAAGTGGCGCAAGCTCGACGACATGCCTCAGCGCATCGCCAGGATCATGGTCGATGGCAACCCGGTGGCCTGGTTCCAGGGCCGTATGGAGTTCGGCCCGCGCGCCTTGGGCGGTCGCTCCATCATCGGTTGCCCGAGCGTGCCGGGCGTGGCTGACCGGATCAACGAGCAGATCAAGTTCCGTGAGCGCTGGAGACCCTTCTGCCCGTCGATGCTCGACACCGTCGCTCCGCAGATGATCAAGGTCGACCACCCGGCGCCGTTCATGACCTTCACCTTCGAGGTGGCCGAGGAATGGAAGACCCGCGTGCCTGAAGTGGTCCACGAGGACGGCACTTCCCGCGCCCAGGTGCTCAAGCGCGAGTACAACCCGCGCTACTACGACATGATGAAGGCCCTCGAAGACCTGACCGGCAACGGCGTGTCGCTGAACACCTCGCTCAATCGCCGTGGCGAACCCATGATCTGCTCGCCGACCGATGCCCTGAACATGTTCTTCGGCTCGGACCTGCAGTACCTGATCATGGAAGACATCCTGGTGGTCAAGGATGGCGCAGCGCCTTATGACCAACCGCTCTGAACGGCGCGTCCTGCAGTTCTGCCATGGCTATGACGGGCCGTTCCTGGATTGCGCCCGTCAATATGCCAGCCTGTTCCAGGGCCGCGGCTACCAGGTCACCACGGTCTTCCTGACCGGCAAGGCCGACCCCGAGGTCGCGGCTGGCTGCGCTTCGGACGAGGTGCTGTTCCTGGAGTTCAGCTCCAAGGCCGTGCGCGGCCTGAAGCTCGGGGCCATCGCGGCCCTGCGCAAGGTCGCAGCCGCGCGCGATTTCAGCTTCTGCATCGCCCACCGCTTCAAGCCGATCTACGTGGCGCTGCTGGGCACCGGCCTGCCGGTGATCGGCGTGCACCATGCGTTCGGCGACTACCAGCGCAGTGGCCGACGCTTGTTCGCCAACCTGTTTCGCAAGCGCCTGAGCCTGTTGGGCGTCTCGGACGCGGTGCGCGACGACATGCGCCGCTGCCTGGTGCAGTGGCCGGCCGAGCGTATCCAGACCTTGTACAACCGCATCGACGTACAGGCGCTGCAGGCCAGCCTGTTGCCCCGCGAAGAAGCGCGTAGGGCCCTGGGGCTCGACCCGCAAGCCTGGATCGTCGGCAATGTCGGGCGCCTGCACCCGGACAAGGACCAGGCCACCCTGCTGCGTGGTTTCGCCGAGGCACTGCCGGGCCTGCCCGCCGGTGCCCGCCTGGCGATCCTGGGCAAGGGCCGTCTGGAAGAGGCGCTCAAGGCCCAGGCCATGGCGCTGGGCATTGCCGGGCAGGTCGACTTCCTCGGCCAGGTACCCGATGCCCGTCGCTATTTCCAGGCCTTCGACGTGTTCGCCCTGAGCTCGGACCACGAGCCGTTCGGCATGGTCCTGCTGGAGGCCATGGTCGCGGGCGTGCCCTTGCTCGCCACTGCCTGTGGCGGTGCCCAGGAAGTGGTCGAAGGCGTGGGCGTGCTGTTCCCGTTGGGTGATGCCGGCCAATTGGCCCAGGGCCTCAAGCATATGGCGGGGCTGGACGCATCGCAGCGCCAGGCATGCGCCGAACATATGCTGCAACGGCTGCACCAGCGCTTCTCCGACCAGGCCGTGCGCGATGCCTTCTGGGCGTTGCCCCAGGTACGCGCATTGGTAGCGGAGGCGTGATGCTCAATCATATCCGGGCCTTTCGCGAGCGCGGTTGGGCGCCTGTCGATGCAGCCACCTATGCCGCTGCCTGGCAACGTTTCGGCGGCAGCGTCGCGACCCATCCGTTGGTGATCGAGCAATTGGCCGACCTGGCGCAGATTCCGGTGCGTTATCTGGGCTGGGAGGTTGATGGCGAAGTCAAGGCGGCCATTCCTACCTGGGGCCGGCATCTGGCACTGTCCAAGGACGTGCTCAAGCGTCACGGCAAGAAAGGCCTGTTCGACCTCGGCAATGCCGAGATCATCCTGCCGGCCGCCGGTGATGCCGGGGCGCCGCTGCGCCATGCCGCGCGTTACCTGTCGGAGCTGAACCAGGGTAGATTCACGGGGCTCAAGACGCAGGCCGAGCAACTGGCCATGGCGCGTGCCCACGAAGACCTGTCCAAGAAGTTTCGCTACAACCAGCGCCGCGAGTTGCGCCTGCTGGAAGAGGCGGGCGGTGTGGTGCGGCCGATCAGTGAGTTCTCCGCCAGCGAAATCGCAACCATGTACTGCGACCTGTTCCAGCGCCGCTGGGGCTTCCCGGCCACCGGCGCGGCACGCATGGCCGATGTGCTGGAGCGCCTGCGCGAGCTGTTGATCGGCTCGGTGCTGCTGCTCGACGGGGCCCCTATCGCCATCCAGCTGGTGTACCGGGTCGAGGCGCCGGAGTGGGTCAGCGTCGAGTACGTCAACGGCGGCGTGGACCCCGAGACAAAGGCCTTCAGCCCTGGCAGCGTGTTGAGCTTCCTCAATACCCAGGCCGCCTGGGAAGATGCCCGGGCGCGCAACAAGCCGCTGCGGTTCTCCTTCGGTCGTGCCGATCGTGAATACAAGGACCGTTGGTGCAACCCCGTGCCGGTGTTCCAGTCGTGAGCCGCAAGCAGCAGTTGCTCAAGCGCCACCGGCGCAATAAGCGCGTGGGCCTGCTGGCAGGCCTGATCGCGTTGGCTGCACTGGGGGTCGTCACCTGGTGGTGGTTGCCGCTGGTGCTGTTGCCGCTGCTGTGGGTGGCGCACGAGGCTTGGTTCGCCGACCACCTGTTCTATTCGCCCGCCGAGGACTACGCCTACCGTTTCGGTGACCAGGCTCGCCAGGTTGCCGCCAGCCTTCGCGAGGGCGTGCTGCAGGCCGACGCGGCCTTGGCCGGGGATGAAACGCTGATTCTCGAAGTGCGGCTGAAAAGCAGCTGGCTGGGGCGCTGGCTCGACCCGCGCGTGGAGCTGCAGGGCGAAGCGGAGCAGGACCGTCAGGCCTTCGAGCGTGGCGTGGATGGTGTGCGCTTTCTCAACCTCACCGGCTTCGCTGCGCCGCTGATGGCCGGGGCGTTGCGCCTGAGTGGCCGGTATTGTCGATTGGTGGGTACGCCGCGGCTGTGGATAACCCCACCGGTCGAGCTCGATCGGCGCCGGGTCATGGTCATCGCCCCCCATGCCGACGACGCCGAGCTGGCTGCCTATGGCCTCTACAGCCAGGCCGATGAAGCCTGGGTCGTCACCCTGACCGCCGGCGAGATCGAGGCCGAGCATTATCAGCAGATGGGCCTGCCCAAGGCCGAGGCGGCGCGCCTCAAGGGCCGTCTGCGCGCCTGGGACAGTATTACCGTGCCACGTTGGGCCGGGGTGCCCGAGGCACATTGTGTCCAGCTGGGCTATTTCTGCCTGCAACTGCCTGCGATGCAGGCGACGCCAGACCAACCGGTAGGTTCGCGCGAGGCTGAGCTGGCCGATACTCGCCCATTCCGTCGCCTGAATGCCTTCACCTTGCCGGGCGATGCCGATGGCGCCCCTACCTGGAACAACTTGCTGGCTGATCTGCGCACCTTGCTGCAGCAGGCCCGGCCGCAGGTGCTGGTGATGCCGCACCCGCAACTCGACCCGCACCCGGACCACATCTGTGCCCAGGCCGCGGTGCACGAAGCCTTGCAGGGCCTGGACTGGCAGCCTGAGACACAGCTGTACTACGCGAACCATTTGCACGACAACGACCGCTGGCCCATGGGCGACAGCGGCGATGGCGTGGCCTTGCCTCCACAGTTGAGCGCTGAACAGGCCTGGGTGCCCTATTGCCGGGTCCTGGACCTTGCCACCCAGCGCGACAAAGCCATGGCGTTGGGCATGATGCATGACTTGCAGCCGCCTGCGCCGTTCAAGCGCCGCTTGCGCCGGGTGCTGCAGCACTGGCTGGCCGGGCGCAAGCCTTCGGTGTATGGCGAAAACGAATTCTTCCGCAAGGCGGTCCGCCGCCACGAACTGTTCTGGCATCGCCCGTGCGAGCGTGACGAATGATTGATGGCGCACAGAGCCCAAGGAAAGCAATGAAAGTCCTATTTCTGGTGCAGAAGGAGCAGCGGGCGATCCTGGACCGCCTGTACGATGGCGTCGCCGCCCATTGCGACTGCGACCTGCGCTGGCTGACCAGCGAGGACCAGCGCAACCTGCGCCGCTACTTCAAGCGTGAAGTCGATGTCACCCGCTATGACCGGATCGTGTTCTTTCTGCGTTTCAAGCAGGAGATCCGCCAGGTCGGTTTCATTCGCACCGTGCCCAACCTGGTGATCCTCGAGCACGATGCCTACCAGAACTACATCCCCTGCAAGTACACTGGCAAGTTCAGTGCGCATTACCGCCACCTGCCGTGGGCGCGGGTGATCAGTTCCGGCTACATGGTCAGTGAACGCTTGCGCCAGGAAGGTTTCGACGCGGTGTTCGTGCCCAAAGGCTATGACGAACAGCTGCTCACCGACCAGGGGCGCGAGCGTGATATCGAGCTGGCCTTCGTCGGCAGCACCGGCAGCGTGGCCTACAGCGGCCGAAAGGCCTTGCTCGATGAGCTCGGCCAGGTGGAAAACCTGGTGGTCACTCGTACCAAGTCGGGCGAGGACTACTGCAACACGCTCAACCGCATCCGTTTCTTCGTCAGCGCCGATGTGGGCATGGGCGAATACATGATCAAGAACTTCGAGGCCATGGCCTGCGGCTGCGTGCTGCTGGCCTACGACCAGGGTGAGTCGGAAAACCGCGCCCTGGGCCTTGAGGACATGCACAACGTGGTGCTGTACGACAGCGTCCCGACGCTACAGGAAAAACTGCGCACGCTGCGGCAGGACCCAGCGTTGGCTGCGCGCATCGCTGCCAACGGTCGGGAGCTGGCGGTTTCGCGCTTCAGCTTCGCCCAGGTTGGCCGTAGCATCGTCGAACACATGGAACCCCCGCTGCGGCCGCAGCCACCGCTGAGTGCCTGGCAGCGACTGCGCCTGAGGCTGGGGTTCTGAGCAATGGCGCTCCTGTCGCAGGGAATGCGTGAGTCGTTGACAGTCCAAAGGTGGAGGGAGCCCCGTGCGCTTCTCTGAGAAAAGTGATATCACCGTGGTCGTGACCAGTTGCGGGCGTTTCGACCTGCTCAAGGAAACGCTCGAGAGTTTCGACCGATACAACACCGCGCCGATCCGCGAAGTCTTCATCACCGAAGACTCCGGGGACGATGCGGTCCACGATGCAGTACCTGTGCACTGGAAGCCTCACTGCACGGTATTCGTCAATCGGCCCAAGCTGGGCCAACTGCCCTCCATCGACTTGGCCTACAGCCAGGTGAAGACGCCGTACATCTTCCATTGCGAGGACGACTGGCGCTTCTACCGCCAGGGGTTCGTCGAGGACTCCCGTGCAATCCTGGAGGTCAGCCCGAACCTGTTGCAGGTCTGGCTGCGCAGCCATGCCCACGACCTGGCGGTCCATAGCCCGTATATCCATTTGGGCGAGCGCCAAGTGATCGCAGGCGTGCCGTGCTACCCGCTGTTATCCGACAAGGCCGAGTGGCAAGCCTTCTCGCTCAACCCAGGCCTGCGCCGCCTGAGCGACTACCAACGTTGTGCGCCGTTTGCCGCCTATTCTGGTGAGAAGGCGTTGTCGCGCCGGTACGCCGAGCTGAACCTGGGCGCGGTCACCCTGGAAGGGGACGCGGTGCTGCACACGGGCTTCGGCAACCACGTGACCTTGCCCGAGGAAGTCCAGCGCAAGGCCAGGCGACGCAAGCGGGACCGCCAGAAACTGATGCTGACGCTGTTGGTGGGGCTGGTGGTCGGCACGGGGATCGGTTTCCTTGTCGGTTGAAGCGGCGTGCCTGATGGCCCATTCATTTTCCGGAGGGGCGTAACCCGATGAACATCGTCAATGTGATGTGGTCGGGCGGTGCGCAATATACGTCCATCCACACGGTTCACCGACAGGTGCTGGGGCATGCCCCGGCCGATGTGCGCGTGAGCAATTGGCTGCTGCTCGGTGAGCAGGGGTGTGGCGGGCTGGGTGAAACCCACCTCTGGAACCTGCCGCAACGGGCACTCAAGGGCCGCCTGCCGGAGCGCCTAATGGTGCCCTGGTTGCGCCTGCGCCTGCGCGCGGCCTTACGCCAGGCGCAGCCTGACGTGCTGCTGCTCGATGGCCTGGGTGTCGCGCGCTTGATGCTGCCGCTGCTGCGCCAGTTGCCCGGTGTTCGCGCGGCGGTTCTGTTCCATGGCTCCACCCGGCTGCGCGGCAGTGACGTAAGCCTGTTGCGCAGTGTGCCTCGTGAACGCCTGTCCATCGCTGCGGTGTCCGGTACACTGGCCCGCTCGCTCGAGCAGGACCTCGGCCTGCCGGTGCGCACCCTGCGCATCGCCATGGACCCGGCCGTGTTCTGCGGCCAGCTGCTTGCACGCAATGCCGCCCGGCAGACGCTTGGCCTCCCTGCCCAAGGCGAAGGCCGCGTGCTGTGCGCCGTGGGCCGGTTGGTGGAAAGCAAAGGCTTCGAAATGCTGATCGAGGCCTTCGCCAGGGCGCGCGAGCAGCAGCCCAACCTGCACTTGATGATCTTCGGCGATGGTGAGTTGCGCGATCGTCTCGCGGCGCGGATCGAGGCGCTGGGGCTCGACGGCTGCGTGCGGCTGTGCGGTTACCGGCCAGACCTTTCCCAACTGTACCGTGCCTTCGATGGCTTGCTGCTGCCTTCGCGCTCCGAGGGGCTGGGGCTGGTGTTGCAAGAGGCTGTGCTGGCAGATATTCCGGTGATCTGCAGCGATCTTGCGGTGTTTCGCGAGCAACTGGGTGAAGCCGACTGCTACCTGCCGGTCGCTGACGTCGAGGCCTGGAGCCAGGCCATCGCACGCTGCGCCAGCCTCGATACCCAGGCCACGGCGGCAGCCCAGCGGCGCTCCCTGGCGCCGGAGCAGAGCTGGCAAGCGTTCCTGGCCGGGGTCGCCAGCCTGTTGGGGCGCTAGTCTCGAAGCAGGGCGGCCTCCAAGGCCGCCAGCGGGAACTGGTTGGCGAGATTCTCGCGCTCGATATAGCGCGCCATGTGCTGCACATTCCGGCGCACCATCCGCGCCGGCAGCGGGGCGCGCAGGAAGCGCATGTCCGCGACGTCGATCAGGCCCAGGCGCTGGTCAGGCGTCATCACCACGTTGCCCAGGTGCAGCGAGCGAAAGTAGATACCCGAACGGTGCAATTGGCGGATCAGCTCGACCAGCTGCGGCAGCAGGACATCCCAGCTGAACCCCGGTTCGCGCGACAGTTGCAGCAGCGTCTGGCCCGGCAACGGTCGATAGAGCACGGCCGTACGGCCCGGTAGGTCGAGCTTGTGATGGCTGATCACTTCCAGCGTCGGGATCCCCATCTGCGCCAGGCGCGCAGCGTTATCGATGAAGCGCCGTGAGTAGGGGCGCAACAGCGCAGATGAAATCAGACGCTTGCGACGAAAAACCTTGAGGATATTTCCATCCCCGAGCAGGTAGACTTTGGCACCGTGGCTATCTGCCTCTAGAACCTTGGCGCCGAGTGTCAGCTGATCGAAGTCGACCTGGGAGAGCCGGGAGCATTGCATGGGTAGGGCCTTGTCGTCTGGCAAGCAAAAATGACCGGCCATAATGCCGAAAATAAAGCGTCAACACCATGATGACGGGTTTGGATTCTTTTGGGGGCTGTGGGTAGCGGTGTGGTTGTTCGCCCTAGGCGAGATCCTGCGCGCCCGTGGCATGCTGTTCGGCAAGGTGCTGCTCGGCTACTGGATCTTCTCCACGCTTGCCATGCAATTCGATGCCGCCAGCCTCACCGATACCCCGCGTGCCGAATGGTTCATCAGTTGGTTGCCGGTGGGCCTGGCCATGCTGCTGCCCTGGGTGCGTGCCGAAAACGATGCCTGTGGTAAAATGCCCGGTTCAACCTGAACAGCGAGCTCGATGATGGCCGAAACACCGCTACCGGCGGAGCACACCTCCAGCCTGAAGATCTATTTCCGGCTGCTGAGCTATGTCAAACCCTATATCGGCATCTTCCTGCTGAGCATCGTGGGTTTCGTGATCTTTGCCTCGACCCAGCCGATGCTGGCCGGGATCTTGAAATACTTCGTCGATGGGCTGAGCAATCCGCAAGCGGTGCTGTTCCCCAATGTCCCCTACCTGCGCGACCTGCAACTGCTGCAGGCCGTGCCGCTGCTGATCATCCTGATCGCGGCCTGGCAGGGGCTGGGGTCGTTCCTGGGCAACTACTACCTGGCCAAGGTCTCCCTGGGGTTGGTACATGACCTGCGGGTGCAATTGTTCAACAAGTTGCTGGTGCTGCCCAACCGCTACTTCGACAACCATAACTCCGGCCACCTGATCTCGCGCATCACCTTCAACGTGACCATGGTCACCGGTGCGGCGACCGATGCCATCAAGGTGGTGATCCGTGAAGGCCTGACCGTGGTCTTCCTGTTCGCCTACCTGTTGTGGATGAACTGGAAGCTGACCCTGGTGATGGTTGCCATCCTGCCGGTGATCGCGCTGATGGTGAGTACCGCCAGCAAGAAATTCCGTAAGCAGAGCAAGAAGATCCAGGTCGCGATGGGGGATGTCACCCATGTGGCGTCCGAGACCATCCAGGGCTACCGCGTGGTGCGCAGCTTCGGTGGCGAAGCCTACGAGGAGCGGCGCTTCCACGACGCTAGCCAGGGCAACACCGAGAAGCAGCTGCGCATGACCAAGACCGGCGCGCTGTACACGCCATTGCTGCAGTTGGTGATCTATAGCGCCATGGCATCGCTGATGTTCCTGGTGCTGTTCCTGCGTGGCGATGCCTCGGCGGGTGACCTGGTGGCCTATATCACGGCCGCAGGCCTGCTGCCCAAGCCGATCCGCCAGCTTTCGGAAGTCAGCTCGACCATTCAGAAGGGCCTGGCGGGCGCCGAGAGCATCTTCGAGCAACTGGACGAGCAGCCCGAAGTGGACACCGGCACCGTGGAAAAAGACCGTGTGGAAGGTCGCCTGGAGGTGCGCAACCTCAGCTTCAGCTACCCCGGTACCGACCGCCAGGTGCTCAGCGATATCAGCTTCACTGCCGAGCCTGGGCAGATGATCGCCCTGGTAGGGCGCTCCGGCAGCGGCAAGTCAACCCTGGCCTCGCTGATCCCGCGCTTCTACCACCACACCAACGGGCAGATCCTGCTCGACGGTGTGGAGATCGAGCAGTATCGCTTGCGCAACCTGCGCCGCCATGTGGCCCAGGTGACCCAGCACGTCACGCTGTTCAACGACACGGTGGCCAACAACATCGCCTACGGCGACCTGGCCGGTGCGCCGCGCGCGGACATCGAGGCCGCCGCCGCCGATGCCTATGCCAAGGAGTTCATCGACCAGTTGCCCAAGGGCTTCGACACCGAGGTCGGCGAAAACGGTGTGTTGCTCTCCGGCGGCCAGCGCCAGCGCCTGGCGATCGCCCGTGCCCTGCTGAAGAACGCACCGCTGCTGATCCTCGACGAGGCGACCTCGGCCCTGGATACCGAGTCCGAGCGCCACATCCAGGCTGCCCTGGACCATGTGATGCAGGGGCGTACCACCCTGGTGATCGCCCACCGACTGTCGACCATCGAGAAGGCCGACCTGATCCTGGTCATGGACCAGGGCCGGCTGGTCGAGCGCGGCACCCATGCCGAGCTGCTCCAGGCAAATGGCCATTATGCCCGCCTGCATGCCATGGGGCTGGACGCGCCGGAAAAGGCCGACATCACCTGATATCCCCTGGGTCGGGGCCGAGTCGGCCCCGATCATCATCGGTAACGTACAGATCGACACTGGCCGTAAAGCCGTCACCGACCCTGTGCTAATATCCTGCCCCTGTTCACTATTTTCATATGGGTTGCCCATGAAGTTGTCCATGCCGCGTTTCGATCAAGCCCCGGTTCTGGTGGTCGGCGATGTCATGCTCGACCGCTACTGGCATGGCGGTACCTCGCGGATCTCTCCCGAAGCCCCGGTGCCGGTGGTCAAGGTCGAGCAGATCGAGGATCGCCCCGGTGGCGCGGCCAACGTCGCATTGAACATCGCCGCCCTGGGCGCGCCAGCCTCGTTGGTTGGCGTGACCGGCCAGGACGAGGCTGCCGACAGCCTCGCCAACAGCCTGCACGCAGCGGGTGTGCGCTCGGTGTTCCAGCGCATTGCCCACCAGCCGACCATCGTCAAGCTGCGGGTCATGAGCCGTCACCAACAATTGCTGCGCATCGATTTCGAAGAGCCGTTCGCCACCGACCCGCTGTCACTGGGCGAGGAGGTCGATGGCCTGCTCGAAGGCATCAAGGTGCTGGTGCTGTCGGATTACGGCAAGGGCGCGCTCAAGAACCACCAGAGCCTGATCCAGGCTGCACGTGCCAAGGGCATCCCGGTTCTGGCCGACCCCAAGGGCAAGGATTTCTCCATCTACCGCGGCGCCAGTCTGATCACCCCGAACCTCAGCGAGTTCGAGACCATCGTCGGCCGTTGCGCCGATGAGGGCGAGCTGGTCGCCAAGGGCCTGCAATTGCTGCAGGAGCTTGACCTGGGCGCGCTGCTGGTGACCCGTGGCGAACACGGCATGACCCTGCTGCGCACCGGCCACCCGGCGTTGCACCTGCCGGCGCGTGCCCGCGAAGTGTTCGATGTCACCGGTGCGGGCGATACCGTGATTTCCACCCTGGCGGCGGCCATTGCAGCCGGCGAGGACCTGCCCCACGCGGTGGCCCTGGCCAACCTCGCCGCAGGCATCGTGGTCGGCAAGTTGGGTACAGCAGCCATCAGCGCCCCTGAACTGCGCCGCGCGATCCAGCGCGAGGAAGGCTCCGAGCGCGGCGTGCTGGCCCTCGAGCAACTGCTGCTGGCAATCGATGATGCCCGGGCGCACAACGAGAAGATCGTCTTCACCAACGGTTGCTTCGACATTCTCCATGCCGGCCACGTGACCTACCTGGAGCAAGCGCGGGCCCAGGGCGATCGTCTGATCGTGGCGGTCAACGACGATGCCTCGGTCAGCCGGCTCAAGGGCCCAGGTCGGCCGATCAACAGCGTCGACCGGCGTATGGCCGTGCTGGCTGGCCTGGGCGCGGTGGACTGGGTCATCAGCTTCCCCGAAGGCACGCCGGAGAACCTGCTCAGCCAGGTCAAGCCGGATGTGCTGGTCAAGGGTGGGGACTACGGCATCGATCAGGTGGTGGGGGCCGATATCGTCAAGGCCTACGGCGGCACCGTGAAGGTGCTGGGGCTGGTGGAGAACAGCTCGACCACGGCGATCGTCGAGAAGATCCGCAAGCACTGATCCACCCGTGGGGCTGCTGCGCAGCCCCCGGGCATCATTTGTGGTGCAACGCGCGCTGCAACAACGCCCGGGCCTTGTCACCAAAGCGCTGCAGGTGCGAGGCCGGCTGCGGCCGGTGTTCTTCCAGCCCCTGCTGCCTGATCCAGTCCTTCCAGCGAATCCGCTCATCCCCGACCACCCAGCCGTCCTGCCGGGCAAAGCTCTCCGCCAGATACAGGCCTCGTGTACTGGCTGGCACCAGTTCGTCCTTCTTCAAGGTATAGAGTTCGGCTGTCGGCTGGCCATCGACCAGCGGCATCAGATACAGGTCCGGCCGCTTGCGATTGAGCCGTGCCACCAGCTGGTCGCCTTCGAGCCGCTCGTCCACGTGGAAAAGGCTGAGCGACTTGGCTTCCCGGGGTACCTGCAGGCGCAGGTCGTAGATCAACTGCAACGACGCGGTAGGCAGGTGCACATAGGCACGTGGCCGCTCCAGCAGCATCAGGTTGCCGCAATGCACCGGGCGCGCCGCGCCGGACTCGGGCGTGAGCACGAACGGCAGGGCTTCGCGATAATGCAGCGCGTCGGCATAGGGCGCGGGCAGCCAGGTGTCGCTGAAGCGCCCGCCGAGCCAGCCTTCCGGGGTTTCCAGCAGGCATTCCTCGGCCACTTCCTGGATGGCGGTGTGCAGGGGCAGGTTGATTTCCTGGGCGGGCACGTAGCCTGAGATCAGCTTGAGCACCACGTCGCCGCGGTCCTGCCGGCGCTGGCGCACCAGCACCCAGTAGTCCCGGTGCTGCCAATGCAGTGTCAGGCGCACCGAAACCCCCAGGTTGGCCAGCTCGACCACGAAGCGTTCGTGGTCGGCCAGCTCGATGGCCTTGCGCCGCTGCTGTACCTGGCCGAAGTTCAACGGCATGCCGATGCTCTGGTAGGTCAGGCCGTCGGGTGTGGCTTCGACGTGCAGCGGCAGGGTCTTGAAGTTGCTCGGGTTCTTGCGGATCAGCGTTCGCGGCACGAGGCTCCTCCTTGCGTTGGGCGCCCGTCAGGGCGACTCAAGGCTGGCCCAGGATTCGGGCGACGGTGGCCACGTTATGGGCCAGGTGCAACGGGTTGATGGTGCCGACGATAGCACTGCTTACCCCGGGGTGGGCGAACAGCAGCTCGAAACTGGCCTGCACCGGGTCGACCCCCGGCGCCAGGCAGATATGCCCGCTGGCCAGGGCCTTCTTCACCAGGATGGCTTTGCCGTGTTCGGCAGCGTAGTCCAGTACCGGGCGCTCCGCCTGTTCGTTGAGGTTGTAGGTGACCATGGCGCAATCGCCTTGCTCCAGGGCCTTGAGGCCACCTGCCACGGTCTTGCCTGACAGGCCGTAGCCGAGGATCTTGCCTTCCTGCTTGAGTTCGGCCAGGGTCTGGTAGACGCCTTGCTGCTCCAGGATCTGCACGTCGTTGCCGTCGGAATGCACCAGCACCAGCTCGATACGGTCGGTTTCCAGGCGGCGCAGGCTGCGCTCCACCGACAGGCGAGTATGGGCGGCGCTGAAGTCGAAGTGCGACTGACCATTGTCGAACTCTTCGCCCACCTTGCTGACGATCACCCATTGGTCACGCTGGCCGCGCAGCAACGGGCCCAGGCGTTCCTCGCTGCGGCCGTAGGCCGGCGCGGTGTCGATCAGGTTGATGCCCAGCTCGTGGGCCTGGGCCAGGAGCAGGCGCGCTTCGTCATCGCCTGGGATGGTGAAGCCATTGGGGTACTTGACGCCCTGATCGCGGCCGAGCTTGACCGTGCCCAGGCCCAGCGGAGAGACCTTCAGGCCGGTGCTGCCCAAGGGGCGGAGGAAGTCGTGCAGGGTCGGCAGGCTCATGGCAGCAATTGCTCCCAGGCAGGGACGCCCAGGGTGGGGCGAGGCAGCTCGGCCAGGTCAGGTTGCGCGGCGGGGCGGATGCCGTCGTGCTCCAGGCTCGCCAGCACGCGGTCGGCAAAGTCGGGTGCCAGGGCCAGCTTGGTCGGCCAGCCCACCAGCAGCCGCTGCTGCTGCGTGAGGAAGGCGTTGTCCGGGCGGACCAACCCCGACTGCGCAGGCTCGGCGCGGTCGACCCGCAAAGTGGCCCAGCGCACCTGGCTCTGGTCGACCCAAGGCAGCAGGCTAGCGATTTCCTTCTGCGCCGCGGCGATCTGTGCGGCGGGTTCCCGTGCCACGCCGTCGGCCTCGGCGAGGTCGCCACCGAGGTACCAGACCCATTGGCCGTCGCGGGCCGGGTGGGTGGTGACGGTGACCCTCGGCTTGGGCCCGCCGCCCAGGCAATGGGCATACAGTGGCTTGAGGTTCGGCCCCTTGGCCATGACCATGTGCAGCGGTCGACGCTGCATGGCCGGCTGCTCCAGCCCAAGCGCGTGGAGCAGGCCTTCGGTGCCGGCACCGGCGCTGAGCACGATACGCTGGGCGCGTATTTCACGACCATTCACGCGCAAACCGATCAGTTCGTCGCCCTCGCGCAGTGGCTCGACCCGTTCGCCGGCCAGCAGGCTGTCACCGGCCAGCTCGGCCAGGTTGGCGAGCAGGCTCGGCACGTCGATGACCAGTTCGGCGAGGCGATACACCTTGCCCTTGAACGCGCGGTCCTGCAGGGCAGGGGGCAGTTGCTCGCCCTTGACCTGATCGACCCTTCCACGCACCGCCTTGCTGGCGAAGAAGCTGGTGAGGTTGCCTGCCAGGGTGCCCGGGGACCACAGGTAGTGGGCCTCGGACAGCAGGCGGGTCTTGCCAAGGTCGAGTTCGCCATTGCCGGCCAAGGCTTCGCGCCAACGGCGCGGCATATCGGCAATGGCCTCGGAGGCGCCGGTCAGGGCCCCATGCAGGGCGTACTTGGTGCCGCCATGGATGATGCCCTGGGACTTGATGGTCTGCTCGCCACCGAGGCTGGCGCGTTCCACCAGCACCGTCGAATACCCCAGGCGCCGCAGCCTTGCGTTGAGCCAGAGGCCAGCGACCCCGGCGCCGACGATCAGCACGTCAGTGGAAATGGCAGATGGCATGCGGGCACCTCTAGAACTGGGACAGTTGCCCAGTATACAGGCTGTGGGCGCGCGCGGGCCTAATCGCAGGCTGTCGCCAGCCTCCCGCCGAGATTGCGCCGCTCTCAAGACTTGCGAAATCCCTGTGGGAGCCGGCTTGCCGGCGATGGGCCACAGCGGGGCTACAGCTGGTGGGCTCAGTGGCCGGCAGTCTTGGAGAACAGCTGGATCACCACCACGCCACCGACGATCATGGCCATCCCCAGCATGGCCGGTACATCCAGTTTCTGCCCGTAGATCACCAGGGCGGCGACACTGATCAGCACGATGCCCAGGCCTGACCAGATGGCGTAGGCGATACCTACCGGAATGCTGCGCACCACCAGCGTCAGCATCCAGAACGCCACGGCATAGCCACAGACCATCAACAGCAGCGGCAATGGCGTGCTCAAGCCTTTGACCGCCTTCATGGAGGCGGTGGCGATGACTTCGGCGCAGATGGCGATGGCCAGGTAGGTGTAGGCATTCATGATCGGGATTCTCCGTTGCTGGGTGGGCATTCTAGACTTTCGTCGGATGGGGTAAAGTCATTACCTATCTGCTATGGAGATAGGTTGCATGGCCCAACAATGGGATCTCGATCAATTGCGCACCTTCCTGCGGGTCACCGAACTGCGTTCGTTTTCCGCCGTCGCCCGGGAGCAGCACAAGGCGCAGTCGGCGGTCAGCAATGCCATCGCGCTGCTGGAGGCTGACCTGGGCGTGACCTTGTTCGAGCGCAGCAGCGGCCGCCAGCCGCGCCTGACCGAAAGCGGGGCGGCCCTGCTCGAGGATGCCCGCGAGTTGCTACGCCAGTGCGAGCGCCTGGATGGCCGTGCCATGGCCTTGATGCGTGGCCAGGAAGCCTTGTTGCGGGTGGCTCAGGACGAAGCCATGTGCTACCTGCCGGTGATCGACAGCCTGGACGAGTTGGCCAGCCGCTTTCCACTCCTGGAGGTACAGGTGACCAGCGGCGCCCAGGGCGATGTGGCGCGCAAGTTGGTGGAGCGTCGTGCCGACCTGGGGTTGTTCTTTCATCACGAGCGCATTCCCGCGTCGCTGGAACGCCGCGCTCTGGGCCGCGTGGAGATGGTCACCGTATGTGGTGTGGACCATCCGCTGGCGGGCGAGCGGCAGGTGACGCGCCAGCAATTGGCCCGTCACCGGCAGTTGTTGATCACGCCGCAGCAAAGCGGCTATCCCGGGGGGGAGGCGATCAGCCCGCAGGTGTGGCGCGCCGACAGCTTCTACGCCATGGCCGAGCTGCTGATGCGTGGGCTGGGTTGGGCCTGGCTGCCAAGGCATGTGGTGCAGTACCCGACCTACCAGGCGCAGATGGTCGAACTCGACAGCGAGTGGTGCCCGCCCGCGCTGGTCGTCGAACTGGCCTGGCGCCGCGACCAGCCCCTGGGGCCGGCGGCGCAATGGCTGGCGGAACGCTTTGCCGTGCACCTGCGGGTCATTGGCTGAGTTGTGGTACCGGCAGGCCTTTTCGTACAGTTCCTAGTACACTGCGTCGCCATGAACAGAACCCTCTATACCTTGCTTTTCCACCTGGGCCTGCCACTGGTTGCGCTGCGCCTGTACCTGCGTGCGCGCAAGGCGCCGGCCTATGGCCAGCGCATCGCCGAGCGCTTCGCTTGCAAGCTGGCACCGATGCGCCAGGGCGGCATCTGGGTGCACGCGGTGTCGGTGGGCGAAAGCATCGCTGCCGCGCCGATGATCCGTGCCTTGCTCAAGGCCTACCCGGACCTTCCGATTACCCTGACCTGTATGACGCCCACCGGTTCGGAGCGGATCCGCGCGATGTTCGCCGACGAGCCGCGACTCCAGCATTGCTACCTGCCTTATGACCTGCCTTGGGCGGCGGGGCGCTTTCTCGATCATGTCCGGCCGCGGCTGGGCATCATCATGGAGACCGAGCTGTGGCCCAACCATATCCACCAGTGCGCCAAACGCGGCATTCCTGTGGCCCTGGCCAATGCGCGGCTGTCCGAACGCTCGGCCCGTGGCTATGCACGTTTCGCCGGCCTGACCCGGCCGATGCTGGCCGAGATGAGCCTGATCGCGGTGCAGACCGAGACCGAGGCGCAGCGTTTCCGCAGTCTGGGCGCGCGGCCTGAGTGTGTGCAGGTGACCGGTTCGATCAAGTTCGACCTGAAGGTCGACGCGCAATTGCAGCCTCGCGCGCGTGACCTGCGTGAGCAATGGGGCGCCGGGCAGCGCCCGGTGTGGATCGCCGCCAGCACCCACGAGGGTGAGGATGAATTGATCCTCGAGGCACATCGGCAATTGCTGCAGGTTCATGGCGATGCACTATTGGTGCTGGTGCCGCGCCATCCCGAGCGGTTCGATGCGGTCCATGCCTTATGTGACGCACAGTTCGCCACCGTGCGCCGTTCTTCCGGCATGCCGGTGCAGGCCCAGACCCAGGTCTTGCTCGGCGATACCATGGGTGAACTGCTGTTCCTCTATGCCCTGGCCGACATTGCCTTCGTGGGCGGCAGCCTGGTGCCTACCGGCGGGCACAACCCGCTGGAGCCGGCGGCACTGGCGCTACCGGTACTGACGGGGCCGCACGTGTTCAACTTCCTGGAAATCAGCGCGATGCTGCGCGAGGCGGGGGCGTTGCAGGAGGTGGACGATGCCAGCGGCCTGGCCGGGGCGGTGCGTCGGTTGGTCGAGCTGCCTCAGGATGCCCGGCGCATGGGCGAGGCGGGCAGGGCGGTGATGCAGGCCAACCAGGGGGCGTTGCAGCGGTTGCTGGATGGGCTGGGGAAATGGTTGTAAGCGTTCGCCGGAGTTGATTCGGTGCCGGTGAGATCGCGCGCCGCGCGGGCGCTCGATCTCACCGGCACTGCTCACCTCACACCTGGCCCGCTCAAGGCCTGCGTTCGAAGTTCTTGGCCGCCGCCGCGGCCAGGTCCGGCGGCAGGAAGTCCTTGTCCGGGTTGTAGTCGGCTTTCAGGTAGCGCCCCAGGTCCTGCAGGTCCTGCGGGCTGAGGGTGCCGGCGGCCTGTTTCAGGCGCAGGTTGTCGAGGATGTAGTCGTAGCGGCTGTTGTTGTAGTCGCGCACCGAGGTGTACAGCTGGCGCTGGGCGTCGAGCACATCGACGATGTTGCGGGTACCGACCTGGTAGCCGATCTCGGTGGCCTCCAGGGCACTCTGGTTGGAGATGATCGACTGCTTGCGTGCCTGCACCTGCTCCACGTCGGTGTTCACCGCCCGGTGCAGGTTGCGGGTGTTTTCCACCACCTGGCGGCGCAGGCTTTCACGTTGCTGCTCGCTCTGGCTCAGGCGCTGGTAGGCCTCGCGCACCTGGGAGCTGGTCAGGCCGCCGCTGTAGATCGGGATGTTCAGCTGCAGGCCGATACTGGTCTGCTCGACATCGCCGCTGTAGCGCACGCCGGGCTGCGGGTTGGAGAACCCCAGGCTGTCGTTGTCGCCCTTCTGGTAGCGGGCCACCGCATCCAGGGTCGGCGCGTGGCCGGCCTTGCGTTGGCGCAGGGTCTCCTCGGCCGCCGTGACGGCATGATTGGTGGCCAGCAGGTTGAGGTTCTGCCGTGCCGCAGTCTCGACCCAGGCCTTGGCATCGTTGGGCGTTGGCACTTGCACCGGCAGGGTGTGGACCACGCCCTGGAGCGAACCGTACTCGCGGTTGGTCAGGGTCACCAGGGCCTCGAAGGCGTCCTGGACCTGGCGCTCGGCGATGATCCGGTTGGCCCGGGCGGTGTCGTAGCTGGCCTGTGACTGCAGCACGTCGGTCTTGTCCGAGAGGCCGACGTCGAAGCGTTCGTTGGACTGGTCCAGCTGGCGTTTGAAGGCGGCTTCCTCGGCTTTGGTCGAAGCCAGGTTGTCCTGAGCGCGCAGCACCGCGAAATAGTTTTCGGCGGTTTGCAGGATCAGGTTCTGTTCGGTCGCGGAAAGCTCCAGGGCGGCCTGCTCGTTGACCGCCTCGGCAGCCTGTAGCTGGAACCAGCGGTCGGCGCGGAAGATCGGCTGCGCCAGGGTTGCGTTCCACGAGTTGCCGCTGCGGTTGGAGGTGACCGAAGGTTCATCGAACTTGGTGCGGGTGTTCATCATCTCGGCGCCGGCCGACAGGTTCGGCAGCAGGCCGGCACGGGCCTGGGGCACCACTTCGCGGCGGGCGCCATAGTCGGCGCGGGCGGCGGCAAGGTCGGCGTTGTTGTCGACCGCTTCCTGGTAGACGCTGATCAGGTCGGTCTTCACCGTCGTGGGCACATCCACTGCCCAGACCACTCCGTTGGACGCACAAGACACGGCAATCGCCAGTGAGAGTTTGCGCAGCATAGGGCAATCCTTGTACGAAATTTAATTACTGAACTGTTGAGTATCGAACGATGGCCCAGTGTAGTGCCCCGTGCCTCGGCCAACAATCGTCCCGGTGCCTTTCATCATCCTGGCATTTACCCGCTTGGCTTTGCTGGCCACTTGAGTCTAGACTGCGCATGTTCTTGTCGGGGTGCCTTGAATCGAAGGCTGAGATCGGATAGTTCCGGATCCCGTTGAACCTGATCAGGTTAGCGCCTGCGTAGGGAACAAGATTGCTCGCTTTCCCGGCGAGATCTTGTGCCAGGTCCGGGATTGTCGAAGCTCACGCTCAAGGCACCTCCGTGTATCCGGCACCAGCACCGTCCCAGGTGCAATCCGCGCCCCCTTCAGGTTCTCCCCGACATTCCACGCTGTCTGGAGAGCCTGTGATGAGCAAACAAGAAAAATCGATCCACCTCAGCGAGTCGGCGCAAGTCGACCAGCAGTCCGTGCAACCGTTCCCCCGTTCGCGCAAGGTCTATGTCGAAGGTTCGCGCCCCGATATCCGCGTGCCGATGCGTGAAATCAGCCTGCATGACACCCCCACCGATTTTGGCGGCGAGCAGAACGCCCCGGTGCTGGTCTATGACACCTCTGGGCCGTACACCGACCCGAACGTCGTCATCGATGTGCGCAAGGGCCTGGGCGACGTCCGTTCGGCGTGGATCGAGGCTCGCGGTGACACCGTGCGCCTGGACGGCCTGAGCTCGAACTTCGGCCAGCAGCGCCTGAACGATGCCGACCTGGCCAAGCTGCGCTTCGCCCACGTGCGCAACCCGCGCCGCGCCAAGCCCGGTGCCAACGTCACCCAGATGCACTACGCGCGCCAGGGCATCATCACCGCCGAGATGGAATACGTGGCCATCCGCGAGAACATGAAGCTGCAGGAAGCCCGCGCCGCCGGCCTGCTCGACCAGCAGCATGCGGGCCATAGCTTCGGTGCCAGCATTCCGAAGGAAATCACCCCCGAGTTCGTCCGTGAAGAGATCGCCCGTGGTCGCGCGATCATTCCGGCCAACATCAACCACCCGGAGCTGGAGCCGATGATCATCGGCCGCAACTTCCTGGTGAAGATCAACGGCAACATCGGCAACAGCGCCCTGGGCTCCTCCATCGAGGAGGAAGTGGCCAAGCTGACCTGGGGCATTCGCTGGGGGTCGGACACGGTCATGGACCTGTCCACCGGCAAGCACATCCACGAGACCCGCGAGTGGATCATCCGCAACTCGCCGGTGCCGATCGGTACCGTACCGATCTACCAGGCCCTGGAGAAGGTCGGCGGGGTTGCCGAGGACCTGACCTGGGAGCTGTTCCGCGACACCCTGATCGAACAGGCTGAGCAGGGCGTGGACTACTTCACCATCCACGCAGGCGTGCTGTTGCGCTACGTGCCGCTGACCGCCAAGCGCGTGACCGGCATCGTCAGCCGCGGCGGCTCGATCATGGCCAAGTGGTGCCTGGCGCATCACAAGGAAAACTTCCTGTACACGCATTTCGACGAGATCTGCGAAATCATGAAGGCCTACGACGTCAGCTTCTCGCTGGGCGACGGCCTGCGCCCGGGCTCGATCGCCGACGCCAACGATGCGGCCCAGTTCGGTGAGCTCGAGACCCTGGGGGAGCTGACCAAGATCGCCTGGAAGCACGACGTGCAGTGCATGATCGAAGGCCCTGGCCACGTGCCGATGCAGCTGATCAAGGAGAACATGGACAAGCAGCTCGAGTGCTGCGACGAGGCGCCGTTCTACACCCTCGGCCCACTGACCACCGATATCGCGCCGGGCTACGACCACATCACCTCTGGCATCGGTGCGGCGATGATCGGCTGGTTCGGCTGCGCCATGCTCTGCTACGTGACGCCCAAGGAACACCTGGGCCTGCCGAACAAGGACGACGTCAAGACCGGCATCATCACCTACAAGATCGCCGCGCACGCCGCAGACCTTGCCAAGGGTCACCCGGGCGCGCAGATCCGCGACAACGCACTGTCCAAGGCGCGCTTCGAGTTCCGCTGGGAAGACCAGTTCAACCTCGGCCTGGACCCGGACACCGCCCGTGCGTTCCATGACGAAACCCTGCCCAAGGAGTCGGCCAAGGTGGCGCACTTCTGCTCGATGTGCGGGCCGAAGTTCTGTTCCATGAAGATTACTCAGGAAGTGCGCGAGTACGCTGCCAACCAGCGTATCGAAGCCACCGACGTCTCGGTGGAAGAGGGCATGCGTGAGCAGGCCGAGCGCTTCCGCCAGGAAGGCAGCCAGCTGTACAAGAAAGTCTAGGCAGGCTGAGGGCCGCTTCGCGGCCCTTTCGCGGCACAAGGCCGCTCCACTGGGACAGCGCAAGGTTCACGCCCTGCGCTGTCCCTGTAGGAGCGGCCTTGTGCCGCGAAACGAGGACGTAAGTCCTCGCCAAGAACATCAATAACATCCCGGCGAGCGCCTTCATGAGCACACCCAGCCACTTCTCCCCGGACCACCCGGTCCCCCACAGCCAGCGCCAATTCGGTGCCCGCGACCTGTTCTCGCTCTGGTTCTCTCTCGGCATCGGCCTGATGGTCCTGCAGGTCGGCGCGCTGCTGGCGCCCGGCCTGGGCCTGGCGGGGGCGATCCTGGCCATCGTCCTGGGCACGGCGGTCGGTGTACTGCTGCTGGCCGCCGCCGGGGTGATCGGCAGCGACACGGGTCTGTCGGCCATGGCCACCCTGCGCCTGACCCTGGGCCGCCATGGCGCGCGCCTGCCGGCGCTGCTCAATCTGCTGCAACTGGTGGGTTGGGGCTCGTTCGAGATTATCGTCATGCGTGACGCCGCCAGCCTGCTGGGCGCTCGTGCCTTCGGCGAAGGCAGCGTCTGGACCAGCCCGGTGCTCTGGACCCTGTGCTTCGGCGCCCTGGCCACCCTGCTCGCCGTCAGCGGGCCGCTGGCCTTCGTGCGCAAGGTGCTGCGCAAATGGGGGATCTGGCTGCTGCTTGGCGCCTGCCTGTGGCTGACCTGGAACCTGTTCGCCAAGGCCGAACTGGCCGGGCTGTGGCAGCGGGCCGGCGATGGTTCGCTGTCGCTGGCGGTCGGTTTCGACATCGTCATTGCCATGCCGCTGTCGTGGTTGCCGCTGATCGCCGACTACTCGCGCTTCGGCCAGCGTGCCAGCCGTGTGTTCGGCGGCACGGCACTGGGCTTTTTCATCGGCAATGCCTGGCTGATGAGCCTGGGCGTGGCCTACACCCTGGCCTTCGCGCCCAGTGGTGAAGTCAATGCGCTGCTGCTGGCCCTGGCCGGTGCCGGGCTGGGCATCCCATTGTTGCTTATCTTGCTGGACGAGTCGGAAAACGCCTTCGCCGACATCCACTCGGCGGCGGTGTCCACCGGCCTGTTGGTGCGTTTGCGGGTCGAGCACCTGGCCCTGGCCATCGGTGTGCTGTGCACTCTGGTCGCCCTGCTGGCGCCGCTGGCCCAGTACCAGAACTTCCTGCTGCTGATCGGTTCGGTGTTCGCGCCGCTGTTCGGCGTGGTGCTGGTCGACCACTTCGTCGTTCGTCGGCGGCAACTGCCGGCGCTGGTGGCCGGGCTACACTGGCAGGCACTGCTGGCTTGGACGGTGGGCGTGGCGGCGTATCACCTGATGGCCAATGTCGCGCCGGAGCTGGGGGCGACCCTGCCGGCACTGCTGCTGGCAGGGGGGCTGCATGGCCTGCTGAGCCTCAGCCGCGGCCGGGAAACAGCTCAGGCCTGAGCACGCCGTTCAGGCGCGGGTAGGGGATCTTCAGCTCGATGTGGCCCATGGAATAGGGTGCGATGGCATAGACCTCGTACTTGACCACGACCGCGCCGTAGGTCAGGGCCACATGGGGGGACTTGCGGAACGGCCAGGTCTTGGCGAACTCCGGGTCCTTGTCCATGCCGGTGCTGATCATCCAGGCGCGGTGGGACTCTTCCACGGTCTTCCAGAAGGTGTCTTCCTGGCCTGGCAGGAGCATGTCCTGCAGGGTCAGGACCTTGTCCAGCTTGCGTGAGTAGTTGATGAAACCGCGCCCGGGCATGCCGTGGGCGCCGCCGCTGTCCAGGTAGCTGGACAGCTCGATGATCACCAGCCCGTCATGCTGCTCGCGTACCTTGGCTTGCAGGTAGCTGCTGTTGCGCTTCTCGGCGCTGGCCAGGTACTGCTGTTCGTAGGCCTGCAACGAAGTGGGCGCGCCGCTGCGCTGGTTGTCTTCGGTCAGCTGCAACAGGCGTTTTTCGACGATGGCGTCGAGCTTGGGCAGGGCCGGGAAGTGGATGGTGTCGATGTTCACCAGTGGGCAGTCGCTCTCGCTGCAGCCGGGCTTGACGTGTTCCCAGGCGTCGCGCTTGACCTCGAGCGGGGCCCGGTAGTTGGGCTCGAACAAGCTCTGGCAGGCGCCCAGGGCCATTGCCAGCACGGCCACGGAAGTCAGTTTGACAAGCGTCATGATGATCCTTGCAGAACAAAGGGAGTCGGCCTTTGACCGTCGGCGAAGCCGTCGGTTCGCCACTAAGCTAACAGAGTACAAAGGCTCTGTCCCGGCTGCCTGAGCGGTCGCCGGAAAGGGGTGAAACACGGCGGCACGCAGAGTAGGATGGCGCGATGCGGTAAACGAGGTAACGAGGATTTCCATGTCAGACACGTTGAATTCGCAACCCAAGGCGGTCGAGATCGTCGAACGGGCCAATTGCTTCCAGGGCTTCTACCGGCTCGACAAGCTGCGCCTGCGCCACGAACTGTTCGCCGGTGGCCTGGGCCGTGAGATCAGCCGCGAACTGTTCGTGCGCCACGACGCAGTCTGTGTGCTGCCGTACGACCCGTTGCGCGACGAAGTGGTGCTGATCGAGCAGTTCCGCGTCGGTGCCATGGGCAAGGTGGAAAACCCCTGGCTGATCGAGATGGTTGCCGGGCTGATCGACAAGGACGAGCAGCCCGAGGAAGTCGCCCATCGCGAAGCCGAGGAAGAAGCGGGCCTTACGTTCAGCGCACTGTGGCCGATGACCCGTTACTTCCCATCCCCCGGTGGCAGCGACGAGTACGTGCACCTGTTCCTGGGGCGTTGCAGCAGCGAAGGCGCCGGCGGGCTTCACGGTCTGGAGGAGGAGGGCGAGGACATCCGTGTACGCGTCTGGGCCTTCGAGGACGCCTTGCAGGCCGTGCGCGATGGGCGCATCTGCAACGCCGCGACCATCATCGGCCTGCAATGGCTGGCGCTGAACCGTGACGAAGTGCGAGGTATGTGGAAGTGAACCTGTTGCGCGAGCGCTACCGGGTCGACCTGGCCGGGCTGCAGGCCGCCTGCGAGGCCAATTATGCCCGCCTGATGCGCCTGTTGCCGGACATGCGCACCACCCAGAGCTCGCGCCGCATCGGCATGACCCAGGGCGACCAGATGCTCGGCGTGCTGGTGCTCGATGTGCTGCTGGCCTGCCCGTACACCACCACCTTGCGGGTGCGCCAGGAGCACAGCCTGCCGTGGCTGCCGGTGCCGCACCTGGAGGTGCAGGTGTACCACGACGCGCGCATGGCCGAGGTGGTCAGTGCTGAACACACCCGGCGCCTGCGCAGCATCTACCCGTACCCCAACGCAGCGATGCACCAGCCGGACGAGAAGGCCCAGCTCAACCTGTTCCTGGGCGAATGGCTGAGCCACTGCCTGGCCTGTGGTCATGAACTGGAAGCCGTTCGCTGAAATGTGATGCAGGTCGGGCAAGGCCCTTTGCCCGACGCGTGCAGGCAGCCGATAATCGTCCTGAACCCGTTCGAGGAGACGGCCCTTGCCGCAGCCCAACCACGCCAAAGATCCGGCGCCGCTTCATGTGGTGCAACTGACCGATGCCCACCTGTTCGCCAGCCCTGGCGGTACCTTGCTGGGCATGAATACCCGAGACAGCCTCCGTCACGTGGTCGAACAGGTGCGCCGCGAGCAGCCGCGCATCGACCTGCTGCTGTGCACGGGCGACCTTTCCCAGGATGGCAGCGTTGCCTCCTACGAAGCTTTTCGGCAAGTGAGCGCTTCGCTTGGCACACCGAGCCGCTGGCTCCCGGGCAACCATGACGAGGCCCGGGTGATGGCCGAGGTGGCCCAGGGAAGCGACCTGGTTCAGGCGGTGACCGACCTGGGTGCCTGGCGCATCGTCATGCTCAATTCGAACGTGCCCGATGCCACCCACGGTTGGCTCGCCGACGACCAGTTGGCCATTCTGGACCAAGCCCTGGCCGCTGCCGGTGAGCGGCATTGCCTGGTGTGCCTGCATCATCAGCCGGTGGATATCGGTTGTGCCTGGATCGCCCCGATCGGGCTGCGCAATGCCGATGAACTGTGGGCGCGCCTGCGTGGTTGTCCACAGGTCAAGGCGGTGCTCTGGGGGCATGTCCACCAGCCGTGGGATGAACAACGTGATGGCATCCGCCTGTTGGCCACGCCATCGACCTGCATCCAGTTCGCGGCCCGCAGCGAGGACTTCCAGGTCAGCGAGGAGCAGCCGGGTTATCGCTGGCTGCGCCTGCATGGCGATGGACGGGTGGAGACGGGTGTCGAGCGGGCGCGGGATTTCGCGGTGAAGCTGGACTTCGACAGCCCGGGATACTGAAGCTTGGAATGGCCCTGTGAATGCCTGCCTGGCCCGTTCGCAAGTAACCCGCTCCCACAGGTTCACTGTCAAATCTGTGGTTTTAACCGCGAACATGAGCGATCTACTTGCGCTTGAAGAATTTGTTGCGAAAAGCCCGATGCGACGCCAAAACCCGGTGAACGCGCTACACTGCGCGTCCCTGCGCCCGCATGGACGGGTGCACAGCAGTCGATACCGAGGGGCAGCATGTCGGGTTCCATCCTCTATATCCATGGCTTCAACAGCTCGCCGCTGTCGAAGAAGGCGCGCCAGCTCGAGGCGGTGATGCAGGCCCTGGGCCTGGCCGGGCGCCTGCGCGTGCCGGCCTTGCATCATCACCCGCGCCAGGCCGTCGCCCAGCTGGAAGCCGCCATCGCCGAGCTCGGTACCCCCTTGCTGGTGGGGAGTTCGCTCGGTGGCTACTATGCCACCTACCTGGCCGAGCGCCATGGCCTGAAAGCCCTGCTGATCAACCCGGCAGTCGGGCCGCACCGCCTGTTCGACGGCTACCTGGGTACCCAGCGCAACCTGTACACCGACGAAACCTGGGAACTGACCCTGGACCATGTACAGGCCTTGGCCGAACTCGAAGTGCCGCCGCCCCAGGACGCCAGCCGCTACCAGGTATGGTTGCAGACTGCCGACGAAACCCTGGACTATCGCCAGGCCGAACGCTATTACCAGGCTTGTGCCTTGCGTATCCAGGCCGGCGGCGACCACAGCTTCCAAGGCTTCGCCGACCGTCTGCCGGCCCTGCTGGCCTTCGCCGGCATTGCCCGCGGGCAGTATGCGACGCTCGATTTTTCTGTATTTTGACCTTTTTTGCATTCACCAGACTGACAACGAGACCCCATGGCCAATCCCAGCGCTAGCGCCTATAACGCAGACGCCATCGAAGTCCTCTCGGGCCTTGACCCGGTCCGCAAGCGGCCGGGCATGTACACCGACACCAGCCGGCCGAACCACCTGGCCCAGGAAGTCATCGACAACAGTGTCGACGAAGCTCTGGCTGGCCACGCACGCTCGGTGCAGGTGATCCTTCATGCCGACCATTCCCTGGAAGTGTGCGACGACGGTCGCGGCATGCCGGTGGATATCCACCCCGAAGAGGGGGTGTCCGGGGTCGAGCTGATCCTCACCAAGCTGCACGCCGGCGGCAAGTTCTCCAACAAGAACTACCAGTTCTCCGGTGGCCTGCACGGCGTCGGCATCTCGGTGGTCAATGCCCTGTCGACCCAGGTCCGCGTGCGGGTCAAGCGCGATGGCAACGAATACCAGATGACCTTCGCCGATGGCTTCAAGGCCAGCGAGCTGGAGGTGGTCGGCACGGTGGGCAAGCGCAACACCGGCACCAGCGTGTACTTCAGCCCCGACCCCAAGTATTTCGACTCGGCCAAGTTCTCCGTCAGCCGCCTCAAGCATGTGCTCAAGGCCAAGGCGGTGCTCTGCCCGGGCCTGCTGGTCAGCTTCGAGGACAAGGCCAGCGGCGAGAAGGTCGAGTGGCACTACGAAGACGGCCTGCGCTCCTACCTGGTCGACTCGGTCAGCGAGTTCCTGCGCCTGCCCGACGAGCCGTTCTGCGGCAGCCTGGCTGGCAATAAGGAGGCTGTGGACTGGGCCCTGCTATGGCTGCCGGAGGGCGGCGACAGTGTCCAGGAGAGTTACGTCAACCTGATCCCCACCGCCCAGGGTGGCACCCATGTCAACGGCCTGCGCCAGGGCCTGCTGGATGCGATGCGCGAGTTCTGCGAGTTCCGCAACCTGCTGCCCCGGGGCGTCAAGCTGGCGCCGGAGGATGTATGGGAACGCATCACCTTCGTGCTGTCGATGAAGATGCAGGAGCCGCAATTTTCTGGCCAGACCAAGGAGCGTCTGTCGTCCCGCGAGGCGGCAGCGTTCGTCTCCGGCGTGGTCAAGGACGCCTTCAGCCTATGGCTCAACGCCCACCCGGAACTGGGCATGCAGCTGGCGGAGCTGGCCATCAGCAACGCCGGCCGGCGCCTGAAGGCGAGCAAGAAAGTCGAGCGCAAGCGCATCACCCAGGGCCCGGCGCTGCCAGGCAAACTGGCCGATTGCGCCGGGCAGGACCCGATGCGTGCCGAGCTGTTCCTGGTCGAGGGTGACTCGGCCGGCGGTTCGGCCAAGCAGGCGCGAGACAAGGAGTATCAGGCGATCCTGCCGCTGCGCGGGAAGATCCTCAACACCTGGGAAGTCGATGGTGGCGAGGTGCTGGCCAGCCAGGAGGTGCACAACATCGCCGTGGCCATCGGCGTGGACCCTGGTGCCGCCGACCTCTCGCAGCTGCGCTACGGCAAGATCTGCATCCTGGCCGATGCCGACTCCGACGGCCTGCACATCGCTACCTTGCTGTGCGCGCTGTTCGTCCAGCATTTCCGACCGCTGGTGGAGGCCGGCCACGTCTACGTGGCCATGCCGCCGCTGTACCGCATCGACCTGGGCAAGGAGATCTACTACGCCCTGGACGAAGCCGAGCGCGATGGCATCCTCGATCGACTGGTCGCCGAGAAGAAGCGCGGCAAGCCGCAGGTCACCCGATTCAAGGGCCTGGGCGAGATGAACCCACCACAGCTGCGCGAGACCACCATGGACCCGAACACCCGGCGCCTGGTGCAGCTGACCCTGGACGATGTGCAGGGCACCACCGAGATCATGGACATGCTGCTGGCCAAGAAGCGCGCCGGTGATCGCAAGAGCTGGCTGGAAACCAAGGGTAACCTCGCCGAGGTCCTGGTTTGATCCGCCTGCTGGCCGCCGTTTGCCTGGCCTTGCTGGCCCTGCCGAGCCAGGCGGGCAGCTGGCCGGAGCTCAAGCTCGGCGCAGAGTACCCGGTCGAAGGCATGCGCGGCGGCAACCTCTCGGGGTTGGCCTGGTGCCGTGGGGCGTTGTGGACCGTGTCCGACCGTGACGATGATCGCATCTACCGCCTCGACCGGCAGGGCGAAGTGTGGCGTGCCCAGCCGCTGACCTTCACCCCGCCGCCGGTGCCGCAGAGCGGCTTGCCATGGGGGCTCCGGTCGCGCAACTGGGCGGTGTCCTACATCCGCGGCGGTGAGCTGGACTTCGAAGGCATCACCTGCGATCAGGCTGGTAATTTCTACTTGGTCAGCGAAGCCCATGCGGCGGTGCTGCAAGTGCCTGTCGAGGGTGAGCCTGAATGGCTGCGGATCGACCCGACCATGGTTCGGCAGGCCCGTGCCAGTGGCATGTTGCTGCACTTCAACGCGTTGTTCGAAGGCCTGGCGATCAACCCGGCGGGCGACCGCCTGTGGCTGGCCGCCGAGCGTGAACGGCGCGGCCTGGTCGCCATCGAGCGCCAGCAGTCGGTGTGGAACTGTGGGCGCAGCTGCGTGCTGCTCAGCGAAGCCGGGGTCGAGATGCAGCCGCCACAGATGCCCGAACCCCAGGCCATGTCACGCGACTTCTCGGACCTCGCCTGGTACGAGGGCAAGCTGTTCACCCTCGAGCGCAATGCCTACCGGATCTGCCGCCGCGACACCGGCAGCGGCAAGGTCGAGCGCTGCTGGTCGTTCGCCGCCGATGCACTGGTCGACTCGCGTCGCTACGATCAGCCATATGGCTTGGCCGAAGCGCTGGTCATCGATGCATCCGGTGCCTGGATCGGCCTGGACAACAACAGCGGCGACCGTGCCGACGGCGAGAAGCGCCCGATCGTATGGCGTTTCGCAGCCCCTGAGGGCGGCTGGAGCGCCAAGCCGTGAGCCAACCGCCAGGCAAGCGTGCGGGGCGGGTCCTGCTGGTGGTGGCCTGGGCGGGGGCGATGTTCCTCGCCACGCGCTTTTTCGGTCAATGGGAGGAGCGCCAGCAGAACCCCAATACCCAGGTGCAGTCCGAGCACGGCGAAGGCTTCATCGAGGTACGTCTGCTGAGTAACGGCCAGGGGCATTTCGTCGCCGATGGCGCGATCAACGGCCGTGCTGTGCGCTTCATGCTCGACACCGGGGCGACCGATGTAGCGATCCCCGAGTCGCTGGCCCGCGACCTCGACCTGCAACCCGGCGCGCCGGTGATCCTCAGCACCGCCAACGGCCGCACCCAAGGCTACCGCACCCGCCTGGGCGAGCTGCAGCTGGGCGATATCCACCTGCGCGACGTGCGCGCACTGGTGGTCCCCGGCCTCGATGGCGAGCAGGTGCTGCTGGGCATGAGCGCCCTGAAACAACTTGAATTTACCCAGCGTGGCGGTACCTTGCTGCTGCGCCAGAACTTGAAATGACGAGGCCCGCATGAGCGACTCACTGGAACTCAGTCTCGAAGGCGTCGAACGCCGATCCTTGGCTGACTTCACCGAACAGGCCTACCTCAACTATTCCATGTACGTGATCATGGATCGGGCCCTGCCGCATATCGGCGACGGCCTGAAGCCGGTGCAGCGACGTATCGTCTATGCCATGAGCGAGTTGGGGCTCGATGCCGACGCCAAGCACAAGAAGTCGGCGCGTACCGTCGGCGACGTGCTCGGCAAGTTCCACCCCCACGGCGACTCGGCCTGCTACGAGGCCATGGTGCTGATGGCGCAGCCGTTCAGCTATCGCTACACCCTGGTCGACGGCCAGGGCAACTGGGGTGCGCCGGACGATCCGAAGTCGTTCGCCGCCATGCGTTACACCGAGGCGCGCCTGTCGCGCTATTCCGAGGTGCTGCTCAGCGAGCTGGGCCAGGGTACCGTCGATTGGGTGCCGAACTTCGACGGCACTCTGCAGGAGCCAGCCGTGCTGCCAGCGCGCCTGCCGAACATCCTGCTCAACGGCACCACCGGTATCGCCGTGGGCATGGCTACCGACGTGCCGCCGCACAACCTGCGGGAAGTCGCCAGTGCCTGCGTGCGCTTGCTGGATGAGCCCAAGGCCACCATCGAGCAGCTGTGCGAGCACATCCAGGGCCCGGACTACCCGACCGAGGCCGAGATCGTCACGCCGCGTGCCGAAATCCTCAAGCTCTACGAGAGCGGCCGCGGCTCGATCCGCATGCGTGCCGTATACCGGGTCGAGGATGGCGACATCGTCGTCACCGCGTTGCCGCACCAGGTTTCCGGGGCCAAGGTGCTGGAGCAGATCGCCGCGCAGATGCAGGCCAAGAAACTGCCGATGGTCGCCGACCTACGGGATGAGTCCGATCACGAGAACCCGTGCCGCATCGTCATCATCCCGCGCTCCAACCGCGTGGATGCCGACGAACTGATGCAACACCTGTTCGCCACCACCGACCTTGAAAGCAGCTACCGGGTCAACGTCAACATCATCGGCCTCGACGGGCGCCCGCAGCTCAAGAACTTGCGGGCCCTGCTGCAAGAGTGGCTGCAGTTCCGCATCGGCACCGTGCGCCGCCGCCTGCAGCACCGCCTGGACAAGGTCGAGAAGCGCCTGCACTTGTTGGAAGGCTTGCTCACCGCCTTCCTCAACCTGGATGAAGTGATCCACATCATCCGCACCGAAGACCACCCCAAGCAGGCCCTGATCGCCCGCTTCGACCTGACCGAGATCCAGGCCGACTACATCCTCGAGACCCGCCTGCGCCAGCTGGCGCGCCTGGAGGAAATGAAGATCCGCGGCGAGCAGGATGAGCTGCTCAAGGAACAGGCCAAGCTGCTGGCCCTGCTGGGCAGCGACGCCAAGCTGCGCAAGCTGGTGCGCAGCGAGCTGATCAAGGATGCCGAGACCTACGGTGACGACCGCCGTTCGCCGATTGTCGAGCGTGCCGAGGCCAAGGCCCTATCGGAAAACGAGCTGATGCCGACCGAGCCGGTCACCGTCGTCTTGTCGGAAAAAGGCTGGGTGCGCTGCGCCAAGGGCCACGATATCGACGCCACCGGGCTTTCCTACAAGGCCGGGGATGGCTTCAAAGGCGCTGCCGCCGGTCGTTCCAACCAGTTCGCCGTATTCATCGACTCTACTGGGCGCAGCTACTCGCTGGCCGCCCACAGCCTGCCGTCGGCACGCGGCCAGGGCGAGCCCCTGACCGGGCGCCTGACGCCGCCGCCAGGGGCGGCCTTCGAGTGCGTGCTGTTGCCTGAGGACGATGCGCTCTATGTGGTGGCGTCCGATGCCGGCTATGGTTTCGTGGTCAAGGGCGAGGACCTGCAGGCCAAGAACAAGGCCGGCAAGGGCCTGCTCAGCCTGCCCAACGGAGCCAAGGTGATGACTCCGCGACCTGTAGCCGACCGCGAGCAGGACTGGCTGGCAGCCGTGACCACCGAGGGCCGCCTGTTGATCTTCAAGGTCAGCGACCTGCCGCAGCTGGGCAAGGGCAAGGGCAACAAGATCATCGGCGTACCCGGGGACCGGGTCGCCAACCGGGAAGAGTTCGTCACCGATCTGGCCGTCGTGGGCGAGGGTGCGACGCTTGTATTGCAGGCTGGCAAGCGTACTCTGTCTCTCAAGCCCGACGACCTTGAGCATTACAAAGGTGAGCGTGGCCGACGCGGCAGCAAGCTGCCACGCGGCTTCCAGCGGGTCGATGGCATGGCGGTGGAACGCCCCGAGTGAACCGGCTGTCTGTCTGGAACGGCAATTTCAGCGTCATTCCAGGCAGAAATGCTGGAGTCGGACGGTTATTTCGCGGATGATAGTGCCCTTGCGGCGCCGGCGTGGCTGTGTGCCTGCAAGAATCTACATGAGTATCACTGCGGTTTGCCCCGGGGCGACCGCTTGGATGGGATGAATGAAATTTCTGCGCCTTCCATTTGCGCTGTTGATGACGGGTCTGCTGGGACTGAGCGGATGCAGCATGCATCAGCCGGTGGCCTTGTATCAGCTGGACAGTGGTGACCCAGGCCAGCCCTCGCAGAGTGCCGGCATGGCCGTCGTACTCGGCCCGGTATCGGTAGCCGATTACCTTCAGCGTGAAACCTTCTTGCAGCGTCAGCCTGACGGCAGCCTGACGTCCGCGACCGACGGTCGTTGGGCGGGCAGCCTTTCGGCGGACATCGACCAACTGCTGGTGCGTCAGCTCGCCTGGCGCCTGGACAGCCAGCGTGTCGTCCTGGCACCGGCCACCGCCGGTTTCTCGCCGGATGTGCAGGTGTTGCTGTCGATCACCCGCCTGGACTCCGGCCGCAACCAGCCGGCGATCCTGGATGCCCAATGGCGTCTGCTCGATCGCCGCGGCAAGGTGCGGGACAACCGCATCGTGCACCTGGAGCAACCACACGAGGGCTCTGAGTCGTCCCAGGTGCAGGCCCAGGGGCAATTGCTGCAGAAGCTGGCCGAGCAGCTCAGCGCGGCGGTCAAGCCGCTGGCTAACCAGCCGGCCATCGCGGAGGAAGCACCGCCAAAGAAGTCCGCACCGACCCAGGTCAAGAAAGGGCCAGAGAAGCCGAAGATCCCCATGGCTTCGCCCATTCGGACCGACATGGAGGTCTATCGGTTCTGACCGGCAGACGCAAAAAAGCCCGCAGCGATGCGGGCTTTTTTGTGGCTTATTAGGACCAATTCTCCCTGTAGGAGCGGCCTTGCGCCGCGATCGGGCGCGAAGCGGCCGTAAACCAGGCGTTTCGTTCGTTGACGCAGGTGCATCGAGGTTGCATGGGGCAGGGCCGCTTCGCGGCCCATCGCGGCGCAAGGCCGCTCCTACAAGGCCCGGCGTTCGTGCATGCGGGCCAGCTGGCGTTCGAGCATGGACGGGTAGGGCTCCATCAGGCGTTCGACACAGCAGGCGCCTTCTGGGCTGGCGATAGGACGGATACGGGCACGCTGGCGGATCAGGGCGTCGTCGCTGATCTTGCGTTCCACCAGCAGCAGGTTGCGGCTGTGCTGGGACAGCGCCAGGGCGTCCTGGGCCTTTTCCGCCATCAGCAGGTCTACCTGCTCCAGGCCTTGCAGGTCGTCACCCAGGGTCAGGCCCAGTTGCAGCTGCAGGGTGATGCCGCTGTCGGCCACCTCGATCTGCAGGGCATGGCCCAAGGCGCGCAGCAGCTCGCCACAGCAGATGGCGTTGGTCAGGTAGTCTTCGCCGCAGTCGCGGCTATGGAACAGCAACAGCGTGCTGCCGTCCTTGAGCGTGTGGGTTTCCCCTTCGTACAGCGATGCCGCCTGCTCCAGGCAGTCGCGGTAGCGCTCCAGCAGTTCGGTCAGGCGGGTGCGCGGCAAGCGGCGCAGCTGTTCCTGGGAGCCCAGCTGCACGGCCAGCACGGCGCTATATTGCGGTTCGTCGGACTCGACCGCGGCCGCTTTGACCGGGCTCTGCTCGGTGTCGATCAGGTCGGCGAAGGCATCGTCGTCTTCGTCATCGCTGGTCGTGGCCTTGGCTTTTGCCAAGGGCTTGGGCGCTGCGGCGTGCTCATCCACCTCGTCCACGTCGAATTCATCCTCTTCCACTTCCTCAGGTTCCGGCGGCGGTGGGGCGAGACGGGTGTGCAGTTGGCGAGCCAGGTCGCCGATCTCGTCCTGGCGGTCGGTGCCAGGGGTGTAGTGGTGCGGGTCACGCAGCCATACGCGCAGCTGCAGCAGCGGCGTGGAGATGTGACGCCCCAGGCGCAAGCTCAAGGCCAGCGCCAAGGCCAACAGGATCGCGCCCAGGATGCCCATGCTCTGCAGGCTGATGGTCATCGGCTGGCGGAACTGGGTCATGTCCAGGCTGATGCGCAACTGCCCGGCGGTCACATCCTGGAAGGTGATCTTGGTCTGGTAGAGCCCTTCGGCCTCACCCAGCAGGCTGTTCTTCGGTCGCTGGCCGGCCTCAGCGAGGATGCGGTTGTCCACGCTGTAGATGGCCGCATGAGCCACCAGCGGGTTCTTCACCAGGTTGCCCAGGAGCACGTTGAGGCTGAGGATGTCGTTGGACACCAGCAGCTCGGTCGCCGAGGTGGCGGTCTGGATGGTCAGGCTCTGGCCGAGGGCGTCCGCCTGTTCGTGCATGGCCTGCCGGAACTGCAGGCCCATGACGCAGGCATAGATCACCAGCGCCAGGGCCACCAGGAAGATATTGGTGCTGGCGATGCGCAGGGCCAGGGGAACGCGACGCTGGCTGAGGGCTCGGAAGATCATCACGAAGAAATTATCAGGTTTGACGGGCGTGGGCCGGTTCACAGAGCGCGGCTCTTTATGGCGAAAAAGGTGTTGCGCAGTATAGCGAGCCGTGTTTTGTCGGCAAAGTATCGATGCTGCCCGATCATCACGGAAAATCGGTAGAATGCGCATTTTTCATCGAAGTCGGAGCCCGGTCTTGCGCGAAATCGTCCTGATCAACATCACTGGTGAAGACCGTCCAGGTCTCACTGCGGCCCTTACCGGCGTCCTGGTTCAGGGCGGTGTGAACATCCTCGACATCGGCCTGGCGGTGATGCACGGTACCCTGTCCTTCGGCATCCTGGTCGACATTCCGGACAACGAAGTGGCTACCCAGCTGCTGCAAAGCGTGCAGGCCAAGGCCCACGAGCTGAACCTGCAAGCCCGTTACACGCCGATTTCCGAGGCCGACTACCAGCACTGGGCCGACAGCCAGGGCGAGGCGCGCCATATCGTCACCCTGCTCAGCCGCAAGGTGACGCCCGAGCAGCTGCAGCGGGTGAGCGCGGTGATCAGCCAGTACGGCCTGACGATCGAGCGTATCGAGCGCCTGTCCTCGCGCGTGGCGCTGGATGCTCCGGTGGAGAAGAGCAAGGCCAGCCTGGAAATTTCCGTGCGTGGCGAGCCGAGCGACGCCCAGGCCCTGCGCGCCGACTTCTTCGCCCTGGCCGAGGCGCTGGACATCGACATCGCCTTCCAGAAAGACGACCTGTTCCGCCGCAACCGCCGCCTGGCGGTGTTCGACATGGATTCGACACTGATCGAGGCCGAGGTGATCGACGAGCTGGCCAAGGCTGCCGGGGTGGGCGAGCAGGTGGCTGCGATCACCGAGCGCGCCATGCGTGGCGAGCTGGATTTCCGCGCCAGCTTCAAGGAGCGTATGGCTCTGCTCAAGGGCTTGGATGTTGGCGTGCTGGACGAGATCGGCGCGTCCCTGCGCCTGACCGAAGGTGCCGAGCACCTGTTCGCCGAGCTCAAGCGCCTGGGCTACAAGACGGCCATCCTTTCCGGTGGTTTTTCCTATTTCGCCAAGCAGGTGCAGGCGCGCCTTGGCATCGACTATGTATTTGCCAACGAACTGGAAGTGGTCGATGGCAAGGTGACCGGCGTTGCGGTCGAGCCGATCGTCGATGCCCAGCGTAAGGCCGAGCTGCTGCAGCAGTTGACCGGTGAAGAGGGCTTGCAGCTGGAGCAGACCATCGCCGTGGGCGATGGCGCCAATGACCTGCCGATGCTGTCCCTGGCCGGCCTGGGCGTCGCGTTCCGCGCCAAGCCGCTGGTGCGCCAGTCGGCCAAGCAGGCGATTTCGACCTTGGGGCTGGACGGTGTGCTGTACCTGCTGGGCATGCGCGATCGTGATGCCCGTAGCTGAAGATTCGGCGGGAGGACTTCGGCGATCTTGAAATCGAGCGCCGCGCGGGCGGCGCTCGATCTAACAGGCGCCGAAACCCTCGCGGCAAGCACTCAGCCCTGGGCAGGCTGTGCCAGCAGCTCACCCATGCGTACCGCCGAACCTGCACCCAGGCTCTCAGCCCACTTCACCTGCTCGGGCCCGAACAGCACGATGGCGGTCGATCCCAGCTTGAAACGCCCCAATTCCGCGCCCTTTTCCAGATGGATCGGCGCACGGCTGCCTTCGTTGTAGCGGAAGGTCTTCACCTCACGCTTGGGCGGCGTGACCAAGCCGGCCCACACCGTTTCGATCGACGCGACGATCATCGCCCCGACCAGTACCACGGCCATCGGCCCGCGCTCGGTGTCGAACAGGCACACCACCCGCTCGTTACGGGCGAACAGTTCGGGGACATTCTCGGCGGTGGTTTGGTTGACCGAGAACAGTCGGCCCGGCACGTAGACCATTTCGCGCAGGGTGCCGGCCAGTGGCATGTGCACGCGGTGGTAGTCCTTGGGAGACAGGTAGATGGTGGCGAACTCTCCGCCCATGAACGGCGCGGCCATCAGCGGGTCGCCGCCCAACAGCTCGAGGGCGCTGAAGCTATGGCCCTTGGCCTGGAAGATGCGGCCATGCTCGATCGGGCCGAGCTGGCTGACTGCACCGTCTGCCGGGCAGAGGATGGCGCCCGGGGTCTCGTCCAGTGGGCGTGCCCCCGGCTTGAGCGCGCGGGTGAAGAAGGCGTTGAAGTGTTCGTAGGCGGTCAGGTCCTCGACCAGCGCCTCGGACATGTTCACCTGGTAGCGCTTGGCGAACCAGGCGGTGAAGGCATTCTTGAACCAGCGCGCGCGGCACTCGGCGACGCAGCCGGCCAGCCGCGACAGCAGGTGGTGCGGCAGCAGGTACTGGCTGATGATGAACAAGCGGGATTTCATTGGGTTTCCTTGGAAATTCAAACTTCTACAGGCGTGTCCGGGTGGTTGCCCCACTCGCCCCAGGAGCCGGCATAGGCCTTGACCCGTGGATAGCCGAGGGCTTTGGCCACCAAGTAGGTGAAGCCGGAACGGTGGTGGGTCTGGCAGTGAGTGATCACTTCCTTGTCCGGGGTGATGCCGAGTTGTTGCAGGATGTCGGCCATGTCCGGGCGGATGCGCAGGTGGTCGTTCAGGTCCATGCCTGCGGTCCACTCGAAGTTGACCGCGCCGGGAATGTGCCCGCCTTTGGCTGCCAGGACTTTCTCGCCCTTGTACTCGCCGGGGCTGCGGGCGTCCCAGATGGCCAGGTCGGCCGCGCCCAGTCGGCTTTGCAGGTATTCGCGGGTGGCGGTGGGCTCTGCATGCAGTTGCAGGCTGACCGGGCCAGCCGCGCTGGCAGGTACATCGGTTGAGAGCTTGTCAGCCGGCCAGGCCTGAATGCCGCCGTTGAGGTAGTGGTAGCCCTTGTGGCCGATGACGTCGAGCAACCAGATGAAGCGCCCGGCCCAGCCGCCGCCCTCGTCGTCGTATACCACGTAGACCGCGTCGTCGCGGTGGCCGAGCTCGCCGAAGAGCTTTTCCAGGTCGGCGCGCGCCGGCAGCAGGCCTGGCGCCGGTGGCTGGCCCAGCTGGGTGCGCTTGGGGTCGACGAAGCGCGCGCCGGGGACATGACCGCTGCCATAGCGGTTGGCGCTGGTCAGGTCGACCACGATCAGCTGTGGCGAACCCAGGCGCGGCAGCAGGTCGGCCGGTTCGATCACCAGGGGCAAGCCGGAAAAGTCAGTCATCCACGGTCTCCAGGGTGGAATTGAGGGAGCGATTGTAGCGCAAGGCTCAGGCGTTGCGGTTGGCAAAGGCAGCCAGGGCACGCTCGGTGCATTGCGCGGTCTTGCCAAAGGCTTGCACGGTGACATCGGCCAACGGTTTGCCGCCCTGGTCTGCGATCACCAGCATCACCGTTTGGCCATTGACCGCCAGCGAACGCAGCAGCACATGCTCACTGCCGATGGCGGCCCACAGCGGGGCTGGCAGCAAGGCCGAGGACTGGGCGTGGTTGTCTGGTGTCAAGCGCAGCTGCGCCGCCTGGGTCATCAGGCGTTGCAGCAATTTGCTGCCGGCCAGGGGCAGTACCAGGGCCGCGACCTCCGTTGGCAGGCCGGCGGTCTGTTGCACGCGCAGGGATTCGGTGGCCTTGTCCAGGGTCAGCAGAATCACCCGTTGCATACCGCAGGCCAGCAGAGCGTCGCGAGCCTGGGTGCACAGGTGCAGGCTCGTGCCGAACGGGCTGGGCTGGGCCAGCAGCTCGCCACACAGCGTGCGCCAGCGCGCCAGGTCCTGGGTGGTGGGCGGTGGCGGTTCGAGCATGTCCGGATGCGGCCGGCGTTGCTGCCAGGGCCAGATCAGCGCCTCGGCGGGGTGGAACAGGGCATGCCGGGCATGGTGGCGGGCGCTGGCGGCGGCCTGCTGGTGGACCTGCTGTTGCACGTCGTCGAGCGATGTCTGCAGGTACAGGGCGGTCAGCAGTTGCCAGCGCAGCAGGTGCGGGTTGTCCCAGCCCACCTGGGCGGCCAGCGCCAGGCCGTTGGCCAGCAGCACGGTATTGGCTGGCTGGTTGAACCAGCGGCGCAGCCCGGGCTCGTCGTCCAGACGCTGCTGTTGGGTGAAGCTGTCCTGCTCGCGGGCGATGGCCAGCACCTGGGCCAGCTGTTCGCGCTCATCGAGCAGCAGGCGATAGCCCTGGGTCACCCATTCCGGCAGCCGCCAGTGTTCGGCCACGGCCTGGCACAGTTGCATGATGCGTACGCCGAACAGCGCGAGCTCGACTTCGGCGGCGTCCTCGCCCTTGTGGATGACCCGCAGCTCCCAGGTATCGAGCAGCTTGGGAAAGGCTTGCGCCATAGGCCACAGCGGTGACAGGAACAGCAGGCTGCCCCAATGGATCTCCTGCCACAGCCGTGCCAGGCGGCTGGCGAACAGGCCGCTGGCCTGTTGCGCGGCATGCTGGCTGATCAGCAGGAACTGGCGCAGCACCGGCGGGATGTCCTGGCCCGGCACCGCGGGCAGGCGTGCCAGCAGGTTGGCGCTGCGCGCCAGGCCCAGGCGGTTGAGGGCGATTTCGAGGCTTTCGGCAGGCTCGGCCTGGCTGGCATTGGCCGGGTGGTTGGCCTCGCGCATCACCGACAGCACCAAGGCGGGGCTGTCTTGCATCAGTTCGGCAATGTCCCGCAGAGAGCGGCGGCTATCGTTGATGGCCGACAACACCCGGTCGTGGCTCTCCTTGGGCACCGGCAGGCGGATGCCATCGAGCAGCTTTACCCAGGCATCGAGCGTACGCGGAATCTGGTTTGGCACCTTAGCGTCCATTGGCATTTTGACATCAGTCCAAACTGGCTTTTCGTTATTTGTGGCTATAGTCTGGCGCACTTCTGCCGATAAGTAGAAGAAGAGTTTCAAAGCTCCCGTCCCTCATCCCGACCACGACAGCAAGTGCCCTGAACCTATGGCTAAAATTATCGGCATCATCGTCGTATTCGCGAGCGTGCTCGGCGGATACGTACTTTCCCACGGCAAGATCGCGGCATTGATCCAGCCGTTCGAAGTGCTGATCATCGGCGGTGCGGCCTTCGGTGCGTTCCTTCAGGCCAACCCCGGTCACATGACCATGCATGTGATCAAGAAGTCGCTGAAGATGTTCGGCACCCGTTTCACCCATACCTTCTACCTGGAGGTGCTGGGCCTGGTCTACGAAATCCTCAACAAGAGCCGCCGCGAAGGCATGATGGCCATCGAGGGGGACATCGAGGACCCGGCGGCCAGCCCGATCTTCGCCAAGTACCCGGCGGTACTGGGTGATGAGCGCATGACCGCGTTCATCTGCGACTACCTGCGCATCATGTCCACCGGCAACATGGCCCCCCACGAGCTCGAGGGGCTGTTCGACATGGAGCTGCTGAGCCTGAAGGAAGAGCTCGAGCATCCCTCCCACGCCGTCACCAGCGTGGCCGACGCCATGCCTGGCTTCGGTATCGTCGCGGCGGTGCTGGGCATCGTGGTGACCATGGCCTCGCTGGGCGATGGCGACCAGAAGTCCATCGGCCTGCACGTGGGCGCGGCGTTGGTCGGTACTTTCTTCGGTATCCTGGCCGCCTACGGTTTCTTCGGCCCGCTGTCCAACGCCCTGCGCCACGATGCCAAGGAAGAGCTGAACGTGTACGAGGCGATAAAGGCTTCGCTGGTGGCTTCGGCGTCGGGCATGCCGCCGTCGCTGGCCGTGGAGTTCGGGCGCAAGGTGCTGTACCCGTCGCACCGCCCGAGCTTCGCCGAGCTGGAACAAGCGGTCCGCGGTCGCTGAGCCATGGAGAATAACCAGCCCATCATCGTCAAGCGCGTCAAGCGCTATGGCGACGGCCACCACGGCGGCTCCTGGAAGATCGCCTTCGCCGACTTCGCCACGGCGATGATGGCGTTCTTCCTGGTGCTCTGGCTGCTGTCCACGGCTACGCCCGAGCAGAAAATCGCCATCGCAGGTTACTTCAAGGACCCGATCGGCTTCTCCGAGAGCGGCACGCCCTACGTGATCGACCTCGGCGGCTCGCCGCAGCTGGCGCCGGAGAAGACCATCAACCCCGAGGAGAAGTCCGAGCCGACGCCGAACACCAGCATCCAGCTGGACAAGGACCAAGTCGAGACCTTGGCCGACCAGGTCGAACAGGAGCGCTTGCAGCTGCTGTTGCAGGAGCTGCAGAACAAGGTCGAGGAAAACCCGCAGCTACAGAAGTTCAAGGACCAGATCCTGTTCGAGATCACCCAGGACGGCCTGCGGATCCAGATCATGGACGCCGAGAACCGGCCGATGTTCGACCTGGGCAGCGCGCGTCTGCAGCCTTACTTCGAGGACATCCTGCTGGCCATGGCCGACACCATCAAGGCGGTGCCGAACAAGATCAGCATCAGTGGCCATACCGATGCCAAGCCTTATGCCGGCACCGGGGAGTTCGGCAACTGGGAACTGTCGGCCAGCCGTGCCAACGCGGCGCGCCGGGCGTTGGTGGCGGGGGGGTATCCGGACGACCAGGTGGCACGAGTGGTCGGTTATGCCTCATCGTCGCTGTTCGACCGCAAGGATCCGTTCAACCCGGTGAATCGTCGCATCGACATCATCGTCCTGACCAAGAAGGCCCAACGCGACATCGAGGGTGAACAGAGCACGCCCCAGACGCCGGCCGAACCGGCTCCGTCGGGTGCCCAGGCGCCGGCAGCGCCTGCCCAGGGCGACAGCGCCCAGGCACCGATGCAGCCGCGGGAGCTGCGCCAGAAGCTGAACATCTTCGAGGATGGCGTCCTGAAGATGGACGACGCCCAGGAGTGATGGCCGCGCAACACTGTAGGAGCGGCCTTGCGCCGCGATGGGCCGCAAAGCGGCCCCAGGATCGCCAGCGTCAGTAGCTATCCTGCGGCAAGCTGGCGATGATCGAGCGGTAGCTGTTCATACGCTGCGGCGTGACGCGCCCATCCTCCAGGGCCTGGAGCAAGGCGCACCCAGGCTCCCGGGCATGCTTGCAATCGCGGAAGCGGCAGTGGCCGATCAGGTCGCGGAACTCGATGAACCCGGCTTCGACGTCATCACGACTGACATGGCCCAGGCCGAATTCGCGGATGCCCGGCGAGTCGATCAGGTCGCCGCCGTTGGGGAAGTGGTACAGGCGCGCGGTGGTGGTGGTGTGCGTGCCCTGGCCAGACCACTCGGAGAGGTCGCCCACACGGGTCTGTACCTCGGGCAGCAGGCTGTTGACCAACGACGACTTGCCCACGCCCGACTGGCCGACGAACACGCTGGTGTGCGTATCGAGCATCTGCTGAAGGCGTTGCATGCCATCGCCCTGATGAGCCGAAACCTCCAGCAGCGGGTAGCCCAGGTCGCGGTAGACCGCCAGCAGGGCCTCGATGGTCGGGCCGTTGCGCTCATCGATCAGGTCGGCCTTGTTCAGCAGCAGCAACGGGCGGATGCCTGCATGCTCGGCGGCCACCAGATAGCGGTCGATCAGGTTGGCCTGGGGCTCGGGCGCCGGGGCGAAGACGATCACGATCAGATCGACATTGGCCGCCACCGGCTTGAGCTGACCATGGTTGTTCGGCCGACACAGTTCGGCCGTGCGTGGCATCTGTGCGACGATCACGCCATTGCCTTGGTTGCCGGCGCGCCACACCACGCGGTCACCGGTGACCAGAGCCGGCAGGTTGGCCCGCAGATGGCACCGAAACACCTGGCCCGCCGCTTCGCCATCCTGGGCTTCGACCTCCACCTGCACACCGAAATGGGCGATCACCAACCCCAGCTGTTCAGGGCCCAGGTCGCCGCCCTCCAGCTCCTGCAGGGCATGTTGTTCGCGTTTGGCGGCGCGAGCAGCGCGCTCGCCCTGGATTTTTTCGATGCGCCAGTTCTGGCGGCGGTTGAGCTGGCGTTTGGCCATGAATGTTCCGTATCGGCGGGGCAGGAAGAAAACGGCTGGCAGTTTAGCACGGCCCGGCGCGGACACTTGCGCTGGCGTTTGCGGCACGAAGGGCCGCGCCTAGGCTAATATGACCGCCTATTCGAGGAGCCCTTTCATGCAGAACCCACAGAACCTGATCTGGATCGATCTGGAAATGACCGGCCTGGATCCGGACAACGACGTCATCATCGAGATGGCCACCATCGTTACCGACAGCGAGCTGAACACCCTGGCCGAAGGCCCGGTGATCGCCATCCACCACAGCGACGAGGTGCTGGCGCGGATGGACGATTGGAACACCCGCACCCATGGCGCTTCGGGCCTGACCCAGCGCGTGCGCGAGAGCTGCATCGACATGGCCGAGGCCGAGGCGCAGACGTTGGCCTTCCTCGAGCAGTGGGTACCCAAGGGCAAGTCGCCGATCTGCGGCAACAGCATCTGCCAGGACCGGCGTTTCCTCTATCGCCACATGCCGAAGCTGGAAGGCTTTTTCCACTATCGCAACCTGGACGTCTCCACCCTCAAGGAGCTGGCCGCGCGCTGGGCGCCGCAGGTGCGTGACAGCTTCAAGAAGGGCGGGACCCACCTGGCCCTGGACGACATTCGCGAGTCGATCGCCGAGCTTCGCCACTACCGCGAGCACTTCATCAAGCTATAACCCACGGCGGGTGCGCATGGCACATGGCTAGAAGCACCGGGAGTGGGTAGACTGCGCGCCTTTTTCCCACGGACACGCACCATGTTGTTGATGCTCTATCTCGTCGCCATCACCGCCGAAGCCATGACCGGCGCGCTTTCGGCAGGCCGTCGCGGCATGGACTGGTTCGGCGTGGTGCTGATCGCCTGCGTCACCGCCCTGGGCGGCGGGTCGGTGCGCGACGTGTTGCTGGGGCATTACCCATTGACTTGGGTGAAGCATCCCGAGTATCTGGTGCTGACCAGCTTCGCGGCGCTGCTGACCATCTTCATCGCGCCGCTGATGCGCCACCTGCGCTCGCTATTTCTGGTGCTCGACGCCCTGGGGCTGGTGGCCTTCACCCTGATCGGCTGCATGACGGCCCTGGAGATGGGCCAGGGCATGCTGGTGGCGTCGATCAGCGGGGTGATCACCGGGGTGTTCGGCGGCATCCTGCGGGATATCTTCTGCAACGACATTCCCCTGGTGTTCCGCCGCGAGCTGTATGCCAGCGTGTCGTTCGCCGCGGCCTGGTTCTACCTGGGGTGCGTGTACTTCAAGGTGCCGGCCGAGCAGGCCATGCTGCTGACCTTGTTCGGCGGGTTCCTGGTGCGCCTGCTGGCGATCCGGTTCCATTGGGAGATGCCCAAGTTCCACTACAACGACCAGCAGTGACTACGGCCTTCGGGCTCGATCGCCGGCAAGCCGGCTCCCACCGCTATGGCGGTGCAGGCCTGGTGGGAGCAGGCTTGCCGGCGATTGGGGGCGGCTCAGCCACGCTGGTTTTTTCATGCTGCGCCAACGCCCACTCCACATGCTCGCGCACCAGCTCCGACGGGTGCTCGCGCCGCGCGCGCAAGGCTTCCACCACGGGAATGCTGGTCGGCGCATTTCCAAGCCCTACCGCCAAGTTGCGCAGCCACCGTTCATAGCCGGCGCGGCGAAGCGGCGAGCCTTCTGTTCGGTCAAGGAAGGTGGCCTCGTCCCACAGGAAGAGCTCGGCCAGTTCTGCGTTGTCCAGCCCATGGCGCGGCTTGAAGTCGTTCTCCTGGGTCGGCCGGGCAAAGCGGTTCCACGGGCAGACGATCTGGCAGTCGTCGCAGCCGAACACCCGGTTGCCGATCATCGGGCGCAACTCGACCGGAATCGCCTGCTTGAGCTCGATGGTCAGGTAGGAAATGCAGCGCCGGGCGTCGAGTACGTACGGCCCGACGAAGGCCTTGGTCGGGCAGATGTCCAGGCACGCCTGGCAGCGGCCGCAATGCTCGGTCACCTGGGCCTCGTCGACCGGCAGGGGCAGGTCGACGAACAGCTCGGCGAGGAAGAAATAGCTGCCCGCCTTGCGGTTGAGCAGCAGGGTGTTCTTGCCGATCCAGCCCAGGCCGGCCTGCTCGGCGATGGCTTTTTCCAGCACCGGGGCGCTGTCGACGAAGGCGCGAAAACCGAAGGGGCCGATCGCCTGCTGGATGCGTTCGGCCAGGTGCTGCACGCGCTTGCGCACCAGCTTGTGATAGTCGCGACCCAGGGCGTAGCGGGAGATATAGGCTTTTTCAGGCTGCGCCAGCCGCTGGGCCATGAGGGTGTCGCCGGGCAGGTAGTCCATGCGCAGCGATATCACCCGCAAGGTGCCGGGTATCAGCTCATCCGGGTGGGCGCGCTTGCTGCCATGGGCGGCCATGTAGTCCATCTCGCCCTGGTAGCCGGCTGCCAGCCAGCGTTGCAGGTGTTGTTCATGCTCGCCAAGCGCCACGCCGGCGATGCCGACGTGGGCGAATCCGAGTTCGCGGCCCCAATCCTTGATCGATTGGGCCAGCGTGGGAAGGTCAGGAAGGCAAGCGGACATGGATGGACAAGGCAATACAGGCGGAGGTGCGTATAATTCTGCCAGACATCGGAGCCTTTGACCCCATGCCCCAGACCAAACACCCCGGTAACGCCCCACAACTGCTCAGCAGCGTGAACACAGCCCACCTGGCACCACGCCGCGCCGACGCCCACAAGGGCGATTTCGGCCATGTGCTGGTGATCGGCGGCGACCTGGGCACCGGCGGAGCGGTGATGCTCAGTGCCGAGGCCGCCTTGCGTTGCGGCGCCGGCCTGGTGAGCGTGGCCACTCGTCCTGAGCATGTCGCTGCTGGCCTGACCCGCCTGCCGGAAACCATGTGGCGAGGGGTGGAGTCGGCCAACCAGCTGATGGGCGTGCTCGAGCGTGCCTCGGTGCTGGTGGTCGGCCCCGGGCTGGGCCAGGCTGCCTGGGGGCGCAGCCTGTTGTCGGCGGCGGCCAATGCCCACCTGCCGCAGGTCTGGGACGCCGACGCCCTGAACCTGCTGGCGCATCGGCCTCTGGCCCTGCCCAGTGGCAGCATCCTCACCCCGCACCCGGGCGAGGCCGCTCGCCTGTTGGGTATTTCCACCGAGGCGGTGCAGGCCGACCGGCCGGGCGCGGCCCGCAAGCTGGCGCGCAAGCATGCCAGCATCTGCGTGCTCAAGGGGGCCGGTACCCTGGTAGCCGCGCCGAGCGGCGAGCTGGCCCTGTGCGGGCGTGGCCACCCGGCGATGGCCGGCGCGGGCCTGGGCGATGTGCTGACCGGCGTGCTGGCGGCCCTGCTGGCCCAGGGGATGGATGCCTGGGCTGCCGCATGCCTGGGTGTGTGGCTGCATGCCTGCGCCGGCGAGCGTCTGGGGGGCAAGGGCAGGGGCCTGGCAGCCAGCGACCTGGTTCCGGTCATTCGTGAATTGTTGGAGGAGCATTCAGCGTGTCAGGTATAACCTTGTTTCTGGCCGACGAACCGGCCACCGTGGCATTCGGCGCACGTTTGGCCGAGGTGACCGGCGGTCATGGCGTGATCTTTCTCGAAGGCGACCTGGGCGCCGGCAAGACTACGCTCTCGCGCGGGCTGATCCGTGGCCTGGGCCACACCGGTGCGGTCAAGAGCCCGACTTTCACCGTGGTCGAACCCTACGAAATCGGCGAGGTGCGTGCCTATCATTTCGACCTGTACCGCCTGGTCGATCCGGAAGAGCTGGAGTTCATGGGTATCCGCGATTACTTCGAAGGGGACCCATTGTGCCTGTTCGAATGGCCAGAGAAGGGCGCGGGCGTTTTGCCAAAGCCCGACCTGACCATTACCATAAGCCCGCAAGCGAGCGGACGTTCGCTGACCCTTTCGCCGCAGGGGGAGCGCGGTGAGGCCTGGTGCGCCGCCCTGGCCACAGAATTCAAACAGTAAATGGGGTTAGGTATGCGCATACGCGCACTGGTCGCCGTCGTGGGGCTGCTGCTGACAGCGGTGACCGTTGACGCTCTGGCCGTCACACAAGTCAAGAGCATGCGTCTGTGGCGCGCACCGGACAACACGCGGCTGGTCTTCGACCTGTCAGGCCCTGTGCAGCACAGCGTCTTCACCCTGACCGCGCCAGACCGCCTGGTCATCGATATCAACGGGGCCACTTTGGGTGGCGCCCTGAACGTGGCCACCTCCAATACGCCGATTAGCAGCGTACGTTCGGCCCAGCGTACCCCCACCGACCTGCGGGTGGTGGTCGACCTGAAGAAGGCCGTCACGCCCAAGAGCTTCACCCTGGCGCCCAACGCCCAGTATGGCAACCGGCTGGTGGTCGACCTGTACGACCAGGAAGCCGATGCCATCGCCGCCAGCGCGCCGCCTCCGCCCCCGACCACGCGTACGCCCGCCAGCACCCCGGCTGTGCCGGTGACCCCAGCACAGCCAGCGATCAAGCTGCCGCCGGTGCCGAGCGGTAAGCGTGACATCGTCGTCGCCATCGACGCCGGCCACGGCGGGGAAGACCCGGGCGCCTCCGGTTCGCGCGGCCAGCATGAAAAAGACATCGTGCTGCAGATCGCTCGCGAGCTGCAGCGCCAGATCAATACCGAGAAGGGCTACCGCGCCGAGCTGACCCGTACCGGCGACTATTTCATCCCGCTGCGCAAACGCACCGAGATCGCCCGCAAGAAGGGTGCCGACCTGTTCATTTCGATTCATGCCGACGCCGCGCCGTCGCGGGCCGCCTTCGGCGCCTCGGTGTTCGCCCTGTCCGACCGCGGCGCAACGTCCGAGACCGCGCGCTGGCTGGCCGACACGGAAAACCGCTCCGATCTGATCGGTGGCGCCGGCAACGTCAGCCTGGACGACAAGGATCGCATGCTCGCTGGCGTGCTGCTGGACCTGTCGATGACCGCTACCTTGAGTTCCAGCCTCGATGTGGGGCAGAAAGTGCTGGGCAACATGGGCCGCATCACACCGCTGCACAAGCGGCGTGTGGAACAAGCTGGGTTCATGGTGCTGAAGTCGCCTGACATTCCGTCGATCCTCGTCGAAACCGGGTTCATCTCCAATGCCAACGAAGCGGCCAAGCTGGCGACCAAGAGCCACCAGCAGGCCCTGGCCCGCTCGATCCATACCGGGGTGCGTCAGTACTTCCAGCAGAGCCCGCCGCCGGGCACCTACATCGCCTGGCTGCGTGACAGCGGCAAGATTGCCCAAGGGCCGCGCGAGCACACCGTGCGCCCGGGCGAAACCCTGGCCATGATCGCCGTGCGCTACCAGGTCAGCGTGGCGAGCCTGCGCAGCACCAACAGCCTCAAGAGCGATGAGCTGAAGGTCGGCCAGCACCTCGACATTCCCGGCACCACCCTGGCGTCCCAGCGATGAGTGGTGGTTCGCGCATCCAGCTGCTCAGCCCGCGGCTGGCCAACCAGATCGCCGCCGGCGAGGTGGTCGAGCGCCCCGCCTCGGTGGCCAAGGAACTACTGGAGAACAGCCTCGACTCCGGTGCCCGTCGCATCGACGTGGAGGTCGAGCAGGGCGGGGTGAAGCTGCTGCGTGTGCGTGACGACGGTGGCGGTATCGCTGCCGACGACCTGCCGCTGGCCTTGGCCCGCCACGCCACCAGCAAGATCCGTGAGCTGGAGGATCTCGAAGGCGTGCTGAGCCTGGGCTTTCGCGGCGAGGCCCTGGCCTCGATCAGCTCGGTGGCGCGCCTGACCCTGACCTCGCGCACCGCCAATGCCGGTGAGGCCTGGCAGGTGGAGACCGAAGGCCGGGACATGACCCCGCGGGTGCAACCGGCGGCACACCCTGTCGGTACCTCGGTGGAAGTGCGCGACCTGTTCTTCAATACCCCGGCCCGGCGCAAGTTCCTGAAGTCGGAGAAGACCGAGTTCGATCACCTGCAGGAAGTCATCCGTCGCCTGGCCCTGGCGCGCTTCGACGTCGCCTTCCACCTGCGCCACAACGGCAAGAGCGTCCTGAGCCTGCACGAGGCACCCGATGAGATCACCCGGGCACGCCGGGTGGGCGCCATCTGTGGCCCAGGCTTCCTCGAGCAAGCGCTGCCGATCGATGTCGAGCGTAATGGCTTGCGGCTGTGGGGCTGGGTTGGCCTGCCGACCTTCTCGCGCAGCCAGGCGGACCTGCAGTACTTCTTCGTCAACGGCCGCGCCGTGCGCGACAAGCTCGTGGCTCACGCAGTGCGCCAGGCGTACCGCGACGTGCTGTTCAATGGCCGGCACCCGACCTTCGTGCTGTTCCTGGAGCTCGAACCCAACGGCGTGGACGTCAACGTCCACCCGACCAAGCACGAAGTGCGCTTCCGCGAAGGGCGCATGGTCCATGACTTCCTTTATGGCACGCTGCACCGTGCCCTGGCGGACGTGCGCCCGGAAGACCAGTTGGCCGCGCCGGCCGCGGCCACCGAGATCGTACGCCCCACTGGGCTGCAGGTGGGCGAGTTCGGCCCCCAGGGCGAGATGCGCCTGGCCTCGCCGGTGCTCGAACAGCCCCAGGCCGAACCGCGCCAGGCGTTCGCGGGGGGGAGTGGCTCGGGCTACCAATACCAGTACACGCCTCGGCCTTCGCAACCGGTACCTGCCGCCGAAGCCCAGGCGGTCTACCGTGAGTTCTTCGCCCCGCTGGAAAACGGCGCCGCAGCGCCGGTGGCATTGCCGCAGAGCCAAGGCGATGTGCCGCCGCTCGGCTACGCCCTGGCCCAGCTCAAGGGCATCTATATCCTTTCCGAGAACGCTGTGGGCCTGGTGCTGGTGGACATGCACGCCGCCCACGAGCGGATCATGTACGAGCGATTGAAAGTGGCCATGGCCAGCGAAGGCCTGAGTGGTCAGCCACTGTTGGTGCCCGAGTCGCTGGCGCTCAGCCAGCGCGAAGCCGACTGTGCCGAGGAGCATGCCCAATGGTTCCAGCGCCTGGGCTTCGAGTTGCAGCGCCTGGGGCCTGAAACCCTGGCGATCCGGCAGATCCCCGCCTTGCTCAAGCAGGCCGAGGCCAACCGCCTGGTGCAGGACGTGCTGGCCGACCTGATGGAGTACGGCACCAGTGACCGCATTCAAGCGCACCTTAACGAACTGCTCGGCACCATGGCCTGCCATGGCGCCGTGCGCGCCAACCGCCGCCTGGCCATTCCCGAGATGAACGCGCTGCTTCGCGACATGGAAAACACCGAGCGCAGCGGCCAGTGCAACCACGGCCGCCCGACCTGGACCCAGCTTGGGCTGGATGACCTGGACAAACTCTTCCTGCGCGGTCGATGACATGAGCGGCAAGCCCCCTGCAATATTCCTCATGGGCCCGACGGCGGCCGGCAAGACCGACCTGGCCATCGAGCTGACCAAGGTGTTGCCGTGCGAGCTGATCAGTGTCGATTCGGCGCTGGTCTATCGCGGCATGGATATCGGCACGGCCAAGCCGTCGAAAGAGGTGCTCGCTGCCCATCCGCACCGGTTGATCGACATCCTCGACCCGGCCGAGAGCTATTCGGCGGCGCAGTTCTGCAGCGACGCCCTGGAAGCGATGGCCGAGATCACCGCCCGCGGCAAGATCCCGCTGCTGGTGGGCGGGACGATGCTCTACTACAAGGCGCTGGTCGACGGCCTGGCGGACATGCCGGCGGCAGACGCCGCGGTGCGCGCCGAGCTCGAGGCCCAGGCCCGCGAGTTCGGCCTGGCCGAGTTGCACCGGCAGTTGGCCGAGGTCGACCCCGAATCGGCGGCCCGTATCCACCCCAACGACCCCCAACGCCTGATTCGCGCCTTGGAGGTCTACCGGGTGAGCGGCCAGAGCATGACGGCCCACCGGCAACGTCAATTCGCGGAAAGTCGCGCGGCAGACGCAGGCGCGGGCGGGCATTTGCCCTATACTGTCGCCAGTTTGGCGATTGCTCCTACAGATCGTCACATTTTGCATCAACGAATTGCGCTACGATTCTCGCAAATGCTGGAACAGGGGTTCGTCGACGAGGTCCGAGCACTGCGCGCCAGAAGTGACTTGCACGCCGGGCTGCCGTCTATACGGGCAGTGGGGTATCGGCAGGTCTGGGATCATCTGGATGGCAAGCTCACGGCCGACGAGATGCGCGAGCGCGGTATCATTGCCACACGCCAGTTGGCCAAGCGGCAATTCACCTGGTTGCGCGGCTGGTCCGGCGTGGAGTGGCTCGACAGCCTGGCCTGCGACAATCTGTCCCGCACCTTGAAATACCTGGGGACCGTCTCCATATTGAGCTGAGTCCCTGCAATTGCCGTCTATTCTTGCGAAAGGGCGGCATGAATTACCGATTTTATTGTTTTTTTACTATTGATCCTTACAGGAGTGCGGCATATGTCAAAAGGGCATTCGCTACAAGACCCTTACTTGAACACCTTGAGAAAAGAAAAGGTCCCGGTTTCCATCTACCTGGTAAACGGGATCAAGCTGCAGGGCTCGATCGAATCCTTCGACCAGTTCGTGGTACTGCTGAAGAACACCGTCAGCCAGATGGTCTACAAGCACGCCATTTCGACCGTGGTTCCTGCCCGTCCGGTTCGCCTGCCAAGCCCGTCCGATTCCGAACACGGCGACAGCGAGCCAGGCAACGCCTGATAGGAGCCTGCATTGTTCTTTGAGCGCCACGGTGGTGGTGAGCGGGCGCTGCTCGTTCACTTGGAAGGTCAGAACCCTGAGGCGCGCGAAGACCCGCAGGAGTTTCAGGAGCTGGCGCTGTCGGCCGGAGCGGACATCGTTTCGCTGGCCACGGTAGCCCGGCACCAGCCTACAGCCAAATACCTGATTGGCAGCGGCAAGGTCGAGGAACTGCGCGACCTGGTCCATGCCGAGCAGGTAGACCTGGTGATTTTCAATCACACCCTCACGCCCAGTCAGGAACGTAACCTCGAACGAGTCTTCGAGTGTCGCGTGCTCGACCGTACCGGGTTGATCCTCGACATCTTCGCCCAGCGGGCGCGTACCCATGAAGGCAAGCTGCAGGTCGAACTGGCTCAGCTCGAGCACATGAGCACGCGGCTGGTGCGCGGCTGGACCCACCTGGAGCGGCAGAAGGGCGGTATCGGCCTGCGCGGCCCGGGCGAGACCCAGCTGGAAACCGACCGTCGCCTGTTGCGGGTGCGCCTGCGGCAGATCAAGGCGCGCCTGGAAAAGGTCCGCAGCCAGCGCGAGCAGGCCCGTCGCGGGCGCAAGCGCGCGGACATCCCGTCGGTGTCGCTGGTGGGGTATACCAACGCCGGCAAGTCCACCCTGTTCAACGCACTGACCGCCTCCGAGGTGTATGCCGCGGACCAGCTGTTCGCCACCCTCGACCCGACCCTGCGCCGGCTCGAGCTGGACGACCTGGGGCCGATCGTGCTGGCCGACACCGTGGGCTTCATCCGCCACCTTCCGCACAAGCTGGTCGAGGCATTTCGGGCTACGCTCGAGGAATCGAGCAATTCCGACCTGCTGCTGCATGTGATCGATGCCCATGAGCCCGAGCGCATGGAACAGATCGAGCAGGTGCTGGCGGTACTGGGTGAGATCGGGGCCGAAGGCTTGCCGATCCTCGAGGTCTATAACAAACTCGACCTGCTCGAAGATGTCGAGCCGCAGATCCAGCGCGATGCCGACGGCAAGCCGCAACGGGTCTGGGTATCGGCACGTGATGGGCGTGGCCTGGAACTGGTTGGCCAGGCGATTGCCGAGTTGCTGGGGGATGATCTGTATGTCGGAACCCTGCGCCTGGAACAGCGACTTGCCCGCCTGCGCGCGCAATTCTTCGCTCTGGGCGCGGTGCAAGGCGAAGAGCACGATGAAGAAGGTCGCAGCCTGCTGAGCGTGCGGCTGCCCCGGGTAGAGCTCAATCGCCTGGTCAGTCGCGAAGGCATGGAGCCTGAACTGTTCATCGAGCAACACACTTTGCAATAAATGCCCGTCGAGGTCGCCGGGCGGCCGAAGCAGGCATTCTGTAGCATTGGACGGCGCGCCGTGGGCGCGTCTTTGCTTTATCAGATGGAGAGCGCTATGGCTTGGAACGAGCCGGGTGGCAACTCGAACAATCAGGATCCCTGGGGCGGCCGCCGAGGCGGCGGCGGTGGCGACAAGAAAGGTCCACCGGATCTGGACGAGGCCTTCCGCAAGCTGCAGGACAGCCTGAACGGCATGTTCGGCGGCGGAAAGAAACGCGGTGGCGGTGGTGACCGCAATATCGGCAAGGGTGGTGGCCTGGGCCTGCTGGGCATCGGCCTGGCCGTGCTGGCGGCTATCTGGCTGTACAGCGCCGTTTACGTGGTGGACGAGCAGGAGCAGGCTGTGGTGCTGCGCTTCGGCAAGTACTACGAGACGGTTGGGCCGGGCCTGAACATCTACTTCCCGCCGATCGATCGCAAGTACCTCGAGAACGTGACCCGCGAGCGGGCCTACAGCAAGCAGGGCCAGATGCTCACCGAAGACGAAAACATCGTCGAGGTGCCGCTGACCGTGCAGTACAAGATCACCAACCTGCAGGACTTCGTGCTCAACGTCGACCAGCCGGAGGTCAGCCTCCAGCATGCGACCGAAAGTGCCCTGCGCCACGTGGTGGGCTCCACCTCGATGGACCAGGTGCTGACCGAAGGCCGTGAGCAGATGGCCGTGGATATCCGCGAGCGCCTGCAACGCTTCCTCGACACCTACCGCACCGGTATCACCGTCACCCAGGTCAACGTACAGAGCGCGGCAGCCCCGCGTGAAGTGCAGGAAGCCTTCGACGACGTGATCCGCGCCCGTGAAGACGAGCAGCGTGCGCGCAACCAGGCCGAGTCCTATGCCAACGGCGTGGTGCCGGAAGCCCGTGGCCAGGCCCAGCGCATCATCGAGGACGCCAACGGCTACCGCGATGAAGTCATCGCCCGTGCCAAGGGTGAGGCCGACCGCTTCACCAAGCTGGTCGCCGAGTACCGCAAGGCACCGGACGTGACCCGCCAGCGCTTGTACCTGGAGACCATGCAAGAGGTCTACAGCAACTCGAGCAAGGTCCTGGTGGCAACCAAGGATGGGCAGAATAACCTGCTCTACCTGCCGCTGGACAAGATGGTGGAAGGCAGCCGCAACACGGCCGCTCCGGTCAGCAGCGTACCGGCTTCGGCCAACGACGCGGCCGCGCGCGCGGCGCAGGAAATGCAACAGCAGCAACAGTCGCTGCGTTCTAGGGAGAGCCGTTGATGAGCAATAAATCGCTGATCGCCCTGATCGCCGCTGTAGTACTGGCCATCGTGGCCTGGAACAGCTTCTACATCGTGTCCCAGACCGAGCGTGCGGTATTGCTGCAATTCGGCCGTGTGGTCCAGGCTGATGTCCAGCCAGGCCTGCATGTGAAGGTTCCCTACGTCAACCAGGTGCGCAAGTTCGACGCCCGCCTGATGACTCTGGACGCCCCGACCCAGCGCTTCCTGACCCTGGAGAAGAAGGCGGTGATGGTCGATGCCTACGCCAAGTGGCGGGTCAAGGATGCCGAGCGCTTCTACACCGCGACCTCGGGCCTCAAGCAGATCGCTGACGAGCGCTTGTCCCGTCGTCTGGAAAGCGGCCTGCGTGACCAGTTCGGTAAGCGCACCTTGCACGAAGTGGTCTCCGGTGAACGTGACGCGTTGATGGCCGACATCACAGCTTCGCTGAACCGCATGGCCAGCAAGGAGCTGGGTATTGAAGTCATCGACGTGCGCGTCAAGGCCATCGACCTGCCGAAGGAAGTGAACCGCAGCGTGTTCGACCGCATGAGCACCGAGCGTGAGCGTGAAGCGCGCGAGCACCGTGCCAAGGGTAACGAGCTGGCCGAGGGTATCCGCGCCGATGCCGACCGCCAGCGTCGCGTACTGTTGGCCGAGGCCTACCGCGAGGCGGAAGAGACCCGCGGTGACGGCGACGCCCAGGCGGCTGCCATCTATGCCAAGGCCTACACCCAGGACGCAGAGTTCTACGCGTTCTACCGTAGCCTGCAGGCGTATCGCCAGAGCTTCTCGAGCAAGAGCGACGTGCTCGTCCTGGATCCGAAGAACGAGTTCTTCCGCTTCCTGGACAAGAGCAAGCCTTGATCGGTCTGGCTTGAATTGGCGGGGCCGCTGTGCGGCCCTTTCGCGGCACAAGGCCGCTCCTACAGGATTATGCTCCCCTGTGGAGCGGCCTTGTGCCGCGAAAAGGCTGCAAAGCAGCCCCGGCAACTGGCCGGAAGGCACCCGCCCGGCAGCTAAAATGCCAAGCGGGGTGCATCCTGAAGGAAAAGCGGTGTATGATCAGTCAGCCGGGAAATTCCCGGCTTTTTTGCGTCTGCAAGGTTGATTGGCAAGCCGCCGGTTGACGGCTTGGCCAGGTCGCAAGGCAATTCGAGGGTATTGGGTACGGTGGTGGCGCTGGGATCAGTGCTGCCTGCTGCTGTGCGCCAATGCCTGCTTCACTTACGGCTCGCCTGTGGGCAGGCCGCCCGGACCAGAGGGGAAATGGCGTAATGGCAACGGTAGACCGCTGGCTGCTGCCAGATGGCATCGAGGAAGTACTGCCGCCTGAGGCCGCGCGTATCGAGATCGCGCGGCGCCAGGTGTTGGACCTGTTCCAGAGTTGGGGTTACGAACTGGTCGTCACCCCGCATATCGAGTACCTGGAGTCGCTGCTTACCGGTGCCGGCCAGGACCTGGACCAGCGTACCTTCAAGGTGGTCGACCCGCAGTCCGGTCGCCTGATGGGCTTTCGTGCCGACTTCACGCCGCAGGTGGCGCGCATCGACGCCCATACCCTGCGCCGCGAAGGCCCGAGCCGCCTGTGCTATGCCGGCAGCGTGCTGCATGCTCAGCCCCGAGCCCTGTCCACCTCGCGTAGCCCGATCCAGCTCGGTGCCGAGCTGTACGGCGACGCCAGCCCCACCAGCGATGTCGAGGTCATCAGCCTGATGCTCGCCACGCTGCAGCTGACCGACGTCGCCGATGTGCACATGGACCTCGGCCATGTCGGTATCTACCGTGGCCTGGCCCGTGCCGCCGGCCTGTCGGGCGCGGTCGAGCAGCAGTTGTTCGATGCCCTGCAGCGTAAGTCCGTCGATGAAGTGCAGGCCCTGACCGCCGACCTGCCGAAGGACCTGGGCAACATGCTGCGCGCCCTGACCGAGCTGTGCGGTGGCCGCGAAGTGCTGGCCGAGGCCCGGGTGCGCCTGGGCCGAGCCCCGGCCGGTGTGCTGGCCGCGCTGGACGACCTGTTGGCGATCGCCGACCGCCTGGCTGCGCGCTACCCGGACCTGCCCTTGTATTTCGACCTGGGCGAGCTGCGCGGCTATCACTACCACACCGGCGTGGTGTTCGCCGTGTTCGTGCCGGGTGTCGGTCAGTCGATCGCCCAGGGCGGGCGCTACGACGACATCGGCGCCGACTTCGGCCGGGCGCGCCCGGCTACCGGTTTCTCCACGGATTTGAAGACCCTGGTCACACTGGGGCGAGCGGAGGTCGTATTGCCTTCTGGCGGCATCTGGATGCCCGACAGTGGCGATGCGGCCCTCTGGCAGATGGTCTGCCAGTTGCGCAACGAGGGCCAGCGTGTGGTCCAGGCCCTGCCTGGCCAGCCGTTGAGTGCTGCTCTCGAGGCGGATTGTGATCGGCAATTGATTCAGCAAGACGGGCGCTGGCAGGTACTGCCGCTGACCCATTGAGTTTCTTCGTCGGCAAAAGGCCGGCAACCAAGTTTGCGTGAATGAGGACAAGTGTTATGGGTAAGAATGTCGTCGTCCTGGGCACCCAGTGGGGTGATGAGGGCAAAGGCAAGATCGTCGATCTGCTGACCGAACATGCTGCCGCCGTAGTGCGCTACCAGGGTGGCCACAACGCGGGTCACACCCTGGTGATCAATGGTGAGAAGACCGTTCTGCACCTGATTCCTTCCGGCATCCTGCGTGAGGGCGTCCAGTGCCTGATCGGCAACGGCGTGGTCGTTGCCCCGGACGCGCTGATGCGTGAAATCACCAAGCTGGAAGAGAAGGGCGTACCGGTGCGCGAGCGCCTGCGCATCAGCCCGGCGGCGCCGCTGATCCTCTCCTACCACGTGGCCCTGGACCAGGCCCGTGAGAAAGCCCGTGGCGAAGCCAAGATCGGCACCACCGGCCGTGGTATCGGCCCCGCCTATGAAGACAAGGTGGCTCGTCGCGGCCTGCGCGTGGGCGATCTGTTCCACCGCGAGCGCTTCGCCGCCAAGCTCGGCGAGCTGCTGGACTACCACAACTTCCAGCTGGTGAACTACTACAAAGAGCCGGCCATCGACTTCCAGCAGACCCTGGACGAGTGCATGGCCTATGCCGAACAGCTCAAGCCGATGATGCTCGACGTCACCGCCGAGTTGCACAACCTGCGCCGTGCCGGCAAGGACATCATGTTCGAAGGCGCCCAGGGCTCGCTGCTGGACATCGACCACGGTACCTACCCGTACGTCACCAGCTCGAACACCACCGCCGGCGGTATCTCCACCGGTTCTGGCGTCGGCCCGATGTACCTGGACTACATCCTGGGCATCACCAAGGCCTACACCACCCGCGTCGGTTCCGGCCCGTTCCCGACCGAACTGTTCGACGAGACCGGTGCCACCCTGGCCAAGCGCGGCCATGAGTTCGGTTCCACCACCGGTCGCGCTCGTCGTTGCGGCTGGTTCGATGCCGTGATCCTGCGTCGGGCCATCGATGTCAACAGCATCTCGGGCATCTGCCTGACCAAGCTGGACGTGCTGGACGGCCTGGAAACCATCAACATCTGCGTGGGCTACAAGGACGAGAACGGCGCGGTCATCGAAGCACCGACCGACGCCGACAGCTACATCGGCCTGCAGCCGGTGTACGAAGAGCTGCCGGGCTGGAGCGAGTCGACCTTGGGTGCCAAGACCCTGGAAGCGCTGCCGGCCAACGCTCGCGCCTACATCAAGCGCATCGAGGAGCTGATCGGCGCGCCGATCGACATCATCTCGACCGGCCCGGATCGCAACGAGACCATCGTCCTGCGTCATCCGTTTGCCTGATCTGCCGTTCGGCTGATCCGACGCCGCGGCCTCGAAAGGGGCTGCGGCGTTTTTATTTGCAGGTACCTGCATGGGCCCCAATCGCCGGCAAGCCGGCTCCCACCGGTGTGGCGGTGTCTTTGAAGCAGCGCAGGACAGGTTGGAGCTGGCTGGGCCAGTACAAAGCATTTCCTTGCTGAACCTTGGCACTTCCCCCCGCTGACCCCGGCACAACCCTTGCTGTATGAAACGCCCGTGGGTGCCATCAAAGTAATGGCGCCAAGAACACGGGGAGTTACAACGTGTCTGCCATCCTTTCACTGTTACGAAGCCGCCTCTTGCGGCCTGTGTTTGTTGCCCTTGGTATCGCTCTTCTGGTGCAGGTTCTGGTCGCCGTTGCACTGACCCGAAGCACGGTCACTGCCCTGGAGGCGCAATTGGGCGAGCGCCTGGGCTATGACAGCCGCAAGCTCGCCACGGAGCTTGAGCATGCCGGCCAGGATGTTCGCTCGGGCCTGGACAGCCTGTCTGCCAGCACCCGCCAGCGTCTGAGCGCAGGGCTGTCGGCGCGTCTTGAAAGCGAACAGCAGCAATTGCGCAGCACCCTTGAAAAGAACCTCAAGGACTCAGCCAACGACATGGCCGAGCTGCTGGCCTCGGTGGCACCGCGTGCCATCTGGGATAACGATGTGCCCACGCTTTCCGACTTCGCCCGCCGCGCCCAGCGTAACCCCAACGTGCTGTTCGTCATCTATGACGACGCCCAGGGCCAGCATCTCACCCGCTACCTGAACCGGCAGAACCCTATCAATAAAGCCTTGCTCGAGAAGGGGCAGGGCGAGCGGGCGCTGGACAAGGTGCTTGATGCAGCGCGCAAGGACCCCTCGGTGTACTACGTCGAGGCCCCTATCAACCCCAACGGTGCCGAGATCGGCAAGGTTGTGATGGGGGTTTCCACGGCGGGGGTGGAGCAACAGCTCAAGGCCCTGGATGATCGATTCGCCGCCCTGATCGCGAGCGGCGAACAGCTGGTCGGCGACAGCCTGGTGGCTGCGGCGGCCGACAGCGGCAAGGCATTGCGTTCGCGGCTGGAGGCCGCCCAGGGCAGCGCTGCCGCCATGCAGGCCAACACCGCACAAACTGTGCGCGATGCCGCTGCCGAGCTGCGCTGGCGCATAGGCCTCGGTCTGGTGCTTGTGGGCCTGGGGGTGTTGCTGGTGGTGGCCGTCGTGCTGGGGCGACGAGTGGTCAGCAAGCTGCGCCTGTTGATCAGGGCGCTGGATGATCTCGCCGCAGGCGAAGGCGACCTGACCAAGCGAGTGGCGCTCGACAGCCGTGACGAGATCGGCGACATGGCCTCGGCGGTCAACCGCTTCGTCGACAAGTTGCAGCCCATCGTGCGCGAGGCGGGTGAAGTGGCCCAGCGTACGGGCGTGGAAATCGGCACCATGGCCCAGCGCAATGCCGGCGCCGATGCCGCCGCAGCGCTGCAGCGCGACGAGGTGGCCGCCAGCCTGCGCGACCTGTCCAGCATGGCCGACGAAGCCCAGGCCGAAAGCCAGGCCATGCAGGCCGCCTTGCAGCAGGTGGTGGACATCCGTCGCGCTGCCGATGAAAACAGTCGCGCCTCGACCCAGTTGGCACGGTTGATCGAGAACTTGGCCAGCGAAGTGGAGACCGGCTCCCAGGTGATCGAGCGCCTGGCCAAGCAGAGTGAGCAGATCGAGGTGGTGCTGACTGTGATCCATGGGATCGCCGAACAGACCAACCTGCTGGCGCTCAATGCGGCCATCGAAGCGGCGCGGGCAGGGGAGACCGGTCGCGGGTTCGCCGTGGTGGCCGATGAGGTGCGCGCCTTGGCGAGCAAGACGCAAAGCTCGACCGGAGACATCCAGGCGCATATCGCCGCCTTGCAGCAGGGCGCCAAGGAGGCCGTCGCGACCATCGGCCAGGCCGGGCGCCAGGCCAGCGAGGGCCTGCTGGTGCTGCGCGACAACGAACGCCGCCAGCAGTCGGTGCAGGCGGCGGTGGAACAGGTGCACTCGGCCATCGGCCTGGCCACCCGCGCGGCAGAGCAGCAGGCCCACGGTGCGCAGGCGGTGCGCGGGCGGGTGGAGACCATCCATGCCCAGGCCGAGCGCTCGGCCGAGGTGGTGATGCAGACCACCGCCAGCAGCAAGGTGCTGGACGACCTGGCGGCGCAATTGCGGGCCAGCCTGGGTCAGTTCAAGGCTTGACCGCATCGCGAAGCAAGCCCGCTCTCAAGGCTATGGACCGCCCTGTAGGAGCGGGCTTGTCCCGCGATCAAGGGCGAAGCCCTTGCCATGCAATCGCGGAGCTGGGTTGGCCTGTTGAGAGGCCGACTCCGCCCGCACAGCTTTTACGCAACCGCAAATGGCAGTCAGGCCTACGCCCTGTTTGAAACAATTTTAAACGCGATCAATCCGCTTTCAGCGGCGAACATGTAGGCAATTTCTGAATTTCGCCTTTTTCTCCCGACAGTATTGCGACGGCCTTCATAGAGGGGCTAGGTTCGTCTGGACCTCAAGATGACGGTCTCCGACATCTCATGAACAGCTCATCTACTACCAGGGAGGTAAGCATGGCTTTTGATGCCTACATTCAAATCGCGCACATCAATGGCGAAGCACTGGACGCGCAGTATCCCAACTGGATCGAGATCACCGGCTACAAGTTTGGCGCCCACCAGAGCACTTCGGCCACCGCAAGCTCTGCAGGCGGCGCATCCTCCGGGCGGACCACGCTCACCCACTTCACCTTTACCAAATATCTCGACAGCGCCAGCAGCAAGCTTCTCGAAGCCAGCTGTGCCGGCCAGCACCTGAAGGAAGTGAAGCTGGTGGTGTGCCGGGCTGGCACCGAAAAGCTCAAGTACTACGAAGTCGTGCTCGAGGAAGTGATCATCGCCGACTACGCCCAGAGCGCTGGCGATGGCGTGCCGGTGGAAGTCGTGCAGCTGAACTATGGCCGTATCAAGACCACCTATACACGGCAGAAACGCCTCGATGGCAGCGGCGGCGGCAATGTGACCGGCGGTTGGGATCGTATCAACAACAAGAAATATGCGTGAGGGAAGGCCATGTCTGAAGCACGCAGTTTTATCAACGCCCGGGCGCAAACCTATGAGTCGTTGAAGGCTGGCATCTCCATGTCGGCGAATCAACGAGCCAAGTTTGATGTGCTGAATGCACATATCGTCAACAGTGTGGTCGTCGGAGGGGAGCTGGTCATCGTTGGAGATCCCAGTACTCCGTCATGCACCAGTCATGAAGCCTTTTTGATGGCCAAGGCTTCGATCATTCACCACGACATAGTATTCAATAATGTCGGAGTGGATGATTTCTTCTTAGATAATTTTGACCTGCTGCAAAGCATACTTGCACAGGCCTCCCTAGGAGTTGGGGTGGTCAGTGATGGCTGGGGGAGATATTTGAATGATATCAAAGATACTTTGGTGAAAATAGACTTGTTATATTATGAGCATATGCGTAGTGGCGCTCTGAAAGGACGTGAAGAGTTTTATGCAAAGCGTAAAGTGCTATTTGTAAGGCTGGAGGAGCAGCTCGGAAAAATGGCTGCGTACGGTTCGGGTTTACGCATCCAGGGTTCAGTAAAAAGGATGTTGGAGCTTTCTACTAAAAGCTACCTCGCTACGGGAGAAATAGCACGCTATGTTGAAAAAGTCGCAGGTGTAGCAAAGGCAGCAAATCTTGTAAAGAAAGGGGGGTATATAGGCATCGGACTAGAGGTGGCCTCTGCAGGGCTATCTATTCATAAGGCCTGCACGTTTGGACGCGAAGAAGAATGTAAAAAGGCTAGATACATTGAAAGCGGTGCACTGGCAGGAAGTTTAGCTGGAAGTGCTGGTGGCGGATTGGCGGGCGCTGCCGTAATTAGCGGATTATGTACAGCCATTGGCGTCCCCACGGCAGGCGTGGGAACGCTTGCTTGTGCCGTAATTGGAGGGGCTGTAGGTGGTAAGTTGGGAGGGGAATTCGGCAAAGGGTGGGCTGGAAATGTGGGGGAGTTAATTTATGGGAGGATATATGAGTGAGCTTTGAAGTGTTAGTCCTAATGGCCGCATTTCTATTGATGTGTGTGGCTTTGAGTGTGAGTGTAATGGCGTATTTGGCATTGCGTTATGTTGAAGTTATTGAGTCGAGCTTGGTGGGGTGTCAATATGTGCGGGACAATAAGAGTAATCTTTCTTCCGCAGGTTTTCTAGGAAAGGTTCTGCGAACCTGCTTGGCCGCAAATATGCTATTAATGCCAGGGCCTTTTGTTAGAAGAGGTGTCGCGGATCGGGTTGAGATGAATAAACTTCCGATCAGGCTAAAAAGAGTTTTGATCCTTTCTTGGAGTGGGCTTCTGGTCTCGGTATCGTTGTTTTTTGTTTTCCATGGAGTAGTCAGGTTTTTAGGATGGTCCGATTAGCCTGCCTGTTCATCAGCAGGCGTGGGGCGGTCACCGCCCCAACCTTCTTTGCGATAGCGCTCACGCCTTGTTCAAATACATCCGCGTCGTCAGCAGATACACCGGCAACCCCGAAACCACGATCAACAGCGCCGCGTAAGGCGCCGCCGCCGCGAACTCGACGTTGGCGGTATGTGCCCACACTTCAGTCGCCAGCGTGGTCATGCCGGTCGGGCTGAGCAGCAAGGTGGCCGTCAGCTCCTTCATGGCATCGAGGAACACCAGGGCAAAGGCTGCTGCCAGGGCTGGGAAGATGATCGGCAGCGTCACCCGGCAAAACGCACCGAAGCTGCTGGCGCCCAGGGTGCGGGCGGCTTCTTCCAGGGTTGGCGAGGCCTTGTTCAGTGCCGTGCGCACTGGCGCCTGGGCCAGGGGCAGGAACAACAGCGCATAGGCCAGGATGAGCAATGCAGTGGTCTGGTAGAGCGCCGGTACGTAGTGCAGGGCGAAGAACACCAGGGTCAGGGCGATCACCAGGCCGGGCAGGGCATGGAGCAGATAGGGCAGGCGTTCAGCCCAGATCGCCAGGCGGCCTTTGTAGCGCACCACCAGGAAGCTGATCGGCAACGCCAGCAGGACGCAGAAGCCAGCGCCGCCCAGGGAGACCGACAGCGAGGTGAGCAGTGCCTTGCCGATCTCGGCGACCGGGAAGGCTGCCGAGGCGCCCACGCTCAGCCAATACCCGAGCATCGCCAGGGGAATGCCGCTGCCCAGTATGGCCAGCGCCAGGCAGAACAGTTGCGCCGCTGGCATCCAGCCGCGCAGCTTCACCGGTTGGGCGCGTCGGGCCACGCCCTGGCCGATGCGCACATGACGCGCCTTGCCGCGTACTCGCAGTTCGAGCCAGAGCATTGCCAGGCACAGCGCCAACAGCACTGCCGAAAGCATTGCGGCGTTGGCATTGCTGAACTCGAGTTCGAACTGCTGGTAGATCGCGGTGGTGAAGGTTTGTAGGCCAAGGATCGACAGCGCGCCGAACTCCACCAGCATATGCAGGGCAATCAGCAGTGCGCCGCCCAGCATCGAGGGCCACAGCAGCGGCAGGGTGATCTTGGTGAACACGCCCCAACGGCTGCAGCCCAGCGTGCGCGCCGACTCCTCCAAGGAGGTGTCGAGGTTACGCAGGGTGGCCGCCACCGGCAGGAACACCAACGGGTACTTGGACAGCGCCATGACCAGGATCGCCCCGCCCAGACCTTCGAAGCCCGAGCTCAGCGACACCCAGGTGAAGCTGCTGACGAACGACGGCACGGCAAACGGCAGGCACAGCACCACGCCCCAGAGGCGGCGACCCGGCAGGTCGCTGCGCTCGAGCAGCCAGGCCAGGGCCAGGCCGGCGACCATGCACAGTATCGTCACCCCGGCCATCAGCATCAGGGTGTTGCGCAGCAGGCCCCAGACGAATGGCCGCCAGAGCAGGCGCAAGGCTTCATGCCAGCCGGCCTCCCAGGTCTTGGTGCCGACATACAGCAATGGCAGCACGCTCATCGCCACCAGGAACAGAACCGGCAGCACCACCCAGATGGAGGGGCGTTTGCGGCGTGGTACGAAGCGCGGCAGGGCCGCTTGGGGCAGGGCGGCGGTCATCAGAGCAGGCCGACCTCGCGCTCGAGCTCCAGGGCTTCCTCGGCATTGCCCAGGTCGGCCGGGGTGATCTTCGGTGGGCGCAGGTCCTCGAATGGCTTCAGGCCCTGGTCGGAGACCATGCCCTTGTGCAGCGGGTATTCGGCGGTGGTCTGGGTGATCACGCGCTGGCCTTCTTCGCTGGCCATCCAGTTGAGCAGTGCCTGGGCTTCCTTGGGGTGCTTGCTGGCCTTGACCGCGCCTGCGCCGGAAATGGTCACCAGGTTGCCGGCGTCACCGTCGGCCAGGTAGTACAGGCGGGTGTCCAGCTGGCCGCGCTCGCGCTTGAGGGCGTACCAGTAGTAGTTGTTCACCAGCACGGCATCGACTTCACCTTTCTCCACGGCCTTGAGGGCGACCATGTTGTTGGTGTAGGTCTTGCCGAATGCCTTGAGGCCGGTCAGCCATTCCTCGGTGGCTTCCCGGCCGTGCAGCTTGAGGATGGCCACGGCCTGCTCCTGGAAGGCGCCGCTGGTGGGCACGTAGCCGACCCGGCGGTCCCATTCGGGGTTGGCGAAGTCCATCACGGTGGTCGGCAGGTCTTTTTCGTCGACTTTCTTGGGGTTGTACACCACCACGCGGGTGCGTGCGGTGACGCCCATCCAGGTACCGTTGGCGCCGACGTATTCCTTGGGCAGCATGTTCAGGGTGGCGTCGTCGATCTTGGCCAGCAGGCCCAGCTCGCCCAGGTTGTTCAGGGGCGGGGATTCCTCGGTGTAGATGACATCGGCAGGGGAGCGGTCGCCTTCCTCGATGATCTGGCTGGCCAGCTGGTTGCTGCTGCCCTTGCGGATATTGATGTGGATGCCGGTCTTGGCCTCGTAGGCCTTGGCGATGGCTTCGCCGATTTCCTTGTGCTGGCCGTTGTACAGGGTCAGGGTGACCGGGTCGTCAGCCAGGGCGGCCGGTGCGCCGATCACCAGGCCGAGCAGGGCGGTGGCCAGGCTGCGCATCAGCAATTGCGGGCGGATCGTCATGCGGGTACTTCCTCGCTTACGGCTACATATTTGGAAACAATGGTAAACGAAATCGTTTCTCAAGTGGCCGGGTGAAGGAAAATTCAGGGATAGACCAAAGGGTGGGGCGTGTCCGCTTCCCTTGTAGGAGCGGCCTTGCGCCGCGAATCGGGCGCGAAGCGGCCGCAATGGGGCGATGTGATATTCACCCGTGGGGCGTGCATGCAGGGTTTACGGCCGCTTCGCGCCCGGTTCGCGGCGCAAGGCCGCTGCTACAGAGAAGGCGTGAATGCTGGAAGGGTAAAATCGCAGGCAAGAAAAAACCCACTAGCAAGCTAGTGGGTTTTTGTATGGTGCCCAGGAGAAGACTCGAACTTCCACGACCGTTAAGTCACTGATACCTGAAACCAGCGCGTCTACCAATTCCGCCACCTGGGCAAAGCTTTGCATCATCTGGTGAGGCGAAAACCGTTCGCTTTCACACAGCAGTAACAGATCCTTGGTCATCTGTTACTTGAAAATCATTGGTGCCCAGGAGAAGACTCGAACTTCCACGGCCGTTAAGCCACTGATACCTGAAACCAGCGCGTCTACCAATTCCGCCACCTGGGCACACATTCGAGATAAAAGATGCTTTACAGCGCCGTTCATCTCTACTACAACTTCGGGGTTGTCCGTCGTTGTGGTGCGCACTATACGGACGCTCCTGAGGGCTGTAAAGCCCCCAGCTCAAAAAAATTTCAAAAAATTCAACTTGTTGATTCCGCAGGCCTATTCCCGCACACCGGACATGCCACTGGGGCTGTCCAAGGCTGACATTTCCGGTTTCAATACGCCTATGCCAGAATTCCTATCTATATACCCCAAGGTGAACCCCTTCTGATGGCCGATTGGCAATCCCTCGATCCCGAGGCCGCTCGCGAAGCGGAAAAATACGAGAATCCCATCCCCAGCCGTGAGCTGATCCTGCAGCGCCTTGCCGACCGTGGCGAGCCCGCCGCCCGCGAAGAGCTGGCCGCAGAGTTCGGCCTGCACGACGAAGACCAGATCGAAGCCCTGCGTCGCCGCCTGCGTGCCATGGAGCGTGACGGCCAGCTGATCTACACCCGGCGCGGCACCTATGCCCCGGTGGACAAGCTGGACCTGATCTGCGGCCGTGTCTCCGGCCACCGCGACGGCTTCGGCTTCCTTATTCCCGACGACGGCAGCGAGGACCTGTTCCTCAGCCCCGCGCAGATGCGCCTGGTGTTCGACGGCGACCGGGGCCTTGCCCGCGTCTCGGGTGTCGACCGCCGTGGCCGCCGCGAGGGCGCGCTGGTGGAAATCATCTCCCGCGCCCACGAGAGCGTGGTCGGCCGCTACTTCGAGGAAGGCGGCATTGGTTACGTGACCCCCGACAACCCGAAGATCCAGCAGGAAGTGCTGGTTACCGCCGGGCGCAATGGCGGGGCCAAGATCGGCCAGTTCGTCGAGATCAAGATCACCCACTGGCCGACACCGCGCTTCCAGCCCCAGGGCGACGTGGTCGAGGTCATCGGCAACTACATGGCGCCGGGCATGGAGATCGATGTCGCCTTGCGCAGCTACGACATCCCGCATGTCTGGCCCAAAGAGGTGATCAAGGAAGCCCGCAGGTTCCGCTCCGAAGTCGAGGAAAAGGACAAGGAGAAACGTGTCGACCTGCGCCACCTGCCGTTCGTCACCATCGACGGTGAGGACGCCCGCGACTTCGACGATGCGGTCTATTGCGAGCCGCTGGGCAAGCTGCGCCTGTTCTCCGGTGGCTGGCGCCTGTATGTGGCGATCGCCGATGTCTCCAGCTATGTGCGCCTGGGCTCGGCTCTGGACATCGAGGCCCAGCAGCGGGGCAACTCGGTGTACTTCCCCGAGCGCGTCGTGCCCATGCTGCCCGAAGAGCTGTCCAACGGCCTGTGCTCGCTGAACCCGCATGTCGATCGCCTGGCCATGGTCTGTGAAATGACCATCAACAAAGCCGGCCAGATGGTCGACTACCAGTTCTACGAAGGCGTCATCCACTCCCATGCGCGCCTGACCTACAACAAGGTCAGCAGCATGCTCGAGCATGCCCGCACCCGCGAAGGCAAGGCCCTGCGCGAGGAGTACAGCGCCGTCCTGCCGGACCTCAAGCACCTCTATGCGCTGTACAAGGCGCTGGTGGCCGCTCGTCATACCCGTGGCGCCATCGACTTCGAAACCCAGGAAACCCGCATCATCTTCGGCGAAGACCGCAAGATCGATGAGATCCGCCCGACCGTGCGCAACGACGCCCACAAGCTGATCGAGGAATGCATGCTGGCGGCCAACGTGGCCACCGCCGAGTTCCTGCAGAAGCATGGCGTTCCGGCCCTGTACCGCGTGCACGATGGCCCGCCGCCGGAGCGCCTGGAAAAACTGCGCGCCTTCCTGGGCGAGCTCGGCCTGTCGCTGCACAAGGGCAAGGAGCCTTCGCCGAAGGACTACCAGGCCCTGTTGGCGAGCATCGCCGAGCGCCCGGACTTCCACCTGATCCAGACCGTCATGCTGCGCTCGCTGAGCCAGGCGGTGTACAGCGTCGAGAACAACGGCCACTTCGGCCTGAACTACGAGGCCTACACCCACTTCACCTCGCCGATCCGCCGCTACCCGGACCTGCTGGTCCACCGCGCCATCCGCAGCGTCATCCGCTCGAAGGTCGATACCCCGCACGTCAAGCGGGCCGGCGCCATGAGCATCCCGAAGGCGCGGATCTACCCGTACGACGAGAACACCCTCGAGCAGATGGGCGAGCAGTGCTCGATGACCGAGCGGCGCGCCGACGAGGCCACCCGTGACGTGGTCAACTGGCTCAAGTGCGAATACATGCGTGACCGCGTTGGCGAGACCTTCCCGGGTGTGATCACCGCCGTGACCGGCTTTGGCCTGTTCGTCGAGCTGACCGACATCTATGTCGAAGGCCTGGTGCATGTCAGCGCCCTGCCAGGCGACTATTACCACTTCGACCCGGTGCATCACCGCCTGTCCGGCGAGCGCAGCGGGCGCAGTTTCCGCCTGGGCGATACGGTCGAGGTCAAGGTCATGCGCGTCGACCTGGAGCAGCGCAAGATCGACTTCGAGATGTCCGAGCAGGCCGTTGCCGCCCCGGTCGGCCGCAAGTCGCGCGGTGCGACCCCGCAGGCCGCTGCCACCGCGACCGAGCCTGCACCGGAGCCGAAGATTTCGCCCAAGCCGCGTAGCCGCAAGAGCGAGGCGTCCGAGGCCTACTTCCCCAAGGATGCCGTGCAGCGCAACGCCGAGGTGCGCAAGAGCCGCGAAATGAAGAAGGCGCTGATGAGCGAGGCTCGCCACAGCCACGCCAGCGGCAAGTCGGAGAAGGGCGCCAAGGCGTCCGGCAAGCCGACCAAGCACCGCAAGGGGCCGTCGAAGTCCGGCGCGCCACGTAAAGGCAAGAAGTCATGAGCCAGCTGGAAAAAATCTACGGTGTACACGCCGTGCAAGGGCTGCTGCAGCACCATCCCAAGCGGGTCAAGCAGATCTGGCTGTCGGAAGGTCGCAGCGAGCCGCGTATCCAGGCCCTGCTGGCGCTGGCCGCGGAAAACCGTGTGCCGGTCGGCCAGGCCGAGCGCCGTGAGCTGGACGCCTGGGTCGAGGGTGTACACCAGGGTGTGGTCGCCGAGGTCAGCCCCAGCCAGGTCTGGGGCGAGGCCATGCTCGACGAGATGCTCGAGCGTGCCGAGCAGCCGCCGCTGATCCTGGTGCTCGATGGCGTGACCGACCCGCACAACCTCGGCGCCTGCCTGCGTACCGCAGATGCTGCCGGCGCTACCGCGGTGGTCATCCCCAAGGATAAGTCGGCCACCCTGACCGCCGTGGTGCGCAAGGTCGCCTGCGGTGCCGCCGAGGTGATCCCGCTGGTGGCCGTGACCAACCTGGCCCGTACCCTGGAAAAACTCCAGCAACGCGGCCTGTGGATCGTCGGCACTGCCGGCGAGGCCGAGCAGGAGCTGTACCAGCAGGACCTGACCGGGCCGATCGCCATCGTCATGGGGGCCGAAGGCAAGGGCATGCGCCGCCTGACCCGCGAGCACTGCGACTTCCTGGTCAAGCTGCCGATGGCCGGTAGCGTGAGCAGCCTGAACGTGTCGGTGGCCACCGGCGTGTGCCTGTTCGAGGCCGTGCGCCAGCGCCAAGGCAAGCGCTGACCCTATCGCGGGACAAGCCCGCTCCCACAGCGTCTGCGTCGGTCTTGCTGGCGGGGGGCGCCTGTGGGAGCGGGCTTGTCCCGCGATGGGCTGCTCACAGTCTGGAGTTGTTTCAGGCTGTTCAAAGATTCGCCAATCGCCTTGCTTGTCCGCCCCGCCTTCTCTACAATTGCGCCCCTTGCCAAGCAGGCAGGCGCGCATGTGCCTTCTTTTCAAGGCAAGACATACAGTGTCATTCACTCCTTGTCTGACCAGGGTGCTGGCAGACTACTAACCCGTAAGGAGCATTCATGCGTCATTACGAAATCATCTTCCTGGTTCACCCGGACCAGAGCGAGCAAGTCGGCGGCATGGTTGAGCGTTACACCAAGCTGATCGAAGAAGACGGCGGCAAGATCCACCGCCTGGAAGACTGGGGCCGTCGTCAGCTGGCCTACGCCATCAACAACGTTCACAAGGCTCACTACGTGATGCTGAACGTTGAGTGCACCGGCAAGGCCCTGGCCGAGCTGGAAGACAACTTCCGCTACAACGATGCCGTGATCCGTAACCTGATCATCCGTCGCGACGAAGCCGTCACCGGTCCGTCCGAGATGCTGAAGGCCGAAGAGAACCGCAGCGAGCGCCGTGAGCGTCGCGAGCGTCCTGAAGCTGCTGATGGCGCCGAAGGCGACGACAGCAACGACAGCGACAACAGCGACAACAGCGATAACGCTGACGAGTAATCCACGGACCTTTTTGAGGAGCCTATTACATGGCACGTTTCTTCCGTCGTCGTAAATTCTGCCGCTTCACTGCCGAAGACGTGAAAGAGATCGACTACAAAGATCTCAACACCCTGAAAGCTTACGTATCCGAAACCGGCAAAATCGTTCCAAGCCGTATCACCGGTACCAAAGCTCGTTATCAGCGTCAGCTGGCTACCGCTATCAAGCGCGCCCGCTTCCTGGCCCTGCTGCCCTACACCGACAGCCACGGCCGCTGAGACCGGGTCGTCGACAAGTAGCAAGGGATAAGCATGCGAGCGTTGGCTGATTTCATCATGCGCGGTCGTGTGCAGGCCTCCATCGTGGTGGCCGGTTGTGCGGCATTGCCGCTGTTGTTCTGGTTGAGTGCCGCCGCCGGGAGCCTGGTGTTCCTGCGGCGCGGTTTCAAGGACGCTTCCTCGGTCATCGTCTGGGGCATCTTGCCGGCGTTGGCCTGGTGGGTCTTCGGCGAGCCACGCACCTTGATGGTGCTGCTGGGGACGCTGGGGCTGGCTGCGCTGTTGCGCGCCGGGCATTCCTGGAACCGGGTGCTGTTGTCCAGCATCGCCCTGGGCCTGTTGTACGGTGTTGTGCTTGGTTCGGTGTTCCGCGAACCGATCGAAGCTCTGGCGCGAGCGCTTGAAAAAGCCCTGCCGCAGATGCTCGACGGCCTCTACCAGCAGTTATCGGTAGAGGAACAGGCACACCTTGGAAGCCTCATCGTACCGGTGCTCGGCGGCCTGATCGCGGCCCTGTTGCAAGTTGTCAGTGTGCTGGCCCTGATGTTGGGGCGCTACTGGCAAGCCGTGTTGTACAACCCGGGAGGTTTCGGCCGCGAGTTTCAAGCGGTACGGATTCCCCTGGTGCCGATGCTGGTGCTGTTGGCCTGCATGCTGTTCGGCCCGAACCTCGGTTCCGGCCTGGCATTGCTGACGCCGCTGTGCAGCGTACCGCTCATGTTCGCGGGCATTGCCTTGCTGCACGGGTTGGTGGCCCAGAAGCGCCTGGCCAGGTTCTGGCTGGTGGGGTTGTACGTGACGCTGGTGCTGTTCATGCAGCTGACCTATCCGTTGCTCGTGGTCCTGGCCATTGTCGACAGCCTGATTGATTTTCGCGGTCGCAAGTCCCCTCACCAGGGTGACGACTCCGCGAACGGTGAAGGTTAAAAGTTAAGAGGTTTTACCAAATGGAACTGATCCTGCTGGAAAAAGTCGCCAACCTGGGCAACCTGGGCGACAAAGTAAAAGTTAAAGGTGGTTACGGCCGTAACTTCCTGCTGCCTTTCGGCAAGGCTGTCGTTGCCAACGCCGCCAACCTGGCTGCGTTCGAAGAGCGTCGCGCCGAGCTGGAAAAGGCTGCTGCAGACCGTAAAGCTTCGGCTGAAAGCCGTGCTGCCCAACTGGCCGAGCTGGAAGTGACCATCACTGCCACCGCCGGTGACGAAGGCAAGCTGTTCGGTTCGATCGGCACCCACGACATCGCTGACGCCCTGACCGCCTCCGGCGTTGAAGTGGCCAAGGCTGAAGTTCGTCTGCCGAACGGCACCATCCGCCAGGTTGGCGAATACGACGTAGCCGTGCACCTGCACAGCGACGTCGAAGCCACCGTACGCGTGGTCGTCGTAGCTGCCTAAGCTGCACTGGCTGGCTAGCCCTTGATGGGCTCGCCGGTTAACATCGGGCACGGTCCTGTCTTTCACAGGCCGTGCCCTTTGTCTTTTTCATCCTCCAGAATTCTTTCGTGGCCATGAACGAGATCACCACCCCCGAACAGCTCGACCTGCAGACCGCTGCCCTGAAGGTGCCGCCGCATTCCATCGAGGCCGAACAGGCCGTGCTCGGTGGCCTGCTGCTGGACAACAACGCCTGGGAGCGGGTGCTGGACCAGGTGTCGGATGGCGATTTCTACCGGCATGACCACCGCCTGATCTTCCGGGCCGTGCACAAGCTCGCCGACGCCAACCAGCCGTTCGACGTGGTCACCTTGCATGAGCAGCTGGACAAGGAAGGGCTGTCGAGCCAGGTCGGTGGCCTGGCCTACCTGGCCGAGCTGGCCAAGAACACCCCGTCGGTGGCGAACATCAAGGCTTACGCCGCGATCATTCGCGAGCGTGCCACCTTGCGTCAACTGATCAGCATCAGTACCGATATCGCGGACAACGCCTTCAACCCGCAGGGGCGCAGTGCCGAAGAGATCCTCGACGATGCCGAGCGACAGATCTTCCAGATTGCTGAAGCCCGTCCGAAAACCGGCGGGCCGGTAGGAGTCAACGAGCTGTTGACCATGGCGATCGACCGGATCGACACGCTGTTCAACTCCGACAGCGACATCACGGGCGTCTCCACCGGTTTCACCGATCTGGACGAGAAGACCAGCGGCCTGCAGCCCGCCGACCTGATCATCGTCGCGGGCCGTCCATCGATGGGCAAGACCACCTTCGCCATGAACCTGGTGGAAAACGCCGTGCTGCGTACCGACAAAGCGGTGCTGGTGTTTTCCCTCGAGATGCCAGGTGAGTCGCTGGTCATGCGTATGCTGTCGTCCCTGGGCCGTATCGACCAGACCAAGGTGCGTTCCGGCCAACTGGACGACGACGACTGGCCGCGCCTGACCTCGGCAGTCAACCTGCTCAACGACCGCAAGCTGTTCATCGACGATACCGCCGGCATCAGCCCTTCGGAAATGCGCGCGCGTACCCGTCGCCTGGCGCGCGAGCATGGCGAGATCGCCCTGATCATGGTCGACTACCTGCAGCTGATGCAGATCCCGGGCTCTGCCGGTGACAACCGGACCAACGAGATTTCCGAGATCTCTCGCTCGCTCAAGGCCCTGGCCAAGGAATTCAACTGCCCGGTCATCGCCCTGTCGCAGCTCAACCGTTCCCTCGAGCAGCGCCCGAACAAGCGTCCGGTGAACTCCGACCTGCGTGAATCCGGTGCGATCGAGCAGGACGCCGACGTGATCATGTTCGTCTACCGGGACGAGGTGTATCACCCTGAGACTGAGCACAAGGGCGTAGCGGAAATCATCATCGGTAAACAGCGTAACGGCCCCATCGGTTTCGTTCGCCTGGCATTCATCGGCAAGTACACCCGCTTCGAGAACCTTGCGCCGGGTATGTACAACTTCGACGACGACGAATGAATCCCGGTAGGAGCGGCACAAGGCCGCTTCTACTGAATCCGGCCATCCCCGGCTTTCGATGAATCCGACCTTGGTCGTCGGATTTGATCAAAATTTGTGCTATATTCCGCGCCCGCGATTTCCCTGCACACCCATACCGGTCATTGACATGCAAGCAGCCAAGCCACTCTACGACTATCCCAAGTACTGGGCCGAATGCTTCGGGCCAGCGCCTTTCCTGCCGATGAGCAGGGAGGAGATGGATCTGCTCGGCTGGGATTCCTGCGACATCATCATCGTGACCGGTGATGCGTACGTCGACCATCCGTCGTTCGGCATGGCCATCATCGGCCGCCTGCTGGAGGCCCAGGGCTTTCGCGTAGGCATCATCGCCCAGCCGAACTGGCAGTCGAAGGACGACTTCATGAAGCTCGGCGAGCCGAACCTGTTCTTCGGTGTCGCGGCCGGCAACATGGATTCGATGATCAACCGCTACACCGCAGACAAGAAGATCCGTTCCGACGATGCCTACACGCCCGGCGGCATGGCTGGCAAGCGTCCGGATCGCGCCAGCCTGGTCTACAGCCAGCGCTGCAAGGAAGCCTACAAGCACGTGCCGATCGTGCTCGGCGGCATCGAGGCCTCCTTGCGCCGTATCGCGCACTACGACTACTGGCAGGACAAGGTCCGCCACTCGATCCTGATCGACGCCAGCGCCGATATTCTGCTGTTCGGCAACGCCGAGCGTGCGGTGGTCGAGGTGGCCCAGCGCCTGGCAAGCGGCGAGAAGATCGAGACTATCACCGATGTACGCGGTACCGCGTTCGTGCGCCGTGACACGCCCGAGGGCTGGTACGAGATCGACTCGACCCGCATCGACCGCCCCGGCCGGGTCGACAAGATCATCAACCCGTACGTGAACACCCAGGACACCCAGGCCTGCGCCATCGAGCAGGCCAAGGGCGAGGTCGAGGACCCGAACGAAGCCAAGGTGGTGCAGATCCTCGACAGCCCGCGCATGACCCGGGAAAAGTCGGTGATCCGCCTGCCGTCGTTCGAGAAGGTGCGTAACGACCCGGTGCTCTATGCCCACGCCAACCGGGTGCTGCACCTGGAGACCAACCCGGGCAATGCCCGCGCCCTGGTGCAGAAGCATGGCGAGGTGGATGTGTGGTTCAACCCGCCACCCATCCCGATGAGCACCGAAGAGATGGACTACGTGTTCGGCATGCCCTACGCGCGCGTGCCGCACCCGGCCTACGGCAAGGAGCGTATCCCGGCCTACGAGATGATCCGTTTCTCGGTGAACATCATGCGTGGCTGCTTCGGCGGCTGCACGTTCTGCTCGATCACCGAGCACGAAGGAAGGATCATCCAGAACCGCTCGCATGAGTCGATCCTGCACGAGATCGAGGAGATGCGCGACAAGGTACCGGGCTTCACCGGCGTGGTTTCCGACCTGGGCGGCCCGACCGCCAACATGTACCGCATCGCCTGCAAGAGCCACGACATCGAGAAGCACTGCCGCAAGCCGTCGTGCGTGTTCCCGGGTATCTGCGAGAACCTCAACACCGACCACAGTTCGTTGATCGAGCTGTACCGCAAGGCCCGCGCTTTGCCGGGGGTGAAGAAGATCCTGATCGCGTCGGGCCTGCGCTACGATCTGGCGGTGGAATCGCCGGAATACGTCAAGGAGCTGGTGACCCACCACGTGGGTGGCTACCTGAAGATCGCCCCGGAGCACACCGAGCGTGGCCCGTTGGACAAGATGATGAAGCCGGGCATCGGTACCTATGACCGCTTCAAGCGCATGTTCGAGAAGTTCTCCAAGGAGGCGGGCAAGGAGCAGTACCTGATCCCGTACTTCATCGCCGCGCACCCCGGCACCACCGACGAGGACATGATGAACCTTGCCCTGTGGCTCAAGGGCAACGGCTTCCGCGCCGACCAAGTGCAGGCGTTCTACCCTTCGCCCATGGCCTCGGCCACGGCCATGTACCACTCGGGCAAGAACCCGCTGCGCAAGGTCACCTACAAGAGCGAAGGGGTGGAGATCGTCAAGAGCGAGGAGCAGCGCCGCCTGCACAAGGCATTCCTGCGCTACCACGACCCCAAGGGTTGGCCGATGCTACGTGAGGCCCTGCAGCGCATGGGCCGTGCCGACCTGATTGGGCCGGGCAAGCACCAGCTGATCCCGCTGCACCAGCCGCAGACCGACAGCTACCAGAGTGCCCGGCGCAAGAACTCGACCCCGGCCGGCAGCCACAAGGTGGGCAAGGACCAGAAGATCCTCACCCAGCACACTGGCCTGCCGCCGCGCGCCAGCGATGGCAGCAAGCCGTGGGACAAGCGCGAGAAGGCCAAGGCCGAGGCGTTCGCCCGCAACCAGCAGGCGGCCAAGGAGCGCAAGGAAGCGGCCAAGGGCGGCAAGGGCAAGAGGAAGCCGCGTCAGCCGGTCATTCCGCGCTGACTGATCCCTTGGGGCTGCTTTGCAGCCCATCGCGGCACAAGGCCGTTCCTACGGGCGAGCGCATACCCCTGTAGGAGCGGCCTTGTGCCGCGAAAGGACCGCAAAGCGGTCCCGAAGCTCCCAGCTTCAGTCAGGCGTCTTGTCGACCCACTTGGGCAGCACCGGCGCCACGAATTCACCCATCGCATCCAGAAGTTCGTCGGGCTGCCTGCCCAGCAACAGCATCGCCCGGTGCTGGGGCCGTACGAAACCTTCCTCGACAATGTGGTCGAGGAACCCGCCAAGCTTCTCGTAGAACCCATTCACATCCAGCAAGCCCAGCGGCTTGGCGTGGTAGCCCAACTGGCCCCAGGTCCAGACTTCGAACAGCTCCTCGAGCGTCCCCAGGCCACCGGGCAGGGCGATGAAGGCATCGCTCAGCTCGGCCATGCGCGCCTTGCGGGCATGCATGCCATCGACTACTTCCAGGCGTGGCAGGCCCTTGTGGCCGATTTCCGCGTCGATCAGGCTCTGCGGCATGACGCCGATGACGTCACCACCCGCGGCCATGGCCGCATCGGCGACCGCGCCCATCAGGCCGACCGCGCTGCCGCCGTACACCAGCGTCAGGCCGCGCTTGGCGATGGCCTGGCCGAGCGCCACGGCCGCTTCCCGATAGGCTGGGTTGGCGCCGGTGCTGGCGCCACAAAAGACACAAACGGAACGTACAGGCATTGCTTATCTCCAATCACATGCGCTGACAGGGTAAGGCGCATGCCCGCCGCTTCCAAGGCCGGATTCACTCCGGGCGGGAGAACTCGCACAGCGCGCCGGTGGCCCCGTGGGCATAGGCGGCGAGCAGGCTGTTCATGAAGGTCGAGAGAAACATTGTCATGGCTCCTGTAATGAGAGGTTGTCCCATCGTCCTTCAAGAGGGCATGATGTGCACTTAGATTGGTTGTATACAATCCATTGAACAAATCTACTGGCTGGCCCCTCGATCCTCCTTGACCCATATCAGCGAGGAGGAAACAGGTTTCAGGCAGTCTCGCAATTGATAAAACCCTGCCAAGGAGATTCACGATGTTTGCGAAAGCTGTAGCGGTATCCCTGCTGACCCTCGCCAGCGCCTCTGTCTTCGCAGCCGAGTGCTCGGTGACTGTCGACTCCACCGACCAGATGTCCTACACCACCAAGGAATTCACCGTAGACAAGAGCTGCAAGGAATTCACCGTCAAGCTGACCCACAGCGGCAGCCTGCCGAAGAACGTCATGGGCCACAACCTGGTGATCAGCAAGACTGCCGATATGCAGGCCATCGCTACCGAAGGCATGTCCCAGGGCCTGGACAAGGACTACCTGAAGGCTGACAACGCCAACATCATCGCCCACACCAAGATGATCGGCGCGCCGGAGAAGGAAACCGAGGTGAAGTTCGACACGTCGAAGCTGGAAGCCGGCGGTGACTACAGCTTCTTCTGCACCTTCCCGGGCCACATCTCGATGATGAAGGGCAAGGTCATCGTCAAGTAAGAGGTTAGGGGAGGGCTTTGCCCTCCAATCGCGGGACAAGCCCGCTCCTACAGGGATCACTAATGACCTTGTGGGAGCGGGCTTGTCCCGCGATGCTTTTCAAGGCGCGAACGGCAGCTCGCGCTTGTGCTGGGTCTTGCGGTAGGTGGCCACGATGATGTCGAACGCTTCCTGATCAACCGGCTGCCCATGCAGGAAGGCATCGATCTGCTGATAGGTCACGCCATGGGAGGCTTCGTCCGGCTTGCCCGGCGCCAGGTCTTCCAGGTCTGCAGTCGGCACCTTTTCCACCAGTGACTCCGGCGCACCGAAGCTGCGCGCAATCGCCCGCACTTGGTTCTTCACCAGCCCGCTCAGCGGTGCCAGGTCGCAGGCACCATCACCGAACTTGGTAAAGAAGCCCATCACCGCCTCGGCGGCGTGGTCGGTACCGATCACCAGGCCCGCGCGGGCACCCGCGATGGCGTACTGGGCGACCATGCGGGTACGTGCCTTGACGTTGCCGACCACGAAGTCCACCAGCGTCGGCGAGCCGTTCTTCAACTCCACCACTTCAGCCGCCAGCGCCCGTACTGCCGGGGCGATATCCACGGTGTGCACTTCGTCGGCCTTGATCACTTCCAGGCACGCCTGAGCGTCATGCTCGTCATGCTGGACCTGGTAAGGCAGGCGTACGGCGATGAAGGTGTAGGCCTTGTCACCGGTTTCGGCGCGCAGTTCATTGATGGCGCGCTGGGCGAGCAGGGCAGCGGTCAGCGAGTCGACTCCGCCGCTGATGCCCAGGACCAGGGTCTTGAGCCGGGCATTGGCCAGGCACTGTTTGATGAAGGCCACGCGCCGGGTGACTTCGGCCTCGAGCGCGGCGGCATCGGCGAACGGCGGCTGCACCTTGAGCTGCTGTGCAATCTCTCGCTGGACGGCTTGCATGGGTTACTCCTTGCTGGGGACTTTGAATACGTGACGCAGGTAGGCGACGAAGTTCGCGTCTCGACACTGGGTCTTGGCGGCTTCGTCGGAAATCTTGGCCACCGGCGAGCCGTTGCAGTCGGTCATTTTAAGCACGATGCTCATGGGCGCCACTGTGGGTATGTCGCAGGTCAGGTTGGTGCCGATGCCGAAACTCACATTGATGCGACCGCGCAGGGCGCGGAAGATTTCCAGCGAGCGGGTCAGGTTCAGCCCGTCGGAGAACACCAGGGTCTTGGTCATCGGGTCGATGCCCAGTTTCTGATAGTGGGCAATGGCTTTTTCCGCCCAGGCCACCGGTTCGCCCGAATCGTGGCGCAGGCCGTCGAAGAGCTTGGCGAAGTACAGGTCGAAATCATTGAGGAAGGCATCCATGGTGATGCAGTCGGTCAGGGCGATGCCCAGCAGCCCACGGTATTCGCGTACCCAGCAGTCCAGCGCGGCGATCTGGCTGTCGATCAGTCGTGGGCCGAGCTGCTGGTGGGCCATGATCCATTCGTGGGCCATGGTGCCCAGGGGTTTCACGTCCAATTTCCAGGCCAGGTCGACGTTGCTGGTGCCCACGAAGCGCGCCGGGAAGTCATCGCGCAGTACCCTCACCACTTCTTCCTGGACGCGGCTGGAGAAACGCCGGCGGGTGCCGAAATCGGCGACCTGCAGGGCGGCCAGTTCCTCCTCGCTGGCGTGGGCGCGCAGCCAGTCGAACTTGCGGTAGAGCTGGTCGCGTGCCTCGGCCAGGCGCATGCGCGGGTGCAGGTGGCGGTTGCGGACCTCGCTAATGATCGCCAGCAGGGGCACTTCGAAGAGGATCACGTGCAGCCACGGGCCGCGCAGGCGCAGGTACAGCTGGTCATGCTCGATGCCGATGTGCACGTAGCGCAGGTTGAAGCGGAACAGGCGCAGGAAGCGCAGGAAGTCTGGCTTGAGGAAGCTGATGCGTTCGAGGAACTCCAGCTGGCCATCATCGAGGGTCAGGTCGCTGAGCAGTTCGATCTGGTTGCGGATTTCGCCCAGGTAGGGGCGCAGGTCCTCGCCGTTGCGGCAGCGGAACTCCCATTCCACGTCGGCGTCCGGGTAGTTGTGCAGGACGGCCTGCATCATCGTCAGCTTGTAGAAGTCGGTGTCGAGCAGGTTGTGCACGATGCGCTCGGCAAATGCGCTCTCGCTCATTGAAAGGCTCCAGGTGGCGGCGTTCGCGTAACAAGGACGAGCGCGCGGAATCCGGGCCATTGTGCCAGCCTTTTGGCCGTCGTTGTGGCGGGGCGCTCTGATCGCTGGCAATCCGGCTCCCACAACTGAAACAGTGCAAGACGGGTGGGAGCCGGCTTGCCGGCGATTGGGCCTTGCGAGCCGTCACCAGGTTCAGCCTTGAAACGGTGCCGGCTGTAGCAGTCGCGCACTATCAGTGTGCAGTTCGGTGACGTTCGCTGTTACAGGTCGGTTGCACGTAAACACTTGCCGTGGTTGCGATGATGGCACTCCGTGGTTGCGCCTTGTCTAGGAGAGAGGGTGGCGCCATGCCTGTGTCAGACGGTTGCACGCTCAATAAAGAAAAGGCCGTCGGTCGCCTCTGGCCTGCCGCATGGGTGCGTTTTGCGCAAAGACAAAACCTCTGGCACGCCGCTTGCTCTGAGCTTGATGCTGAAAGTTGTAGTGCCAACCAAAAAAACTCTAAGGAGCACCACCTCATGTCGCAGACGTTCTACAAGAAAGGTTTCCTGGCGCTCGCCGTCGCTTCGGCACTGGGTGTCTCTTCGTTTGTTCAAGCCGACGTCAAGATCGGCGTCGCGGGCCCGATGACCGGTGCCAACGCAGCGTTTGGCGAACAGTACATGAAAGGTGCACAGGCGGCGGCCGACAAGATCAACGCCGCTGGTGGGGTGAACGGCGAGAAGATCGTCCTGGTCAAGGGTGACGATGCTTGCGAGCCGAAGCAGGCCGTGGCCGTGGCCAACCGCCTGGTCGACCAGGACAAGGTGATCGGTGTGGTGGGCCACTTCTGCTCCTCCAACACCATTCCCGCTTCCGAGGTCTACGACGAAGCTGGCGTGATCGCCATCACCCCAGGCTCCACCAACCCGCAGGTCACCGAGCGCGGCCTGACCGCCATGTTCCGCATGTGTGGCCGTGACGACCAGCAAGGCATCGTCGCCGGCGACTACATCGTCGACGTGCTCAAGGGCAAGAAAGTGGTGGTCCTGCACGATAAGGACACCTATGGGCAAGGCCTGGCCGACGCCACCAAGGCACAGCTGGAAAAACGCGGCGTGAAGCCGGTGCTGTACGAAGGCCTGACCCGTGGCGAGAAAGACTTCAGCGCCGTGGTCACCAAGATTCGCGCCGCCGGTGCCGACGTCGTCTACTTTGGCGGCCTGCACCCCGAAGCCGGCCCGCTGGTACGCCAACTGCGCGAGCAGGGCCTGAAGGACGTCAAGTTCATGTCCGACGACGGCATCGTCACCGACGAACTGGTGGCCACTGCCGGCGGCGCCCAGTACGTCAATGGCGTGTACATGACCTTTGGCGCCGACCCGCGCCTGCTGCCCGACAGCAAGGCCGTGGTGGAGGAGTTCCGCAAGGCCGGCACTGAGCCTGAAGGCTACACCCTGTACGCCTACGCGTCCTTGCAGGCGCTGGCTGCCGCATTCAACGGCGCCAAGTCGAACAAGGGCGAAGACGCCGCCGAATGGCTCAAGGCCAACCCGGTCAAGACCGTCATGGGCGAGAAGAAGTGGGACAGCAAGGGTGACCTGACCGTCTCCGATTACGTGGTCTACCAGTGGGATGCCAACGGCAAGTACCACCAGCTGGAAAAACAAAAATAACAATGGCTGCCGGCCCGGGCGTGCACTGCCCCGGGCCGCTGCCCCGCGGTACCTGTCTTTATCCGAAGATCTGCACAGTTCTGCGCTGCGAGGGCCGCTTTACCCAAAGCCCGCCGTGGTCGGCGCTCGTGCAATCTCAATCAGGTGAGATTGCGTTATGGATGGTATTTTCCTGCAGCAACTGATCAATGGGCTGACCCTCGGGTCTGTCTATGGTCTGATCGCCATCGGCTACACAATGGTCTATGGCATCATCGGCATGATCAACTTCGCGCACGGCGAGGTGTACATGATCTCCGCGTACCTCGCGGCGATCAGCCTGGCATTGCTGGCCTATTTCGGTATCGAGTCGTTTCCGCTGCTGATGTTGGGAACCTTGTTGTTCACCATCGTCGTGACCGGCGTCTACGGCTTCACCATCGAGCGCATCGCCTACAAGCCCCTGCGTAACTCCACCCGCCTGGCACCTTTGATCAGTGCCATCGGCATTTCGCTGATCCTGCAGAATTACGCGCAGATCAGCCAGGGCGCCCGCCAGCAAGGCGTGCCAACCCTGCTCGAAGGCGCTGTACGCGTCGAAGTGGGCACCGGTTTCGTGCAGTTGACCTACACCAAGATCTTCATCCTGGTGGCAGCCTTCATCGGCATGGCCCTGCTGACCTACGTCATCAAGTACACCAAGCTCGGCCGCATGTGCCGCGCTACCCAGCAAGACCGCAAGATGGCCTCGATCCTGGGGATCAACACCGACCGGGTGATCTCCTACGTGTTCGTCATCGGCGCGGTGATGGCCGCCCTGGCTGGCGTGCTGATCACCATGAACTACGGCACCTTCGACTTCTATGCTGGCTTCATCATTGGCATCAAGGCGTTCACCGCCGCGGTGCTCGGCGGGATCGGCTCGCTCCCCGGCGCCATGCTCGGCGGCATCATCCTGGGGATCTCCGAGTCGTTGTTCTCCGGCCTGATCAACTCCGACTACAAGGACGTGTTCAGTTTCTCGCTGCTGGTGATGATCCTGATCTTCCGTCCCCAAGGCCTGCTGGGTCGCCCGCTCGTGGCTAAGGTGTGAACATGTCTGCTGCCAATCCTGTTTCGCCCAATACTGTTTCTTCCGGTTTCGACATCAAGCGCAGCCTGCTGGAGACCATCGTCGCCGGCTTGCTCGCACTGATCGTGTTCGGCCCTGTGGTCGGCGTGGTGCTCGATGGCTACAGCTTCAATGCCGAGCCTCGTCGTGTGGCCTGGCTGGTCGGTGGCGTGATGATCGGGCGCTTCATCCTCAGCCTGTTCCTTCAGTCCCCGACGGGGCAACGCATGCTCCAGGGCTTCGAAAGCGGCGGCTCGGGGGTGCATGTGCTGGCGCCGGACTACAAGTCGCGGCTGCGCTACATCATCCCGGCGCTGATCGTCATCGCCATCGTCTTCCCGATCTTCGCCAACAAGTACCTGCTCACGGTGGTCATCCTCGGCCTGATCTATGTGCTGCTGGGCCTGGGCCTGAACATCGTGGTGGGCCTGGCCGGCCTGCTCGACCTGGGCTACGTGGCGTTCTACGCCATCGGCGCCTACGGCCTGGCCCTGGGCTACCAGTACCTGGGCCTGGGCTTCTGGAGCGTGCTGCCGCTGGCGGCGATCGCCGCGGCGCTGGCCGGGTGCATACTCGGGTTCCCGGTGCTGCGCATGCACGGGGACTACCTGGCGATCGTGACCCTGGGCTTTGGCGAGATCATCCGCCTGGTGTTGAACAACTGGCTGTCGTTCACCGGCGGCCCGAACGGCATGCCGGCACCGGCGCCGACCTTCATGGGCCTTGAGTTCGGCCGTCGGGCCAAGGACGGCGGCGTGCCGATCCATGAATTCTTCGGCTTCGATTACAACGCCAACCTCAAGTTCGTGTTCATCTATGCAGTGCTGTTCATCGTCGTGCTGGCGGTGCTGTACATCAAGCACCGCCTGACCCGCATGCCGGTCGGCCGTGCCTGGGAAGCCTTGCGCGAAGACGAGATCGCCTGCCGTTCCATGGGCTTGAACCATGTGCTGGTCAAACTCTCGGCCTTCACCATCGGCGCCTCTACCGCAGGGCTTGCAGGGGTGTTCTTCGCCACCTACCAGGGCTTCGTCAACCCATCCTCGTTTACCTTCTTCGAGTCGGCGCTGATCCTGGCCATCGTGGTGCTCGGTGGCATGGGTTCCACCGTGGGCGTGGTGATCGCAGCGTTCGTGCTGACCGTGGCACCAGAACTGCTGCGCAGCTTCTCGGAATACCGGGTGCTGCTGTTCGGCGTGCTGATGGTGTTGATGATGATCTGGCGACCTCGCGGGTTGATCCGTATCAGCCGCGCCGGTGTAGTTCCGCGTAAAGGAGTGGCGCCATGAGCGACGATATCATTCTCTCGGTCGACAACCTGATGATGCAGTTCGGTGGCATCAAGGCGCTCAGCGATGTCAGCCTTAAGGTCCGGCGCAACCAGATCTTCGCCCTGATCGGCCCCAACGGTGCCGGCAAGACCACCGTGTTCAACTGCCTCACCGGGTTCTACAAGGCCAGTGGCGGGCGCATCGAGCTGAACGTGCGCGGCGGCAAGACCAACGTCATCCAGCTGCTGGGCGAGCGCTTCCAGCCAGGCGACTTCGTGTCGCCGGCGCGTTTTGCCAACCGTATGTACTACAAGATGTTCGGCGGTACCCACCTGGTCAACCGCGCCGGCCTGGCCCGCACGTTCCAGAACATCCGGTTGTTCAAGGAAATGTCGGTGGTGGAAAACCTGCTGGTGGCCCAGCACATGTGGGTCAACCGCAACCTGCTGGCGGGCGTGCTCAATACCAAAGCCTACCGCAAGGCCGAGAGCGATGCCCTGGACCATGCGTTCTACTGGCTGGAGGTGGTCGACCTGGTCGACTGCGCCAACCGCCTGGCGGGCGAGTTGTCCTACGGCCAGCAGCGCCGCCTGGAAATCGCCCGGGCCATGTGCACCCGGCCGAAGATCATCTGCCTGGACGAACCGGCCGCCGGCCTCAACCCCCAGGAAACCGAGGCGCTGAGTCGCATGATCCGGGTGTTGCGCGACGAGCACGACATCACCGTGGTGCTGATCGAACACGACATGGGCATGGTCATGAGCATTTCCGACCATATCGTGGTGCTCGACCATGGCAACGTGATCGCTGAAGGCGCCCCGCAGGACATCCGTAACAACCCGACGGTGATCGCCGCCTACCTGGGTGCCGACGAAGAGGAACTGGTATGAGTGCACCCATTCTCGAGCTCAAGGATCTGGACGTGTTCTACGGGCCGATCCAGGCGCTGAAGAAAGTCAGCATGCACATCAACGAAGGCGAGACGGTGAGCCTGATCGGAGCCAACGGCGCTGGCAAGTCGACCCTGCTGATGTCGATCTTCGGCCAACCGCGGGCGGCCTCTGGGCATATCGTGTATCGCGGTACCGATATCACTCGCAAGTCGTCGCACTACATCGCCTCCAACGGCATCGCCCAGTCGCCGGAAGGGCGCCGGGTATTTCCCGACATGACCGTCGAGGAGAACCTGATGATGGGGACCATCCCCATCGGCGACAAGCATGCCGATGCGGACATGCAACGCATGTATGAGCTGTTCCCTCGGTTGAAGGAACGCCGTAACCAGCGGGCGATGACCATGTCCGGCGGCGAGCAGCAAATGCTCGCCATCGCCCGGGCGTTGATGAGCCGGCCCAAGCTGTTGCTGCTCGACGAGCCATCGCTGGGGCTGGCGCCGATCGTGGTCAAGCAGATCTTCTCGACCTTGCGCGAACTGGCCCAGAGCGGGATGACCATCTTCCTGGTGGAGCAGAACGCCAACCATGCGTTGAAGCTTTCCGACCGGGCCTATGTAATGGTCAACGGGCAGATCCGCATGAGCGGGACGGGTAAGGAGCTGCTGGCCAACGAGGAAGTGCGTAACGCCTACCTGGGCGGGCATTGACCTTATCGTTCAATCGCCGGCAAGCCGGCTCCCACAGGTTTGGCGCTGTTCTTCCCTGTGGGAGCCGGCTTGCCGGCGATCGTGCGCCTTAAACGTTATGTGGACAACTTGTCGCACAGCTCGCAGAAAACCCCGCAAAACCGCTTCGCAAGTCGTTGTTTCCACAGGCTTCGCTTTGTCCACGGATCGTGTGGAACCGGCTGTGGAAAACATGGTGGCATGTGCCGCAAAGCCTTTGTTTTCAAGGCTTGCAGCGTTCTGTATATTTTTTGACCAAAAGCATTTCAGGGATGATTTTCCGTTGGTTTCATAGACCTGGGGAAGGCATGCAGACGCCTGGAAAGGTTTGTGGATAACTCTGTGCAAAAGCCTTGGACAGACGGCTGCAGACGGCGTCGCTGAAAGCCTTGGGCCATCACGGCAGAGGGTTTTCGAGAGCCTGTCGGGAGAAAAGAGTTCCGCAGGATGGACAAGTTGCCCCCAATCCGTGGGGAAAGCTTTGTGGATAACATGAGCATAGGCGGGCCCGAGGCCTCTGCCGCAAGGGTTTCAGATATCTGGCTATTTCTTGATCAGCAGTTGGATTGGCTTGCTGGCAACCGAGCCGGCGGGCATGCTGCAAGCCTGCCTACCAACTTATCCACCTGAAAGGAGATCAGCATGACGTCCACCGTATTCATTACCGGCGCCACTTCCGGGTTCGGTGAAGCCACCGCCCGACGTTTCGCAAAGGCCGGTTGGAAGCTCGTGCTCACCGGTCGGCGCAAGGAGCGCCTGGATGCCCTGTGCGCCGAGCTGTCGGGCCAGACCGAAGTCCATGGCCTGGTGCTCGATGTGCGTGACCGCAAGGCCATGGAACAGGCGATTGCCAATCTGCCGCCGGCGTTCGACAAGCTCCAGGGCCTGGTCAACAACGCAGGTCTGGCCCTGGGCGCTTCGCCTGCGCAGGACTGCGACCTGGACGACTGGGAAACCATGGTCGACACCAACATCAAGGGGCTGATGTACACCACCCGGCTGCTGCTGCCACGCCTGATCGCCCATGGCCGTGGCGCGAGTATCCTCAACGTGGGCTCGGTGGCAGGTAACTATCCCTACCCGGGCAGCCATGTGTATGGCGGCACCAAGGCCTTCGTCGGGCAGTTTTCCCTGAGCCTGCGCTGCGACCTTCGCGGCACGGGCGTGCGCGTCAGTAATATCGAGCCGGGTCTGTGTGAAAGCGAGTTCTCGCTGGTGCGCTTCGGCGGGGACCAAGCGCGCTACGATGCCACTTATGCAGGCGCCGAGCCGATCCAGCCGCAGGACATCGCCGAGACCATCTTCTGGATTCTCAACCAGCCAGCGCACATCAATATCAACAGCCTCGAGCTGATGCCGGTGAGCCAGGACTGGGCAGGGTTCTCGGTCCACCGCTCGAGCCAAGGCTGAACGGATGCGAACCGGCCTTGGCCGGTTCGCGTAGTGCCTTCGACCCCTTATTTGATCAGAGACAGATAGGTTTGGTTGGGCTCGACGATGCCCAGGGCCTGGAGCACATCGTTGATCGCGTCCTGTCGGCCGAGATCCTCGGCGCTGGCTTGCTTGTTTATGATGCGCCGCAAGCTCAGCAGATAGCTAAGTTTCCCGTGGGCGTGTTCATCGTAGCGCTGGCTGCTGCTGTCGATGATCTTCTGTGCGGCCCTGTTGATCTGCTCTTCTACGAATGCTGCAAAATCGTTGTCGTTCATCGTCATTGTTCCTCCCAGATGGAAGAACAAGGGTGAACCGTGTGATTGCTGGTCAGCAGAGGGAAGTGATGTCTGCACAGGCACTCTTCAGGCCTTCCAGACAGGTCGCCAAGTGATAGGGCGTGGTGGACGGCATGTCGTGCCGGCTGACCTCGCCTTGGCCATCGCGGCATTCATACCAACCCCCAGGATGCAGGAATCGCCCCTGTAGCGCGTGCAGCTGCGCCAGCAACGTTGTCTCGCTTCCCGGCCGCAATGCCAGCGCCCGCAGGTATTCGGCCTGGGCCCAGATGCGTTGGGTGGGGTCGATCACCTTGCCGTCCACATCCAGCATGGCTAGCACCGCCGAATCCTTCACGCCGGACTGTTCGGCATAGGTGAACGCACGATCGATGGACGCATGCAACGGGGTGCCGCGCAACAGCGGCGAGGTGTCGAGCAAGTAGAACCATTCGAACTGGTGGCCCGGTTCGAACCAGTTATCCACAGCCCCACGGGGCTTTTCCAGCATCAGGCCGTGGGCCGGGTCGATGAAGTGGGCTTGCAGGGCCTCGCACAGGTTCAGCAGGGCCTGGCGGGTAGCGTCATCGCTGCGTACCGCCAGCGTTTGCAGGAAGGCCTCGGCCAGGTGCATCTGTGGGTTCTGCAACGGGCCGCTGCCCAGGTCCGACCAGTCTTCGTCCAGGCTGGCCTCATACAGCCCGTCATCCCGAGCGAAACGCTCGGCGACGATATCCAGGGCGGCATTGAGCGCGGACTCCACCAGACCCTCGCGCACCTTGCCCCAGTAATGGGCGCAAGCGAAGACGATGAAGGCATGGGTATAGAGGTCCTTGCGCCGGTCCAATGGCTGGCCTTCGGCATCGATGCTGTAGAACCAGCCGCCGTGTTCGGCATCGTGGAAGTGACGTTGCAGCGAGCGGAACAACGCCGCAGCCCGTTCGGCCGCGCCCGGTTGCTCGATCCGGCTGCTGAACAGGTACAGCTGACGGGCGCAGGCCATGGCTCGGTAGCGTTGGACCGGCATGGGCCGGTGCGTGCCGTCGAGCGCCTCGAAGGGCAGAGCCAATTCGGCGTTCCAGCCCGGGCCTTGCCACAACGGCACGATACGTTCGGCGAAATGCTGGTTGAAGCGGGCCAGTTCGGGGAAAGGGAGGCGGGGGTTGGGCATGAAGGCGCTCGTCGCTATCGGGCAGTGCGCCATGGTAGCAGAACGGGGTTGTGGGTTGCTTTCGCCTTCACGTTCACCAGTGCGGGCTGTCGACGGAGAGCAGGATCAGCCCGGATTGCCGAGCCCTTGCCAGTGCCGAGCGCCGACGAAGATGAAGCGCAGTTGCTGGGTGATCTTTTCCTGTGGCGTCAGGGCCTGGGGGTTGTCGGGATCCGGGCAGTCGATCAGCTCCGGCAAGGTGGCGAATACGGTCTTGACCACCAGGTCGGCCATGACCGCCAGGGCCGCGTTGTCCAGGTGCTGCCAGCGCGCCATACGGGCAAGGTCGGTGGCCAGGTCATCGCTGATATCCTGGCGCAGGCGGGCGATGGCCTGGCGCACGGCCTGGGAGCCGCCGTACTGCTCGCGGGCCAGGAACAGGAACTGGGCGCGGTGCGCGGCGACCACGTCGAGGAAGATGCGCACCGAGGCGTCGGTGATGCCTCCGAGCTCGAATTCGTTGTGCCGCACGAGGCGGATGGTCTGGCGGAAGGTGGCATCGACTTCGGCGACCAGGGCCAGGCCCAACGCGTCCATGTCCGGGAAGTGGCGGTAGAAGCCCGTGGGGACGATGCCGGCGGCCCTGGCCACCTCGCGCAGGCTGATGCTGCCGAAACCCCGGCCGCTCTCCATGAGCTGGCAGGCGGCATCCAGTAGGGCCTGGCGGGTCTGTAGCTTTTGTTCGGCGCGCGGCAGCATGGGGCGGATTCTGTGGCTGTACGGCTGGGCACTCTAGATAAAAAAACGAAGCCCGGTCAATGGACCGGGCTTGGAGGGGAACAGCCAGTGCAGGGAGGGTTGTTGTTCTTGGCCATGGCGATCAGCCCATGCGGCTGAGTTCGACCAGGCGATCGGAACCACCCTCGGCAACACGGTTGTTACGCTCGATCAGGCGATCGGAGCCGCCTTCGGCGACGCGGTTGTTACGCTCGATCAAGCGATCGGAGCCGCCTTCGGCAACACGGTTGTTACGCTCGATCAGGCGATCGGAGCCGCCTTCGGCGACGCGGTTGTTACGTTCGATCAGGCGATCGGAACCGCCTTCGGCGACGCGGTTGTTACGTTCGATCAGGCGATCGGAACCACCCTCGGCGACGCGGTTGTTACGCTCGATCAGGCGATCGGAGCCACCTTCTGCCAGGGTGTTCAGCGGTTGCGAAACAGTGGCGGCGCTGGAGCGCGACTCGGCGTTCAGGTGTTGTTCCTCGGCCGGCAGGGCGAAGGCGTTGACGGCAAGGGCAGACAGGGCAAGGCTCAGCAGCAGGTGGCGTTTCATGATCTCGGTGCTCCTCTGGGGGGCTGGAAAGTGGGTACGAGGCCAATGCTACGCTTGGTAACTCCAGAGAGAAGTTCATACGGATAATGGTAACAATCGACGGCATTGATACAGCGGGCGAAGGCTCTGACCCGGCCATTTCAGCGCCTCGAGAGATTGTGTGCGCCTGATGCAGGGCCGGTGACGGCCGACCAAAAGCTGAGAAAGGCGCCAGGAAAATCTCCGTTATCATCGCCATTGATAAAACCCAGCGGGTTTTCGTCAGTCCGACATACTAAGTTCGCACCCGCTTCGTGCCATGCAGTCAGGAGAATCACGCAATGACGCGTCCCGTCCGAATCCTCGCCTGGATCTTCACCAGCCTGTTGACCCTGCTGGCGATACTGGTGGTAGTGATCGCTACATTCGACTGGAACCGCGTCAAGCCGCTGCTCAACGAGAAGGTGTCCGAAGCCCTGCACAGGCCATTCGCGATCAACGGCAACCTCGCCGTGCAGTGGCGCCGCGAACCCGAGGAGGGCGGCTGGCGGGCTTGGGTGCCCTGGCCGCACTTCATCGCCGAAGACCTCACCCTGGGCAACCCCGACTGGCTCGAGGAGCCACGCATGGTCGGCCTGGAGCGCGTGGCCTTCCGCCTGGCGCCGTTGCCGCTGGTATTCCAGCAGATCGTCATCCCGCGCATCGACCTCACCAAGCCGACCGCAAGCCTCACTCGGCTGGCCGACGGCCGTGCCAACTGGACCTTCGACTTCGGGCCCAAGGATGAAAATGCCGAGCCGTCCAAGTGGGTATTGGACATCGGCGCCATCGGCTTCGACCAAGGCAACGTGCGTTTCGACGACCAGACCCTCAAGACCCGCATGAACGTGCAGATCGACCCCTTGGGCAAGCCGATCCCCTTCAGCGAAATCGTCGGCAAGGCCAGTGCCGAGAAAGCCGGTGGTGCCCAGGACTACGCCTTCGGCCTGAAGGCGCAGGGTACCTACAAGGGTCAGGCCGTGTCCGGCACTGGCAAGATCGGCGGCCTGCTGGCCTTGCAGGATGCCAGCCAGCCATTCCCGCTGCAGGCCGATGCACGCATCGGCGATACCCGGGTGGCGCTCGCCGGCACCCTGACCGACCCGCGCAACCTCGGCGCGCTCGACCTGCGCCTGCGCTTGTCCGGCAGCAGCCTGGGCAATCTCTACCCGCTGACCGGCGTGACCCTGCCCGACACCCCGGCTTATGCCACCGATGGCCACCTGATCGCCAACCTGCACGAGCCTGAGGGGGCGCGATTCCGCTATGAAGGTTTCAACGGCAAGATCGGCGACAGCGACATCCATGGTGACCTGGCCTTCGTCGCCAGCAAGCCGCGGCCCAGGCTCTCCGGCACGCTGGTGTCCAATCAGCTGCTGTTCAAGGACCTGGCACCGCTGATCGGTGCCGACTCCAACGCCGAGCAGAAGGCTCGTGGCGGGGCGAGCAAGCAGCCAGCAGGCAAGGTGCTGCCGGTGGAGGAGTTTCGTACCGAGCGCTGGCGGGCCATGGATGCTGACGTCACCTTCAGCGGCAAGCGCATCGTTCACAGCGAGCAACTGCCGTTCAAGGATTTGTCCGCCCATGTGGTGCTGGAGGATGGCGTGCTGCGCCTGGAACCCCTGCGCTTTGGCGTGGCCGGCGGCAACCTGAATTCGAACATCCGCCTGGATGGCCGCAGCGTGCCGCTGCAGGGTAGGGCACGGTTGTCGGCCCGTGGCTTCAAGCTCAAGCAGTTGTTCCCGACCTTCGCACCGATGCAGACCAGCTTCGGCGAGCTCAATGGCGATGCTGACCTGAGTGGGCGCGGCAATTCGGTAGCGGCCTTGCTGGGCACCTCCAATGGTGACCTGAGCCTGTTGATCAATGATGGCGCCATCAGCCGCAGCCTGATGGAGATCGCCGGGCTCAACGTGGGCAACTATGTGCTGGGCAAGTTGTTCGGCGACGAAGAAGTGAAGATCAACTGCGCGGCGGCCGATGTCGGCATCAAGGATGGCCTGGCGACCACCCGATTGTTCGTCTTCGACACCGAGAACGCGATCATCTACGTCAACGGCACAGCGAATTTCGCCAGTGAGCACCTGGACCTGAAGATCACGCCTGAGTCCAAGGGGGTACGCCTGTTCTCCCTGCGTTCGCCGCTTTATGTGCGTGGCACCTTCGCCAACCCGCGCGCGGGGGTGCAAGCGGTACCGCTGGCGCTGCGTGGAGCGGGGATGGTGGCCTTGGGTGTGGCGATCGGGCCGGCGGCGGGGCTGCTGGCGCTGATCGCGCCCAGTGGGGATGTGCCCAACCAGTGCACGCCGTTGCTCGAGCGGATGAAGGCGGGCAAGGCGCCGGCTGCGGTGAAGAGCAAAAAGTAAGGGGCCGCTTCGCGACCCCTGTGTGAATCACTCGGCCCTTCGGGCTGCGCTGCAGCCCGGTAACCTAGAGCCCCTTCAACAGGTCCGCCATATCGTCGGCATGCTCTTCTTCCTGGGCCAGGATTTCTTCGAAAATGCGCCGGGTGGTGGGGTCCTTCTCGCCGATGTACTGGATGATCTCGCGGTAGCTGTCGATGGCGATGCGCTCGGCCACCAGGTCCTCCAGCACCATCTCTTTCAGGGAATTGCCCGCCACGTATTGGGCGTGGGCATTGCTGCTCAGGTTGTCCGGGTTGAAGTCCGGCTCGCCACCGAGCTGGACGATGCGCTCGGCCAGCTTGTCGGCATGCTCGGCTTCCTGCCCGGCATGTTCGAGAAACTCGTCGGCTGCCACACTGGCCTTGATGCCGCTGGCCATGAAGTAGTGGCGCTTGTAGCGCAAGTTGCACACCAGCTCCGTGGCCAGCGCCTCGTTGAGCAGGCGCAGGATCGTGTCGCGGTCGGCACTGTAGCCTTCGGTCACGGCGCCTTGCTCGACATGGTGCCGTGCGCGCTCGCGCAGGGTTCGCACGTCGGTCAGTTCAGTCGTGTTCATGTTCATCTCCGAAAGGATCAGGTGGGTCACGGTCAATCAGGGAGGGCTCAGGCGCCAGGGACGGCCTCGCGATCCTCTTCTCGTTGCTTGCAGGTCTTGAAGCCCTTGGCGTCGACATGGCCGGTGGCGTCGAAGCGCACGTAGTACGGCTGCTGATGGCCGTCACGGTTGAGGATGTAGTCGTTGCAGGTGCCGCCGTTGGGCAGGTCGGTGGCGCTCGAAGGGCTGCCGCCGATGGCGATGACCTTCTGCATGGTCATGCCGTTCTCCACCTGCTTGACCAGCGGTTCGTCGCGGTAGGTCACGTAGTCCACCGGGTTTTCCGGGTGGCTGCCGCAGCCGGCCAGGGCCGCGCTGGTCAAAAGGATTGCCAGGGTCTGTTTGTACATGGTCCCGCTCCTTGCTCAGGGGTCTGTTCTGGTTTGGAACCGCACCGCGCGCCGGGAGTTCGATTGCGATGGCCAGACCCTGCGCGGTAGTGTTGGGCGCATCGCCCAGGAGAGGGGAGGGAGCCATGAACCAGGCGCTGGCCACGCGCTACCCGCTGGTGCTGGTACCGGGCATGCTCGGTTTCGTGCGGGTGCTGCTCTACCCCTACTGGTTCGGTATCGTGCCAGCGCTGCGCCGGGGCGGTGCGCAGGTGTTCCCTGTGCAGGTCTCGCCGCTGCATTGCAGCGAACTGCGCGGCGAACAGTTGCTAGCGATCATCGAGGATATCTGCCAGCGTACCGGCACCGAGCGGGTCAACCTGATCGGCCATAGCCAGGGCGCCTTGAGCGCCCGCTACGCCGCGGCCAAGCGCCCTGACCGGGTGGCCTCGGTGACCTCGGTTGCCGGGCCCAACCAGGGGTCGGAGCTGGCCGACTACCTCGAGCGCAAGGCACCGGCCGATTCACCCCAGGGACGACTGCTCAAAGCGGCCTTGCATGCCCTGGCCGTATTGCTGGTATGGCTGGAGACCGGCTGGCGCCGTGACCCGCTGCCCATCGATGTGCACGCTTCGCACCAGTCCTTCACCACCGCCGGGGTCGCTCGCTTCAACCAGGCCTATCCACAGGGCCTGCCGACGACCTGGGGCGGTGAAGGCGCCTACGAAGTCGATGGGGTGCGCTATTACTCCTGGTCCGGGACCTTGCAGCCTGGGCGCACCGACCAGGGGCGCAACCGCTTCGATGGCAGCAACCGTTTCTGCCGGCTGTTCGCGCGTACCTTCGTGCGCGAACGGGGCCAGTGCGACGGCATGGTCGGGCGCTACAGCTCGCACCTGGGCCAGGTGATCGGCGACGACTACCCGTTGGACCACCTGGACATCGTCAACCAGTCCCTCGGCGCCGTGGGCAAGGGCGCCGACCCGGTGCGCTTGTTCACTGAGCATGCCGCAAGGCTCAAGGCTGCGGGGCTGTAGCGACCTTGCGCAGCGGCGTGGTCCAGCGCTCGGCAAGGAGCACGCCCAGCAGAGTCAGCAGGCCGCCGTACAAGTGGTAGCTGGCCAGGCGCTCGTCCAGCACCACGGCGGCGATCAGCGCAGTGACCACCGGCAGCAGGTTGAAGAACAGCGTGGTACGGCTCGGGCCCAGGCGGTGCACGGCCTGCATCCATACCCGGGGGGCGACCATGGAGGCGAGGATACAGGCATACAGCACCAGGCTAATGTTATGCGCGTTCAGGCCGGTCTTCGGCGACAGCACGAACAGCGGCAGCAGCACGATGATCGCCACCAGCACCTGCAAGTACAGCAGCTGCATCGCGGGTACGCGCAGTTGCCATTTCTTCAGCAGGAAGCTGTACAGCGCATAAGCGAAGGTGGCCACCAGCATCATCAGGTCGCCGCCGTTCAGGCCTTGCTGCAGCAGCGCCGCAGGCTGGCCTGCCGAGACCACTTCCAGTACGCCGACGAACGACACCAGGGCGCCGAACAGCGCACCGAAGGTCAGCCGCTGGCCGAGCCAGGCGATGGCCAGGGCCAGGGACATCAGCGGCATCAGCGAGAGGATGATGCCCATGTTGGTGGCACTGGTGATGCCGGCGGCGAAGTAGGCCAGGCTCTGGTACATGGCCATGCCCAGCACGCCGAGGATGAAGACCTTGCCCAGATGGGGAGCGATGGCCGCACGGTTGCGCAAGACCTGCGGCAACAGGAACGGGGTGAACAGCAGGCCTGCCAGCAACCAGCGGTAGAAGCCGATTTCCGCAGGGTGGATAGCGCCTGCGGACATCTTGGTGACTACGGTATTGCCGGCCCAGATAAGGATCGCCAGCAGGGGGAACAGGTAATTCATGCAGCAGTGAATCTCTTGTAGGAGCGGTCTTGTGCCGCGAAAGGGTCGCGCAGCGACCCCGACTGGCAGCCATTATCTCTTGTCCGTCCATATGCCTATACTTGCAAACGGACAATCCACCCCACGAAGCAGCCAACATGGCCCGCAAATACCTCGACATCCCAACCTTCGACCACCTCCCGGCCCCGGTGTACTTCCGCTACGATGAGTTCGGCGCCGACACCCACAGCGCCCCGCACCGTCATCCCTGGGGGCAGCTCAATTACGCTGCCCACGGCGTCATGCACCTGGATGTCGAGGGGCAGCGCTTCGTCTCGCCGCCGCATTACGCCGTGTGGGTCCCGCCGGGCACCGAGCATGGCTGCTATAACCCCCAGGCCATCGTCTATCGCTCGGTCTATCTCGACCGGGACGTGTGCCAAGGCTTGCCGGCAAGCCCTTGCAGCCTGGTCATCAGCGACATCCTCAAGGCCATCCTCGGCGACTTCGCCCAGCGCGACCTCAAGGTCGCGCAGGACGAACGTGATCTGCGCCTGGTCCAGGTGCTGCTCGACCAGTTGCACCTGGCGCCGACCCAACGCTGCTACTTGCCCTTCGCCCGCAGCGAGGGCCTGCGCCAGGTGCTCGACGCCTTGCATGCCGAGCCCGGGGACAACCGCCCGCTGGCCGTCTGGGCCAGCCAGGTGTTCGTCAGCGAACGGACCCTGGCGCGCCAGTTTCTCCGCGAGCTGGGTATCAGCTTCGGCGAGTGGCGCCTGCGCCTGCGTTTTTTGCGTGCGATCGAGGCGCTGGAGGCGGGCCTGCCGATCCAGGCCATCGCATTCGACCTCGGCTACAGCACCGCGTCGGCGTTCATCGCCATGTTCCAGCGCCAGGCCCATTGCACGCCGGAGCAGTACCGGCGGCGGGCACGCATGGGCTGAGCAGGGAGTAACAAATTTTGTCTACACTCTGCTCGACGACCGCGCACACAGCGTGGAGACAAGGAGATGCTTCATGAAGATGCTGCACGTACCATTGCTGGTATTGGGTGTGATGATCAGCGCGCAGGGATTCGCCGCCACTGCGCAGCAAGAAAAAATGAAGACCTGCAACGCCGAAGCCACCGCGCAAACCCTCAAGGGTGACGAGCGCAAGGCCTTCATGAGCAAATGCCTGAAGACCACCCAGCAGGAGAAAATGAAGACCTGCAACGCCGATGCCACCAGCAAGGCGCTCAAGGGCGATGAGCGCAAGGCCTTCATGAGCGACTGTCTCAAGAAGAAGTGACCTGCGCCTATGTTTGTACGGCGAAGGCTGGCAGACTGCGGATCTTTCCCGTTGTCTGCCGTTGAGGCTGTATGACCTTCACCCCCCGCCAGGTCACCCTGGCCAGCTGGATCATCGTGTTTGCCGGCCTGCTGCTGGCGTTGCCCCTGAAGCTGTTGCCCAGCCTGTTGGCCGGCCTGCTGGTGTTCGAGCTGGTCAACATGCTCACCCCCCGGTTGCAACCGGTCATTGCCGGGCAGCGTGCGCGCTGGCTGGCCGTGGCCCTGCTCGGCACCCTGGTGGTCAGCACCCTGACCCTGCTGATCGCAGGTGCCTTCAGCTTCCTCTTGCACGAGGCGGAAAACCCTGGCGCTTCGCTGGACAAGTTCATGGGGCTCGTAGAGCGGGCTCGCAGCCAGCTGCCGCCGTTCATCGAAGGCTACCTGCCGGCCAGCGCTGCCGAGTTCAAGGTGGCCATCGGCGACTGGCTCAAGAGCCACCTGGGCGAGCTGCAACTGGTGGGCAAGGGCATGGCGCACATGTTCGTCACCTTGCTGATCGGCATGATCCTGGGAGCCATCGTCGCCCTGCAGCGGATCCCCGACATCTCCCGGCGCAAACCGTTGGCCGCGGCGCTGTTCGAACGCCTGAGCCTGCTGGTGCAGGCGTTTCGCAACATCGTCTTCGCGCAGATCAAGATCTCCCTGCTCAACACCTTCTTCACCGGGATCTTCCTGGCCGTGGTGTTCCCGCTGTTCGGCGTGCACCTGCCGTTGACCAAGACCCTGATCGTGTTGACGTTCCTGCTGGGCCTGCTGCCGGTGATCGGCAACCTGATGTCCAACACGCTGATCACCATCGTCGGCCTGTCGCTGTCGATCTGGGTGGCGGTGGCGGCGCTGGGCTACCTGATCGTGATCCACAAGGTCGAGTACTTCCTCAACGCGCGGATCGTCGGCGGGCAGATCAGTGCCAAGTCGTGGGAGCTGCTGCTGGCGATGCTGGTGTTCGAGGCGGCGTTCGGGCTGCCGGGGGTGGTGGCGGGGCCGATCTACTACGCCTACCTCAAGAGCGAGCTGAAGCGGGCGGAGTTGGTCTGAGTTCGGTGGTGGCCTGCACTGGCCCTATCGCCGGCAAGCCGGCTCCCACCGAGATTGCGCCGCTCTCAAGGCTTGCGAAATCCCTGTGGGAGCCGGCTTGCCGGCGATAGGGCGGTGCAGACAGACGCCGGTTATCAGGCTACTCCGTAGCGCTTGCGCGCCTCGATCGCCAACCCGCTGCCGATGCTGCCGAAGATGTTGCCTTCCACATGGCGGGCATTGGGCAGCATCGCTGCCACGCTGTTGCGCAGCGCCGGGATACCGCTGGAGCCGCCGGTGAAGAACACCGTGTCCACTTGCCCCTCGCTCACGCCGGCCTTGTTCAGCAGCTCGCTGACGCTTCCGCGCACCCGTTCCAGCAGCCCTTCGATGGCCTCCTCGAACAGCCCACGGGTCAGGTCGACGGCCAGCGCCGGCTCGATACGGCCCAGGTCGATGCGCCGGCTTTCGTGCTCGGTCAGCTCGATCTTGCTCGCTTCCACTTCCATGGCCAGCCAGTGCCCGGCACGCTCCTCGATCAGCTTGAACAGCCGGTCTATCCCCAAGGTGTCCTCGATGTCGTAGCGCATGCTGCCCAGGGCCAGTTGCGACTTCTGCGAATACAGCGAGTTGATGGTGTGCCAGGTCGCCAGGTTGAGGTGGTAGCTGGTGGGCATCAAGGCCTGGCTCTTCATCCGGCTGCCATAGCCGAACAAGGGCATCACGCCTTGCAGGCTCAGTTGCTTGTCGAAGTCGGTACCGCCGATGTGCACGCCGCCAGTGGCGAGAATATCGCTCTGGCGCTCGGCCACCAGGTGGCGTTGCGGTGACAGGCGGATCAGGGTGAAGTCCGAGGTACCACCGCCGATGTCGACGATCAGCACCAGCTCTTCGCGGCTGATGCCCGACTCGTAGTCGAACGCTGCGGCGATCGGCTCGTACTGGAACGAGACCTCCTTGAAACCGATCTTGCGGGCCACCTCGGCCAAGGTGTCCTCGGCCTCCTGGTCGGCGGCCGGGTCGTCGTCGACGAAGAACACCGGGCGGCCCAGCACCACTTCGTCGAAGCTGCGGCCGGCATTGGCCTCGGCGCGTTTCTTCAGCTCGCCGATGAACATGCCCAGCAGGTCCTTGAACGGCAAGGCGGTCCCCAGCACGCTGGTGTCGTGCTTGATAAGCTTGGAGCCGAGCAGGCTCTTGAGCGAGCGCATCAGGCGCCCTTCGTAGCCTTCCAGGTATTCGTGCAGGGCCAGGCGGCCATAGACCGGGCGCCGCTCCTCGATGTTGAAGAAGACCACCGAGGGCAGGGTGATCTTGCCGTCTTCCAGGGCGATCAGCGATTCCACGCCGGGGCGGTGCCAGCCGACCGTGGAATTGGAGGTGCCGAAGTCGATGCCACAGGCACGGGCCGGGGATACGTCAGACATGGGGAGCAGCTTCCGGAGGCAAAACGGCCGCGCAGTTTATGCCAGTGGCCGGCTAAATCAAGACCGGTCGTCTGCTCTACAGCAACCCCAGGCGAACCTTGAAAGGCTATGCTTGACCCCAATCTTCAGAAACATCGTAAAAATTTCCAACGGTGATGCCTTAGATGGACTTCAAAGACTATTACAAGATACTCGGCGTGGAGCCGACGGCGGATGACAAGGCGATCAAGGCCGCCTACCGCAAGCTCGCGCGCAAGTATCACCCTGACGTCAGCAAGGAACGCGACGCCGAGGAAAAATTCAAGGAGGCCAACGAGGCCTACGAAGTGCTGGGCGACGCCCAGAAACGCGCCGAGTTCGACGAGATCCGCAAGTACGGTGGCCAGCACGGCAGGCCGTTCCAGGCGCCGCCGGGCTGGGAAAGCCGTGGCGGCGGCGGTGGTTTCGAAGGCGGCGACTTCTCCGATTTCTTCAGTTCGATCTTCGGCGCCCGGGGCGGCAACCCGTTCGGTCGTGGTCAGCAGCGCAGCGCGGGCAGGCGAGGGCAGGACGTGGAGCTGGAACTGGCGATCTTCCTTGAAGAAACCCTGAGCAAGGAATCCAAGCAGATCAGCTTCCAGGTTCCGCAGACCAACGCGGCCGGGCAGCGTACCGGGTTCACCACCAAGACCCTGAACGTCAAGATCCCTGCCGGGGTGACGGACGGTGAGCGCATCCGCCTCAAAGGCCAGGGCGCCCCGGGTATCGGTGGTGGAGCCAATGGCGACCTGTTCCTGACCATCCGCATGGCCCCGCACCCGCTGTTCGATGTCGAAGGGCACGACCTGATCATCACCGTGCCTCTGGCGCCGTGGGAGGCGGCCCTGGGAGCCAAGGTGGCGGTGCCGACGCTGACCGGCAAGATCAACCTGACCATCCGCCCCGACAGCCAGAGCGGTCAGCGCCTGCGGGTCAAGGGCATGGGCCTTGCGAACAAGCAGGGCGAGCGCGGCGATCTCTACGCCCAGCTCAAGGTGGTGATGCCCAGCCAGTCGGACGCCACCACGCGCGAACTCTGGACCAAGCTCTCCGAGAAGGCTGCGTTCAATCCGAGGACACAATGGAGTAGTTGATCATGAGCAACACCCTGATCGTTCAACTGGACATGCGAACCCTCTGTCAGGAAGCCGACATCACGGCCGACTGCGTGATCGAAATCGTCGAACACGGCATCGTTGAACCCTCAGGGCGAACGCCGGAGGACTGGTTGTTCGATGACCAGGCGCCGTTGCTGGCCAAGCGGGCGGTGAAGCTGCACCAGGAGCTGGAGCTGGAATGGGAGGGCGTGGCCCTGGCATTGGAGCTATTGGACGAGGTGCAGCAACTGCGCAGCGAAAACAGCATGCTGCGCCAGCGGTTGGGCCGCTTCATCCATATGTGAGCCTGCTTGGATTGATTGTGCAGGCGCCCTGCGGGCCCCTTGTGGGAGCTGGCGGAGCCTGCGATGGGCCGCAAAGCGGCCCCTTAAGTCCACCGTTTGAGGGCTTGGGGCTGCTTTTCAGCCCATCGCAGGCTATCGCCAGCTCCCACCGAGATTACGCGCAGAGGTTGTGCAAAACCCAATAGTTGGCGAACTGACAGGCCCTCAGTCCCTAGGCTCGGCCCCTGGGTCGAGCATCAGTTGCATGAAGGTCAGGTCCAGCCAGCGGCCGAACTTCACTCCCACCTGCGGCATCTGCCCGGTCACCACGAAGCCCAGCCGCTCGTGCAGGCGGATCGAAGCGGCATTGCCGCTTTCGATCGCCGCGACCATCACATGCTTGCCGCACGCCCGCGCCCGTTCGATCAGGGCCTCCAGCAGCATCAGGCCCAGGCCCCTGCCGCGCTGGTCGCTGCGCACGTAGACCGAATGCTCGATGGTGTGGCGAAACCCTTCGAACGGCCGCCAGTCCCCGAACGAGGCATAGCCCAGCACCCCGCTGTCATCCACCGCCACCAGGATCGGGTAGCCCTGTTCGGCTCGTGCGGTGAACCAGGCCAGGCGGTTGGCAAGATCCACCGGCGCTTCGTTCCAGATCGCCAGGGTGTTGCGCACGGCGTCGTTGTAGATATCGAGGATGCCGGGGATGTCTTCGGGCTGGGCTTCGCGGATTTCAGGGTGCATGGTGGCGGCTCGCAAGGGAGAGTGCGGGTTGGGGCAGCTTCAGCTGCCCTGGTTGCCACGCACGGCGGTGCGTGGGTGGCGTTTGTTCCGCACCACCTGGTAGGTCACGGCCAGGATCAAGAACCACAGCGGCGTGACGACCAGCGCAGCGCGGGTATCGGCCTCCAGGCTCAGCAATACCAGGATGAAGGCGAAGAACACCAGGCATACATAGCACATCAGGCGCCCGCCAGGCATCTTGTAGGTCGAGGCCTGGTGCAGTGCGTGGCGGTGCTTGCGGTAGGTCAGGTACGACAGCAGGATCAGCGTCCAGACGAACATGAACAGCAGCGCCGAAACCGTGGTGACCAAGGTGAAAGCCTCCACCAGGTCGGGGATCACATAGATCAGCACGGCACCGAGCAGCAGGCAGGTGCAGGAGAAATACAGGCCGTTGGCCGGCACGGCCCGCCGCGACAGCTTCTCGAAGGCCTTCGGCGCGTCGCCTTCCTGGGACAGGCCGTAGAGCATGCGGCTGGTGGAAAACACGCCGCTGTTGGCCGAGGACGCCGCTGAAGTCAGCACCACGAAGTTGATGATGCTCGCTGCCGCCGGCAGGCCGGCCAGGACGAACAGTTCGACGAACGGGCTCTTGCCCGGCACCACGTCGCGCCACGGAGTGACTGCCATGATGGCGATCAAAGCCAGCACGTAGAACACGATGATGCGCACGGGGATGGAGTTGATCGCCCGTGGCAGGGTGCGTTCGGGGTTCTTCGCCTCAGCGGCCGTGGTGCCTACCAGCTCGATGCCGACGAAGGCGAACACGGCGATCTGGAATCCTGCAAAGAAGCCCATCACGCCGTTGGGGAACATGCCGCCATCGTTCCACAGGTTGGCCAACTGCGCCGTGCGCCCGGCGGGCGACTCGAAGCCGGTGATCACCATGTACAGGCCCGTTGCGACCAGGCCCAGGATGGCGACGATCTTGATCATGGCGAACCAGAACTCGATCTCGCCGAACATCTTCACGGTGATCAGGTTCAGCGACAGCAGCACCGCCACGCAGGTGAGCGCCGGTATCCACTGGGGCAGGTCGGGGAACCAGAACTGCGAGTAGGCGGCGATGGCGATCACGTCGGCGATGCCGGTGATGACCCAGCAGAACCAGTAGGTCCAGCCGGTGAAATAACCGGCCCAGGGGCCCAGCAGGTCGGCGGAGAAATCGATGAAGGACTTGTAGTTGAGGTTCGACAGCAGCAGTTCGCCCATGGCGCGCATGACGAAGAACAGCATGAAGCCGATGATCATGTAGACGAAGATGATCGACGGGCCCGCCAGGCTGATGGTCTTGCCCGAGCCCATGAACAGGCCGGTACCGATGGCGCCGCCGATGGCGATCAGCTGGATATGGCGGTTGGTGAGGTTGCGTTGCAGATGGGTGTCGTCTGCCGGTGTGGAGGAGGTCCGGGTCATGGGCTGCATTCCATTGAGATCGGTCTTCTTGCGGGAAAGCCAGGTAGGCTAACACGCGCGTTCCAGATCGTGGCGCGACAGATCGACTCCATTTTGCCTGGGCTGAGCGAGTGCAAGAGGGCCGCACCGCGGCCCCTATGGAGTCACGCCCTGGCGAGCACCTTGCGGCGCACCACCAGGCTGTCGACTGCCCACATCACCAGCATCGACATTCCCACCAGCGGGAACGCGACACCCAGCACCAGCATCACCCCTGTGGCGGTCTTCCAGCGTGGCAGGTCATGGCGCAGTGGCGGCACACCCAGGCCACCGTTGGGGCGGCGCTTCCACCACATCACCAGCCCGCTGACCGAGCCCAGCAGGATCATCAGGCACACCAGCAGGATGATGAGCTGGTTGAGCGGCCCGAACATCTTCCCTTCGTGCAGCATCACCCCAAGCTCGGTAGCGCGGGCGACCGGGCTGTAGTCCTGCCAGCGCACATCGGCCAGCACCCGGCCGGTGTACTGGTCCACGTGCAGGGTGGCGTCATTGCGAGGGTCGTCGGCGAACACCGCGATGGTGAACACGCCTTCGGCGGTGGTCGGCAGGGTGATGCTGTAGCCTGGCTCGACCTTGCGCGCGGTGGCCACGTCCTCGACCTGTTGCAAGGTCACCTGGGGGGCTGCGGGGCCGCTGGCCATGGCGTGGTGGCCTGCATGCTCGGCATGGGCGCCGGACACCGGCATCGGCGTATTCTCCACGGCCCAGGGCACGGTCTGGCGGTGGGCATTGTTCAGCTCGCGGGCCTGCTGATCGGACTTGGGCACGTCGTTCCACATGGCCGCCGGGAAGCGATTCCACAGGTCGGCGTACTGCTTGCCCCACAGGCCCGTCCAAGTCATGCCGCTGAGCAGCATCAACAGCAGCAGGAGCGAGCCCCAGAACCCCGTGACCGCATGCAGGTCGCGCCACAGCACCCTGCCGCGTGCCGACAGCCGTGGCCACAACACGCCAGCACTGCTGCGTCCGCGTGGCCACCACAGGTACAGGCCGGACACCACCAGCACGATGCCCCAGCCGGCGGCCAGCTCCACCAGCCGATCACCCACGGTGCCGACCATCAGCTCACCGTGCAGGGCCCTGGCCACTGCCTGCAGGTTGTTCTTGCCGTCCTGCTCGCCGAGTACCTTGGCGCTGTACGGGTCGATGAACACGTTCAGTTCGCGCCCGCCGTCGTGCACCACGAACTGCGCGCTGCGTTCGGCACTGACCGGCGGCAGGTACTGGCCCACATGCCCCTGTGGATAAGCCCGACGTACCTCGGCCAGGAGCGTGTCGGCGTCCTGCCGGTGGTGGCCGGCCTCGACCACCATCAGGTCGCGGTAGAGCAGTGGGTCGAGCTGGGGCTTGAACAGGTAGATGATCCCGGTGATTGCCAGCAGGATCATGAAGGGCGCGACGAACAGACCGGCATAGAAATGCCAGCGCCAGGCCAGGTTGTAGAAGGAGATGCGTTTTTCGTTCATGTGAACCTCCCGAGAGACCGGTCAGGCGCGGGGACGGCCGCGCCTGGGTCGTTGTTGTCAGAAGCTGATGTCGACCTTGGTCCAGAAGGTCCTGCCGGGCTCGTTCACCGGCTGCGGGTCGCTGGCCGGGTAGCCGAACCCGGCGTTCCCGGCCAGGTTCAGGTGCTCGGCGTAGGCCTTGTCGAACAGGTTGTCGACGCCTGCGCTGAGCTTGAGGTTGCGGTTCACCTTGTAGGCGCCGTTGAACGAGAACACGCCGAAGCCCGCGCTGTTCTCGTAGTCCTTGCCGACCACGTTGCCCTGGTTCTCGGCGATGCGGTTCTGCGCCGCCACCAGGCGCCACAGGGCTCCGACGCTCCAGGTGTCGCGGCTGTAGGTCAGGCCGAGGCGGCTTTCCAATGGCGGCATCTGCGGCAGGGCCTTGTCATCGCTGCTGTTCTTGCCCCAGGCGTAGGCTACGGTGGCGTCGGCTTTCCAGTTTTCGTTCAGCTTGTAGGCCGCGCCGAGTTCGCCGCCCATGATACGGGCGTCGATATTGCGTGCCTGGCTGTTCATGCCTTGATAGTCGAACAGGATGTAGTCACGGATCTGCCCGACATAGCCCGAGGCCCAGGCGTCCAGGCGCTCAGCGCGGTACTGGATGCCGAAGTCCAGCTGGGTGGTCTTTTCCGGCTTGATGCTGTCGAAGGCATTGCGCGAACCGTTCGGTCCCTGTTTGGGCGAGAACAGCTCCCAGTAGTCTGGGAAGCGTTGGGCATGACCAAGGCCGATGTAGGTGGTGGCAGGAATCGCCATCAGGTCGTGCTCGTAGCGCACGAAACCGCTGGGCAGGGTGTCGGCGCGGGTGTCCCCGGCGGTAGGGCTGTTCTTGCGGAAATCGCGGGCCGAGGCGCGATCGAGGCGTGCCCCGGTGACCAGGCGATCCTCACCGGTGGCGTACCAGGTCAGCTCGCTGAACAGCCCATAGTTGTGGAAGTCGGCGTCCTTGGTCCAGGGCTGGCCCTTGTGTGCGTCCACCGCCATGCCACCGCGCTTGCGGTGTTCGTTGGTCTGCGCATCGATACCGGAAACCAACTGCACATCGGCCCAGCGCCAGGTGGCCTTGACGCGTGCGCCCATGGTGCGACGGTCGACGTTGCTGACCATCGCCATCATGCCCGGCGTGCGCAGGCTGTAGTTGTCCATCACATGGTCGGCGTAGTTGTAGTAGACCTGTGCTTCTACCTTGTCGAGCACTTCGCCCAGGTTGGACTTCTCGAAACGCAGGCCCAGGCTCTCGCGCTTGAACTGCGAGCCGTCCATGCCGCGCCCGGCGTAGCGGGCCTCGCCGTCGCCCTTGCCGGCGGTGAGTTCCAGCAGGGTGTCCCGGTCCGGCGTCCAGCCGAGGGTGACGTCGCCGTTCCACTTGTCCCAGCGTGAGGGCACCGTGTCACCGTTACCGTCGTCGTAGTCATCGGCTCGCGACTGATTGCCGACGAAGCGGGCGTAGCCCTGGCGGGTGCCGGCAGCGGCATCGAGCACTTTGTCGAAGCGGCCATGGGAGCCGGCCAGCAGGCTGGCGTTGACGCGGCTGCCGAGTTCGCCGAACTGCTCCGGCTCGCGCTCGAAGAGGATGGTTCCGGCCGAACCGCCCGGGCCCCAGATCACGCTCTGCGGGCCCTTGATCACTGTCAGTCGGTCGTAGGTTTCCGGCGAGATGTAGGACGTTGGTGCGTCCATGCGGCTGGGGCAGGCGCCCAGCATCACGCCGCCGTTGGTGAGGATGTTCAGCCGCGAGCCGAACATGCCACGCAGCACTGGGTCGCCATTGGTGCCACCTGCGCGGATTGCCGAGAAGCCGGGGATGGTCTTGAGATAGTCGGCACCGTCGCTGGCCGGCACGGGCTGGCGTGGGTCCTTGGGGTTGGCGACCACGGTCAGCGGCGAGCTGGGGGCGATGGCGGTGACCACCGTCGGGCTCAGCTCGGCCGGGTCATGCACATGGCCTTCGAGGCGGCCGGTTTCGGCGGCCAAGGCCACGGGCGCGAGCAGCGAGCCGCACAGGGCGGCGAGGGTGCCGCGCAGGGAAAGGGCAAAAACAGGGGTACAGCCGGACATAGTGATTCCAGTCGATCAGTCGTGAACAGGCGCGAAGCTCTGTGGCTCCGTGCGTTGGCAGGTTGTGTTCAGGCGATGATCGAAAGGGGTGGAGCGCGGCTGCGAGCGCCCGGGAATATGGCCTGGCGAGCATGCCCTTGGCGAACCGGGGCGGGCGTGAGCAGTGGGGGGAGGGTGGCCGCGGCGTTGAGCGGGCTGAGGGTCTGGGGTAGGGCCGGGCAATTGAACAGCAGGCTGCAGTAGCCGCATTTTTCCCAGACCACATGCAGCTTGCCATCGGCCTGGCCGTGGTGGCCTGCACTGCCATGGTCGTGCTCGGCCGCCATCGCCATGTCCATCGGCATGGACATGGTCATGCCGGCGTGGTGCTCCATCGGCATCGACTGGGAAACCAGCGGGCCGATGAAGATCATCCACATGGCGAACAGGCTCAGCCAGCCACCCCCCAAGCGCCTACGGTCAGGGCGGGAAGTGCGGGCGAACCGGTTGCGCGGCAGGCTCATGACTGTTCGTCGACGATCAGTGGCTATGTGTGTGCGTTTGCTGCTCGGCAGGTGGCTGCTGCTGCACGGCCACCTCGACGGTGACATCGCCGGCTTTCTCGAAGTGCAGGGTCAGCGGGAAGCGCTTGCCATCGCTGAGCAGGCTGCGATCTTTGGGTTGCATCAGCATCACGTGATAGGCGCTGGGGGCAAAGATCAGGTCCTTGCCTGCCGGCACCGGGACGCTGGGCACCTGCTGCATTTTCATCAGGCCATCGGCAGTCCTGGCGTGCTCGTGCAACTGGGCGTCGTCGGTGATGGGGCTGTCGACCGAGAGCAGGCGGTCGTCCTGCTGGCCGTTGTTGTGCACGACGAAGTAGGCCGCGACATTGGGGGCGTTGGGCGGCAGCGCCAGGGACCAGGGGTGGGCGATATGCAGGTTGCCCACGGTGTATTCATGGGCATTGGCGAAAGCGCCGGGCAGCATCAGGGCGGCCAGGACGAGGATGTGCTTGAGCATGGTGAGTCTCCGATCTGTACAGGTTCAGGCAGACAGCGGGGTGAACTCAGGCCAGGGGGGACGCGCGGGGATTGAGCGCCGGCCATAGCTGGCGCGGCGTGGGTCGGTAGTCGGCAAGAGGCGCTACGAAGCCGGCTTGCATCAGCGGCGGGTTATGCAGCTGCGCAGGGTAGCCGGGCAATGCGAGCAGGGGCGCGGCGCCGGAGCAGCACCAGCAATTCATCATGCTGGCGCTGTCGTCGCTCTGCGGCCCCAGGTCGATCTTGGCCAGGGCCTGGACATCGACCTTGCTCTTGTTCGCCATGCTCGAACAGAAGGCACCCCACAGCAGCTGCTCGGCCGGCCCTTTGGGCGCGGCCGACGACAGCGGCATGGCCAGCAGGTTGAACAGCACTGCCAGGCAGGCTATCCACGCAATGTGCCGACGTGGGGTCATGAGAGAGATCCGGTCAGGAATCAGGTGGCTATTGTAAGGGCGAGTATAGGTAAAAAAGCCCGGGTGCGATGAAGTGTCGCACCATGGGTGAGGGTTGGGTGTAGGGGCTTTCTCAAGGTGGTCCCCGTAAAAGCTGGCGCTGTGAGCGATGCCCGCCGAAATACCTGACAGGTCAACGGGCAGAAGACAGCCAGTCTTCTACACGTAACCCCGGCACACGAAGGAATGCTCGCCGGTTGTTGGTGACCAGTACCAGGCCGCGCGCTCTGGCGTGGCCCGCGATCATCTGGTCGTAGGGCCCGATGGGGCGACCTTCACGTGCAAGTTCCGCTCGTAGTTGACCTGTGTGAGCTGCAGCATGGTTGTCGTACTCCAGAACCTCCAGTCGTGCAGCGAAACCTTCGATGACCGCCAGATTACGCTCGGGGGCGGCGGATTTTTCTGCGCCGTAAACCAGTTCCATCAAGGTGACGGTGCTGATCGACAATTGGCCATGGTGGCGATTGAACGCTTCACGCACACATTGCGGTTTGTTCTTGATCGTGAAGATGCAGATATTGGTATCGAGCATGTACCTGAGCATCAGAACCCTTCGCGCTCCTGGTCGGCAGGTTGGTCGCGGCTGGCCATGAAGTCCTGGCTTGCATCCTCTCCATCGAACCAGCTATCCCACGCTTCTCCAGCAGGCGTAATGATGCGGGCACGGCCAACAGCGACGATATCCACGCGAGTGACTTCTTCGGGAAGGGCTAGTGATTTGGGCAAACGGATGGCCTGGCTGCGGTTGCTTTTGAAGACAGCACCTTGATCCATGACGAGCCTCCTGGGAAGCAAGAATGTATGTCCGACGTTTGGGCTTCAGTTGGTATATGTCAATGGGATATACATCGGGCGAGGCTGGCCAAGGTCGGCAATGGCGTTCAGAAGCAAGCGTACCTCTTCATACTCCCGGTCGACTTTGGGCAATACCGGCTGCTTGAGCACCAGTACCGGCACCCCCAGCTCCCGGGCCACCTCGAGCTTGGGCTCGGTGGCGGTGCTGCCGCTGTTCTTGCTCACCAGCACATCGATTCGCCGCCGGGCGAACAAGGCGCGCTCGTCCGCGAGGTGGAACGGCCCGCGTGCACCGATCACCTCACAGCGCTCGTTGCCGGGGCAGGCCTCAAGGGCGCGCAACGTCCAGAACTGGTGGGCAGGGATTTCATGCAGGTGCTGCAAGGGCTCGCGACCGAGGGTGAACAAGGGCCGCTCGAAGGGTGCGAGGGCCTTGATCAGCTCGGCCCAGCCGTCCACCTCGCGCCAGTCATCGCCCGCCTGGGGCTGCCAGGCAGGCCGGCGCAGGGCCCAGCAGGGAATGCCGACGGTGGCGGCGGCCTGGGCTGCGTTGGCGCTGATCTGCGCCGCATACGGGTGAGTGGCGTCGATCAGCAGGCTGATGCGTTCCTCGCGCAGGTAGGTGGCCAGGCCATCGGCGCCGCCATAGCCGCCCACGCGCACCTGGCAGGCAAGGTCCTGGGGCACGCGGCCGATGCCGGCGAGGCTGTAGATATGTTCAGGCCCCAGCTGGCGGGCAATGGCCAGGGCTTCGCTGACGCCGCCAAGCAGCAGGATGCGCATGCTCATTGCACGCCCGCCCTGCCGACGATGCCACCTTGGCGATCGATGGCGAACACCTCGACCTGCACCTGGGCCGGCACCACGCTGCGCGCGAACGCCAGGGCGTGGGCGCACACTGTATCGCCCAGGGCGATGCCCGCCGTGTGGGCCAGGGCCAGGGCCTGCTGGCTGGTGTTGGCGCCGATGATGGCCGCCTGTAGCGTTGAGTCCGCGCCGATGTCGGCAGCCCAGCGCGCCAGCTGGGGTAGGTCGATGCTCGAGCTGCGGCTGTGCAGGTCCATGTGCCCGGCGGCGAGCTTGCTGATCTTGCCGAAGCCGCCACACAGGGTCAGGCGCGGTACCGGTACCTTGCGCAGATGCTTGAGCACGGCGCCGACGAAGTCGCCCATCTCGATCAGGGCGATTTCCGGCAGGCCGTAGACCTGGCGCATGGTGTCTTCGCTGGCGTTGCCGGTGCAGGCGGCGATGTGGGTGTAGCCGTTGGTGTGGGCAACGTCGATGCCTTGCTGGATCGAGGCGATGTAGGCCGAGCAGGAGAATGGCCGGACGATGCCGCTGGTGCCGAGGATCGACAGCCCGCCGAGGATGCCCAGGCGCGGGTTCATGGTCTTGAGGGCAAGCTGTTCGCCGTCGCGCACGTTGACGGTCACTTCGAAACCCCCTGCATGGCCGCACGCGTCCGCCAGGCGTTGCAGGTGTTCGCTGATCATGCGCCGCGGTACCGGGTTGATGGCTGGCTCGCCCACCGCCAGTACCAGGCCCGGGCGGGTGACCGTGCCCACGCCCGCGCCGGCGACGAAGCGCACGCCTGGCGCATCGAGCAGGCGCACCTGGCTGTAGAGCAGGGCGCCGTGGGTCACGTCGGGGTCATCGCCGGCATCCTTCAACGTGCCGGCCTCGGCGCCTGCGGCGGTGAGGCGGCAGAATTCCAGGCGCATCTGCACCTGCCTGCCCTTGGGCAAAGTGATCTCCACGGCATCGGCAGGTTCGCCGGTGAGCAGCAGGCGCGCCGCCGCCAGGCTGGTGGCCGTGGCGCAGCTGCCGGTGGTCAGGCCGCTGCGCAGGGGCGCGGCGTTCTCGCGGGTTTCTTCACGCATCGAGAGGTTTCACCACGTCGAGCAGGGTGATCGGCAGGGCCTGGCGCCAGGTGTCGAAGCTGCCCAGGGGCTGGGCATGGGCCACGTGGAGGCGGGTCAGCTCGCCGCCATGGGTGTCGCGGAACGTGGCCAGGGCCAGTTCGCTCTGCAGGGTCACGGCATTGGCCACCAGACGCCCGCCAGGGCGCAGCCGCTCCCAGCACGTGGCCAGTACGCCGTCGCCGGTGACGCCGCCACCGATGAAGACCGCATCGGGGCGCTCAAGCCCGGCGAGCGCTTCGGGGGCCTTGCCGCGGACCAGTTGCAAGCCGGGTACGCCGAGGGCGTCGCGGTTATGCTCGATATGCGCCTGGCGCCCTTGGTCGGCCTCGATGGCCAGGGTGCGGCAGCTGGGGTGGGCGCGCATCCACTCGATGCCGATCGATCCGCAGCCGGCGCCCACATCCCACAGCAGCTGACCAGGGCGAGGGGCCAGGCGGGCGAGGGTGATGGCGCGCACGTCGCGCTTGGTCAGCTGGCCGTCATGGCGAAAGGCGTTATCGGGCAGGCCGACAACGGGCGACAGCTGCAGGGTGGTGGCCGAGGCCTGGCATTCGATGGCCACCAGGTTCAGGTCTGCGGCCCGGCCGTGGGGCCAGTCTTCTGCGCTGCCGGACAACTGGCGTGCCTGGGGGCCGCCCAGGTGTTCGAGGACCTGCAGCCGGCTGGGGCCGAAGCCGCGCTCGCAAAGCAGATGGGCGATGGCCGCCGGGCTGTCGCCGTCGTTGCTCAGCACCAGCAGGCGCAGGCCGCTGTAGAGGTGGGCATTGAGCGCGGCCAGGGGGCGGGCGACGAGCGACACCACCTGCACGTCCTGCAACGCCCAGCCCAGGCGGGCGGCGGCCAGGGCGCAGGACGATGGCATCGGCAGCACCAGCAGCTCTTCGGCGGGTAGGTGGCGGGCGAGGCTGGCACCGACGCCGTAGAACATCGGGTCGCCGCTGGCCAGCACGCACACCGGCTCGCCACGCAGGGCCAGGACCGGAGCCAGGGAGAACGGGCTCGGCCAGTTCAGGCGTTCGCCAGCCACGCAGCGAGGCAGGAGCGCCAGCTGGCGCGGGCTGCCAAAGATCCGTGGGGCACTCAGCACGGCGCGTCGGGCCTGCTTGCCCAAGCCGTTGAAGCCGTCTTCGCCGATGCCCACTATTGTCAGCCAGGGTGCCATCTGTTGTTGATCCGCCATGTTGGGGCTGCGCTGCAGCCCATCGCGGGGCAAGCCCGCGGCTACAGAGTCCGCGTGTACCGCCCTGAAATTCTGTGTCGTGTTCGACCGCCGGTTTTTCATGCCGCCGGACAAAGCAGGCATAATACCGCGCCTTCTACACTCAAGCGCATTTTCAAGATGCCGGATGCCCCCTTGACGCAGCCACCAAGCACCCTCGTGTCGCCCCGCCCCTCGGCCTGCCCGGGGTTGTGGCGCATCGTCGATGCGCGCGACGGTGGGATCTGCCGCATCAAGCTGCCTGGTGGCGTGCTGCAGGCCGGGCAGGCCGAGGCCGTAGCCGACGCTGCCGAGCGTTTCGCCACGGGCGTGATCGAAGCGACCAACCGCGCCAACCTGCAGATCCGTGGCATTGGCCACGACCGCCAGGGCCTGGTGCAGAACTTGCTCGATGCCGGGCTCGGGCCGCGTGATGCCGCATTCGACGATGTGCGTAACCTGATGCTCAGCCCGCTCGCAGGTCTCGACCCCGCCATGCTGCTCGATACCCGCCCATTGGCCGGGGAAATGCTGCGGATGCTGGAAACCACCCCTCGCTTGCATGAACTGTCGGCCAAGTTCGCCATCCAGCTCGACGGCGGCGAAGGCCTGGCGATGCTCGAGCACCCCCATGACCTGTGGCTGTCGGCAATGACGCTCGACCAGCACACCTGGCTTGCGTTCGGCCTGGCCGGGTGCCCTGGCCAGGCGATGGGCGCCGTGCCGGTCGAACAGGGGCTGACGCTGGTGCAGGCAGTGCTGGTGCGCTTCCTCGACCTGGCCGGGCCGCAGCAGTCGCGCATGCGCCAGTTGCTCGCCGATTGCCCGGTCGACGCGTTCATCGGCGGCCTGGGCCTGGATATCCGCCGTGATGCAGCGGTACTCGGCTGGCGCCGCGCGCCGGCCCGGGCCCCTTGGCTTGGCCCCTTGGCCCAGCGACAGGGCATGGCCCTGGGTATCGCTCCGCCGTTGGGGCGCCTGACCTCGAGCCAATTGCGCGGCATTGCTGGCGTGGCCCATACCGCGGGTGATGGCAGCCTGCGCCTGAGCCCTTGGCAAAGCCTGGTGATACCCAACCTGAACCCGGCGCGGCTCGAGCAGGCCCAGGCAGCATTGCACGCCCTGGGGCTGCTTTGCCACGCCGATCACCCCCTTGCCCGGCTCACCGCCTGTACCGGCTCAACGGGGTGCGCCAAGGCCTTGGCCGACACCAAGGCTGATGCCCTGGCGCTCGCGCCCTTGCTGCAGGCCGGGCGCCCCGGCAGCGTGCACCTGTCCGGCTGCCCCCGCTCCTGCGCTGCGGCCCACGTCGCCCCGGCCACCTTGCTGGCCCGCTCACCGGGCCGATACGACCTTTATCTGCGCGACAGGCACCAGCCGGGTTTCGGCAGGCTTCGCGCAACCGACATCACCCCAGAAGAAGCAGGCGCCATGCTCGACCTGCCGACGGAGCACCTTGATGATTGACTACATCCGCGATGGTCAGGAGATCTATCGCAATTCCTTCCGGATCATCCGCGAGGAAGCCCGGCTCGAGCGGATACCCGCCGACCTGGAGAAGCTCGCCGTACGGGTGATCCATGCCTGTGGCATGGTCGATGCCATCGACGGCCTGCAGTTTTCCGAAGGTGCCGGGCGTGCCGGCCGCGAAGCCCTGGCCAAGGGCGCGCCGATCCTCTGTGACGCACACATGGTCGCCGAAGGCGTGACCCGCGCGCGCCTGCCGGCCGACAACCCGGTGATCTGCACCTTGCGCGACCCCAGCGTACCGGACCTTGCCAAGGCGCAGGGCAACACCCGCTCGGCCGTGGCCCTGGAACTGTGGCGCCCGTACCTGGAGGGCAGCGTGGTGGTGATCGGCAACGCCCCGACCGCATTGTTCTACCTGCTGGAGATGCTCGACGCCGGCGCGCCCAAGCCTGCACTGATCCTGGGCTTCCCGGTGGGCTTCGTCGGCGCCGCGGAGTCCAAGGCGATGCTGGCCGCCGACAGCCGCGGCGTGCCGTTCGTGATCATGCAGGGCCGCCTGGGCGGCAGCGCGATGGCCGCCGCCGCGGTCAACGCCCTGGCCACGGAGGTGGAATAATGCAGCCGCGTGGACGTCTGTTCGGCCTGGGCGTAGGCCCCGGCGACCCGGAACTGATCACGGTCAAGGCCCTGCGCCTGCTGCGCGAGGCCCCCGTGGTGGCCTACTTCGTGGCCAAGGGCAAGCGGGGCAATGCCTTCGGCATCATCGAGGCGCACCTGCAGGCGGCGCAGACCTTGCTGCCACTGGTGTATCCGGTGACGACCGAAGTGCTGCCGGCGCCGCTGTCCTACGAACAGGTGATCAGCGACTTCTACGACGAGGCCGCCGTGCAGGTGGCCGCGCACCTGGACGCTGGGCGTGACGTGGCGGTGATCTGCGAGGGCGACCCGTTCTTCTACGGCTCCTACATGTACCTGCACGACCGTCTGGCCCAGCGCTACGAGGCCGAGGTCGTCCCTGGCGTGTGTTCGATGCTCGGAGGGGCCTCGGTGCTGGGCGCGCCGCTGGTGTATCGCAACCAGAGCCTGTCGGTCCTCTCCGGCGTGTTGCCCCATGACGAACTCAAGCGGCGCCTGGCCGATGCCGACGCTGCCGTGATCATGAAGCTTGGGCGAAACTTCCCCAAGGTGCGCCAGGTGCTGGGCGAACTGGGCCTGGACGAACGTGCGCTCTACGTGGAGCGTGCGACCATGGCCAACCAGAAGATCGTCCCGCTGGACGAGGTGGACCCGCAATCCTCGCCATACTTCTCGCTGATCGTCGTGCCGGGTGAAAAATGGCAGGGCTGAACATGCAGAAGGCCCCGGCGATCGTCATCCTCGGCCCCGGCAGCCTGGCTACCGCGCAGCGGATCCAGCGGTGTTATCCACAGGCGACGATCCATGGCCTGCAAGGGCGGGTCGAGGACGTGGATGCACGCTACGACAACTTCGGTGACACCCTGCGCCAGCTCTACCGGCAGGGCTCACCGATCATTGCCTTGTGCGCCGCCGGCATCGTGATTCGCAGCCTGGCCGGCCTGCTCGCGGAAAAGGGCGCCGAGCCACCGGTACTGGCGGTGGCCGAGGATGGCAGCGCCGTGGTGCCGCTGCTGGGTGGCCTGGGCGGGGTCAATGTCATGGCCCGGGAGATCGGCCTGGCGCTGGATGTAGCACCGGCCATCACCACCAGTGGCGAGCTGCGTTTCGGCACCTGCCTGCTCAACCCGCCGCCAGGCTACACACTGGCGGACCTGGAGCAGGGCAAGCGCTTCGTCTCCGACCTGTTGGCCGGTGAGGCGGTACGCGTGGAAGGCGAGGCGCCCTGGCTTGCCCAGGCGCACCTGCCGCAGGACCGGGCTGCCCAGCGCGCCATCCATGTGGGCTGTGAAGCGCGGCCGGCCAGCCGTGACGAGTTGTTGATCCACGCCCACTGCGTGGTCGTGGCGGTCGAGGGCGGTGGTTCGGGTGTCGTCGAGCGGGTACGTGAGGGGCTGCGCAAGGCTGGTATCGCCGAGCAATCGCTGGTCTGCCTGCTGGCCGCGGAGCAGGCCATGGCCGACCAGGGCCTGCACGATGCGGCGCAAGCACTGGGCGTCGAACTGCGCTTCGCCACCCTGGCCTCGGACCTTGCCGGGATGGTCGCCGAAGCCGTGCCCGGAGCCCGGTTGATCGAACAGGATGGTCTCGTCGTCGCAGTGGCTGCGGCGCCCGTGGATGCCCTGCAGGTGGGCAGGCGTCGAGGGCGCCTGGCCGTGATCGGGCTTGGCCCCGGCGCGGCCGAGCTGATGGTTCCGGCGGTCAAGGCCGAGCTGGCCCGTGCCCAGGACGTACTCGGCTACGAGACCTATGTGCGTATGGCCGGCCCGTTCCGTGAGGACCAGGTACTGCATTGCACCGACAACCGCGAAGAGATGCAACGCGCCCGTCATGCCTTCGAGCTGGCGGCCCAGGGGCGTTCAGTGGTGGTGGTGTCCTCCGGGGACCCGGGGGTGTTCGCCATGGCAGCAGCCGTGCTCGAAGCCTTGCACGAATCCAGTGACCCGGCCTGGCATCGGGTGGACCTGGAGATCCTGCCCGGGGTCTCGGCTTCGCTGGCCACCGCTGCCCAGGCGGGGGCGCCGCTGGGCCATGACTTCTGCGTCATGTCGTTGTCGGACAACCTCAAGCCTTGGTCGATCATCGAGCGGCGCCTGGACCTTGCCGCCCAGGCTGACCTGGTGCTGGCCTTCTACAATCCGATATCACGTTCGCGGCCCTGGCAGCTGGGGCGTGCCCTGGACATCGTGCGCCAGCACCGTGACGGGCAAACACCTGTAGTCCTTGGCCGAGATATCGGTAGGCCAGGGCAGACGCTCAGGGTCGTCACCTTGGCCGAGCTGGAGCCGGAAATGGTCGACATGCGCACCATGGTGTTGGTGGGGTCCTCGACCACCTGCCGGTTCGAGCGCCCTGGCGGCGGCGAATGGGTCTATACACCGCGTTGGTACGGCGCCCGACCCTGAGGGTTGGAGGCTTACCGGGCCAGGAAGCCTTTCGCGGCAGGCACGGCCTGTCGCGCTCGGTAGGTTGATGGCTGGAGTCACCCGGCTCCAGCTTCAACCTACCGAGGAACCATGGCCATGAGCGAAAAAATCGAGAATCAGCGCGTCGAAGTGCTGGCTGACAAGAACCTGTTCGTCTTCCCTGACCACATGAGCAAGGCGAACTGTGACGCTGCCAAGGAATGTCATGTCTTCGCCACCCAGGCGGCCACCGCGCAGTTTCACCCGACGAACCAGGCGGACCAATGGTTCGGCTTCTACATCGACATCATGCAGCAAACGGGGTGGATACCGGTTCGCTATGAAATGAACCGCACCGTCAGCAGTAATGTGCAGTTGCAGGTCAGCAACTTGCTGGGCAAGGGGTTGCAGGTGGCGCTGGGCTTTCTGTCCGGTGGCATCATCGGTGCTGCCAAGGAGGTCGGCACGGCGGCGATCGACGCGCTTGCCAATAGCCCCGAAGCCATCGAATTGCTTCAGCGCGACACCCTCGAAAAGGATCGCAGCGGCCTGAGCCTGGCACAGTGCAACCAGTCGGCCAACGGTGAGGTGGTCATGCTGCTGACCGCTGTCCATACCGATGCCGAGCCGGACGTGAACGGCAACTTCCTGCTGTTCAAATGGAACAGCAATGGCAGCACCACGTATACCGGTGTTGCTGCGCTGGTCTTCCATCGTGGCCTCTACGAGCAGAACCGCGATGTCTTGATCGACCGCGTGAGCAAGAATGCCCGCTCCACCCTGCTGAGCCTGAAACTCAAGCGTTGAGTCCATACGCATCGGGAATCGTTCCCGATGCGCCTTTGGAGGGATGAATCATGCCCCATGATTACACCTTGTGGCTCAACGGCAACAGCCTGGTGCTGATGTCCAGTACGTTGAGTGCGCAACAGATCGAGACCCTGCTCGACCTGCAATTGGCTGCCTACCTTCAGGCGAGCGCGGAATATGCCGTGTTCGATGACTACACACGGTGGCGGTTGGAATACCGAAACACCCAGTTGGACCTGGGTTGCCCCTTCACCGAGCTGGCGTCGCCCGACAAGCCGGTGGTGTCGGTCGAACCGTTCAAGGCATTGTGCGGTGGTGTATTGAGCAAGCTTGCACCTGCGTACCGAGCGGGAGCAGCCCGTTGCCTGAAGGCTGTCGACCTGCCTGAGGCGCACCCAGCCTTGCAGGCCCTATGGACCGAATGCGTCCAACCTCCCCAGCGGGACCTTTGCGCCACCTTGGTGACCGAGCTGCGGGTGGTGTTGCCTGACGCGTCGATCGTGAGCGGGGAGATGCGCTTCAAGAGCCGTGAGGGCATCGAACGACGTTGGCCCTGGCAGCGGTTCGATGTATTGGCGTTGGAACAATTGACGTTGCACGCCACCCGTTACCTGGTTTCCGAACGTGCGTTGGCGGACATCCGTGACGGGCTTCGGGAGAAGTATGCGCATGTGCGAGCCCAGTACGTATGCCAGGTCGCCTTGCCCAGTGCGGGAGGGCGACGCCATGAATGACGCAAGCAGTGCCAGTGTCGTTTCCGGCAGCCTGGCGGCGTTCATGCCTGGTGTAAGCCCTGAGGATCGGGAGGACATCCTGCTGGTGAACCTGTTCGCGCAGCGCGCGACGCGCGACGAATTCACCTCTGGCTTGAACAGCAACTGGTTCGACAACTACCGGCGCAAACTGAGCTACCTGGGGTGGGATGCCACGCCGCCACCCAATGTGCAACGTCGGGGCCCGGACCGTGGGCGGCTGGTGGACCATGCCGTGATGCAGATCGAACAGGCGGGCTCAGGCGTGCATGCCGAGTTGACCGGCCAAGCGTTGAACGCGCTTGAAAACGACCCGAAGGCGATGCGGGTATTCGAGATAAACGCGCGAGCCGGGAGCACGTTGCATTTCCAATTGTTGCCCTGCGTGCGTCATTCGGGCGATTACTTCGACATGGTGCTTTATCACATGGAGTTGAATGTGCCGCTCGATACCAGGTTGGGAGGGGTTCTGTTCTACAGCTTCGACCACAAGTCCCAGGTACGCATCCAAAGTGCGGAGCTGATCCGCTTCAATCTGCGGATCTTCCGAGATGAGTTCAAGGCGAAGATTCAATCCCGGGTGACAGCGCAAAGTCGTCGATCGATTCTCGACCTCAAGCTCAGGTGAGCAGGTAGCCCTTGATCCCGGTGAAGATGATCTGCGCCGCCAGTGCACAGACGAACAACCCCATCAGGCGGCTGACGATCTGCAGGCCCTGGTCGCCGAGGAGGCGTTCGATGTGGTACGAGAGATAGAGCACCAGGCCTACGGTGAAGCTGGCCAGGGCGATGCTGACTATGGCCAGCAGCTTGTCATCCCAGTGTGGCTGGCCCACGCCCATCACCAACAATGCACCGATGGTGCCGGGGCCGACGGTGAGCGGGATGGTCAGCGGCACGATGGTCACGTCCTGCTGCACGTTGTCGGCCTGTACCGCCGACTTGCCCTGGGCCATGCCCAGGGCTGAGATGAACAGCACGCTGCCGGCGCCGATACGGAAGGCGTCGGCGGTGATGCCGAATACACCGAAGATCACCCGCCCGAACAGGTAGAGCAGGACGCTGGCCACCAGCACGGCGACGGCCACGCGCCAGGCCAGTTGCTTGCGCTCCTTGCTGGAATAGCCGCGGGTCAGGCTGATGAAGCAGGACAGCACGAAGAACGGGCTGTAGAGCACGAGCATTTTCAGGTAGACGCTGAACAACTCATGGAGCATGGCGCGGATCCATGGCGGAGAGAGGTGTGGGCAAGTGTATCAGCACTCCGGGGACAACCCTCTGATTCTGGGGAGCGGGGTTGCCCCGCGATGAAGCTTGCGCCGCTGTTCAGGGGGTGTGTAATGGGTCCGAGGCAGCTGCGCGTTGGCTGGCCCAGTATTGGACCGTTTCGCGCAATTGCGACAGCTCCACCGGCTTGGCCATGTGCCCGTCCATGCCCGCCTGGCGCGCGCGATCCTTGTGTTCGCTGAGGATGTGCGCGGTCAGCGCCACCACCGGGGTGCGCTGACGCTGGTTGGCAGCTTCCCAGGCGCGCAGCTGCTCGGTGGCGGAGAAGCCATCGAGCACGGGCATCTCGCAGTCCATCAGCACCAGGTCGTAGCGCTGTGCCTTCATTGCCCGCAGGGCCTCCTCGCCATTGCTGGCGGTGTCCGGCTCCAGGTTGAGCTTGCCGAGCATGCCACGGATGACCTTGGTCGAAATGCTGTTGTCCTCGGCCACCAACACGCGAAAGTCGCTGGGCAGGTCCAACGGCCCGGATGGGCCTGTCGGGCCGGGCGCGGATGGCTGTTCGCGGCCGCGCAGGGCAAGCTCTTCGGCCAGGGTAGTCTTGAGGGTGTAGCCAGCCACCGGCTTGGCCAGGATGCGCTTGACCCCGGCATTGCGGGCGATGATCTTGCTCGGCGCGTTGCTGATACCGGTGAGCATCACCACGAGGATGTCGTGGTTCAGGCTGGGGTCCTCCTTGATCTTCGCGGCCAGTTGCATGCCCGTCATGCCTGGCATGTTCTGGTCCAGCAGCACGGCGTCGAAATAGTCGCGCAGGTGCGCCTTGGTGCGCAGCAGGGCCAGGGCCTCCTTGCCCGACGGCACGGCGCTGACATTCATGCCCCAGGCGCTGCACTGCTGCACCAGCACCTTGCGACACGTGTCGTTGTCGTCCACCACCAGTACGCGGGCGTCGCGCAACGGGCCGTTCAGGTCGGTAGGCGGTTGCTCCAGGCGCGAGGGATCCAGGGGCAGGGTGAGCCAGAGGGTGTTCCCGGTATTGTTGCTGCTCTTGATCCCGAACTCGCCTTGCATCAGGCCGATCAATTGCTTGGCAATGACCAACCCCAGGTGGCCACCGAGCTTGTTGCTGGAGAGGAACTGGTGGCTGTGCAGCTCGGCCTGCAGCAAGGCTTCGCGCTCGGCAGGCGGCATCGCATCGCCGCTGTCCTGCACGGCGATGCGCAGGCGCGGCACGCCACCTCGTTGGTCGAGGGCCACCACCAGCAGGATCTCGCCCTGCTCGGTGTTCTTCAGGGCATTGTCCAGCAGGCTCGACAGGGCCTGGCGCAGGCGTGTCGGGTCGCCGCTGATCACTTGCGGAACCTGCGGCTGGGTGAAACTGATCAGCTCGATGTTCTGCTGCTCGGCCTTGGCCCGGAAGATGTTCAGGCAATCCTCGATCAACGCGTTGAGGTCGAACTGCACATCGTCCAGTTCGATCTGGCGGGACTCGAGCTTGGAAATGTCGAGGATCTCGTTGATCAGGGTAAGCAGCTCATTGCCGGCGCTGTGGATGGTCTGCACATAGTCACGCTGCTTGACCGACAACGGCGTGCCCAGCAGCAGTTCGGTCATGCCCAGCACGCCATTCATGGGGGTGCGGATTTCGTGGCTGATCTTGGCCAGGAACTCGGCCTTGGCGTTGATCTCGGCATCGCTGGCGGCCAGGGCGCGGCTGGCGCGGAAGCGTTCCTCGCTGATCCTGCGCAGGCGCTCGCTGACCGCCAGGTTCAACAGCAGCCCGCTGGCCACGGTCAGCCCCATGAGAATGCACAGCAGCCAGGGGGTCGTGGTGCGGGTAAGGCCCAGCAGGGCAGGCAGCAGCACCAGGCCACCTAGGTTGAACACCAGCATGGCCACGGCGAACAGACGCGCAGGCCCATAGCCCTTGTACCAGTGGTAGGCACTGACCAGCAGCATGGTGACGCTGCCCAGGGCCATCAGGGCGTAGGTCATCAGGTTCAGCGGCAGGGTATCGACGAACAGCAGCACCAGGCCACTGACCGCGACGATCAGCATCTCCCCATGCAACAGGCGGTTGCACCGCAGCGAGCTGCAGGGGCTGAAGAAATGTTGGGTGAAATACAGCCCGGCCAGGCCTGCCAGGACCAGGGTCAGGTAGGCTGCCGGCGTCTGCGCGCTGTGCCACAGGTGCCACCAGGGGCCGCTGAGGTTGAGCAGGATCAGGGCGCTGAGCAGCATCAGGCCATGGTAGAGGGCCAGGATCAGCGTGGTGTTGGAGCGGGTGTAGAGGAAGCGGATCAGGTTGTGCAGGATCAGCATTGCCAGGCCGCCGAACAGCAGGCCGAACAACAAGGGGCGTGTCTGGTCGGCGGCGACCGACACAGCAGGCTCGAGGCTGATGGCAGGGCGCAACTGGTGTTCGGAGACCAGCCGTACGTAGATTTCCAGGGCGTTGGGGCTGTTGGGCAATGGCAACAGGTGGTCGCTGCTGCGCAGGGTCGGGCTGGCATTGCCGGCCTGGCGGCCATGGTGCATCTGGCGCACCAGCTTTTCGCCATCCAGGGCGTAGAAGTCCAGGCGCGAGAGGTCTGGGGCGAAGATGCACAGCAGTTGTTCCTGCTCACCGGGTTCGAGCCGGTAGTGCAGCCAGAGGGCCTGGTCGGCCGGTGCGGCGTCGAGCTCGAGCAGCTGGATGGGGCTGAACTGGTTGCGGTAGCGCTCCGAGCGCACATCGCTCAATTGCAGGTTGGCCTGTTCATCGAGCAGGACCGACCAGCCTGCGCCTTGCTCGGCTGAGGCAGGAGGCAGGCAGAGCAGTGTCAGCAGGCTGACGATCAGGGCAATGGCAATCCGAAGCCGACGCACGACGAGGTCCTTCCTAGCTAAGATGCCGGATTACAACTATGCGCGGGGCGCCAAGACCGAGGCAAGCCCCCGGGGAGGCCTTGTCGGCGGGCCGAAGGCCGTGCGCCAGGGGCGACACGGCGATTCGGTGTAGGTTACTGGTGCTCGCCACGCTCGCGGGCGATGGCCCGGTAGCCAATGTCGGTGCGGTAGAAGCTGCCGTTCCAGTCGATCTGCTCGGCCAGGCGATAGGCCTGCTGCTGGGCAGCCTCGACCGTGGCGCCCATGGCGGTGGCGCAGAGCACACGGCCGCCAGCGGTGACGACCTGGCCGTCCTTCAGGGCGGTGCCGGCATGGAAGACCTTGCCTTCGAGCTTGGCGGCCGCATCCAGGCCGTTGATGACGTCACCCTTGGCATAGTCGCCCGGGTAGCCGCCGGCAGCCAGGACCACGCCCAGGCTCGGTTGCGGGTTCCACTGGGCCTCGACTTTGTCCAGGGCCTTGGCGAAGGCGGCTTCGACCAGCAATACCAGGCTCGATTCCAGGCGCAGCATGACCGGCTGGGTTTCCGGGTCGCCGAAGCGGCAGTTGAACTCGATGACCTTGGGGTTGCCCGCCTTGTCGATCATCAGGCCTGCGTACAGGAAGCCGGTGTAGACGTTGCCCTCCTCGGCCATGCCACGCACGGTCGGCCAGATGACCTGGTCCATCACGCGCTGGTGCACGTCCGGGGTGACCACCGGAGCCGGGGAGTAGGCGCCCATGCCACCGGTGTTCGGGCCGGTGTCCTGGTCGCCGACGCGTTTGTGGTCCTGGCTGGTGGCCATCGGCAGCACGTTATGGCCATCGACCATGACGATGAAGCTGGCTTCCTCGCCGTCGAGGAACTCCTCGATGACCACGCGCGAACCTGCGTCGCCGAAGGCGTTGCCGGCGAGCATATCGCGTACGGCGGCTTCGGCTTCCTCGAGGGTCATGGCGACGATCACGCCCTTGCCCGCGGCCAGGCCGTCGGCCTTGATGACGATCGGCGCGCCCTTTTCCTTCAGATAGGCCAGGGCCGGCTCGATTTCGGTGAAGTTCTGGTAGTCGGCGGTCGGAATCTTGTGACGTGCCAGGAAGTCCTTGGTGAAGGCCTTGGAGCCTTCCAGCTGGGCTGCGCCCTTGGTTGGGCCGAAGCAGTCCAGGCCGCGGCTGCGGAACAGGTCGACGACGCCGGCGACCAGCGGGGCCTCTGGGCCGACGATGGTCATCTGTACGTGCTGCTCGGCGAAGTCGGCCAATTGCTCCAGGGCGGTGACGTCGATGGCGACGTTCTCGCACTTGGCTTCGGTGGCGGTGCCGGCGTTGCCTGGGGCAACGTAGACCTTCTCGACCCGTGGGTCCTGGGCGACTTTCCAGGCCAGGGCGTGCTCACGGCCGCCGCTGCCGATGATCAAAACTTTCATGTCAAAACCTCGAATGCTTTCGGGCGGGAGGCAAAGCCTCACGCTGTACGAGGTCGCAATGAAGCAGGTAGGTGCAAGGCGGGGCCGGTTCCGATGAGCGGAGTTGCCTTTTGGCAATGAGCATCAGCGGAAGCGGCCCCAACGCAGCAGATGCCTGCTTCAGTGCGGCCGATTGCCGTAAATCAGTGGCGGAAGTGGCGCATGCCGGTGAACACCATGGCGATGCCAGCTTCGTCGGCAGCGGCGATGACTTCGGCATCGCGCATCGAACCACCTGGCTGGATCACCGCCGTGATACCCACTTTAGCCGCATTGTCGATGCCGTCACGGAACGGGAAGAACGCATCCGAGGCCATGACCGCGCCCTGTACCTGCAGGCCGGCATGCTCGGCCTTGATGGCGGCGATGCGGGCGGAGTTGACGCGGCTCATCTGGCCGGCGCCCACGCCGATGGTCTGGCGTTGCTTGGCGTAGACGATGGCGTTGGACTTGACGAACTTGGCCACTTTCCAGGCGAAGACCAGGTCGTGAATCTCCTGCTCGGTCGGGGCGCGCTTGGTCACGACCTTCAGGTCTTCGGCAGTGATCATGCCGATGTCACGGCTTTGCACCAACAGGCCACCGTTGACACGCTTGAAGTCCCAGCCGGCAGCACGTTCGGCAGGCCATTCGCCGCACTCGAGCAGACGCACGTTCTGCTTGGCAGCCACCACCTCGCGGGCAGCCTGGGAGATCTTCGGCGCGATGATCACTTCGACGAACTGGCGATCGACGATGGCCTTGGCGGTTTCGCCATCCAGTTCACGGTTGAAGGCGATGATGCCGCCGAAGGCCGACTCGGTGTCGGTGGCGTAGGCCAGGTCGTAGGCCTTGCGGATGCCGCCTTCGTCTTCCGGAACCACGGCCACGCCGCATGGGTTGGCGTGCTTGACGATGACACAGGCCGGCTTGACGAAGCTCTTCACGCACTCGAGCGCGGCGTCGGTGTCGGCCACGTTGTTGAACGACAGCTCCTTGCCCTGCAGCTGAAGCGCGGTGGAAACGCTGGCCTCGCCCTTCTTGGCCTCGACGTAGAACGCCGCGCTCTGGTGCGGGTTCTCGCCGTAGCGCATTTCCTGGGCCTTGACGAACTGGCTGTTGAAGGTGCGCGGGAACTCGCTGCGGCCTTCGGTGGACAGGGTGTCCTTGGCCTGGTCGATGGTGCCCATGTAGTTGGCGATCATGCCGTCGTACGCGGCGGTGTGTTCGAAGGCCTTGAGCATCAGGTCGAAGCGCTGGGCGTAGGTCAGGCCGCCGGCCTTGAGGTTCTCCAGGACGCTGGCGTAGTCGCTGGCGTTGACCACGATGGCGACGTCCTTGTGGTTCTTCGCTGCAGAACGGACCATGGTCGGGCCGCCGATGTCGATGTTCTCGATGGCGGTCGGCAGGTCGCAGCCGGGCTTGGCGATGGTTGCCTCGAACGGGTACAGGTTGACCGCGACCAGGTCGATCGGCTTGATACCGTGTTCGTTCATGATGGCATCGTCGATGCCGCGACGGCCCAGGATGCCGCCGTGGATCTTCGGATGCAGGGTCTTGACCCGGCCATCCATCATTTCAGCGAAGCCGGTGTAGTCGGCCACTTCCACCGCGTTCACACCGTTGTCCTTGAGCAGCTTGTAGGTGCCGCCGGTGGACAGGATCTCGACGCCGAGCTGTTGCAGCTCACGGGCGAACTCGAGGATCCCGGTCTTGTCGGAGACGCTGATCAGGGCGCGGCGGATCGGCAGGCGGGTAGTCTGGTCGGTCATTTCGGATTCCATAACGCGGTGGATTCAGCAAAAAAGGCGCCTCTTGGGAGAGCCGCCTTTTCTGGTTGGGGTTCGGTTACAACAGGTCGTACTGCTTGAGCTTCTTGCGCAGGGTGCCACGGTTGAGCCCGAGCATCTCGCTGGCCTTGGTCTGGTTGCCCTTGACGTAGTTCATCACGCTTTCGAGCAGCGGTGCCTCGACTTCCGACAGCACCAGGTTGTAGACGTCCGTGACGGTCGCCCCTTCCAAGTGTGCGAAGTAGTTGTGCAGCGCCTTCTCCACGCTGTCGCGCAGGGTCTGGCCCTCTTCGCTCGGCGTATTGAGGTGCTGTTTCAGGTTGGCGTTGTCGCTCACGGGCGTTGTTCCACTCACTAATGTCTCGGTCATCATCGTCATGCGGCCACCCCTTGTCCGTCCTCTGTCTCAAGGCTCTCTCGACGTTCGCGAAAAAACGCGCGAACGTTGGCGCACTGCGCTTGTGTGTCTTCCAGCGCATTGAACCGGGCGCGGAACTCCTTGCCGCCCGGTCGTGTTGCCAGGTACCAGCCAACGTGCTTGCGGGCGATACGTACGCCCATCACATCGCCATAGAAGGCATGCAACGCCGCCAAGTGCTCCAGCAGAATGTGTTCCACTTCCTCCAGCGCCGGAGCAGGCAGGTGCTCGCCCGTACGCAGGTAATGCTCGATCTCGCGGAAAATCCACGGCCGCCCCTGGGCGGCACGGCCGATCAGCAGGCCGTCGACACCGGTGGCGTGCAGCACCGCCCGGGCCTTTTCTGGCGAAGTGATGTCGCCATTGGCGAAAACCGGGATCGACACCGCCTGCTTGATCGCAGCGATGGTGTCGTACTCGGCTTCGCCGGTGTACAGGTCGGCGCGTGTGCGGCCATGTACCGCCAGCGCCTGGATGCCGGCCTGCTCGGCGATCTTCGCCACGGTCAGGCCGTTCTTGTTCGCCCGGTCCCAGCCGGTGCGGATCTTCAGGGTCACCGGTACTTCCACTGCGCCGACCACGGCGTGGAGGATTTCGCTGACCAAGGCTTCATCTCTCAATAAAGCAGAACCGGCGGCCTTGTTGCAGACTTTTTTCGCCGGGCAGCCCATGTTGATGTCGATGATCTGGGCGCCAGCCTCGACATTGGCCCGGGCCGCCGCGGCCAGCATCTGCGCATCGCCACCGGCGATCTGCACCGAGCGTGGCTCGGGATCGCCATCATGGATGCGGCGCAGGCGCGACTTGCGGCTGTTCCACAGGCTCATGTCGCTGGTCACCATTTCCGAGACGACCATGCCGGCGCCCAGGCGCTGGCAAAGCGTACGGAAAGGTTGGTCCGTGACCCCGGCCATGGGCGCGAGGATCAGGTTGTTTCGCAGTGTGTAAGGGCCGATGCGTACCGCCGACATAGGTGTTCCCTGTTGTGGGGCCGAATCATTGGAGTCCGAAAAAGGGTTGGCATGATACCCGCTCTCGATGACCGGATAAAGATGAATCTGGATAAAATCTGAACAGCTGTGGGCTTATGACTTTGCGGTCCAAGCTGCAAATTTTGGGCCGTTGACGGGTTTTTCCGGGCTGCTTCGCGGGCCATCGCGACACGAGACTGCTCCCCAGGCGCGGTGGAAATCTACTGGCCCTTGAGGGAACCCTGTAGGAGCGGGCTTGTCCCGCGATTAGGTCGGGCCCGATATCTCCGTCGCCTGGCAAGGGCTTCGCCCTTGATCGCGGGGCAAGCCCGCTCCTACAGGTGTTCGGGCGCAAGGCGCCTCTTGTGGGTCATTCCGGCGAGCGGAAGCTCAGGCTGTAGTTCACGGCCTTGGGACCGGGGTCGAGGATATCCAGGGCGATGTGGATCGGCGTCTGGCTCGGCATGTCGCCGCGCCCGGCCAGCTCCCCCGAGAGGTATTCGCTGGGCTTGAAGCGACGGCTGGCGATCAGTTGGCCGTTGAGGTCGGCAAATCGCAGCTCCAGCAGCGGGAACGGCTGGGAGAACGGGGCCCGGTTGTAGATGATCGCATCGACGATCAGTGCGCCCTTGAAATCCGGATGACTACGCACCACCAGGTTGCTGCTCTTGATCCGGCTGACATCCACCCGGGTCGGTACCTGGCAACCAAGCATCGGGCACAGTTGTTGGAACCAGGGGCGGTACTGGTCCTGGCGAGCCATTTCGTCGAAGTGGTAGCTGATGTACTGGAACGCCAGCAAACCCGCGGCCAGCAGGGTCAGCACACCCCACAGCAGGCGCTTGGCCCAGTTGGGCCTGGCCTTTTGCCAGTCGAGCTGCAGCGGGTCGTCCACCACATGCACCAGCGGTTCCTTGCGCGTCGGGCGTTCGGCCTTGGCCGCCAAGGCAGGCTCGGGCCGCTCGTCGGCGAGGCGCTCGAGCTCGTCGTCGCGGGCCGACAGGCGCAGTTGGCCATGCTCGTCATCGTCCCGTGCGGAGAGCCCTTTTTCAGGGATATCGTCATCCAGGCCAGTGAAATGGTCGCCCCGCCCGTCGTCGTGATGGGGCTCGGCCTGGCCGAATGCTCGCGGCTCGTCGTCGTCCAGGACCAGGCCATTGCCCAGGGTCGGCTCGGTGCGGTCACCGGGCTGCGGTTCTGCCTGGAGGTCGAGGACCTCTTGTTCGACCAACACCGGAGCCGGTTCGTCGGCGGCCTGGAGTGCCGGCGGCTCGCCGGTTGCCGTACCGAAGGGTTCGTCGGCATGGTCGTCAGGACCATGCTCGTCACGACGGGCCTGCAGGGCATCCTCGCGAGGCGGGGCCTGGCGTTCTTCGGGCGCATCGCGACGCTCCAGGCGAGCCAGTTCCTGGTCCAGGTCCAGGTTGTCCAGCGCCTGGGCGGTGATGGCCCAGTCCTCGGGCTCGGTATTTGGCCGTTCGTTGATCGTCGGTTGCGTCGCCTCCGGTGCCTGTATCGGTGCCGCCGGGGCAGGGGAGGTGCGGTTCTGCTCCAGCAACTGCTTGGCGGCGTTGAACACCTGCAGGCAATGGCCGCAGCGCACCACGCCCCGGGCCACGCTCAACTGATTGTGCGTGACGCGAAAGCTGGTCTGGCAATGAGGACACTGGGTGACGAAACTGTCGGTCATGCGGCGATCCGGGTTGTGCAGAAAGTTGAGTCTAGTTGGCTAGCGGCGGCGACCACTGATGCGTACCCAGCCGTCGCGCACGACGATCGGGTCCAGTTCGAAGTCGCCCGCGTAGGCTGCGGCCACTTCCTCGCCCTGTTCGGCGAGGATGCCCGAGAGCGCCAGCAGGCCGCCGGGGCGGACCAGGCCGGACAGTTGCGGCGCCAACGAGACCAGCGGGCCGGCCAGGATGTTGGCGACCAGTACGTCGGCTTGCATGGCGGGCATCTGCTCGGGCAGGTACAAGGCCAGGCGCTGTTCGGCGATGCCGTTGCGCCCGGCATTGTCGCGAGAGGCTTCGAGGGCTTGCACGTCGATGTCGGTGCCGACCGCTTTGCGGGCGCCCAGCAACAGCGCGGCAATGGCCAGGATCCCCGAGCCACAGCCGAAGTCCAGCACCTGGGTGCCTTCGAGTTGCTGGCCGTCGAGCCATTCCAGGCACAGGGCGGTGGTCGGGTGGGTGCCGGTACCGAAGGCCAGGCCCGGGTCGAGCAGCAGGTTCACCGCGTCCTTTTCCGGCGCCTCGTGCCAGCTGGGCACGATCCACAGGCGCTGGCCGAAACGCATGGGCTGGAAGTTGTCCATCCAGCTGCGCTCCCAGTCCTGGTCTTCGATCACCTCGGCATGGTGCTCGGGCAACTCGGCGCCGGTCAGCAGGCGCAGGTGGGCGAACACGGCCTCGGGCTCGGCATCGGCTTCGAACAGGGCCAGCAGGTGAGTGTGCGACCAGAGCGGCGTGGTGTTGAGGTCCGGTTCGAAGATGGGCTGGTCCTCAGCGTCCATGAAGGTCACCGAGACAGCGCCGACTTCGAGCAGGGCGTCTTCGTAGGTTTCGGCTTGGTCTGGGCTGATGGCCAGGCGAACTTGCAGCCAGGGCATGGCGGGCACCTTTGGTAAATCGACAGGGGCAGCCAGGGCTGCGCGGAGCTAGGCAGTTTACTTGAGTGCGTAGGGTTTGTAGAGGTCGTCGCAAGGGGGGCGGCACCTGGCATTTTGCGATTCCTGCACCGGCCTGCAAGATAGGCTGTGCGAGCCATCGCCGGCAAGCCGGCTCTCAAGGCCCGTGTATGAAACGCAGCCAATAAAAAACCCCGGCACCAGGCCGGGGTTTTTTCATCACGCTAACGCGATCACTCCTGGTTGGCCAGTTTGTGCTCGAGGTAGTGGATGTTGACGCCGCCTTTGCAGAAACCTTCATCACGCACCAGGTCGCGGTGCAGCGGGATGTTGGTCTTGATGCCGTCGACGACGATCTCGTCCAGGGCGTTGCGCATGCGCGCCATGGCTTCGTCGCGGTCCTTGCCGTAGGTGATCAGCTTGCCGATCAGCGAGTCGTAGTTCGGCGGAACCGAGTAGCCGCTGTACAGGTGCGAGTCGACACGCACGCCATTGCCGCCCGGGGCATGGAAGTGCTTGACGGTACCTGGGCTCGGGATGAACTTCTTCGGGTCTTCGGCGTTGATACGGCACTCCAGGGAGTGACCGCGGATCACCACGTCTTCCTGGCGGATCGACAGCTTGTTGCCAGCGGCGATGCTCAGCATCTCCTTGACGATGTCGATGCCGGTGACCATCTCCGAAACCGGGTGCTCGACCTGGACGCGGGTGTTCATCTCGATGAAGTAGAAGCGGCCGTCCTCGTACAGGAACTCGAAGGTGCCGGCACCGCGGTAGCCGATCTCGATGCACGCGTCGACGCAACGCTTGAAGACTTCCTGGCGGGCCTTCTCGTCGATGCCCGGAGCCGGGGCCTCTTCCAGCACCTTCTGGTGACGGCGCTGCAGCGAGCAGTCGCGGTCGCCCAGGTGAATGGCGTTGCCCTGGCCGTCGGACAGTACCTGGACTTCCACGTGGCGTGGGTTGGTCAGGAACTTCTCCAGGTAGACCATCGGGTTGCCGAAGGCGGCACCGGCTTCGGTACGGGTCAGCTTGGCCGAGGCGATCAGGTCCTCTTCCTTGTGCACCACGCGCATGCCGCGACCACCGCCACCACCGGCAGCCTTGATGATCACCGGGTAGCCGACGTCACGGGCGATCGCCAGGGCGACTTCCTCGTCTTCGGGCAGCGGGCCATCGGAACCAGGTACGGTCGGTACGCCTGAACGAATCATCGCGTCCTTGGCCGAGACCTTATCGCCCATCAGGCGGATGGTGTCGGCTTTAGGGCCGATGAAGGCGAAACCGGACTTCTCCACCTGTTCGGCGAAGTCGGCGTTTTCCGCCAGGAAGCCGTAACCGGGGTGGATCGCGGTGGCACCTGTCACTTCGGCGGCAGCGATGATCGCCGGGATGTGCAGGTAGGATTCCTTGGACGATGCAGGGCCGATGCAGACCGACTCGTCTGCCAGGCCCAGGTGCATCAGTTCGCGGTCGGCCGTGGAGTGAACAGCGACGGTCTTGATACCCAGCTCTTTGCAGGCACGCAGGATCCGCAGGGCAATTTCCCCGCGGTTGGCGATCAGGACTTTTTCGAGCTTCCCAGACATCGTTGGCTCTCCGCGATTCAAACGATGGTGAACAGCGGCTGGTCGAACTCAACCGGCTGACCGTCTTCCACCAGGATGGCGTCGATGACACCACCGACATCGGCTTCGATGTGGTTCATCATCTTCATGGCTTCGACGATGCACAGGGTGTCGCCCTTCTTCACGGTCTGGCCGACTTCGGCGAAGTTGGCAGAGGTCGGCGAAGGCTTGCGGTAGAAGGTGCCGACCATCGGCGAGCGGATCACGGTGCCTTTGAGGGCCGGGGCAGCGGCGGCGGCTTCGGCGGCCGGGGCAGCGGCAGCGACCGGGGCGGCAGCGGCAACCGGGGCGGCTACTGGAGCCGGGGCTGCGAAGTACTGGGCGCCTGCCGGGGTCTTGCTGTGACGGCTGATGCGAACGGACTCTTCGCCTTCCTTGATCTCCAGTTCGTCGATGCCAGACTCTTCCAGCAGTTCGATCAGCTTCTTGACTTTACGGATATCCATTAATCATCAACTCCCAAGGTTCGGTCGGGGACGTAATTTAAAAAACGTGGCTAGAACGTTTATCCAGGCCCTGGCCCGAAGGGGCCAAGGCCTTGTCATCAGGGCTGTGCGTTGGCAGCCAGGTATTCCAGTGCAGACTCCAGGGCCAACCGGTAGCCGGTGGCGCCCAGGCCGCAGATCACCCCTACGGCGACATCGGAAAAGTAGGAGTGATGACGGAACGGTTCACGCTTGTGCACGTTGGAAAGGTGCACTTCGATGAATGGGATGCTCACAGCCAGCAATGCGTCACGTAATGCGACGCTGGTGTGGGTGAAAGCAGCCGGGTTGATCAGGATGAAGTCCACGCCTTCGTTGCGCGCGGCGTGGATACGGTCGATCAGCTCGTACTCGGCATTGCTCTGCAGGTATTGCAGGTGGTGGCCAGCGGCGCGGGCGCGCTGCTCCAGGTCCTGGTTGATCTGGGCCAGGGTCACGGCGCCATAGTGGCCTGGCTCGCGGGTACCGAGCAGGTTGAGGTTGGGGCCGTGTAGCACCAGTAGGGTTGCCATCTGCGAATTCCTTGGTCTTGTAGGGCAATACGACATGAGCGCGGCGACTATGCCGCAAGAGGGCGTCGGGTGTCCAGTTCCCGGCAATAGCCAGCACGTTGTCCGAGATTCGCGCAAAGTATGTGACCAGATGATTAAGTCTGGTCACTAATGGCGGGAAAATTGCCGGCTCGCGGGAAGTTATAGACCCAGATCGCGACGCACGCGCGCCAAACGATCGGCAAATTCGACGGCATTCACTTCGCCAATGACCCGATCGGCGGTTATTTCGCTGCCGTTCGCGGCAAAGAACAGCAATGCGGGAGGGCCGAACAGCTGGTAACGGTCGAGCAGGGTGCGTTGCTCGGCATTGCTCTCGGTGATATCGAAGCGCAGCAGCTTGAAGCCGGCGAGCTGGGGCTGCACCTGGGGCGCATTGAGCACCTCGTGCTCGATCACCTTGCAGCTGATGCACCAGTCGGCGTACCAGTCCAGCAGCACCGGCTGGCCGGCCGCCTTGGCCTGGGACAGGGCGGCGTCCAGCGCAGCTGGGGTGGTGACGGTCTGCCAGGCATCGACCTGGCTGGCTGGCGTGCCAGTGGCGGTTGCGATGGCCGGTGGTGGCAGGGGGCGCAAGGGGTCGCCTTGGCCATTGAGTGCGCCATACCAACAGGCCAGGGCATAGACCAGCAGGGCCAGGCCAAGAAGCTGCGCCAGGCGCTGGCGTGGCGTCTTGACCACGAACTCCAGGGCACCGAGGAACAGCGCCACGCCCGCAGCCAGCAGGCCCACCAGCAACAAGGTGGCCGGCCCCGGCAGCACGCGGCTGAGCAGGCCGATGGCCAGGCCCAGCAGCAACACGCCGATGGCGTTCTTGACCGTGTTCATCCATGGGCCGCTTTTCGGCAACCAGGCCGCACCACCGGTGGCGACCACCAGCAATGGCGCTCCCATGCCCAGGCCCAGGGCGAACAGCTTCAGCGCCCCGCCCAGGGCATCGCCGCTGGCACTGATATACAAAAGCGCTCCGGCCAGCGGTGCCGATACGCAGGGTGAAACCAGCAGGCTGGACAGCACGCCCAGCACCGCAGCGCCCAGCAGCGAGCCGCCTTTGGTGCGGTTGGCGACGTTGTTCAGACGGCTGCTCAGGGCCTGGGGCAGCTTGATGTCGAACAGGCCGAACATGGCCAGGGCGAAGAGCACGAAGAACAGGGCGAAGGGCACCAGCACCCAGGCCGACTGCAGGCGTGCCTGCAGGTTCAGGCTGGCGCCGAACACCCCCATCAGGGCGCCGAGCACGGCGAAGGAAATGGCCATCGGCAACACGTAGGCCAGCGACAGGCTCAGGCCTCGCCAGCCGCCCACCTGGCCGCGCAGTACCACGCCGGAGAGGATCGGCAGCATGGGCAGTACGCATGGCGTGAAGGTCAGCCCCACGCCTGCGAGGAAGAACAACAGCAGCGATTGCCAGTTCCAGCCCAGTTCGGTGCCGGTTGGTGCGCTACCCGCTGGGCCGCCTGTGCCGTCGATGCTCAGGCGTTCGGTTTCCGGGGGGTAGCACAGGCCCTTGTCGGCGCAGCCCTGGTAGCCCACCAGCAGGGTGAAGGGGCGCGGGTCGTTGGCCGGGCGGGGCAGCTCGATGTCGAGCACGCCATGGTACACCTCCACGTCGCCGAAGAATTCGTCGTGCTTGGCTTCGCCTTTGGGGATATTCGGCGTGCCGAGGGGGATATCGGCAGGCTCGGTGCGGAACTGGAAACGATGGCGGTAGAGGTAGTAGCCCTCGGTAGCGACGAAGCGCAGCTTGATGGACTGGGCGTCGGCCTGCACCAGGCTGAGCTTGAAGGCTTCATGGACGGGGAGGAAATCGGCGTTGTTGCCCAGCGAAGCGGCGCCGAGGGTGGCGCTGGGGCGATTGTCGAGCAGGCCCGTGGCGAACGCAGGGCTGGCCAGCAGCAGGAACAACAGGAAAAACAGGCGGCGCATGGCGGTCTCGCTAGGTGAAACGTGGGGGCATGATAGCGGAGTTGCCGTGGGTTGGGGGGTAGTGCTCGACATCGTCATCGCCTGGGAGACCAAGCGCCGTCCGCGCGGCGCTCGGTCTCACACCCTGAAAGCCTGCACCGCCCGGTTCAGTTCCCCTCCCAGGCTCAGCAACTGCTCCCCTTGCGCCCGCCCTTCGCCGATGCGTTGCAGGTTGTCTTCGCCCAACGCATGAATCCGTTCGCTGTGATCGCGGATCTCGCTCACAGCGCCCGTCTGCTGCGCTGTCACATCGGCAATGCGTACGGCCGTATCGGCAATGGTACGAATCGCCCCGACGATTTCATCCAGCGCGCCATCGGCCGCCTGGGCCTGGCTGGCCGTGGCCTCGGCGTGCGCGAGCTGGGCGCGCATGCCGCTCACCGACTCGCGGGCGGCTTGTTGCAGGCGGTCGATCAGTGCCTGGATCTCGCCGGTGGCGCCGGTGGTGCGTTGGGCCAGGGAGCGCACTTCGTCGGCGACCACGGCGAACCCCCGGCCCATCTCGCCGGCCCGTGCCGCTTCGATGGCGGCGTTGAGGGCCAGCAGGTTGGTCTGTTCGGCGATGGCGCGGATCACCGTCAGCACGCCACCGATGGTGGCCGATTCCTCGGCCAGTTGCTCGATCGCCTGGGCGTTGCCTTGAACCTCGTCCACCAATGCCCGTAGGCCGGACAGACTCTGGCCGATCACCGCCTGCCCCTGTTCCACCGCGCGGCCAGCGTCACGGCTGGCATCGGCGGCGGCGCTGGCGTCACCGGCCACCTGCTGGATGGTCGCCTCGAGCTCGCCAAGGGCGTCACGGATCTGCCCCGTGTCCCCGGCCTGGCGTTCGGCACCTTCGTGCAGGGCACTGCTCATGCTGGCCAAGGCATGGCTGCTGCCTGCCACCTGCTCGGCGTTGTGGCGCAGTGTACCGACCAGCTCCACCAGGTACTGGCGCAGGCGGTTGAGCGAGGCCTGGATATCGTGCAGCTCGCGGTTGGTGCGGCCCAGGGCGACCGGCCGGGCGAAATCGCCATCGGCCCAGCGCGACAGGGCCGGGGCCAGGTCGCTCAGGGTGCGTGCCAGGCGGCGCTGGAGCGTGTCGATGAGCAGGGCGATAAGCAGAATCAGGCCGATCATCAGGCCCTGGATCAGGCGCACTTCGCTGGCGATCTTGGCATGCAGGCCGCGCACTTCCGGTTCCAGCCCGGCGATGGCCTGCTGCACGGCGCCCAGGCGTTCGCGGGTGCTGGCGGCCAGGGCCGCGCGGCGCTCGATCTGCTCGCGGGTTCGTTGCAGCTCGGCCGGGTAGCGCGCCAGCAGGCTCTGCAGTTCGCGCTTGAGGCTTACCGCGACATCTTCCTGCTGGGCGCTGGTTTGGGTATCCAGGCCCATCAGCGCGGCGAAATCGTCGGCGTTGGATTCGGTGGCACGGGTCACGCCGAGCAACGGCAGCCCATCGACCACCTGGGCCTGTGCCCGAATCAGCTGCAGTTCGCGCTCGACTTCCTCGGCAAGCTCCGCGCGGCCGCTGGCGACCAGCTTGCCACGGGCCAGCGACAGGCGCCCCAGGTGTACCGAAGCGTCCAGCAAGGGTGCCAGGTAGCGGGCAGCGTCCGGGTTGTCGCTGTTGCGGGCATACTCGGCCAGTTGCTCGAAATGGGCGCCCAGCTCGCGTTCAGCCTGCAACAGCAAAGCCTGCGGGTCGCCGGCCAGCTTGCCGGCGGCGAGCAGTTCGTTGGCGGTGAAGGCCTGCAGGTCGTCCAGGCTGGGGCGTAGCGTTTCGGCCAGGTTCGCCGGCCAGTCGGCGAGCGCTACTTGCAGCGCTTGGGTGGCCTCGGTGGCTGCAGCGTGCCGCAGGGCGTCGCCGCTGGCCAGGTAGGCCTGGATGTTGCGCACCGCATCGTTCTGGAACTGCTGGGAGAGGCCCAGGTAGCGTTCCATCAGTTGATAGGGGCGCTCCAGTGCGCGCTGCGACCACCACAGGGTCGCGCCCAGTGCGATGCAGACAGTTACCAGCAGCAGGGTATTGAAATTGGTCAGCCACTTCAGGCGCATAGCCGTGAACTTCCAGCAATAGAGGTGGAACGGTAGGTGCCTGAAGTTATTTCGGTTTTGTGACCGGGTGATGACCGAGAGCGAAAAAAAGTGGCGTTTTGCCTGTATTGGTCCAATCGCCGGCAAGCCGGCTCCCACCTGTCCTGCGCTGTTTTCAAAGACACCGCCATACCTGTGGGAGCCGGCTTGCCGGCGATTGAAGCTTCACGGGGCTCAGGGTTCTACACGCATCACGCAATTGCGCCCGGCATGCTTGGCCCGGTACAGCGCTTCGTCGGCGGCGCTGGCCATGGTCAGCGCATCGAGCCTGTGGTCCAGTTGCACCACCCCTGCGCTGAAAGTGCAGCGCAGGTCATGGGGTTGGGCCGGGTAGAGGATCTCGGCGAAGCGCTGGCGAATCTCGTCGAGGACCTTGTGCGCGGCCTCAAGCGGCGTGTCGGGCATCACGATGGCGAATTCCTCGCCGCCATAGCGGCCGATGAAGTCGGTCTTGCGCAGGCGCTGCTTGAGGAACAGCGCCAGGCTCTTGATCACCCGGTCGCCCATGGGGTGGCCATGGCGGTCGTTGATCTTCTTGAAGTGGTCGATATCGAGCATGGCGAAGCTCAGCGGCTGCATCTCGCGGCGAGCGCGAAAGCTGCAATCTTCAAGGAGCTGGAGGATATGGGTGTGGTTGTACAGGCCGGTGAGACTGTCGCGCACCATGCGGGCCTTGAGGTGGCGAGCGCGGGCGGCCCGGTTGCGCACTGTGGTGATCAGGTGTCGGGAGCGGATCGGTTTGGTCAGGAAATCGTCGCCGCCCTCGCTCATGGCGTCCAGCTGCTTGTCCAGGTCATCTTCGGCGGAGAGGTAGATGATCGGCACGCTGACGTAGCGGTCGTTGTGGCGAATCACCTTGGCCAGCTCGGTGCCGGTGCAGGCCGGCATGTACATGTCCAGGATCACCAGGTCGGGCTGGAAGTCGGCCAGTTCGGCCATGGTGCGGATCGGGTCGGTGAGGGTGCGGGTGATCATGCCAGCGCCGTTGAGCAGGCGCTCGGTGAACATGGCCTGGGCCCGCGAGTCATCGACGATCAGCACACGTAGCGGGTCGTACTGGGTGACATTGGTCAACAGCTCGACTTTCTCCAGCAGGCTCGAGGCATCCAGGGGGCCGGTGAGGAATTCCTGGCCGCCGGCGCGCACAGCGGCCAGACGGGTGGGGGTGTCGGCCTCGAGGTGGCTGAAAAACAGCAGCGCAACCTGCGGTTCGCTACCGAGCAGGGCTTGGGTCGCCAGGTTCAGGCCCTGGCCTTTGCCGGTGAAGTCGACGTCCATGACGATGGCGCACGGCGGGCGGTCGTTCATCGCGGTGCCAAAGGCCTCGGCACTGGGCAGGGCTTGTGCAGGCAGGCCGAAGAATTCCAGTTGCTGGGCCAGCCGCTCGGCGCGGTCATGTTCCTGGAGCAGGATGTACACCGGTTTGCGCAAGGGCGGCAGGGCCATGTGGTCGAGCGGGTCGCCCTTGCGCAGGCCGGTGCGCAGGAGGCGTTGCATCAGGCGGTGCTGCTGGAGGCGCTCATGGCTCGACTCGGCTGGCTGGGTCATGTCCTGGCTGCTTGTTGGAGGGTTATGCAGGTGCAATGCTGGCTCTATGCTAGCACCGCTTCCCGGTGCCCGTGTGTCCTATATCAACAAAGTTCGTAAGGATGAATATTCAGTTGTCGACCCATTGGTCGCTTATGCGTAAGGCGGTGTCTGCTTTATAGTGCTGCCACGCGGGCTTGCCGTGGCACCCTGGCTGGGGCTGGTGGTCCAAGCCCCTGAACTGTCGAGACTGATAAGGACAACGCCATGCTGGACTGGAAAAACCGCGAGGCCAAAGCCGAGCCTCGCGAGCGTGTCGACGCCCGTGGTGCCGCCACCCGTAGCTACCTGGGCGGGCTGTGGAGCCGCGCATTGGGTACCCTGATCGGCCTGTACCTGCTGGTGTGCATCGGCCTGGGCTGGTACTGGAGCCAGGAGCCGGACCTGTTCCCAGTGCAGCAGAGCGCCCAGGCTGCCGCCGAGCAGAGCGGCCAGCAGATGGTGGTCGGCTACACCACCATCGAGACCCTCAAGAGCGTCGCCAATACCCTGCTGACCAAGCCGGGCGGCTACATCTCCAACGACCGCTTCCCACCAGGGTTGTGGATGGACAACATGCCGAGCTGGGAATACGGCGTGCTGGTCCAGGTGCGCGACCTGTCCCGTGCCCTGCGCAAGGACTTCGCCCGCTCCCAGTCGCAGTCCACCGAGGACGCGGACCTGGCCAAGGCCGAGCCGCGCTTCAACTTCGACAACAAGAGCTGGATCCTGCCCTCGAGCGAGTCGGAGTTCGAGGAAGGCATCAAGTCCCTGAGCCGTTACCAGAAGCGCCTGGCCGCCGGTGACCAGGGCGCGATCTTCTATACCCGCGCGGACAACCTGAACAACTGGCTGGGTGACGTGGCCACCCGCTTGGGCTCGCTTTCCCAGCGCCTTTCGGCCAGCGTGGGCCGGGTCAAGCTCAACAGCACCCTGAAGACCGAGTCGGTGGTCGCCGGCCAGGCGCCACAGGTGGACGAGGAGCTGGTGGAAACGCCGTGGCTGCAGATCGACAACGTGTTCTACGAGGCCCGTGGCCAGGCCTGGGCCTTGTCGCACCTGCTGCGCGCCATCGAGGTGGACTTCGCCGATGTACTGGCGAAGAAGAACGCCACGGTCAGCGTGCGCCAGATTATCCGTGAGCTGGAGGCGTCCCAGGAAGCGCTGTGGAGCCCGATGGTGCTCAACGGCAGCGGCTTTGGCATGTGGGCCAACCACTCGCTGGTCATGGCCAACTACATTTCCCGCGCCAACGCCGCCGTCATCGACCTTCGCCAACTGCTGTCGCAGGGCTGACGGTGGCCATCAGCCCCGCAGAGGCCGCGCACCGCGCAGCCTCCGACCGCGAACTGGTGGCCTGGGTCGACGAGGCCGACCAGCTGCTTGGCGTGCGGCCCCGGGCCGAGCTGCGTGAACTCGGCCTGATCGGTCGTTGTACCTTCATCCTGTTGTTCAACGGTGCCGGTGAGCTGTGCGTACACCGGCGCACGCTGAGCAAGGCCTTGTACCCGGGGTACTGGGACGTGGCCGCAGGTGGCATGGTGGCGGCGGGCGAGAGCTACGCCGAGTCGGCTGCCCGTGAGCTGGCCGAAGAACTCGGCATCGCGGGCGTCGAGTTGCGTTTCCACGAGCGGTTCTATTTCGACCAGCCAGGCAACCGGTTGTGGTGCGCGGTGTATTCGGCGGTGTCCGATGGTCCGCTCAGGTTGCAGCCCGAAGAGGTGAGCGAGGCGCGGTTCATTGGTTTGGAGCAGGCGGAACGAGAAAGCCTGAGCGAGCCCTATTGCCCGGATTCGTTGGCGGCGTTGCAGCGGTATAAAGCAAGCCTCAAATAGATGCGTGGGCCGTGCTGGCCCCTTCGCGGGTAAACCCGCCCCCACAGGGATTTCGCAGGCCGTGAAACCTGCGCAGTACCTGTGGGAGCGGGTTTACCCGCGGAGGGGTCGCAAAACATTCGCAAAATGCCGCATTCCAGTACTTAGCAACAGCCAAATTTATCGTTACACTGCGCGCCCTTTTCGGGCTGCCGCAGGTCTTGCGGCAGTAGCGCTGCCCCTGCCAGAGTGGGGCTTCGCGGTCGGCCCTGGCCCCAGGCGCCGACCAGTATTTTGTCCTCAGCAAGAGGAACAAAAGTGGCCAAGAAAGCTTCTTCCTTCGCCGCCCTTGGCGGTCTCGTTTATTCCACCGATGCCGGTCGGCATTGCCCGGATTGCGGCAAGCCGGTGGACGCCTGCATCTGCAAGCAACAGGTCATCCCCGAAGGTGATGGTATTGCCCGCGTGCGCCGCGAAAGCAAAGGCCGTGGCGGCAAGACCGTGACCACCATCAGTGGCGTCCCGCTGCCCCTCGACCAGCTCAAGGAGCTGGCCAGCACCCTCAAGCGCCGTTGCGGCACCGGGGGCGCGCTGAAGGATGGGGTCATCGAGATCCAGGGCGACCATGTCGAGCTGCTGCTCGGCGAGTTGACCAGGCAGGGTTTCAAGGCGAAGAAATCCGGCGGTTGATCCGGCTCGCGCGATTTTTTGCCCAGTGCTTTCTAAACTCGTTCCCGTGGCAGGGGTCTACCCTGGGCACGGACGAATCGTCATTTTCGGTTTCTACACTGCCTGCGCGCCCATGTGGGGCAGTGTCTTCGACTTATCTACAGGGGACTTGAATGTCCGTACGACGCACACGCAAAGACGATGGCAGCCAATGGACCGTGGCCGACAGCCGCAGTGTTTATGGTATCCGCCATTGGGGCGCTGGTTATTTCGCCATCAATGAGGCCGGGCGCGTCGAAGTGCGCCCCAACGGCCCGGGGAGCGCACCGATCGACCTGTACGAGCAGGTCGACGAACTGCGCCAGAGCGGCTTGTCGCTACCGCTGCTGGTGCGTTTCCCCGACATCCTGCAGGACCGCGTGCGGCAGCTGACCGGCGCGTTCGACGCCAACATCGCGCGCCTGGAGTACCAGAGCAAATACACCGCCCTGTACCCGATCAAGGTCAACCAGCAGGAAGCGGTGGTGGAGAACATCATCGCCACCCAGAACGTCTCCATTGGCCTGGAGGCAGGTTCCAAGCCCGAGCTGCTGGCGGTACTGGCGCTGGCGCCCAAGGGCGGCACCATCGTCTGCAACGGCTACAAGGACCGCGAGTTCATCCGCCTGGCGCTGATGGGCCAGAAGCTTGGTCACAACGTGTTCATCGTCATCGAGAAGGAGTCCGAGGTCGCCCTGGTGATCGAGGAAGCCGCGGAGCTCAAGGTCAAGCCGCAGGTTGGCCTGCGCGTGCGCCTGTCGTCGCTGGCCTCGAGCAAGTGGGCCGATACCGGTGGCGAGAAGTCCAAGTTCGGCTTGTCCGCCGCCCAGCTGATCTCGGTGGTGCAGCGCTTCCGCGATGCCGGCCTGGACCAGGGCATCCGCCTGCTGCACTTCCACATGGGTTCGCAGATCGCCAACCTGGCCGACTACCAGCACGGTTTCAAGGAAGCGATCCGCTACTACGGCGAACTGCGCGCCCTGGGCCTGCCGGTCGATCACATCGACGTCGGCGGTGGCCTGGGCGTGGACTACGACGGTACCCACTCGCGCAATGCCAGCTCCATCAACTACGACATGGACGACTATGCCGGCGTGGTGGTGGGCATGCTCAAGGAGTTCTGCGACGCCCAGGGCCTGCCGCACCCGCATATCTTCTCCGAGAGCGGCCGCTCGCTGACCGCGCACCACGCCATGCTGGTGATTCAGGTGACCGACGTCGAGAAGCACAACGACGAAGTGCCGACCATCGAGGATAAGCAAGCGCTGCCCGAAACCGTGCAGTGGCTGGCCGACCTGCTCGGCCCGACCGACATCGAAATGGTCACCGAGACCTACTGGCGCGCCACCCATTACATGGGGGACGTGGCCGCGCAGTATGCCGATGGCAAGATCAGCCTGGCCGAGAAGGCCCTGGCCGAGCAGTGCTATTTCGCCGTGTGCCGCCGCCTGCACAACTCGCTCAAGGCGCGCCAGCGCTCGCACCGCCAGGTGCTGGACGAGCTCAACGACAAGCTGGCCGACAAGTACATCTGCAACTTCTCGGTGTTCCAGAGCCTGCCGGACACCTGGGCCATCGGCCAGGTCCTGCCGATCATCCCGCTGCACCGCCTGGATGAGGAGCCGATGCGCCGCGCCGTGCTGCAGGACCTGACCTGCGACTCCGACGGCAAGATCAACCAGTACGTCGATGAGCAGAGCATCGAGACCAGCATGCCGGTGCACGCGGTCAAGGAAGGCGAGGACTACCTGCTGGGCGTGTTCCTGGTCGGTGCCTACCAGGAAATCCTGGGCGACATGCACAACCTGTTCGGCGATACCGATTCGGTGAACATCTACCAGAACGCCGATGGCAGCGTGTACCACGCCGGCATCGAGACCCACGACACCATCGAGGACATGCTGCGCTACGTGCACCTGTCGCCGGAGGAGTTGATGACGCACTACCGCGACAAGGTCGCCAGCGCTCGCATCACGGCGCGTGAGCGTACCCAGTTCCTGGATGCGTTGCGTCTGGGGCTGACCCGCTCGTCGTACCTCTCGTCATAAACCTGGGGCCGCTTCGCGGCCCTTTCGCGGCACAAGGCCGCTCCTACAGGGGATGCTTGATCCTTTGTAGGAGCGGCCTTGTGCCGCGAAATGAGGGCGCAGCCCTCACAAACGCACAACCGGAAACATTTTACCTGCAGGCACTCCGGTTCAAGCGCCTACCTTTGAATGCAATGTTCAAGGGAGCAAGACATGGACGGTCAAGGCAACCACCGCCTACGCAGGGGGCGTTTTTCCGAGGCTGGTCGCCTCTACCTGCTGACAACCGCTACCCGCAACCGCGCACCGCTGTTCAGCGAGCTGCGTTTGGCCAGGGTAGTCGTCAGGCAACTTCGTTTGAGTGAGCAGCAAGGCGCTTGTCGATCTCTGGCATGGGTACTGATGCCTGATCACATGCATTGGCTGGTCGAGCTGGGTCGAGGTAGTTTGAGCGACCTGATGCGTGCGTTCAAATCCCGAAGCAGTTGTGCGCTCTATCGGGCGGGAGCAGATCGCCAGCGTATCTGGCAGTCTGGTTTTCATGACAGGGCATTGCGCAGGGATGAGGATGTCAAGGCCGCTGCGCGATACATCATCGCCAATCCCATTCGCGCGGGTTTGGTGAAGCGGGCTGGCGAGTATCCCCATTGGGATTGTGTCTGGCTGTGACCTGGCAGGTGAGGGCGCAAAGCGGCCTCAACTTCAGCGAACCCACTGCCCCTTCGATTGCAACCGCCAGCCCACCCATCCCAGCGTCACCGCCCGCAACCCCATGAACGCCAGAAACGCCAACCACAACCCATGGTTGCCGAGCCCACTCATGAGCAGCGCCAAGGGCAGCGCGATCACCACCGACAGCAACATTGCATTGCGCATCTCCCGCGCCCGCGTCGCGCCGATGAACAGGCCGTCGAGCAGGTAGCTCCACACTGCGATCAACGGCAATACCGCCAGGTAGGGGAGGAACGGGTAGGCCGCCATGCGCACGCTGTCGATGTCGGTCTGCAGGTCGATGAACAGATGCCCTGCGAGCAGGAACAGCGCGGCAAAGCCCAGGCTGACGATCAGCGACCAGCCGCAGGCCACCACCAGCGAGCGGCGCAGGGTCTGGTGGTCTCGGGCGCCGATGGCGTGGCCGCACAGGGCTTCGACCGCATGGGCCAGGCCGTCCAGGGCGTAGGCGGTGAGCATCAGGCCATTGAGCAGCAGAGCGTTGGCCGCCACCGTGGCTTCTCCCAGTCGAGCCCCCTGCACGGTTACCAGGAGGAACACCAGCTGCAGCGCCAGGCTGCGCAGGAAGATGTCGCGGTTGACCGCCAGCAGCGGCCGCCACGACTTCCAGTGGCTGAGCGCGGCCCAGGCGATGTGCCCCGGGTAGGCACGCAGGGCCGGACGGGTCAGGGCCAGGCCGAGCAGGGCGGCACTCCACTCGGCGATCACCGAGGCCCGTGCCGAGCCCAGCACGCCCCAGTCCAACCCGAGCACGAACCACAGGTTGAGGACGATGTTCAGCACGTTGGTCGTCAGCAGGATCGCCATTGGCGCCCGGGCGTTCTGGGTGCCCAGGAACCAGCCGACCAGGGCGTAGCTGGCCAGCGCCGCCGGCAGGCCTAGCAGGCGGGTATGGAAGAAGTCTTCGGTGGACTGGTGCAGCGCCGCACTCGGTTGCATCGCCTGCAACGCCAATTGGCTGAACGGAATCGCCAACAGACCGATCAGCAGTGCGAAGGCCAGGGCCAGCAACAAACCCTGCACCAGCACCTGGCGTAACGCCGCGCCATCAGAGCGCCCGGCGGCCTGGGCGGCAAAACCGGTGGAGCCCATGCGCAGGAAACCCATCAGCCCGACCATGAAGGTGAACAAGGTCGACCCCACCGCCACGGCGCCCAGTTGATGGGCATGGGGCAGGTGGCCGATCACGGTGCTGTCGACCAGGGCCACCAGTGGTACCGAGATGTTGGATAGAATCATCGGTGCGGCCAGCGCCCAGACCTTGCGGTGGGTACGGCGATCGTGCCAGTCGGTGGTCAGTTGCAACATACGGGCTCCGGGTCAATGCGCTGGTGCAGCGTTGCGGTCTTTGTGGGAGCGGCGGTGCGGCGGTCCCACAGGAACCCCGCCAGCTGGCCTGGCATTCTAGCGGCCAGCGCGAACGAGGTCTCACTTGGCAGCAGGTAGCCCGCCTGCCAGTGCGCTATAGTTGCGCCCTTATCGACACGCTGCCCGAGAGTTCCCACTCCCATGCTCAACAAAGGATTGTTACTGGCCTGTGCGCTGGCTTTGATCAGTGCCTGTGATACCTCTTCCACGAATACCCCGGCACCGGCCCAGAAGCCTGCCGCGAGCGTACCGGCCGAAACCCCGGCGCCCAAGCGCGAAGACCCGGCCGTGCTGGCCAAGCGCTATGCCGACCGCGAACTGAGCGTGCTGGATGTCTCGGAAGTCCAGCTCGACGGCGCCGCCACCTTGTCGATCAGCTTCTCCGCGCCGCTGGATGCCGAGCAGGACTTTGCTGCCAAGGTGCACCTGGTCGACACGGTAAAAGGCAAGCTCGATGGTGCCTGGGAGCTCTCCGACAACCAGATGGAGCTGCGCCTGCGTCACCTGGAGCCGCAGCGCAAGCTGGTGCTCACCGTCGACAAGGGCTTGTTGGCGGTCAACGGCAAGCGCCTGGAGGCCGAGTCGGTCAGCCGCCTGGAAACCCGCGACATGCAGCCGACCGTGGGCTTCGCCAGCCGCGGCTCGCTGCTGCCTACCCGCCTGGCCGAAGGCCTGCCGGTGATCGCTCTTAACGTCGACAAGGTCGATGTGGAGTTCTTCCGCATCAAGCCGGACATGCTTTCCAGCTTCCTGGTCAACTGGGGCCGCAACAGCAGCTTGTACTACTACCAGTCCAAGGAAACCCTGGACATGGCCGAGCTGGTCTACAGCGGCCGCTTCGACTTGAACCCGGCGCGAAATACTCGTGAGACCGTGCTGCTGCCGATCGCCGGGATCAAGCCGCTGCAGGAGGCGGGCGTGTACCTGGCGGTGATGCGCGCCTCCGGTACCTACGACTATTCGCAACCGGCAACCCTGTTCACCCTCAGCGACATCGGCGTTTCCGCCCACCGCTACCGCGATCGGGTGGATGTGTTCGCCCAGGCCCTGGAAGGCGGCAAGGCGCTCAAGGGCGTCAACCTCGCGCTGCACGACGACAAGGGCAAGCTGCTGGCCCAGGCCGAAACCGACGGCCAGGGCCATGCGCAGCTGCCGATCACCGCCAAGGCCGACACCCTGATCGCCACCCAGGGCGTGAACACCACTTTGCTGCGCCTGAACACCGCGGCCCTGGACCTGGCGGAGTTCGACATCACCGGCCCCCAGGCCAACCCCCTGCAGTTCTTCATCTTTGGCCCGCGTGACCTGTACCGCCCGGGCGAGACCGTGCTGCTCAACGGCCTGTTGCGCGACCAGGACGGCAAGCCGGTCAAGGCCCAGCCGGTGACCGTGGAAGTGCGCCGGCCAGATGAACAGGTCAGCCGCAAGTTCGTTTGGGAAGCCGACCGCAACGGCTTGTTCCAGTACCAGTTGCAACTGGCGAGCGAGGCACCGACCGGTCGCTGGCAACTGCTGCTCGATCTGGGCGGTGGGCGCAAGCAGGTCTATGAGTTCCTGGTCGAGGATTTCCTCCCCGAGCGCCTGGCCCTGGAGCTCAAGGGCAGCAGCACGCCGCTCTCGCCCGAGCAAACCGCGCATATCAAGGTCAATGGTCGCTACCTCTATGGCGCCCCGGCCGCCGGCAACCGCCTCAGTGGTCAGGCCTACCTGCGCCCGCTGCGCGAGGCGGTGCCGGCGTTGCCGGGGTACCAGTTCGGCTCGGTCACCGAGACCGAACTCAGCCAGGACCTGGAGCTGGACGAGGTCACCCTGGACGACGCCGGCAAGGCCACCCTGGATATCGAGAGCCGCTGGGCCGAGGCCCGTTCGCCGCTGCAACTGACCGTGCAGGCCAGTTTGCAGGAGTCCGGTGGCCGGCCGATCACCCGACGCCTGGAGCAGCCGATCTGGCCTGCCGAGCGCCTGCCTGGGCTGCGTGGCCTGTTCGAGGGCGAGGAAACCGACAGCGACGGCCCAGTGACATTCGAAGTGCTGGTGGCCGACCGCGAAGGCCGCAAGCTGGCTGCCGACGACCTCAAGGTGCGCCTGGTACGCGAGCGTCGCGACTATTACTGGAACTATTCCGACAGCGATGGCTGGAGCTACAACTACAACGAGAAATTCCTCACCCAGAGCGAGGAAACGGTCAGCGTCCAGGCCGGGGGCACGGCCAAGCTGAACTTCCAGGTGGAATGGGGCCCGTATCGCGTCGAGGTGGAAGATCCGCAGACCGGGCTCGTGTCCAGCGCGCGCTTCTGGGCCGGCTACCGCGCCCAGGACAATGCCGAGGGCGGCGCGGTGCGCCCGGACCAGGTCAAGCTGGCACTGGACAAACCGGCCTACACCGACGGTGCCACGGCCAAGGTCACGGTCACCCCGCCCGCCGCAGGCAGCGGTTACCTGATGATCGAATCCAGCGACGGCCCACTGTGGTGGCAGGAGATTGAAGTGCCCGCCGAGGGCAAGACCTTCGACGTGCAGCTGGACGAGCAATGGGCACGCCATGACCTGTACATCAGCGCCCTGGTGATCCGCCCCGGCGAGCGCAAGGCCAATGCCACGCCCAAGCGTGCCGTGGGTGTGCTGCACTTGCCGCTGGACCGTGCCGAGCGCAAGCTCGCGGTGACCCTGCAGGCGCCGGAGAAGATGCGGCCCAAGCAGCCATTGACCGTGAAGTTCAAGGCCGCCAATGCCGACGGCAGCGTGCCGAAGCAGGTGCACGTGCTGCTGTCGGCGGTGGACGTGGGTATCCTCAACATCACCGATTTCAAGACCCCGGACCCGTATGCCAGCCTGTTCGGCCGCAAGGCCTACGGCGCCGACCAGCTGGATATCTACGGCCAGCTGATCGAGGCCGGCCAGGGCCGCCTGGCCAGCCTGGCCTTCGGTGGCGACGCCGCCATGGCCAAGGGCGGAAAGCGCCCCAACACCACGGTAACCATCGTTGCCCAGCAAAGCCTGCCGGTGACCTTGAACGAGCAGGGCGAGGGTGAGGCGAGCGTCGACATCCCCGACTTCAACGGTGAGCTGCGCCTGATGGCCCAGGCCTGGACCGACGAGCATTTCGGCATGGCCGAAGGCAAGACCGTGGTCGCCGCGCCATTGATCGCCGAGCTCTCGGCTCCGCGTTTCCTGGCCGGTGGCGACCGCACCAGCCTGGCACTTGACCTGGCCAACCTGTCCGGCCGTACCCAGCAACTGAACGTGCAGGTCAGCGCCTCCGGCCAATTGGGCCTGGCCGGTGAGGGGCAGCAGAGCGTCAACTTGGCCGAGGGCCAGCGCAAGACGCTGATGATTCCCGTACAGGCCCAGGGCGGCCTTGGCCAGGGCAAGGTAGTGGTGCGGGTCGACGGCTTGCAGTTGCCGGGTGAACCGAACAATGCCTTCGAGCGTGAGTGGACCCTGGGTGTACGCCCCGCCTACCCGGCAATGCTCAAGCACTACCGGGTCGCCTTGAAGGACCAGCCCTGGACCCTGCCGGAACGCGAGCTGGCCGAGTTCGAGCCAGCAGGCCTGGAGGCCAGCCTGGTGCTCTCGAGCCGGCCACCGCTGAACCTGGCCGAGCAGATCCGTGCGCTCGAAGCCTACCCTTATGGCTGCCTGGAGCAGACCACCAGCGGCCTGTACCCGTCGCTCTATGCCGATGCCGAAAGCCTGAAGCGCCTGGGAATCAAGGGTGAGCCGGCCGAGGTGCGCAAGCGCAAGATCGAGATGGGCATCGAACACCTGCTGGGCATGCAGCGCTACAACGGCAGCTTCGGCCTGTGGAGTTCGGACAGCGAAGAGGAATACTGGCTCACCGCCTATGTCACTGACTTCCTGCTGCGGGCTCGCGAACAAGGCTTCGGCGTGCCCGCCGAGGCATTGAAGAAGGCCAATGAACGCTTGCTGCGCTACCTACAGGAACGCAACCTGATCGAGGTGGACTACAGCCAGAACGCCGACCACACCCGTTTCGCCGTGCAGGCCTACGCGGGCCTGGTACTGTCGCGTAACCAGCAGGCGCCGTTGGGTGCGCTGCGCAGCCTGTTCGAGCGTCGCAGCGACGCCCGCTCCGGCCTGCCGCTGGTGCAACTGGCGGTGGCACTGGACAAGATGGGCGACCAGCCGCGTGCCCAGCAGGCCTTGCAAGCCGGCCTGGGTATCGGCCGTGGCGACGGCTGGCTGGCCGATTATGGCAGCGAGCTGCGCGACCAGGCGCTGATCCTGGCATTGCTGCAGGAGAACACGCTGGCCAGCAACCAGGTCGACCAGCGCCTGTTCGCCCTCTCGGATGAGTTGGCGGCCAACCGCTGGTTGTCGACCCAGGAGCGCAATGCCCTGTTCCTGGCGGGCCGTGGCTTGCTGGGCAAGCCAGAAGGCCAATGGCAAGCGCGCCTGGACAGCGCCGGCGAGGTCCGTCAGTTCAGCAATGCCGAGGCGGGCATGAAGCTTACGGGGCCGCTGTTGAGGTCGCCGCTGACCGTGCAGAACCAAGGCGGCGAGACGCTCTACCAACAGCTGACGCTCTCCGGTTACCCACGCCAGGCACCGCCGGCCGGGGGCAACGGCATGCAGGTGCGCCGTGAGTACCTGGGCATGAACGGCCAACCGCTGGATCTAGGCAACCTGCGCAGCGGCGATCTGGTGCTGGTGCACCTGGCGCTGAAGGCCGATACCCAGGTGCCCGATGCCCTGGTGGTGGACCTGTTGCCGGCAGGCCTCGAGCTGGAGAACCAGAACCTGGCCCAGAGTGCGGCCAGCCTGGACAATGCCAGCAGTGCGGTGAAGGCGTGGCGAGAGTCGATGCAGAACGCCAACCTGGTGCATCAGGAGTTCCGCGATGACCGGTACGTGGCGGCGCTCAAGCTCGATGGCTATGGCACCCAGCACCTGCTGTACCTGGCCCGCGCGGTGACGCCAGGTATCTATCGCGTGCCGCCGCCGCAGGTGGAGTCGATGTACCGGCCGAACCTGCAGGCGGTTGGAGAAGGGCAGGGAGAGATGGTGGTGCGCGGCAGATAAAGTTGCGCTTCTCCCTGTAGGAGCGGGCTTGCCCCGCGATTGCGCCAGGTCGGCAAACGCACTCGACCTGGCTGACGCAATCGCGGGGCGACCCGCTCCTACAGGGGAATGTGCAAAGGCTTCAGTGGATCACCCAGCTCAACACCCACAACCCCAGCAGCAACCAGACGATCCCGAGGATGACCGAAGCGCGCATGAAGGCGCGGATCGCCGAGTAGAGCAGCATCAGGCCGACCACCAGGGCCAGGATGCTGACCAGCGAGGTGTCCATGCCCAGTGTGCGTGCCAGACCATCGATGAAATTGCCCCCGGCATTGGCCAGCAGGTTGAACAGGCCACTCAATGCGTCGACGATGAAACGGATCAACGACCCCAGTGCCTGGCCCAGCCACTCGAAAAAACCTTCTACATGCATAGTTGCTTCCTGATGATCGAATCGGCATGGGTGCCGTTCCCTAGCCTTTGGCCATTACCTGGCCAAGTCGGTTCCCGGTGCCCATGTTAGCCTGCCTGCCTACGCGTACCGCAAGGGCCCTGCGTGCTGTCGGCATTGTCTGCCTGCTGGTAGTGGGGGCGTTGTGGCTGGCCGACCGACTGTGGCCACTGCCCATGCCGGACGATGACCTGGCGCGGGTGGTGCTGGCCGAGGACGGCACGCCCCTGTGGCGCTTCGCCGATGCCGACGGCGTGTGGCGTTACCCGGTCAGCCCTGACGAGGTCTCGCCGCTGTACCTGGAGGCGCTGCTCACCTATGAGGACCGTTGGTTCTACCGCCACCCCGGGGTCAATCCGCTGGCCCTGGCGCGGGCCGCGTGGCTGAACCTGCGGGGCGGGCGGGTGGTGTCGGGTGGTAGCACCCTGTCGATGCAGGTCGCGCGGCTGCTCGATCCACACGCGCGCACCGTACCGGGCAAGCTGCGCCAACTGTGGCGCACAGCGCAGCTGGAATGGCACCTGTCCAAGCGCGAGATTCTCCAGCTCTACCTCAACCGCGCACCGTTCGGTGGCACCCTGCAAGGCGTGGCGGCTGCCAGCTGGGCCTACCTTGGCAAGTCGCCCAGGCACCTCACGCCGGCCGAGGCGGCGCTGCTCGCGGTGCTGCCCCAGGCGCCCAGCCGCCTGCGTCCCGACCGGCACCCCGAGCGTGCCCAGCGGGCACGCGACAAGGTGCTGCAGCGCCTGGCCGACTACCAGACCTGGCCGGCGCAGCGCATCCAGGAGGCACGGGAAGAGGCCTTGCTGCTGGCGCCGCGCCAGGAGCCCGCGCTGGCGCCACTGCTCGCCCGTCGCCTGAACCGCGCCGACAGCCCGCCACTCATTCGCACTACCCTCGACGCCTCACTGCAGCGGCGCCTGGAAGACCTGTTGCTGGGCTGGCGCGCCCGCCTGCCGGAGCGCACCTCGGCAGCGGTGCTGGTGGTGGAGGCACAGAGCATGGCGGTACGCGCTTACCTGGGCTCGATCGACCTGGGCGATGCGCGTCGCTTCGGCCATGTCGACATGGTCCAGGCCCTGCGCTCGCCAGGCTCGACCCTCAAGCCGTTCCTCTACGCCATGGCCATGGACGATGGCCTGATCCACTCCGAGTCGCTGCTGCAGGATGTCCCGCGCCGTTATGGCGACTATCGTCCCGGTAACTTCTCCATGGGCTTCAGCGGCCCGGTCTCGGCCAGCGCTGCCCTGGCCTTGTCGCTGAACCTGCCGGCGGTTCAGCTGCTGGAAGCCTACGGGCCGAAACGTTTCGCCGCGCAGATGCGCATGGGCGGCATGCCGCTGGTGCTGCCGCCGCTTGCCGAGCCGAACCTGTCGTTGATCCTGGGCGGGGCCGGCAGCCGCCTCGAGGACCTGGTCGGCGGCTACGCGGCGTTCGCCCGTGACGGCAAGAGTGCACGGATCCGCCTGCAACCGACGGACCCACTGGTAGAGCGCAGGCTGCTGTCGCCCGGGGCTGCCTGGATCGTGCGGCGTATCCTCAGCGGCCAGGCCCGCCCGGACCGCGACCCCCATGCCGAGCTGGTGCAGCGCCCGCAACTGGCCTGGAAGACCGGTACCAGCTATGGCTTTCGCGATGCCTGGTCGGTGGGCGTCGGGCCGCGCTACCTGATCGGTGTGTGGATCGGGCGCCCGGATGGCACGCCTGTGCCGGGGCAGTTCGGCCTGGCCTCGGCGGCGCCGTTGATGCTGCAGGTGCATGACCTGTTGAACAATCGCGACAGCCAGCGAGGCATCAGCGCTCCGGTAGTGCGTGTACCGCAGAGCGTCGGTGTGGCTGCGATCTGCTGGCCCTTGGGCCAACCCATGAGTCGCCAGGACCCCAACTGCCGCCGGCAGCGCTTCGCCTGGACCTTGGACGGCACCACGCCGCCGACGCTGCAGGCTGCCGACCAACCGCTGGGGCTGGGCCTGCGCGAGGCCATCTGGGTCAATGACCGGGGCCTGCGCGTCGATGCCGGTTGCCCTGGCGCCAAGGCTCGGGAGGTGGCGCTGTGGCCGGCGCCGCTGGAGCCGTGGCTGCCGCGGGCTGAGCGGCGTGCCGCGCGCCTACCTGCGCTGGAGAGTGCCTGCCCGCCGCAGGCACCGGCCAGTGCGCCACCGTTGTCGATCGTTGGCGTGCGCTCCGGTGACCACCTGCGCCGCCCGGCCACCAGCCGCGAGCCATTGCAGTTGCCTGTGTCGGCGCTGGGCGGGGGCGGGCAGCGCTGGTGGTTCCTCAATGGCCGGCCTGTGGGTGAAACCCGTGGGCAGGAGAACTTGCTGGTGCGCTTCGAGCAGGCCGGGCGCATCGAGCTCAGCGCCTTGGACGAAAGTGGCGAGACGGCGCGGGTGGAGTTTCAGGTCAGTGAATGATTGGAACGCCCTGGGGGCCGCAAAGCTGTTCGACGACCGACGTACTGGCGCCTAAGCTTGAGCCTGAGGGCGGTGTCGACGCGCCCCGTCTTCGGCGGATCATGGAGCGTCCCATGCGTTCTCTGGCCATCACCCTGCTGATGCTGTCCTTCGCCTGCCATGCCGGCCCCCTGCCGCCAGCCCTCGACAGCAACGAAACTGCACGTCGGCTGCCCACGCCGAACCTTCCATTGGACGCCTACCGCCCCGCCGGCTATGCCGTGCCCCTGCCGGCCCCGTCTATTCCGGCGCAGGACGCCATAGGCATGGACACGCCGATCCCCGTGCACAAGGTGCGCTTCGAAGGTGGCACGGTTTACCTGCTGAGCGAACTGCGCGAGCACTACCAGCCGCTGGTGGGGCACGTGGTGACTTTGGCGCAGTTGACGGCGGTGACCGAACGCCTGACCCAACGCTACCAGCGGGATGGCTATATCCTGTCCCGCGCCTACCTGCCACGGCAGGACTTCGCCGACGGGCGTGTGCAGGTGATGCTGGTGGAAGGCTACATCAGTGGCTATCGGCTCGAGGGTGACATCGGCGCGGCGGCGGCATACGTGGAGCGCTTGCTGGGCAAGCTCATGGCCGAGCGTCCGCTGACGCGCGCATCCTTCGAGCGCTACATCGGCCTGATCGACCGCATACCGGGTGTGAGTGCCCAGGTCGAGTGGCTACCCGGCACAGGCCGTGAGGGCGCCGTGCCGTTGTTGGTGCGCGTATCACGCAAAGCGTTCGACGCTACCCTGACCCTGAACGATGGCAGCCGTGACGCTGCCCAGGTGGCGATGGGCATCACCAGCAACGCCCAGACCCGCTTCGCCGAGCAATGGGCGGCCCGCGTGCTATGGCCTCCGGGCGATGACAAGGCGCATTTCTACGCGCTCGACTACAGCCAGTACCTGGATGGCGAAGGGAGCCGGCTGTTGCTTTCTGCCTCGCGCTACCGCAGCCAGCCGCGCACCTACGTGCGCCTGGAACATGGCGCTGACCTGCGCCAGCGCTGGGAGAGCGAACGTTTCGACGTCGGCATCAGCCAGGCGCTTATCGCCAGGCCCGGCGAGTGGCTCGATGTGGTCGGGCGCTTCTATACGGCGGCCGACCATGTCCGCGACCAGGTACAACAGGGGAAGCGCGACACCTATATCCGCGCGGTTTCGTTCGAAGGGGACTGGCGTACCCTCGAGGCCGAGCGGCTGCGTATCGTCAGTGCTGGCGTGTACCAAGGCCTGGACTACTTCGGTGCCCGCAGCGACAGCAACCGCGACGTGGACTTCCTGCGCTTGCGCCTGTCGGCCTTGCAGAGCGATCGATGGTTCGGCGATTGGCAGGGCGTGGCGTCGGCGGCCCTCTACTGGAGTGCCAACGACTTGCCCGACAGCGAGCGTGTGCTGTTCGGCGGCCAGCATTTCGGCCGGGGATACCCTGCGGACCAGGCCTCGGGCGACAAGGGCTGGGGGCTGGCATACGAGGTGAACTACAGCGTCCATGCAAGCAGCACCTGGGCACGCTTGGTGCAACCGTACCTGGCATTCGATGCCGCCCGGACCTGGACCAATGGCCTCGATGTGCAGGATGCACGCATGGCGTCCATGGCCATGGGCGTGCGCCTGGGGGATGGGCGTGGCGCCAGTCTCGCCCTGGAGTTCGCCAAGCCGCTTGCGGATGTCGCGCTGGACAGCCGTGAGCGCAAGGCGCGCTTTACCGTGAGCCTCGACTACGCGCTATGAGCCGTCGTTCGGTCTGCAAGCTTGCTTTCACTGACGGACGCCACCTCACTTCTGCCACGCTCTACTTGCACTGAGCTGCGCAACGCATGTTGTCGCTCGTCGACCCCGAGCACCTGCTCAGGCCCTTGCGCCGAAAAATGCCCGCTGCCGCATTCGCGTGCCTGGATTTCGTTGCCGTTGAAAGAGGAGAAGAGGCAGACATCGCCTGGCAGCGGGCCATTGCTGGCCTTGGTAGGGTTGCCTTTCGAGGCCGAGACGCCTTGTGGACGAGCGCCCGTATCCTTGCTTGCCTGCCCATGCTCGACGGCCACGGCCAGATCGTCGGCGACCGAGACGGTGGTGAACAGGTAGGGGAAGGCAGTGATCAGCGAAATGCCGAGATAGCCCATGTGTTTCATCGTATGTTTCCTTTGCTTGGAACAGGAGCAATGGAGCGTACGAGGGCACGAGCAGAGGGGTAACTCCTACATGTCTCAGGGCGGTACAGGTCTGCCGGGCTTCAGCCTGCCACCAGCATCCGTGGCTTTGGGAACAGGTTGTCCAGGGTTTCCAGCAAGCGCGCGTGGTAGATCGGCTTGCGGAACAGGTCGAGCACCTGCAGGCGCAGCAGGTCGCTGATATCGTCCATGTCGGCGTGGCCGGACATGACGATCACCGGCAGGTGTTGCCGGGCGGTGTGGTCGCGCAGGCGCTTGATCAGGCTGATGCCGCTTTCCTCGGGCATGCGCAGGTCGGTGATGACCAGCGCCATGTCCGGGTGGCGGGTGAGTTGGAGCAGGGCGCCCTTGACCGAGGTGGCGGTATGGCAGATGAAGCCTTCGTTTTCCAGCAGTTCGGCGAGTTCGAGCAGCGCCTCTTCCTCGTCGTCCACCAGGAGGATCTGCTGACGCAAGGAAGAGGTTGGCATGGTGAGTTCCTTTCAGGGAAAAACAGGCATGGATTCAAGTGGCAGGGGAGATACCCGTCTTGATGGCTTCCATTATCCGGTCGACCTGGGCGGAAATGTCCGTCGTGAACCCCGCCAGCACCACCGCGACCATCGCCGCGATCAGCGCATATTCGATACCGGACGCTCCATCCTTGCGTTGCAGGAAGACTTTGCAGTGGACAAACAGTTTCAGCAGCATGGCAACACTCCTCGCGCAATCAAGCGCCGGTAGCGGGGTTTCGCCTAAGTGATACCCCTTTGCCATCACAGAATCGCCAACCCGTGGAAACCTGCAAATGTAAGAAGGTATTAATCCTAAAGTATTGATTTCAAACAGGCGCGCTAACCTGCTGTTTTGCTTGTGCGTCAATTTTATGTCTCGAAAAAGCGGCATGAAAAAATGGCGAAACAGACGCCCTCGGCTACCTTCCACTAGCAAGGTGGTTACTTTTTGCCATCATTTCCTGGCAGTTGGCGCAAGGGGTTAGCGGAAATGAGCAGTCGCTTGACCATGGTTCTCGCCGCCGTGTTCCTGGTCGCGGCGATTCTGGCCGGATACTGGGGCCTGGTGCTCAGCCGTCCGCCAGCGCCTGTCGTGCAACCGGCACCGGCGCTCGCCCAAGGGCCTGCTCCTGTCGTCGCACCCGTGCCTGCCAAGGCCGAAGAACCCGCCCGTTCACAGATCGTCGTGGTGCGCCGCGACGTTCCCGCCAATACACCCCTGACTGCGGACGACCTGTTGCTCGACCGCCTGCAGATAGTGCCTGCAGGTGCCTTCCAACGTATCGAACAGGCCGTGGGGCGTAGCAGCAGCCGCCCTTTGGCTGCAGGCAGCTGGCTCGACGAATACAGCTTTCAGGCCGGAGGGCCACTGGCGCGGATGATCCGACGCCACGAGCGTGCGGTGGCCGTGGCGGTCGACGATGTGGCCGGCGCAGCCGGGCAGCTGCGCCCGGGCGATTACGTGGATGTACTGCTGTTCCTGCGTGAAGAGAACAACAACCCGCAATCCTCTGCCCAGGTCGTGCTTCCGGCCCTGCGGGTGCTCAGTGTCGGCGAGCAGACGGGCCTGGCCAACGATGGCCGCCCGGCGCAGACCGCCGATGAACAGAAGGCGCAACGCAACCAGCTAGGTGTCGCCACCAAGACCGTCGCCCTGGCTGTGCCGCAAGCCCTGGCCAGCCGCCTGATGCTGGCGGCCCAGGCCGGTACCTTGCGCCTGGCGGTGCGCAGCGCCGACGAGCAATTGCTGGCGCGCTACTGGTCCGACCCGCAGGGCGCTGCCCAGGTGGAAAGTGCCAACCGCGAACTCTATCGCTTCAGCCAGCTGTCCCAGGTACCCATCGCCAAGGTGGTGGTGCCCGGCAACCGTGCGCCCGGCATGCAGATCATTCGCGGCGCCCAGGCAGACGACACTACCAAGACTCCATGACCTAGCAAGGACGCCGCCATGCGTAGTATCGAGCGGATACTCAGTCAGTTGTGCCAGGCCCTGCCGTTGATGCTGGCAGTGCCCCTTGCCCAGGCGGCCGACGGCTGCGCGGCGTTCGGCGAGTTGCCCTCGGTGATCGAGATGGACCAGGGCCTGCAGCAGGAGCTGCGCCTGCCTGTGACCATCACCCGGGTTGCCATCGGCGAGCCCAAGGTCGCGGACGTCCAGGCCAGCGGCGAGCGTGCCGTGCTCCTGACTGCGGTGGGGCCGGGCAACACCAGCCTGATGCTGTGGACTGCCTGCGCCCCCGCGCCCCACCGGGCCATGTTGTTCGTCAAGGGGCGGGCCAGTGTGGACATGGCCGAAGGCGCGCTGCTGCCCTCCCAGGACGAACAGTTGCCCAGCCAGGTGCAGGCCGATATCCGCTTCGTCGAGGTGCAGCGTACCAAGTACAAGGAAGCCGGGGCGCGGTTGTTCTTCAAGGGTTCCAACAACAGCCTGATCGGCTCGCCCGGCACCGTGCCGGTCACCGGCGTGAGCCCAGGCGAAGTGCCGATCAACCGCCCGGTGATCCCGCTCGACAACAACGTGTTCAACATCGTCTGGGGCGGAGGCAGCAGCCGCTTCCTGGCCGCGATCAACGCCTTGGAGAACAGTGGCTTCGCCTACACCCTGGCGCGCCCCAGCCTGACCGTGCTCAGCGGCCTGACCGCAAGCTTCCTGGCCGGCGGTGAAATCCCCATCCCGGTACCCAGCAGCGGCAGCGACAACGTCTCGATCGAATACAAGGAGTTCGGTGTGCGCCTGGCACTGACGCCCACGGTGGTCAGCCGCAACCGCATCACCTTGAAGGTGGCGCCGGAGGTCAGCGAGCTGGACTACACCAATGCCGTGAACATTGCCGGCACCCTGGTGCCGGGTCTGAAGGTGCGGCGCACCGACACCAGCATTTCCCTGGCCGATGGCGAGAGCTTCATCATCAGTGGCCTGGTAAGCAGCAACACGCGTTCGGCCGTGGACAAGCTGCCCGGCCTTGGCAACCTGCCGATCCTGGGTGCGTTCTTCCGCCAGTCGACGCTCAACCGCGAAGACACCGAGCTGCTGATGATCGTCACGCCGCACCTGGTCCAGCCGCTGGCCGCCAATGCGCGCCTGCCGGAGCTGCCGGGCGAGCGCCTGCGCACCTACGACCCCAGTTGGGGCCAGCTGTTCTTCCTGGAAAACGGCAATTTCGAAGGCCGCAGCGGGTTATCGCGATGAACGAGCTGAACCAGACCTACCTGGCCATCACCCGCAACGAAGAGGACCTGCAGTGGCTGCAAGGTGCCCTGACCCCACTGGGCCAGGTGATCGGCGCCAACAGCGGCAGCCTCGACGAGCTGCTGGCATTGATCGATGTGACCTTCAGCAACCTGGTGTTCATCGGCCTGGACCGCGAACAACTGGTCAGCCAGTGCGCCTTGATCGAAGGCGTGCTGGAGGCCAAGCCGATGCTGGCGATCGTCGCTCTGGGCGATGGCATGGACAATCAGTTGGTATTGCACGCCATGCGTGCTGGCGCCCGCGACTTCGTGGCCTACGGCTCGCGCGCCAGCGAAGTGGCCGGGCTGGTGCGCCGGCTGGGCAAGCGGCTGCCGGCGGTGGCCAGCAACCCCAACCTGGGTGGCCTTACGGTGCTCTATGGCGCCCAAGCGGGTGCCGATGGTGCATTGCTCACCTCCCACTTGGCGCGGGTGGTGCAGGAGAGCGGCCAACAGACCCTGCTGCTGGACCTCGGCCTGCCGCGTGGTGACAGCCTGGCCTTGCTCGGGATGGAGGAGTCGTTCTACTTCGGCGATGCCCTGCGCCACCTGCGGCGGCTCGACGCGACACTGATCGACAGCGCGTTCGCCCGCGACAAAGGCGACCTTCGTATCCTGGCCTATGCCGACAGCGACGAACCGCTGCAACAGACCAGCGCGGCCGAGCTGTACATGCTGCTCAGCGCCTTGCGCCAGCACTTCCAGCACATCGTGATCAATCTCACCGGGCAAACCGACAGCGAAGCCTTGCGCACCATCGTCAGCCACTGCGACAAGCTGATCGTCTACACCGACCAGAACATCCTCGATTGCCGCCGCACCCTGGACGTGCTCGAGCAATGGCGCGATCGCGGCATCAAGCTGGACCATGCGGTGCTGCTGGTGGACCGTTACCTGCGCAATGTGGCCCCCGATGCCGACGCCCTGGCCAAGCGCTATGGCCTGGCGCTGCTCAAGGCGTTGCCCTATAGCCCAGAGGTGCGCCTGAACGCCAAGAACCAGGGCCTGAGCCTGTTCGAGCTGGCCCCGCGCGAAGGGCTGACCCAGGCCCTGCGAGGCCTGGGCGAGCGCCTGGCACGGCGCTCCGAGAAGCTGCCGACACCGACCTTCACCTGGCTGCGTCGCCTGTGGGGTAGCAAATGAGCGCCGACGAACCCTTTGGCGGCCCACGCCACGCCACCGCCGACCCACAGGCGCTCAAGCGGGCCCTGCACCGTTTCGTCATCGACGCCATGGAAGACAGCGGCCGCAACCTGCTGGAAGGCGCCCGGCCGGCGCTGACCCAGTTCGTCGTGGAGCAGGTGGGCGACTATATCGCGCGCCTGCACCTGGCCCTGTCGCGCTACGAGACCGAGCGCCTGGCCGAGGAGCTGGTGGACGAACTCACCGGCTTCGGCCCGCTGGAGGTATTGCTGCGCGACCCCAGCGTCACGGAGATCCTGGTCAACGGCCCGCATCGGGTATTCGTCGAGCGGGGCGGGCTGCTGCAGCGCACCGACCTGCGCTTCATCGATGCCCACCATGTGGAGCGGGTGATGCAGCGTATCCTCGCACCGCTCGGTCGGCGCCTGGACGAGTCGTCGCCGATGGTCGACGCGCGCCTGCCCGACGGCAGCAGGGTCAATGCGATCATCCCGCCGGTGGCGCTGGACGGGCCCTGCCTGTCGATCCGCAAGTTCCGCCAGGACATGCTCAAGAGTGCCGACCTGCTGGCCACTCGAGCCATTGACCAGGCGATCTTCGATTTCTTCGAAAATGCCGTGGGGCGCCGTTGCAACATCCTGGTCAGTGGCGGCACCGGCACCGGCAAGACCACCCTGCTCAACATCCTCAGCCAGATGATCGCGCCCCATGAGCGGCTGGTGACCATCGAAGACGTGGCGGAACTGCAATTGCATCATCCCCATGTGGTACGCCTGGAAACCCGTCCGCCGAATGCCGAGGGGCATGGCGAGATCAAGGCCAGCGAGCTGATCCGCAACGCCTTGCGCATGCGCCCGGACCGCATCCTGCTCGGCGAGATCCGCGGCGCCGAGGTGCTCGATGTACTCACGGCGATGAACACCGGACATGACGGTTCGATGAGTACGGTGCACGCCAACACCGCCCAGGATGCCCTGCTGCGCCTGGAAACCCTGGTGGGGCTGACCGGGCGGCAGATTGCCGAGAAGACCTTGCGGCAGATGATCTGCGCGGCGCTCGACGTGGTGATCCAGCTGACCCGTCTGGCCGATGGGCGCCGCTGTGTCAGCGAGGTGCTCGAAGTGGTCGGGGTGCGCGACGATGTGTATGTCACCAATACGTTGTTCCGCCTCGACCGGCGTGGCGGCGACGGTTTCCTGCGCGAGGCGCCGAACCCGGCGGGCGCCAAGCTGCGCAACGAGGGCCTGTCGTGATGGGCCCGTTGTTGCTGGGGTTGTCGCCGCTGCTGCTGGGCATCGCCCTGCTGCTGTGGCGCCGGGGCCTGCACAAGCGCGGCGAGGAACGCATCCTCCAGCGCCTGGGCCGCGCCTACCAAGTGGTGCGTACGGGCAGTGCACGGCGCGATTGGCTCGACCCACTGCTGCAACGGGCGGGGCTGGCTCCAGGCGAGCTGCGCGTGCGCCCTTGGTTGCTGGGTTGGCTGGCCGTGGTGGCCTTGAGCGGGTGGTGGGCCGGCTGGGTGGCGGCACTGATGCTGCTGGTGGGTTTGCCGCTGCTTGGCTATCTCTACCTGAGCCTGCGCTATCGTCGCCGGGTGGCGCAGATCATCAACCAATTGCCTGGCCTGCTGGACTACAGCGTGCGCAGCCTCAAGGCCGGGCGCACCCTGAGCGATGCCGTGCTCGGTGGTATCGACGGCACCCGCGAACCCCTGCGGTCGGCCATGGGCCGGGTGCGGCGCAACGTGCAGTTGGGCGTGCCTCTGGAAGAGGCGGTGAGTGAACTGGCCGAACTGTACGAGCAGGACGAGTTGCGGTTGTTCGCGTTGGGGCTGCGGATCAACCAGCATTACGGTGGCAATGCCAGTGAGCTGCTGGAGAACCTGATCAAGCTGATCCGCGAACGCGAACACGGCGCGCGCCAGCTCAAGGCCATGACCGGTGAGACGCGGGTCACCGCGTGGATCTTGGGAGCCTTGCCGCTGGCGATGGTCGTCTATTTCCTGATGGGCAACCCCGGCTACCTGCTGGCCATGTGGCGCGACAGCCACGGGCAGATGATGTTGTTGTTCGCTTTCGTGCTGCAGGCGGTCGGTTGCCTGGTGCTCTGGCGCATGATGAGGAGCCTGTGACCATGGCGTTGTTGCTATGTGCTCTGTGCCTGCTCGTCGCCTCCCTTTTGCTGGGCCTGCAGGCCTTGCGCCAGTTGCGCGCGCGGCAGCTGGTCGCCCGTCGTCTGCAAGGCCAGCTGGCGCGCGAGGAGCGCTTGGAGGACTGGCTGCATTGGCTGGGCAGCACCTCGCTGGGGCAACGGTTGCAGAAGCTGGACGGCGAAACCCAGGCCCTGCTGGACCGCGTGGGCTGGCGCCGCAGCCGTCAGCGCGCCTTGTTCGCTGCCCTGCAACTGGGGTTGCCGGTGGTGGCCTTGGCCATGGCCTTGTTGCTCCAGCATGGCCTGGCAGGTGGTGGGGGCGGCCATTGGTTGGTCTTGCCGTTGTGCGCCCTGTGCATCGGCTATTTGTTGCCCAAGCGCGTGCTGGCGATAGCGGCGTTGCGCCGCCAGCAGCGCATCGCCCTGGAGGTGAGCCTGTTGATTCCGCTGCTGCGCATCCTGTTCGAGACCGGCCTGGCCGTGGAGCAGGCCCTGCGTGTGCTGAGCCATGAAGGCCGTAGCCTGGTGCCGGAAATCAGTGAGGAGCTACGTCTGGTCCTGCAACGGGTGGACTCGGGCCTGGCCCTGGGCCCGGAGCTCGAGAAAACCGCCCAGTTGCTGGCGGTGGATGAGTTCATCGACACCTGCGTGATCCTGCGCCAGTTGCTGGTGCAGGGCAGCGGCGCGATGAAATCGCTGCAGGCACTCAAGGCCTTGCTCGATGACCGGCGCCTGACCCGCTTGCAGGAGCGGGTCTCGAAGATGTCGGCAAAGATGTCGGCCGTGATGATGATGTTCTTGTTCCCGGCCCTGCTCATTGTCCTGGCCGGGCCGGGGTTCACCGCACTGACGCGGGCCTTGGCGTCCTGAGGGGGGAGTTGGATGAAAGCGATCCTGTTGTTCACCGGCCTGTTGCTGCTTGGCGGCTGCGCGGGCCAGCCACCTGAGGGCATCGCCCGGTTGCTGGGCACGCCCGCGTGCGGTAAGCCCGATGCCGATCAGCAACTGGCCTTGAACCTGGCCGACGAGGTGCTCAACGAAGGCCGTCCCCACGCAAGCCTTGCGCACCTGCAGCAGCTACCGGACGACCTCGATCAGGTGCGCCTGCGCAAGGCGCGCGTGCTGCACTTGCTGGGGCGCAGCGAGGCCGAGCCGTTGTACCGCAGCCTGCTCGGCGGCTGCCTGGCGGCAGAAGGTGAGCATGGCCTGGGGCAGCTTGCCTCGGCCCGCGGCGACGATGTACAGGCCCTGCGCAACCTGCAGCGGGCCGTGCGCCTGGCGCCGACCGATGAGAAGGTGCGCAACGACCTGGGCGTGGTGCTAATGAACCTGGGCAATCACGAGCAGGCGCGGTTCGAATTCCTGACGGCCATCGAGCTCAAGGACGACAACCCGCTACCGGCGGTCAACTTGGTGACCTTGTCGCTGGTCGAGGACAACTGGCAGCAGGCCACCGACCTGGTAGCCCGCCTGCGCCTCAAGCCGGAGCAGTTCGCCGAAGCGCAGGCTCGGGCCAGGCAGTTGAAGGCGACCGGGCGTGGCTCGGTCGGTTGATGGAAAGGAGGGGTGTACCATGCGCATGCTGATGATGACCCTGGCCCTGCTGGCCAGCCCTTTTTCGGCTCTGGCCGACGACCCCCTCCGCCAACCACCGCCGGATTCGGCTGCCGAAGCCTGGTTGCGTGTGCAGGCGAGCAACCAGCAGGCCTCGCCCCGGCTGCAGGTGCAGACTGCGGCCGAGCGGGATGCCACCCTGCAGCGATGGCTGGACACCTACAAGTATCCGATCCCCGAGGTGTTCCGCTGGCAGAAGGTGAGTTCGTCCGATGATTGAAGGCCATGCCGGCTTCTGTAGGAGCGGGCTTGCCCCGCGATTAGGCCGGGCCCGATATCACCTTCGCCTGGCAAGGGCATCGCCCTTTATCGCGGGACAAGCCCGCTCCTACAGGGGGCGGCGCGGACAGCTCTTTGGGGTCAATGGGCGGTAAAGCGTTGGTGCACGGGCGACGTGCGTGGCGCCAGCGCCAGGGCCAGCTGCGTGCGGTTGTGCATGTGGGTCAGGCGCAGCACCTGGGACACGTACAGCTTCACGGTGTTCTCGGTGATGCCCAGTTCACAGGCGATCTGGTAGTTGGTCTTGCCCTTGCCCACCAGCTTGGCGACTTCCAGCTGGCGCGGCGAGAGCTTCTCGAAGGCTGGCGGTAGCTCGGGTTCGGCTTCCTCGACGTCCGTCGAGCGCCGATGCAGCCCCTGCCCACGGGCTTTTTCCAGGTCCTGGTAGAGCCCATCGATGGATTCGGCCAGCTCCTGCAGGCGTTGGTTGAGATTGCCCAGTTCCCGCACATTGCGGCGTCGCTCGATCAGCGCCTGCTCTTGGTGGCGCACGCCTTCGAGCAACGCCTTCAGGTCGATGGGCTTTTGGTAGTAGTCGGCAAAGCCTTCGCGCAATGCGCGGATCACGTCCTGCTTCTCGGCGCGGCCCGTCAGCATGATCGCCTCGAACACACGCTGGCGGCCATTGATCCCTTTCAAGGCATGGACCATTTCGACGCCATCGATGTCGGGCATGTCCAGGTCACAGAGCACCAGGCCGATATGCTCGTCGGCCTGGTAGCGTTCGATGGCCTCGATCGCCGAAAAGGCCGGAATGCAGGTATAGCCATTGCCTTCAAGAAACTCACACAACTCTTCGACAACCAATGGCTCGTCATCGACAACCAGTATTTTCACGGCGCTGGCGTACTTGTTCACGATCAACTCCCTGTTCACTTCGGCCGTTGCATCTGTGCCCTGGCCGCCTAAGAAAGTAGTCGCACTTTGCGATTATGTACAAGAGTTGTACAACCGAAATGACCACTAGGTCACTATTGAATCCATACCGCCGTCAACAGGAAGCCCATCAACACGTACGGAGCGAAGGGTTGTTTGTCACCGACCTCTTCGGCCAGGGCCTGCAGGCGCTTCTTCACCTTTGGGTTGAGCAGCAGCCAGAGCCGGCGACGGCCCAGCAGCCAGGCCACCACGGTCAGCCCGGCCCCGATGAAGGTGCCCAGGACATATTGCGGGCTGGTGGCCAGGGCCAGGGCGCCCATCAGCTTGACGTCGCCGGCGCCGAAGCGGCCGAGCATGTAGCCGGGGAGGGTGAGCAGCATGACGATGGCCAGCGCCCAGCCCGCCTCGCTGGCATCGGCGCCGATCCAACTGTGGCCGGTGGCGAACAGCCAGGCCAGTGCACAGGCTGCGACACCCAGGGTGAGGGTGTTGGAAAGCTGGCGTTCACGGAGATCTTGTTCGGTGCACAAGGCAAGCCACATCAGGAGAACAATGCTTTGCATTGGCAAATTGCCATCCCTATTCGTTGAACGGTTCTATGCTTTCAGCAAGTGTCATAGTCAGGGTAGACGCGAACATGAAAGCAAGCCTGGCGAGACGGCAAAAAGGCGCGGCAGCCATCGAGTTTGTCGCAGTCTTCATGGTGTTTTTCGCAGTGTTCTACGGGTTGGTCAGCTACGCGCTGCCGATGCTCATGCTGCAGTCGTTCAACCAGGCCACCAGCGAGGCGGTACGCCGCTGCGTGGCGCTGGAGCCGGGCAGTGGCAGCGCTGGCTACGAGACCCTGGCGCGTCAGGTGATCGACCAGCAGCTGGCATGGATGCCTGCGGCGCTGGGCTTCTCGGCCGCCAGCCATGCGCGGGTGGCTTTGGTGGACAACCTGCTGACCGTCTCGATCGACTACCCCCGGGAGCAGTTGACCAATGTGCTGCCGGTCCTGGTGCTGCCGCTGATAGGTGACGTCCCTCGGTTGCCTGAGCATCTGCAGGCCGAAGCGAGCCTGCAACTGTGACGGGCCTGTTCGATCGTTGGCTGGGGGCGCCGCCGCCTTCAGCCGAAGCCGAGGTGCCCGTGGCGGTGGGCTTGCAGCTGTGGCTCGACCCGCAGGGCACCGTGCTGCGGTTATCCGGCCCCCTGCGTACGTTGTTGGCATTGCCGCTCAAAGGCGGTGGCCGCGTGCACGACTATCTGGAGCGGCACAGCTGGTTGGTGCTGGAAGGGGAACCGGCGGACTGGCAAGGGCAAGCGCTGGACTTGGATTTCCATACGGTCACCGGTCACCCCCTGCGCACCCGTGGCTGGCTGATGCGCCAGGGTGATGGCTGGTTGCTGCAACTGTTCGATATCGGTGACCTGTTGCGCGAAGGGGCCCATGCCAGGCAGCACCAGGACCAGAGGCAACTGACGCTGGAGATCGGCCGCGCCGTACGCGAATGCAGCGAAGACCACTTGGTGGCTTGCGTCACCGAGCAGCTGCAGCGCCTGGCCGCGTGTTGGCAGGTGCAGGCCGTGCGTGTGCTGCTGCGCGAGGCCGAGGGGTGGTGCGGTTTCGCCGACAACGGCTGCGACTGGCCCTGGCCTGAGGACGTGCGTCTGCAACCTTGGTTGTCGACACAGGCGTTGGAAAGCGTTGTGCCTGACGAGCTGCTGGCCTTGTGCGGGGGTGTGTCGCTGTCGCTGCTGCCTTACCGCGAGGGCCCGGATGTCCAGGCCTGGCTGCTGTGCGCCGGCGGCGCCTTGTCCGAGGGCGATGGCCCGCACCAGGCGTGGTATGCCTTGGCGCAGGTGCTGCTGGGCCGCTACCGGCATGCCCGATTGCAGCACCAGGCCCACTACCTGAATGAGCTGCAGCAACAGCTGGGCGCCGGTTGGTGGGCATGGTCGGCTGAACGCGGCCTGCAGCTGGATCATGCCTTGGCCGCACGCTTCGACCTGCCTGGCCAGCCGGGCCTGGAGCAGTGGCTGGCGCGCCTGCACCCGGCCGATCGCGAGCCGGCGCAGTTGGCCCTCGAGCAGGCGCGCAGTGGCGCGGACCTGAGCCTGAGTGTGCGCATGCCGGAAGGCGACGGCCAGACTATGAGCTGGTTCCATTGGGGGGGCCGTTGGCAGAACCGCCAGTTGCAGGGCTTCTTGCTCGACATCAGCGCGCTCAAGGCCCAGGAGCTGCAGGCGGGCGCGGCCCGGGCGCGGCTGGAGAACCTGATCGCCAGCTCGCCCGCGGTGATCTACATCCAGCGCTATGCCGAGGGCGCGCTGCACAGTGAATTCTTCAGCGCCAGCCTGATGCCTTTGCTCGGCTGGGCCATGGACAGTGAACAGGCCCGCCAGCCGGGCCTGGCGGTTCACCCCGAGGATCGCCCGTTGTGGCTCGAGCGTACCCGCACCTTGCTGCGCGATGGCCAGGCCCGTTGCCGCTATCGCCTGCGCGATAACCTGGGCGGGTACCACTGGGTGCTGGATGAGGCGCGCCTGTTGCGCAATGACCTGGGCCTGCCGGTGGAGGTGGTCGGCCTGTGGCTGGATGTCACCGAGGCGACCGAGGCCGCCGAGCGGGTACGTCAGAGCGAGGAGCGCTATCGCGTGCTGGTGGAGGACTCTCCGGCGATGATCTGTCGCTACCGCCCGGACCTTGGCCTGGTGTTCGGCAATCGGCCCCTGGCCGATTACCTGCAATGCGCACCGGCGGACCTGGTGGGCATGAACCTGGGCCAGTGGCTGTCGGACGAGCAGCGCGAGGCATTCCAGGCACGCCTTGCGGCGCTGACCCCGAAGCAACCCGTGAGCAGCGCAGAGATCTGCCTGCAATTGCCCGGCCGCGAGCATGCCTGGTGGGTCTGGGCCGACCGTGGCCTGTTCGATGAACAGGGGCAGCTGTTGGAGATCCAGGCCGTGGGCCGCGACAATACCGAGGTGCGGCGCAGCCAGCGGCAATTGTTCCAGGGCGCCAAGATGGCCACCCTGGGCGAGTTGACCACCGGCTTGCTGCACGAGATCAACCAACCGCTCAACGTGATGCGCATGGCCGCCGCCAATGCGCTCAAACGCCTGGAAAACGGCACGGCCGAGCCGGCCTACCTGGAAGACAAGCTGCACCGCATCGAGGCGCAAGTCGAACGCACTGCGCGCCTGGTGGACCACATGCGCGTGTTTGGCCGCCGTTCGGAAGTCGAGCGCCAGCGCTTCGTCGCCTGGGGCGCAGTGGCCGAGGCGGTGGCGCTGCTCGAAGACAACCTGCGCGGCAAAGGTGTGGCCCTGCGCATCGAGGTCCCCGACGAGCAACCTGAGGTGCTGGGGCATCAGGACCAGCTGGAGCAGGTGCTGATCAATCTCATCATCAACGCCCGCGACGCCCTGCTCGAACAGCGCCGGGGCGAAGCGTGGATCAACATCCGCCAGACCCTGCTGCCCGGTGAGCTTTCCCTGTGGGTGGAGGACAACGGCGGCGGTATCGACCCACGCTTGATGGTGCGGATCTTCGAGCCGTTCTTCACCACCAAGCCGGCGGGCGTGGGCACTGGGTTGGGGTTGTCGGTGAGCTATGGAATCGTCGAAGGGATGGGCGGGAACTTGAGTGTGGCGAATGGGGCGGAAGGGGCTTGTTTCAGGGTTTGCTTGCCGCTTGTTTAGAGTAAGAGTTGCGGACGGCCGCTGTAGCAGCTGAGATTTGCATCTATCACGGCTTCATTCAGATCTATACCCAGCAAGGCGAGGAGATTATTCACGACGGGGTCTAGTAATGACCCTAACAAGGTGCCGATCAGGCCAGTAACCACGTTGAGTAACGAGCTAACCAAGGGGATTGATGGTGAAAGCTCCAAGCCTCCCAGCGTTGCGCCCAGACTGGATACAATATTTTGTGAGTCCATGCTATGACGGGCGGGTGGTGCTTGGTCCAAATCGGGAGGACTTAAGTAGTTGTAGTTTTCCCACTGGCTAAAAACGGGCGAATTAGTGCCTAGGCCAATATCGATGCCTAACACACGTAGCAGTGTAAAGGGTTTCGCTTCAACGGTTTTTGTGCTGGAGAAAAAAGCAGTGCTATCGATGGTGCCGATGAGCACTTTGGTTGCTGCTGCGTCGTTTCTTACAGTAAGGCGCTTATTAGGCACGGTACTGCAATCGTAGCCGCGGACATGGCTACTAGCACTGGCCACTTCGAAACCGATATCCAAGCGTGGGTTAGGTGTAAGTTGAACGATGCCGAGATTCAATCCGCCCAGCAAGGGAGCGAGATCGGCCTGGATAAGAATCCGTGTCTGAGCGGTTCGAACATAGATCTGCCCGGGCTCGGTGGGTGACACGTTTGCTAGCGATGGATCGCCTATTGCCGAGAACTGTGGGGGTTCGATGATTTGGATACGAGTGGAGATATTGGCAAGGCCCAAAATACTTGGCGAAAGTGTTGTTTCTACGGCGTGCATACTATTGGCCAGCTCTACCATCCCTTGTACTAATTGCAAAGCGGTGAGGGTTGCATTGAGTCCAGCTGTTGTGCCACTGTTCTGGATGTTTAATAAATCACCCAAGACGATGTTTCCTGCATTCTGAGCCGCCAAGCTGAGATCGATAAGGCCGCTGACATTAACTAGCGGGCTGTCTTGTGCGGCGACATCAGCCATGACTGTAAATATTTCGCTTAGCTTTAACTCGTTATGAAGTAGCTCTGTGTAATCGCCAGCGCTGATAGAAAGCGCGTCTAAAAGGTGCAAAATATTAACGTCTGCTTTTAGCAGGCCTTGCCATTGTGCAAGACTCAAATTCAATTCTGTATTAAGTAAATCACCAAGTAACGTATTTAAGAGTTCGCTTTGGGTGGTGTTGATGTCAATCAAACTGCTCCGGATGGCGAGCCGGGCTAGGGCCGGTCCGGTGCGTCCTGCTGTTGCTTGGGCTTGAAGGGACGTTTGGTTCTCGTCTTGTCCATTTCTTATAAGCTTCCAAGCTCCAGTAGCGATACTGCTAGTAATACGGTGGCTGACGGTGACTCGGATAGCTTGGTCTTGGTTGGTGTCCGGAATGAACGCACGAAGACCGGATGCGCTGGATTCTATGCGTCCGCATTCGACATACAGCCTATGATCCGGTGTTTCGGCATGGCCATTACGAAGCGCGGCTTCACGTGCCAGAGTTGTCGCACTGGGGTTGACGCCCGCACAGGTTCCGCTTCCACCCACAGCCTCCAACGCCGCCATATCGGCAATCCGCTGCAACTTGCGTTGTTCCAGATACAACCTGCCGCTGTCGACCACCAACAACATGAAGAGCAGCGCCAAGCCCAGGGTGAGGGCGGCCATCAGGCCGATCGCGCCGCGTTGGTGGATAGCGGAATGAGGAACCACGGAGCACTCCTTTGCTGGCCTTTGACCATGCAGCGCAGCGGCGGTGAAAGGAGTGTAGTAAAGGTGATGGCGAATTGCCTTGGTTCGGTGAAAGGTGGCTTCTGGGTGGGCGGTCTGGGGGGCCGCTTTGCGGCCCTTTCGCGGCGCAAGGCCGCTCCTACAGGAGAGTGCGGTTTCCTGTGGGCGGCTTTGTGCCGCGAAAGGGCAGCCCTAAGCTCAGCGAGGAGGATAGTTGGCCATCACCTGCGCCACGGTCTTCTGGATCGCGGTGTTACGTTCCTGCGGGCTGGGCGGGTAATTGTTCATGATCTGCTCGGCACTGCCGCGCCAGACCAGCTTGCCGTCGCGGCCGTCGAACAGGTCCACCTGGATGGTCGCTACCTTGTAGTCGACGCTGCGGGTTTCGTTGTACATCGGCCCGCCCCAGTAGCCGCCCCAGTAACCACCCCAGGCGCCGCCATAATTGGTGGTGATCTGCTGCTGGCGGTCTTCGACGATCAGGTAGGTGCGCACCCGCACATCCGGCCGCGCAGTGCCTTGCACCGGGCGCAGGCCGCGCTGGTCGAGCTGGCCGGCCACGGCCTGGCGGATGCGTTGCTCGGTCAGGTCGCTCTTGATCCGCGGGTCGTCCGGGCGGTACTGCAAGGCCGGCTCCTGCCAGGCCCAGCTGCGGTACGCGGCGAAATCGCGGCTGGCATCGAAGTCTTGGGTGACATTGTTGTTGGCGCAGGCGGCGAGCAGCAACGTGAAAGACAAGAGGGCGAGGCGGCGCAACATGATGGTTCTCCGTTGAAAGCTAACTGGGAGGATAGCCGCTGAGCGCCTTGCTCACCGATTCGCGCAAGGCATCTTCACGGTCCCGTGGCGAGTCCTTGCCGCTGCCACTTTCGGCACTGGCGCTCCACACTGGCTGGCCGCTGCGGGCATCGAACAGGTCGATGCGCACCACCATCACTTCCACTTCGTAGGTGCGCACCACTGGCACGCTGCCGTAGGCACCATAGCCATTGTGGTAACCGCCAAAACCGACACCACCGTAAGGGTACGGGCCGTAGTAGGGGTCGTAGTAATCGTAGTCACGCACCTGGCGCAGGCGTCGTTCCAGGCGCACATCGGCGCTGACCAGCAGGTCGCCGCTGGCACCACGGGCCGGGCGCAGGCCATGCTGATCGAGCGCGCCGCTGATGGCGTCGGCCAGTTGTGCCGGGTCGGTGCTGGCGCTGGCGCGGGGCAATTGGCCGTTGCGCCAGCTCCAGCTGCGATAGCGACCATAGTCGCGTGGCGCGGCGGGGTAGGCGCTGGCATCGAACGTGGTCGCCGCCTGCGGCGGCGCTGGTGGCAGCGGCCGGCTGCTGGCGACATAGGGGTTGCTGCCCTGGCATGCGGCCAGGGTCAGGGTGAACAGTACCAGGCACAGTTGCGGGTACGGCATGTGGTCCTCCCGGCAAGCGGTGTCAATGCGGGCGACAAATCCAGTGCAGGTAGCGGCCCAGGCCGGCGAAGCTGGGGTGGCGGCGGTGCGCCAGTTCCATTTCCAGTAAGTCGAGCAGCTCGGCCTTGGCCTGGAATTCCTTGGGCATGTAGTCGTGGAACACCCGTACGCCACTTTCGCTTTCGACCTGCCACATGGGTTCAAGTTGCGCCTTGAGGGCCCGGGGATCAAGCGGTTTTTGCGGGGTCAGGCTCTGCTTTTCGCCTGCCAGGCGGTTGCTGCGCAGCTTGCGGAAATGGCCCTTGAGCAGGTTGCGGTAGACCAGCGCGTCGCGGTTGTAGAAGGCCAGCGACAACCAGCCGTCGGGGGCCGTCAGCTGGTGCAGCACCGGCAGGATGCTCTCGGGCTCGGCCAGCCATTCGAGCACAGCGTGGCACAGCACCACGTCGAACGGTTCGGTCAGCTGGCCGAGCAACGCCTGCCAGGGGGCCTGGATGAAGGTGGCCGTCTGGCCGGCCTCGGCGAAGCGCGCGCGGGCGCCTTCGAGCATGGGCGCGGCCGGTTCGGCCAGGGTCAGCTGGTGGCCTCGTTCGGCCAACCACAGGGCCATATGGCCCAGGCCCGCGCCGATATCGAGCACGCGCAGGGGGCGGTCGGGTAGCGTTTCGGCGAGGTCGGCCTGGAGCACCGCCAGGCGGATCGCACCCTTGGCCCCGCCGTAGATCTTCTCGGCGAAGCGGGTGGCCAGCTCATCGAAATGACGGTCGTTCATTTGGCAAAGCGCCTCTCGCTGTCGGCCAGCTTGGCACGCACCACTTCGTTCATGTCCAGGCCCAGCTCGCTGCACAGCAGCAACAGGTACAGGACGATATCGCCGATTTCCTGGCCGGCGTGGGCGAGTTCTTCCGGGGGAAGCTGGCGCGACTGGTCTTCGCTCAGCCATTGGAAGATCTCTACCAGTTCGGCCATCTCGACACTGGCGGCCATGGCCAGGTTCTTCGGGCTGTGAAAGCCGCGCCAGTCGTTGTTGTCGCGGATCTGGTGCAGGCGGTCGGTCAGTTCTTGCAGATTCATGGGGGCTCTCCTGATGGCGTATAGCTTCGGGGGAGCGTGGGGGCAAAGCAAGCGGCGTGGGCCGCGTCGCGGCCCGATCGCGAAAGCAGGCCTGCTTTTACAGGGGGGTGAGGGGGCGCCATTGGCCGAGCATGTGCAGCAGGCCGCCATGGCTGTCCAGGCGCAACACGCCTGCCGGGCCGGCCTCACTGGCGCTGAGCACCACCTCCGAGGGCAGGCGCACCGGTTTGCGAAAATCCACTTCGAAGACGTAGCCGCTGGTGGGCAGGTGGCCTTGCAGCGCGGCCATCGCCATGGCCTGGGTCCACAGGCCGTGGGCGATGGCCATGGGGAAGCCGAACAGCCGAGCGCTGGCCGCGCCGAGGTGGATCGGGTTGTAGTCGCCACAGACCTTGGCGTAGCGCCGGCCGATGTCAGCATCGGCGTACCAGCGCGTAACTTCGGGCAGGTTGCCGGGCTCGAGGTCTGCTTCTTCCTCGGCGTGCCCTTCAAGATGCAGGCCGCGCACCAGCATACGGCTGGTTTCACGCCACAGAGGGCCGAGCACATCCTGTGCTTCGGTCACCAGGTCGAAGGTGCCGCCCTTGGGGTGCGGGCGCAGGTTGTCGGCATGGACCGAGAAACGCAGGCCATCGACCCCGCCCAGCGGGCGATGGACCTGGGTTTCGTTGTACAGGTGCACCAGGCCGAGGAGTGGGAAGGGGAAGTCCGGGGCGGTGAGCAACTGCAGTTGCAGGGGGAAGGCCATGACATGGGGATAGGTCGGCGGCAGGCGGCCGTGGTCGGGGTAGTGGCACAGCCGACGGTAAGCGGACAAATTGTCGGGCTGTACCCGCAGGAAGCAGCGCAGGCCGGCTTCGGGCAGGCGTTCGCCGCTGATCTTGCGCTTGGCCAAAGCCCGCAGGTAGAGGCGGGTGCGCGAATCGGGGCTGTGCAGATCATGCCATGGCCGTGTCATTGTCATGCTCCCATCAGTGCCTGGCCACAGACCCGCAGGACCTGGCCGTTGACCGCGCCGGTGCCGGGCTGGCTGAGCCAGGCCACGGCCTCGGCAACATCCTGCGGCATACCGCCCTGGCCCAGGGAGCTCAGGCGTCGCCCGGCTTCGCGCAGGCCCATGGGCATGGCGGCGGTCATGTGTGTCTCGATGAAGCCAGGCGCCACGGCGTTGATGGTGCCGCCGTGCTCGGCCAGCTTCGGCGCCCAGGCCTGGGCCAGGCCGATCAGGCCGGCCTTGCTGGCAGCGTAGTTGGCCTGGCCGCGGTTGCCGGCGATGCCGCTGACCGAGGCGAGCAGGGTGATGCGGGCGGCGTCGTGCAGCTTGCCGGCTTCGAGCAGGGCCTGGGTCAGAACCTGGGGGGCCTTGAGGTTGACGGCCATGACGGCGTCCCAGTAGTCGGGCGTCATGTTGGGCAAGGTCTTGTCCCGGGTGATGCCGGCGTTATGTACCACGATGTCGATGCCCTCGGGCAAGGCCTCGAGCAGCTGCGCCGGGGCGTCGGCTGCGCAGATGTCCAGGGCCAGGGCGCGGCCACCGAGGCGGGCGGCGAGAGCATCGAGGTCGTTCTGCGCCGCCGGTACGTCCAGCAGGGTCACCTCGGCACCATCGCGGGCCAGGGTTTCGGCGATGGCCGCACCGATGCCGCGGGCGGCGCCGGTGACCAACGCCCGGCGCCCGGCCAGCGGGCGCGTCCAGTCTTGCACCTGCGCAGCGCAGGGCGCCAGGTGCAGCACCTGGCCGGAAATGAATGCGCTGCGGGGTGACAGGAAGAAGCGCAAGGCGCCTTCGAGCTGATTTTCGGCGCCTTCGTCGACGTACAGCAGCTGCACCGTGGCCCCGTCGCGCAGCTCCTTGCCCAGCGAGCGGCTGAAGCCTTCCAGGGCACGCTGGGCCACGCTGGCCAAGGGGGCGTCGAGGCCTGCCGGGGCTCGGCCGAGGATGACGACATGGGCACACGGTGCCAGGCTGCGCAACAACGGCTGGAAGAATTCACGCAACTGGCGCAGCGCGTCGATGTCGGACAGGTGACTGGCGTCGAACACCACGGCTTTCACCTTCGGGCCCAGGCCTGCGACCCAGGGTTGGGCTTGCAGGCCGTCGCCATTGAAGCTGTAGAGGGTGTCGGTCAGGCACGGGGCGATGGCCTCGACCTTGGCGGCCAATGGCCCGCCGCCCAACACTAGGGCGCCCTCCACCGGCCGCAGACGGCCTGCCTGCCAGCGCTCCAGCGGCACCGGGCGCGGCAGGCCCAGGGCATCGACGAGGCGCCGGCCCAGGTTGGAGTTGGCAAAGCCGAGATAGCGATCGCTCATGTGCGGGTCTCCCTGAAGGCAAGCATGCAGTGTGGACCAACTTTATGTCAGGGTCGTTCGAACGCGGTACTAGGCTGTACGGATCAAATTGTTTCAGGAGGAGGATGGGCATGGCTTCACCTCGGCGGGTCGCGATCCTGGGCGGTAACCGGATCCCTTTCGCACGCTCCAACGGCGCCTACGCCAATACCAGCAACCAGGCGATGCTCACCGCCGCGCTCGAGGGCCTCATTGAGCGCTATCGCCTGCATGGCCTGCGCCTGGGCGAGGTGGCCGCCGGCGCGGTGCTCAAGCATGCCCGGGACATGAACCTGACCCGTGAGTGCGTGCTTGGCTCGCGGCTGTCGGCACAAACCCCGGCCTATGATGTCCAGCAGGCCTGCGGCACGGGCCTGGAGGCGGCGCTGTTGGTGGCCAACAAGATCGCCCTCGGGCAGATCGACTCCGGCATCGCCGGAGGCGTAGACACCACGTCCGACGCGCCGATCGCCATCAATGAAGGGCTGCGGCGCATCCTGCTGCGGGCCAACCGTGGCAAGCACCTGATGCAGCGGCTGCAGCCCTTCCTCAAGCTGCGCCCGAAACACCTCAAGCCCGAGCTGCCGCGCAACGAAGAGCCGCGCACGGGGCTGTCGATGGGGGAGCATTGCGAACGCATGGCCCAGGCCTGGCAGATTGCGCGCATCGAGCAGGACGAGCTGGCCCTGCTGAGCCACCGGCACCTGCAGGCATCGTTCAATGAAGGCTGGCATGACGACCTGCTCACTCCCTACCTGGGACTGACCCGGGACAACAACCTGCGCCCCGACCTGACCCTGGAGCAATTGGCCAGGCTCAAGCCGGTATTCGACCGTAGCGGCCTGGGGACCCTGACGCCGGGCAATTCCACGCCGCTGACCGATGGCGCCTCACTGGTGCTGCTCGGCAGCGAGCGGTGGGCCCAGGACCGTGGGTTGCCTGTATTGGCCTACCTGGTCGATGGTGAAACCGCCGCGGTGGATTTCGTCACCGGGCAGGAGGGGTTGCTGATGGCCCCGGTGTACGCCGTGCCACGCCTGTTGGCACGCAACGGCCTGAGCCTGCAGGACTTCGACTACTACGAGATCCATGAGGCCTTTGCCGCCCAGGTGTTGTGCACGCTCAAGGCCTGGGAAGACGAGGCCTATTGCCGTGACCGCCTGGGACTCGATGGGGCGCTGGGCAGCATCGACCGCAGCAGGCTCAATGTGAAAGGCAGCTCGTTGGCCGCGGGACATCCGTTCGCGGCGACCGGCGGGCGGATCCTGGCCAACATGGCCAAGTTGCTGGCCAAGGCAGGCAAGGGGCGGGGACTGATCTCGATCTGCGCGGCGGGAGGGCAGGGGGTTACGGTCATCGTCGAGCGATAGGGGCAGCTCGGCTTGAGGCGGGTGACGGCTGGAAGATCGAGCGCCGCCCGCGCGGCGCATCGCGAGCTGCGCTCGCTCCTACGTTTGTTTACGGCCAGTAACGCCTGTGACAGGCGCGCGCGACCGCTTGGTTCGCACAACACAATCTTGCGTCATACGCCAAGGCGTCCGCGCGAAAATCCCACAGGATGGGTTGGTCCGAAACAAACGTAGGAGCGAGCGCAGCTCGCGATGCGCCGCGCGGGCGGCGCTCGATCTCGCCAGCACCGAAGCTGCAATGGTCGGACCCAATCAGGTGCGGAACCTGCGCACCAGGGCATCGAGCTCGTTGGACAGCCCCGCCAGGCTCTCGGAGTCCTGGCGCGCGGCCTGGGCCAGTTCGGCCACCAGCTGTGCGTCGCCGTGTATCTGGCTGATATGCCGGTTGATGTCCTCGGCCACCTGGTGCTGTTGCTCGGCTGCAGTGGCGATCTGGGTGTTCATGTCGCGGATGATGTCCACCGACTCGCGGATCTGCCCGAAGCTGTCACGGGCCAGCCCGATGCGGCTGACCGACTGTTGCGAGACCTCCAGGCTGGCATGCATCTGCTCGGCAACCTGGGCAGTCCGTGAGGCCAGGTTGCCCAGCAGGCCGTCGATCTCGGCTGTGGAGTCAGCGGTGCGCTTGGCCAGGGCACGCACTTCGTCAGCCACCACGGCGAACCCGCGGCCTTGCTCTCCGGCGCGGGCCGCCTCGATGGCGGCGTTGAGGGCCAGCAGGTTGGTTTGCTCGGCGATCGAGCGGATGGTGCCCAGGATCGATTGGATAGCATTGCTGTCGCGCTCGAGTTGCTGGATCGACAGGGCCGACTGCTCGATTTCCTGGCTCAGGCGGTCGACGCTCTGCACTGCCGCGTCGATCTGCTGCTGGCCTTCGCGGGCCTGCTGCTGGCCGCTGTCGGCTGAGTCGGCCGCCTGGCTGCACGAGCGGGCGACTTCGTTGGCGGTGGCGACCATTTCGTGGAAGGCGGTGGAAACCATGTCCACCGCCTCGCGCTGGCGCCCGGCGGCTTCGGCCATGTCGCCGGAAACGCGGGTCGAGCTGCTGGAGGTATGCAGGATCTGCCCGGCGGCCGTGCCGATGTGCTGGATCAGGCTGCGAATGGCACCGAGGAACTGGTTGAACCAGCTGGCCAGCTGGGCGGTTTCGTCACGCCCGCGGATCTCCAGGCTGCGGGTCAGGTCGCCCTCGCCCTGGGCGATGTCCTCCAGGCCGCTGCTGACGCTGTTGATCGGGCGTACGATGACTTTGGCGAATGCAGCGCCGACCCCTGCGAAGATCACGGTCAGGGCCAGGGCGATGGAGCCGATCAACCAGCTCAGGTGGGTAGTGGTCTGCATGACTTCGTCATGGCGGATCAAACCGATGAAGGTCCAGCCTGATTGGGCGTCGGGGTAGACATTGGCCATGTAACGCTCGCCGCCCAGCTCCACTTCGACCAGCCCCTTTCCAGCCTTGGCCAGTGCGGCGTAGCCTTCGCCGAAACTGTCGAGTTGCTTGAAGTTATGCTTGGGCTCGCGAGGGTCGACGATCACGTTGCCGTTGTTTTCCACCAACATCAGGTAGCCGCTTTCGCCCAGCTTTATCTGCTTGAGCAGGTCGGTCAGGCCATTGAGCGACACGTCGATGCTGACCACGCCGGCCAGGCTGCCGAGGCTGTTGTCGACGGCGCGTACGACACTGATCTGCACCACGTCACCGGACGCCCAGTAGTAGGGAGCCGTGCGCAAGGTCTTGCCGGGGTTGGCGACTGCCAGCTGGTACCAGGGGCGCTGGCGTGGGTCATAGTTGGCAAATGTGTCGTCGTTGGGCCAGCCGACATAACCACCATCGCTTACGCCGTAGGAAATATAAGCATAGCTGGGGTGGGTTTCGGCCAAGCGGGCCATGAAATCGAACACCTGCTTGTCCTGTTCCCCCAGCTCGCGGGACGGGGTGGCGGTCAGGTACTTGTTCAGGTTGCTACCGGTGGCAGCGATGACCGGTTGCGCGGCCAGGTAGTCCACGTTCTGTTCGATGCCCTGGAAGAAAAGGTGCATCGCGTTGCTGACCTGGCGGATTTCCCGGCTGCTATTGGCCAGGAAATCGTCACGGGCTTCGCTGCGCAGGTTGAGCATCACCAGCGCGGCGACGAGGACAATGGGTAGGCCCGCGATGATGGCGAAGGCCCATGTCAGTTTCTGCTTGATGTTCATCCACGCTCCCGGTCTTGTTCTTGTTCGTTGCTAGAGGCAGGTGATGTGTAGATCGGCAGCGGTTGGTTTTTTTATAGGCCGGGGCCCCGTATTTGTGGCCTGAAGTCGTGTTTGGAGGGGGGCTGGTCGTGTTTGGTGATGCCAGCCATCTGTTCTGTCGCCTGCACGGACCCTATCGCCGGCAAGCCGGCGATAGGGTCCGTGCAGCCAACTCAAGGCAGAGGCACAGGTTCACAGTTGCTCAATGGCAACACCCCTTGCCATTGGCCAGGTCCTTGAGGATCGGGCAGTCCGGCCGGTCGTCGCCCTGGCAGTGGGCGACCAGTTCGCCCAGGGTGTCGCGCAGGCTGACCAGTTCCTCGATCCGCCGGTTCAGCTCGTCGATGTGCTGCATGGCCAGCGCCTTCACGTCGGCGCTGGCGCGCTGGCGGTCCTGCCAGAGGGTCAGCAGCCGGGCCACTTCCTCGAGGGAGAAGCCCAGATCGCGCGAGCGCTTGATGAACGCCAGGGTATGCAGGTCGTCCGCCTGGTAAAGGCGGTAGCCGCTGTCGCTGCGCAGAGCCGGCTTGAGCAGGCCGATGGACTCGTAGTAGCGGATCATCTTGGTGCTGAGCCCGCTGCGGCGGGCGGCCTGGCCGATGTTCATGGATGCTCCTGCCGATTGTCGGTGGGTTTCCAGGTTTTCAACCATAGGGCATTGCTCACCACGCTGACACTGGACAGGGCCATGGCGGCGCCGGCCAGCACGGGGTTGAGCAGGCCGAAGGCGGCCAGAGGGATGCCTATCAGGTTGTAGATGAAGGCCCAGAACAGGTTCTGGCGGATCTTGGCGTAGGTCTTGCGACTGATCTCCAGCGCCGCTGGTACCAGGCGCGGGTCGCCACGCATCAGGGTGATACCGGCGGCCTGCATGGCCACGTCGGTGCCCGAGCCCATGGCGATGCCGATATCGGCGGCGGCCAGCGCCGGAGCGTCGTTGATGCCGTCGCCGACCATGGCCACCACGCCGTCGCGCTTGAGTGCGGCCACTGTGGCGGCCTTGTCGGCGGGGAGCACTTCGGCATGCACATCATCGATGCCCAGGGCCTGGGCCACGACCTGGGCGCTGCCGCGATTGTCGCCGGTCAGCAAGTGGCTGCTGATGTGCTGTGCGTGCAGTGCGGCAATGGCGTGATCGGCACCGGGTTTGAGGCTGTCGCCGAACGCGAACAGGCCCAGCACACGCTGTTGCGGTGCGCGCTCGATCAGCCACGACAAGGTGCGGCCTTCGGCTTCCCAGGTTTGTGCCCAGCGGGCCAGCTCGCCCGGTTGCACGCCGCTCTCGTCGAGCAGGCGACGGTTGCCCAGGGCCAGTTCACGGCCCTCGACTTGCCCGGCGATGCCTCGGCCGGTGAGGGACTGGCTGTCGGCAACCTGCGGCACCAGCAGGCCCTGCTCTGCGCAAGCATCGAGCACGGCTTTGGCCAAGGGGTGTTCGCTGCCGCGCTGCAAGGCTCCGGCGAGGCGATGCAGGTCGCCCGTGTTCCCGTCCACTGCCTGGCTGTGCACGACCCGCGGGCTGCCGGAGGTGAGGGTGCCGGTCTTGTCGAAGACCACCCGGTTGACGGCGTGGGCACGCTCCAGCGCTTCGGCGTCCTTGATCAGGATGCCGTGGCGGGCAGCGACCCCGGTACCGGCCATGATCGCTGCCGGGGTCGCCAGGCCGAGTGCGCAAGGGCAAGCGATCACCAGCACGGCGACGGCATTGATCAACGCGGTTTCAAGCGGTGCGCCGGCCAGCCACCAGCCGCACAGCGTGGCCAAGGCCAGTACCAAGACCGCCGGGACGAACACCTGGCTGACCCGGTCCACCAGTTTCTGAATGGGCGCCTTGGCCGCCTGGGCGTCCTCGACCAGGCGGATGATACGGGCCAGTACGGTCTCGGTGCCCAGGGCCTGGGTGCGCACCAGCAGGCGACCTTCGCCATTGATGGCGCCGCCGGTGACCGAATCGCCAGGCTGCTTGGGCACAGGCAGGCTTTCCCCGCTGATCAGTGCCTCGTCGGCATGGCTGCTGCCCTCGAGCACTTCACCGTCGACCGGGAAGCGTTCGCCGGGTTTGACCAGCACCAGGTCGCCCAGGCGCAGCTGGCTGATTGCAACGTCTTCCTCGCGGCCGTCGACCATGCGCAGGGCACGCTCGGGGCGCAGTGCCTCGAGGGCACGGATGGCGCTGGCGGTCTGGCGCTTGGCTCGGCTCTCCAAGTACTTGCCCAGCAGCACCAGGGCGATGACCACGGCGGAGGCCTCGAAGTACAGGTGCGGCGCCATGCCCGCCGATGCCCGGGCCCATTCATACAGGCTCAGGCCGTAGCCGGCGCTGGTGCCCAACGCGACCAGCAAATCCATGTTGCCGGTGCCTGCGCGCACGGCTTTCCAAGCGGCGACGTAGAAGCGTGCACCGAGGATGAACTGCACCGGTGTGGCCAGCAGGAACTGCACCCAGGCCGGCAGCATCCAGTGCAAGCCGAACGGCTGGACAATCATCGGCAACACCAGCGGCAAGGCCAGCAGCAGCGCCACGCCTACCGCCAGGCGCTCGTTGCGCAGGCGACGCTGGGCCTCGGCCTGGTCGTCGCGGGCGGCCTTGGGCAGGCTGGCGCTGTAGCCGGCTTTTTCCACCGCCGCGATCAGCTGGTTGTCGTCCAGCGCCTTCAGAACTTCGAGGTGGGCACGTTCGCTGGCCAGGTTGACGCTGACCTGCTCGACCCCCGGCAGCTTGCCCAGGGCGCGTTCGACACGGCCCACGCAGCTGGCGCAGGTCATGCCGCCGATCTGCAGTTCGACAGTGCGGGTGGGGACGCCGTAGCCGGCCCCGCGGACGGCATCGACCAGGGCGGGCAGGCTGCCGGCCGGGGCCTGGACCCGGGCCTGTTCGGTGGCGAGGTTGACGCTGACCTGTTCAGCGCCGGTGACCTTGCGCAGGGCGCGCTCGACCCGGCCAGCACAGCTGGCGCAGGTCATGCCGGAGATCGGCAGGTCGAACGTGGTAGGTGCGGACATGGGCTCTCCTCCTTGGACAGGCCTTCAGCATCAACCTTGCCACGTGGGTAAGGTCAATAGCCGAGGCCGGCGCGCTTGAGCTGGAGGCCAGCATGGCCCATGGCGATGCGGTACTTGCTGATTTGCCCGGCTTGCAGGGTCAGGCGGGTGCTGCGTTGGTCCTCGATGCCTGGCGCGCAGCCGGGCATCTGGCCGGGCAGCAAGCGCAGGCGTACGTCCACCGGCCCGGGTGGCAGGTTGAAGGAGGTCGTTTGCTCCTGGAACAGGCGACCGGAAAGCTGGTCGTTGAGGTAGATACCGATTTCGCAGCTGGTGGCGACTTCCAGGCGTTCCCGGGAAATGATCAGCACGCTGTAGTCCGAGTTGCCCTCGGCGTTGGCCGGTGGTACCGCGGCCAGCGCGCCCAGCAGCCCAACCAGGCCCAATGCTGCCCTGAACATGAAGAATCTCCTGCTTGCCAGATCGTCAAAGGCGCAGCTTGGCCGAGCGGCGCACAGATTTCCACCCCGGCCGATTCCGCCAATACTTGACCTTGCCATGATGGTAAGCTTGAAACTGCAGGCAATCCCCCTGAATGGAGAAAGACCGATGCATGTATTCAACGTTCAAGGCATGACCTGCGGCCACTGCGTCAAGGCAGTGACCCGCGCGGTGCAGGAACAGGACGGCGCTGCCCAGGTGGATGTCGACCTGGCCGCCAAGCAGGTAAGGGTGCACAGCCGCCTGGCGGCCGAGCAGATCCTGGCAGCGATTCGTGACGAGGGCTACCAGGCCGAGGTGGCCTGACGGGGCGGGCTGGCGCTGGTCCAAGGGCGGCGCCAGCGCTTGGGCGGGTAATCGTTACAAAGGTTTTCATCCTGACGCGGTCCGGTGCAGGTAGACTTACCTACTTGCTTAGCCTGCTATGGATTCCCGATGAACCTGCGAATTGTGTTGATCCTGGGCGCCCTCAGTGCGTTCGGGCCCTTGGCGATCGACTTCTACCTGCCTGCCTTCCCTGCCATGGCGCACGCCTTCGCCACGGACGAAAAACACGTCCAGACCACCCTGGCCGCCTATTTCCTCGGCCTGTCCCTGGGCCAACTGGCCTATGGCCCGGTGGCCGATCGTTTCGGCCGGCGCAAGCCCCTGCTGTTCGGCATCACACTTTTCACCCTGGCCTCGCTGGCCTGCGCCTATGCACCCAATCTCGACACGCTGATCCTCGCGCGCTTCGTGCAGGCGTTGGGCGGCTGTGCCGGGATGGTCCTGTCGCGCGCGATCGTCAGCGACAAGTGCGATGCGGTGGCGTCGGCCAAGGTGTTCTCGCAGCTGATGCTGGTGATGGGGCTCGCGCCGATCCTGGCGCCGATGCTGGGTGGGGTGTTGGTCAACCTGGCGGGCTGGCAATCGATCTTCCTGGCCCTGAGCCTGTTCAGCGCGGCCTGCCTGCTGGCCGTGAGCCTGGGGTTGCCCGAGAGCCTGCCGGCAGGTATGCCGCGCCAACCGTTATCCGGTGCCCTGCGCCAGTACCTGCGCTTGCTGGGTGACCGGGTCTTCCTGGGCCATGCGTTGACCGGCGGCGTCGCCATCGCGGGCATGTTCGCCTACATCGCCGGTTCGCCCTTCGTGTTCATCAAGCTGTATGGCGTGCCGGCCGAACACTATGGCTGGCTGTTCGGTACCAACGCCGCCGGCTTCATTCTCATGGCCCAGGTCAATGCGCGCCTGCTGGCCAAGCGTGGCCCAGCCTTCCTGCTGGCACGGGCGGTGTGGATGTACCTGGCGGCGGCACTGGTGATGTTGGCCGTGGCGGCGCTACACCCCGCACAGCTGTGGCCGCTGCTGCTGCCGCTGTTCGTGTGCATCGCAAGCCTGGGCTGCATCATCCCCAACGCCTCGGCTTGCGCCATGAGTGGGCAGGGCGCTCGCGCCGGGAGCGCCTCGGCATTGATGGGTTGCCTGCAGTTCAGTGTCGCGGCGGGCGCAGCGGCGCTGGTGGGCGTGTTGCACGACGGTAGTGCAGTGCCCATGGCCCTGGTGATCAGCCTGTGCGGTGCACTGGTGGTCAGTGTGGCAATGTTGACTCGGCGTTTGCAGGCCAGGCGCCCGGTGTAAGGGTGTGGGGAGCCTGCAGGCGGCTCTCCAGCGTGGCGACGAACAGCCGTGCCTCCGCTTCGCTGCGAAAACTCACCACATGTTGGTCGAGCCGGACCTGCCAGGGGCAGTTGGGATTGCGGTTCGACGTACTGACGACAATCTTCATCGCGGCATTCCTCCGGTGGGTGGGAGCCGCTGAAGTTTAGCGCTGCCCCCAGCCTGCGCCATGTGCTGGCGCAGCTGTCCAGACTGACGGTCGTACCTTCTGTCTGCCTGAGTCGGCCTGTGGTCAAGCCATGGTGCACGAAGGCGAAACCTTCGCTTTGGGCTGCCGTATTTGAGGAAGGCCGGTGTCGGCATTGTTCTTGGGCGTTTCGCTTGTCGGCGACCATCCAGGGGCCTCGCAGCCTCGTTGCGACGAGGCCCCTGGCGATATCGGCGGGGCGAACCCTGGGCTCACTGCCGAGGCAAGGGGCCGCCCACCCCCGGCCTGTCGCGGCCTGTAAGGGCGCACCAATGCGCAGGCACACGGCCTGGAGCGCCTTATACTGGCTGTCGCGGCCAATGCCAGCGAGAGATACTTCCCTGCCAGGGAATGGCACATGAGGGCTCCTTCGAGCGTGGCTGGAATGCCTCGCCTGTCGCGAACGCCAACGCCCGAAATCCGCCTACGCCATTCCCGAGGGTGATACCCGCTGCGCCGTTTGGCCACGGAACCAGATGTGATCATCCAGGGAGTTGAAATGAAAGCAGTCAGCAGTATCGCCCAGATCGCCGGCCTGATGGCCGACCCCAAGCGCAGCGCCATGTTGTGGGCGTTGATCGATGGCATACCTCGCCCGGCCGATGAGCTGGCCGTGATGACCGGGCTGACCTCGTCGTCGGCCTGTGCCCATCTATCATTGCTGTCCTCGGCCGGCTTGCTGAGGCTGGAGTCGCGTGGTCGAAAACGTTACTTCCGTCTGGCTACACCGGAAGTCGGAGCGGCGGTGGAGGCCTTGGCCAGTGTGCGGCTCGAGCGTCGAGGCCAGCGCAGCGGCCAAGCAACCCCACTGCAGGTCCCCTTGTCCATGCGCAGGGCTAGACGTTGTGGCGACCACCTCGGTGGGGAGCTGGCCGCCGAGCTTTACCACCGCCTGATCGTGGCCGGTTGGCTGGAGGGTAGCCAGGCGCAACTGCGGGTCACTGCCGAGGGGCGCTCGCAACTGGCTGCCATCGGCGTGTTCATCGAGGCGCTGGCCCCTGGGGACCGACACGGTTGCTCGATCTGCCATTGCAACGAGTGGAGCGACCAGGGGCCGCACCTGGGGGGCAAACTGGGGAATGCACTGTTCAGGCTGTTCATGCAATCCGGTTGGTTGCGTGAACAGGAAGCGTCCCGGGCCTTGCAGATTTCCTCGATGGGTATTCAGCAGATCAACCGTATCGCCCGCACGCCGGCCTTGCAGGTGGGCTAGACCGGACTGCAAGGCGGGGCGCGATCAGCGCACCAGACGGGCGTCCAGGCTGTTTTGTGCCAGGCGTCGGGCCTGGTCCTGGGTCATGCCCAGGTGGGTGTGCAGGGCATGGAAGTTCTCGGTGACATAGCCGCCGAAATAGGCCGGGTCGTCCGAATTGACGGTGACCTTCACGCCACGTTCGAGCATGTCGAGGATGTTGTGCTGGCCCATGTGCTCGAATACGCACAGCTTGGTGTTCGAGAGCGGGCAGACGGTCAGCGGGATCTGCTCGTCGATGATGCGTTGCATCAGGCGTTCGTCTTCGATAGCACGCACACCATGGTCGATACGCTGGATCTTCAGCAGGTCGATGGCCTCCCAGATGTATTCGGGCGGGCCTTCCTCGCCAGCGTGGGCTACCGCCAGGAAGCCTTCGCTGCGGGCTCGGTCGAAGACGCGCTGGAACTTGCTGGGTGGATGGCCTTTTTCGGAACTGTCCAGGCCGACAGCGATGAAGGCATCACGGAAGGGCAGGGCCTGGTCGAGGGTCTTTTGCGCCTCTTCTTCGCTCAGATGGCGCAGGAAGCTCAGGATCAGCCCGCTGCCGATGCCCAGTTGCTCGCGACCATCCTTCAAGGCCTGGCGGATGCCGTTGAGTACCACCTCGAAGGGGATGCCCCGGTCGGTGTGGGTCTGTGGGTCGAAGAAGGGTTCGGTATGGATGACGTTCTGCGCTTTGCATCGCTGCAGGTAGGCCCAGGTCAGGTCATAGAAGTCCTGCTCGGTACGCAGGACATCGGCGCCCTGGTAGTAGAGGTCGAGAAACTCCTGCAGGTTGTTGAAGGCGTAGGCGCTGCGCAGGGTTTCAACGTCCGCCCAGGGCAGGGCGATCTTGTTGCGCTCGGCCAGGGTGAACAGCAGCTCGGGCTCCAGGGAGCCTTCCAGGTGCATGTGCAGTTCAGCCTTGGGCAAGGCGTTGAGCCAGTCATACATAGGTGCAATCTCGGTCAGGTACGGTTGCCGTCATTCTACAGGGGCTGGCCGGATGCAGGGGAGAAGGGCTGCCGGGCAGCCCCTTCCGGTTCAGGTCAACCCGCGATCAGCTGGGCCGCGGCCTGGCGGTGATCGGCGATCAGGCCTTGTACGTCCAGGCCTTCGATCTGCCCGTCGATGACACGCCACTGGCCACCGACCATGACCCGGTCGGCACGGTCGGCGCCGCACAGCAGCAAGGCCGAAAGTGGGTCATGGCTGCCGGAGAAGCGCAGCTCGTCGAGCTTGAACAGGGCCAGGTCGGCCTGCTTGCCGACGGCCAGCTCACCGATGTCGCTGCGCCCCAGCAGGCGTGCCGAACCACGGGTGGCCCAGCCCAGGGCGCGTTCAGGCGTGATCTGCTCGGCGCCGTAGCGCAGGCGCTGCAGGTACAGGGCCTGGCGTGCCTCGAGGATCATGTTCGACGCATCGTTGGAAGCCGAGCCGTCGACACCGAGGCCCACGGGCGCGCCTGCCGTTTCCAGTTCCACCGTCGGGCAGATGCCGGACGCCAGGCGCATGTTCGAGCTCGGGCAGTGGCAGATACCGGTACCGGCCTGCCCCAGGCGGGTGATTTCCTCAGGGTTGAAATGAATGCCATGGGCCAGCCAGGTGCGTGGGCCCAGCCAACCCACGCTGTCCAGGTAGTCCACCGTGCGCAGGCCGAAACGCTGCAGGCAGAAGTCCTCTTCGTCGAGGGTCTCGGCCAGGTGGGTATGCAGGCGTACGTCCAACTCCTCGGCCAGGGTGGCACTGGCGCGCATGATCTCGGGGGTGACCGAGAAGGGCGAGCAGGGCGCCAGGGCGATCTGGATGCGGGCGCCGTCGCCGCGTTCGTGGTAGCTGTGGATAAGCCGCTGGCTGTCGGCGAGGATGACCTCTCCCTCCTGCACCGTCTGCTGCGGCGGCAGGCCGCCATCAGCTTCGCCCAGGCTCATGGAACCGCGGGTCAGCATGGCGCGCATGCCCAGCTTGCGCACGGCCTCGACCTGCACGTCGATGGCGTTGTCCAGGCCGGTCGGGAACAGGTAGTGGTGGTCGGCTGCGGTCGTGCAGCCTGACAGCAGCAGCTCCGCCAGGGCGACTTGGCTGGCCAGTTCCAGCTTGGCCGGGGTGAGCCGCGCCCAGACGGGGTAGAGGGTCTTGAGCCAGGGGAACAGCGGTTGGTTGACCACCGGCGCCCAGGCGCGGGTGAGGGTCTGGTAGAAATGGTGGTGGGTGTTGATCAGGCCGGGCAGCACCACGTGCTCGCGGGCATCGAAGACTTGGTCGCAGGGTGTGCTGGGGCTTTCGTCAAGGGCGAGCAGTTGGGTGATGCGGCCGTCTTCGATGACCAGGCCACCACGGGCGTCGGCACCGTTGGCGGTGAAGATGGCAAGGGGAGATTTCAACCAGATGCGGGTCGCAGGCATGGTGCCGGCTCCTCTGAAAGTGGGTTCAGGTTAGCCAGCTCAGTGTTGCCCTGTCTGCTGATCCAGGTCCGCCGCGGGGGCGAGGCGTCCAGTCTACTGCCTCGCCAGGCGGCTTTCAATTCACCAAGTGAGCGGGTCGCCCCGGTAGTTGATGAAATGCAGGCCAGGCTTGCCGCTGTACGTCTTGACCTGCTCGAGCATGCCTTGGGTGCTGGTGAAGACATCGATATCGGCCTGGTCGCTGCCCATGTCGGTGCGCACCCAGCCGGGGTGCATGGCGATCACTGAAAGCCCGGGGTGTTCCAGTTCGGCCACGAAGCTGTTGATCATCGAGTTCAGGGCCGCCTTGCTGGCCTTGTAGAAGCAGATGTGGTTGCTGGTAGGGTTGCCGACGCTTCCCAGCGCCGAACTCATGAATGCCAGCACGCCGGAACCTTCGCGCACTTGCCCGACCAGCCGACGCGCCACGCGAATCGGCGATACCGCATTGGTCATGAACAGTGCACCGATTTCCTGTTCGGTGGCGGTCTCCGGGTCGTGCGGTTCGCGGCCCATGACGCCGGCGTTGAGGAACAGCAGGTCGAATACTTCGCCTTGCAGGCGCTGTTGCAGAGCATCGAGTTGCCCGGCATCGTTCATTTCCAGGGTTTCCACGCGTACGCCGGGGATCGCACGCAGGGCATCGGCCTTCTGGGCGTCGCGCACGGTGGCGACGATGGCCCAGCCGTCTTCGTGCAGGCGTTGCACGAGGCCCAGGCCCAACCCGCGGGAGGCTCCGATGATCAGGGCGGTTCTAGCGTTGGGCATGACGGGCTCCTTGGACATCCGATATCAGGGTACAGAGCATACGCCAAGAGTGGGCCGGTTGCCTGGCCGAGGCTGATCAAAAAATGACCATCCTGCCCAAGTCCTTTGAATACGGGCGTTGCGCTCAAGGGTTCACGGGTTATCCACAGCACACTCCACATTATCTGTGAGCAAGCCTCTACTGTGGAAATCCATGCCGAAGGCGAGTCATGGCACCAGGAGTTGGGGATAACTTACTGATATTCAGGTGCTTGCGAGGTTGTCATGAAAATGTGATCAAAATATGATCAATGCCGTTCAGGCCTTGCAGTTCAAGGCCTAGGCATGAATGCCCCAAGCTTATCCACAGGCAGGCCCACAGTTGTTGTGAGCAATCTGGAAGGGCTTCAACCTTCGCAGGGCTCCAGGCGGATCCGGCCACGGCTGAGGTCTGCCAACTGTTGCTGCAGCGCTTCGAGGTGGGCGTCGCCGAGGGCCAGCTGCAAATCCACACCATTGGCGGTGAACCGTTCGTCCAGCACCAGGCCGTCCACATCCGCCAAGCGCAGTTTGAGCAGTGCCAACTCACTGAAGCTGCAGCTGCAGCGGTACTCGCTGCGCTGCACCAACAGCCGCTTGGGCGCCTGCTGCAGGCACTTGTTGGCACCGCCGCCGTAGGCGCGGGCCAGGCCGCCGGTGCCCAGCTGGATGCCGCCATACCAGCGGATCACCAGCACCACCACCTGATCGCAATCCTGGGCCTCGATGGCCGCGAGGATCGGCCGGCCAGCGGTGCCGCCGGGTTCACCGTCGTCGCTGCTGCGGTACTGCGCACCCAGTTTCCAGGCCCAGCAGTTATGGGTGGCGGCCAGGTCGCTGTGGCGTTCGATGAAGCTCATGGCCTCGGCCGGGCTGCTGATCGGGCCGGCGAGGGTGATGAAGCGGCTCTTGCGGATTTCTTCGTGGAATTCGCAGAGGTCGAGCAGGGTAGAAGGCATAGGTCCGGGTCAGGCTGTCGGGGTGATGCCACAGCCTTTGAGAATGATGTGGATAAGGTTGTTGCTGGCGTCTTCCATATCTTGCTTGGTCAGGCGGCTACGGCCGGTGACCTGGCAGATCTGGGTGGCGAAGTCGGCATAGTGCTGGGTACTGCCCCACAGCAGGAAGATCAGGTGCACCGGGTCGACCGGGTCCATCTTGCCAGCATCGATCCAGGCTTGGAATACCGCCGCCCGGCCACGGAACCAGTCGCGGTAGTCGGCACTGAAGTATTCGCTCAGGCACTGACCGCCGCTGATCACCTCCATGGCGAAGATCCTCGAGGCCTGCGGGTTACGCCGGGAGAACTCCATCTTGGTGCGGATGTAGTGGCTCAGCGCCTGGGCCGGGTCGTCCTCGACGCTCAGGGCGTTGAAGGTGCTGTCCCACAGCTCGATGATGTTGCTCAGCACGGCGATGTACAGGCCAAGCTTGTTGGTGAAGTAGTAATGCAGGTTGGCCTTGGGCAAGCCGGCCTTCAGGGCGATGGTGTTCATGCTGGTGCCCTTGAAACCATGGCGGGCAAACTCGTCTTCGGCGGCCTGGATGATGGCCTGTTCGTTTTTCTGGCGAATACGGCCGGCAGGTTTGCCCGAGGTGGAAGGTAGATGCGCAGGGACTTCGAGGGTCATGGACGGTTCCGTACGGTTCAGTGGCAACGGATGTCGGACAAGATTACCTTCCTGTGCCGAAGTGACAAGCATTGGCGGCACGCATAGGCATCAGCGTGTCGCAGCCAGGCTTTCGAGGAAGCTTTCCAGTACCAGGTTCGGTCGGCGCCCCTTGCGCGTCACCCAGCTCAGGCTCAGGTCATAGAAGCGCTCGGCCGGCTTCAAGGCGCGCAGGCGGCCCTGTTGGACCCAGAAGGACGCGTAGTGGTCGGGCAGGTAGCCGATGTAGCGCCCGGTGAGGATGAGGAACGCCATGCCCTCGCGGTCCGAGGCGCTGGCCGTGCAATGCAGGGCCTGGTAGTGCGCCTGGATGTCGGCGGGTAGGCGAAAGGTCGGGGCGATCGCGTCCTGGCTGTTGAGGCGCTGGTCGTCGATCTGTTGGTCGTCGGCGTAGAACAACGGGTGACCGACGGCGCAATAGAGCAGCGAACGCTCGCTGTACAGGGGCTGGTATTCCAGGCCCGAGAGCGGGCTGGTCTGGGGCACCACGCCCACATGCAGGCTGCCGTCCAGCACGCCCTGCTCGACCTGGCTTGGGGCGATCATGCGGATCTGGATGCGCACATCGGGGCCGCGGTCCTTGAGTTCGGCCAAAGCGTGGGTGATGCGCATGTGCGGCAGGGTGACCAGGTTGTCGGTCAGGCCGATGTTCAGCTCACCGCGCAGGTGCTGGTGCAGCCCGTTGACCTCGGTGCGGAAGGTTTCCAGGGCGCTGAGCAGTTGCAGGGCCGAGTGGTAGACCTCACGGCCCTCCTCGGTCAACGAAAAACCGGCCCGGCCACGTTGGCACAGGCGCAGGCCCAGGCGCTGCTCCAGGTCGTTCATCTGCTGGCTGATGGCCGAGCGGCCGATGCCGAGCACGTTTTCGGCGGCCGAGAAGCCTCCGCATTCCACCACGCTGCGGTAGATCTTCAGCAGGCGGATGTCGAAGTCGCTGACCTGGGCGAGGGGTTGTGGGCGTTTCACGATGGGCCTTCGTTGGAGTGGGGACAGGAGCGCAACCTTAAAACCTAACCCTGTGGATAAAACAGTCGATCCCATGCAATCGCGGGGTTGCGAGCGCGCATCCTGCGGGCAGCTCATTGATTGGCAAGGTGTTTCCCGCAGTAGGGTCTTAAGTTTAGCCGGCTCATATCCAAAGATTAGAAAAGCAGAGTTTTTCTTACGTTATCCCCATGACACCTTAGCTGCAACAACATCCATCGTTGCCTAATCGTCTTCCGAGGAACCGCCGATGAACATGCCCGAAACCGCCGCCACTGGCATCGCCAGCCAGCTCAAGCTGGACGCCCACTGGATGCCCTACACCGCCAACCGCAATTTCCAGCGCGACCCACGCCTGATCGTGGCGGCCGAAGGCAGCTACCTGTACGACGACAAGGGCCGCAAGGTGTTCGACGCCTTGTCGGGCCTGTGGACCTGCGGCGCCGGGCATACTCGCAAGGAGATTTCCGAAGCGGTGGCGCGCCAGGTGGGCGTGCTGGACTATTCCCCGGCGTTCCAGTTCGGCCACCCGCTGGCCTTCCAACTGGCCGAGAAGATCACCGAGCTGACCCCGGGTGACCTGAACCATGTGTTCTTCACCAACTCCGGCTCCGAGTGCTGCGACACTGCGCTGAAGATGGTACGCGCCTACTGGCGCCTGAAAGGCCAGGCGACCAAGACCAAGATCATCGGCCGCGCCCGTGGCTACCACGGGGTGAACATCGCCGGCACCAGCCTCGGCGGTGTCAACGGCAACCGCAAGCTGTTCGGCCAGTTGCTGGACGTCGACCACCTGCCTCACACCCTGCTGCCGGGCAACGCTTTCACCAAAGGGATGCCGGAAGAGGGCGGTATCGCCCTGGCCGATGAGATGCTCAAGTTGATCGAGCTGCATGACGCCTCGAATATCGCGGCCGTCATCGTCGAGCCACTGGCCGGCTCCGCGGGTGTGCTGCCACCGCCCAAGGGCTACCTCAAGCGCCTGCGCGAGATCTGTACCCAGCACAACATCCTGCTGATCTTCGACGAAGTGATCACCGGCTTCGGCCGCATGGGCGCCATGACCGGCTCCGAAGCCTTCGGCGTGACCCCGGACCTGATGTGTATCGCCAAGCAGGTCACCAACGGTGCCATTCCCATGGGCGCGGTGATCGCTACCAGCGAGATCTACCAGACCTTCATGAACCAGCCGACACCCGAATACGCCGTGGAATTCCCCCACGGCTATACCTATTCGGCCCATCCGGTGGCCTGTGCAGCCGGCATCGCCGCGCTGGACCTTCTGCAGAAAGAAAACCTGGTGCAGTCGGCCGCCGAGCTGGCACCGCACTTCGAGAAAGTGCTGCACGGCATCAAGGGCACCAAGAACGTCATCGACATCCGCAACTATGGCCTGGCCGGTGCCATCCAGATCGCTGCGCGTGACGGCGATGCCATCGTGCGTCCCTACGAGGCGGCGATGAAGCTGTGGAAGGCAGGTTTCTATGTCCGCTTCGGTGGCGACACCTTGCAGTTCGGCCCAACCTTCAACACCCAGCCGCAGGAACTGGACCGCCTGTTCGATGCGGTGGGTGAAGCCCTGAACCAGATCGACTGATCTTTTCCGACTCTGACGACAGGCGCGTTCCTACGCGCCTGCCTCTACCTTCTTTATCTGGAGTATTGCATGAGCATCGTTCAGCACCTGATCAACGGCGAGCTGGTTTCCAAGGGCGAGCGCACCGCCGATGTCTTCAACCCGTCCACAGGCGAGAGCACCCGCAAGGTCGAACTGGCCAGCCGCGCCACCGTCCAGGAAGCCATCGATTCGGCCAAGGCTGCATTCCCGGCCTGGCGCAACATGCCCCCGGCCAAGCGCGCCCAGGTGATGTTCCGCTTCAAGCAACTGCTGGAGCAGAATGAAGCACGTATCTCGCAACTGATCAGCGAAGAGCACGGCAAGACCCTGGAAGACGCTGCCGGTGAGCTCAAGCGCGGCATCGAGAACGTCGAGTTCGCCTGCGCCGCCCCAGAACTGCTCAAGGGCGAGTACAGCCGCAACGTTGGCCCGAACATCGATGCCTGGTCCGATTTCCAGCCGCTGGGCATCGTCGCCGGCATCACCCCGTTCAACTTCCCGGCGATGGTGCCGCTGTGGATGTACCCGCTGGCCATTGCCTGCGGCAACGCCTTCATTCTCAAGCCATCCGAGCGTGACCCGAGCTCGACCCTGTTCATTGCCCAGCTGCTGCATGAAGCGGGCTTGCCCAAAGGCATCCTCAATGTCGTGCATGGCGACAAGGAGGCGGTCGATGCACTGATCGAGGCACCAGAAGTCAAGGCCCTGAGCTTCGTGGGGTCGACCCCGATCGCCGAATACATCTATGCCGAAGGCACCAAGCGCGGCAAGCGTGTGCAGGCGCTGGGCGGAGCGAAGAACCATGCCGTGCTGATGCCCGATGCCGACCTGGACAATGCCGTCAGCGCACTGATGGGGGCGGCCTACGGTTCTTGCGGCGAGCGCTGCATGGCTATTTCGGTCGCGGTGTGCGTGGGTGACCAGGTGGCCGATGCACTGATCGCCAAGCTGGAGCCGCAGATCAAGGCGCTGAAGATCGGTGCTGGTACCTCCTGCGGCCTGGACATGGGTCCGCTGGTGACTGCGGCTGCCCGTGACAAGGTGGTGGGGTATATCGACGACGGTGTGGCTGCCGGCGCCAAGTTGGTAGTCGACGGTCGTGGCCTGCGCGTGAGCGGTCATGAGGATGGCTACTTCGTTGGCGGTACCCTGTTCGACCACGTCACGCCGCAAATGCGCATCTATAAAGAAGAGATCTTCGGCCCGGTGCTGTGCGTGGTGCGTGTGAACAGCCTGGAAGATGCCATGCGCCTGATCAACGAGCATGAGTACGGCAACGGCACCTGCATCTTCACCCGTGACGGTGAGGCAGCACGCCTGTTCTGCGACGAGATCGAGGTGGGCATGGTGGGGGTCAACGTTCCACTGCCGGTGCCGGTGGCCTATCACAGCTTCGGTGGCTGGAAGCGTTCGTTGTTTGGCGACCTGCATGCCTATGGCCCGGACGGGGTGCGGTTCTATACCCGCCGCAAGGCCATTACCCAGCGCTGGCCGCAGCGGGCGAGCCATGAGGCGTCGCAGTTTGCATTTCCTAGTCTTTAAATAGTGCTGATTGAGACGGGGAGGCCGTGAGGCCTCCCCGTTTTGTTTTTCGGCGATATTAAAGTTTTTTGAAAATAACGGTTGACGTGCCGTTTCAGGGGCCTATAATGCGCCCCACTTCCGACGCAGTCGAAACGCAAAACTCCTTGAGATTCAATGAGTTGAACGCTTCAGGTAGTATCGGAAGGCTTCGGTCTCACAGATCGGCAGCGGTGAAAAAGGCAGTTGACAGCAGGTTTTAACGCTGTATGATTCGCCTCCCGCTACGAGAGATCGCAGCGAGTTAAGCGGTTGAAGTTGAACGAAAAACTTCAAAATAAACGCTT